>NZ_JBQFSB010000011.1:0-163001 GCF_056537725.1 Ruegeria sp. C11 | reverse complement strand
CAATCTCTTCCGGCTTCGGTCGCTTGTTCGCCATGTGGTTCCTCCATTTTCTTAACCATAACGGCGGACCACTTCAGAGGGGGAGGATCAGTATCTCGGACGGATTCTCTTCATGTACCCGCTCGGGTGGGCATCCGACCGCCACGACCGGCGGGTCATCATTCTGATCAACGGAGTGATTGCCTCAGCCCTGCTTTTTTATTTCTCGATAGTTGGCAGCGGTGACGGATCGGCCTATCACGCGATTTTCGGAACAATCTGGCATTCGGTATTCCTCGGCCTCATGGTGATTCTGGGCGGAGCCTTGCTGACAATGTATTCGCTTCTCGTCGCACACGCGATGGACCGAACGCCCCCCGTCTATGTCGCTGCAGCCTCAGTGACGATGCTTTTTGTCACGACTGCCGGAGGTATTGCAGGCCCGTTAGTTGCCAGCCTTGTTTCAGCGGTCTTCGAGGATTCTGCGTTGCACTGGGCGCTGTTCCTTATGATGGCTGGCTTCACGGTGTTCGTGAGCGTCAGATTCGCAAAACGCGACGCCTCTTCGCCAGCCGAGAAGACCAGTCACGTCGTGGTGGGAACGACCAGTACCGAGGTCGCGCCAGACAACAAAAGGTAGCGGAAGATACATGGCGCATGGGGAAGGAAACGGGCCGCTCTTGGATTAGCCGATAGCGCTGATTTGGCCAACGTTGGGCATCGGTCGGCTTGCAGCTCTACTTGAAGCGGACCTTGCTTGAGTTACCGTGGACGACGGCTACGTCCGCAGAGCGGTCGCTGGTGAGAGTCGCAGCGAATGACTGCATCGAGCCCGAAGCGGACATTTTCCAGAGTTGGCTTTACAGCGAGCCAAGCCGCAACGGTTCAGCAGAGAGAGTTTACTCGTTTAGCTACAGATGCTCTGCAGCCCAGGCTCTACTGGCCGGCTGGATGAAAAGCCACCGAAATTCTTTGC
Organism: Ruegeria sp. C11; assembly: GCF_056537725.1. Classification (NCBI taxonomy): domain Bacteria; kingdom Pseudomonadati; phylum Pseudomonadota; class Alphaproteobacteria; order Rhodobacterales; family Roseobacteraceae; genus Ruegeria; species Ruegeria sp. C11. The sequence continues at coordinate 162,046 of NZ_JBQFSB010000011.1, read as the reverse complement.
CAAGTCACTGACGCATTATTAAAAAATAGTAATGAAATACTTGCTGCAAACCTCGACTGCCAGAGCAATCCTCATGGCACTCTTTGTAATCATTGTCGTGAGAGTGTGTAGCTATGACGGCTATGAAGGGGCCGGTTTCCAAAGGCCTATTGAGGAGTATGAGGACAGCAGAGGCAGTCATTAGGACCGCCGCGAACACGGTATCAGCTCAAATTGAAGGAGCAAGTAGATGTCTTTTAAGCCTTTAAGTTCATTACTTTTTGTTGGCTCTACAATCGTTGCCGGCCCTACGGCCGCACAGGAAATTGCCGACACAATTTACACCGGTGGTCCAATTCTGACGATCAACGAGGAAAAGCAAACTGTTGAGGCTGTGGCGGTCAAGGACGGACGCATTCTGGCTGTCGGTGAACTGGCGGAGGTTATGACCAACCAGGGAGACGCGACCGAACTCTTCGACCTGAATGGAAGAACCATGCTTCCTGGCTTTGTCGATAGCCACGGCCATGTTGTATTTGGAGGACTACAAGCGCTGTCAGCCAACCTGCTTGCACCACCCGACGGTGAGGTCACCGATATTGCAAGCCTTCAGAATACATTACGAAACTGGGCCGAAGAAAATGCTGAAGCAGTCGAACAATCGGGTGTCATCATTGGCTTCGGTTATGACAACGCGCAACTTGCTGAACTCCGCCATCCGACACGAGAGGATCTGGATGCAGTAACAACTGACCTTCCTGTCATGATTGTGCACCAGTCAGGCCATCTGGGGGTTGCTAATTCCAGAGCGCTTGAGCTTGTGGGTTTTAATGCATCCACACCTGACCCCACAGGAGGTGTCATACAAAGAGAGGCGAATGGCGAACCAAATGGGGTTCTTGAGGAGTACGCGTTTTTCGGTGCGCTCGTACCAATGCTCAGTCAACTTGGTCCGGAAGCGATGTTAGCATTCGCGGAAGCTGGCGCTGAACTATGGGCCAGTTTTGGCTACACCACCGCTCAAGACGGTCGCTCTTCTGCGGAAGTCGTAGAAGCACTCAAGACTGTGGCCGCTGAAGGGAAAATCCCGATTGATGTCGTCGCGTTTCCCGACGTGTTCGAAGCAAAAACCTACATCGTCGAGAATGCTTCGTTGAACTACGTAGACGGCATTCGTGTCGGTGGCTGCAAGCTGACAATTGACGGATCGCCACAAGGTTTCACCGCACTTCGAGATCGCCCTTATTATGATCCGGTGGGCGAATACCCAGCCGGTTATGCTGGCTACGCTGCAGTGACGATGGAGCAAGTGCAGGATGCTGTGAACTGGTGCTATGAAAACAGCCTCCAGATTATCACACATGCGAATGGCGAGGGCGCCTCAGATATGCTGATTGCGGCACTTGAGGTCGCGCAGGCAGCTTATGGTGACCCTGGAAATCGCCCAGTTCTTGTTCACGGACAGTTCATGCGAGAGGATCAGGTTGACGCCTACAAGCGTTTAGGGGTTTTCCCATCGGTCTTCCCAATGCACACATTTTATTGGGGCGATTGGCACCGCGATCATACTGTGGGCCCGATAAAGGCTGAAAACATTTCTCCGACAGGCTGGCTCGTCCAGCGGGGAATGAAGTTTGGATCACATCATGATGCGCCTGTAGCGTTCCCGGATAGCATGCGCATCCTCGATGCGACTGTAACTCGTCGAACCCGGTCGGGGGACATACTCGGGCCTCACCAGCGCGTGGACGTCATGACGGCTTTAAAGGCGCTAACAATTTGGCCAGCGTGGCAACATTTTGAAGAAGACGACAAGGGTACGATTGAGGTGGGTAAGCTCGCAGACTTTGTCCTCTTGGAACAAGATCCCACTGATATTGATCCGGAAAAGCTGGACGAGAACCGTGTTGTAGCAACGATCAAGGAAGACAATTTGATTTTTGAAGCAAATGAGGAGACGAAAGAAGGAAGTATCCGAATGTCTCCGTTCATGAGCGATCCGGCGACGGCTCATCTGTTTCTTCACGCGATGTATCAAGGAACTGGAGTTGAAGCCCCTTGGCTTCAGCAGTTGTTCAAGAGTTTCCAGTAACTCGAGGGAGCAATTATGGATTTCCGGAGTTGTTTTTTGCGCGTCGGGTCGCGCAGCGCATCTTATCCCGACCCGCCCAGTTTTGTTCGCGCCTTCAAGCGGTGGGCTTCGATGAACCAAACCAGTTTCGAAGTAAGGTCGGCAGTTGAGGCGGCTTGCATTCGATGGGACATGACCGTGAATGGCTACAACGTCCGCAGAGCGGACCAACACGGTTTGCGGACACCCCCAAAAGATGCCTTAAATCTGCCTTTTCCAAGCCCTGCGTTGCTGTGCAAAGGTTGACACATTGTTAACGGAGAATGTTTGTGAAAAGCTTGATTACTGCCAGCGCTTCCACACCCAGTGCAATCAGTGGGGCATAAAAATGCACTGTGTGGAATTAGTGCCGGACGGGCATATTTAGGGATTCTCGGGCTAAATTCTACATGCCCTCAATCTTTTCGAGCATTTTCAGATTGAACTCGTAGACGTCACTGTGAAGTTCTTTCGTCATGGTTTCGACTGATCCAGTGCCTTTTACGTCCTCTCCGGCTAACCGCTTGCGAACAAATGCTTCTAGCTCCCTGCCGGAATCCACAAACTTCTTACCCACCACGTAATGAAATTGTTTGCGCACTTCCTGTCCAAGGTAAATCTGCTGCTTTGCTAGCAACCTATTAATGTTGTAGTTCCAATCAGCAAGCATATCCCGATACTCGCCAAGAGCATTCTCAAACTGTTCCGTGTCACCGCTGGTTGTCCAATATCGCAGCTGTTCAAGCCTAAACAACCTCCGGTCCATCATGGCTGAGACAGTCTCATAAGCCCCTAAAGCAGCTGCTCGTGCTCTAGAAAGTTGCTCAACATCTCGCTGATGCTTCCATGACATTCGCTGAAGCAACGAAGCATATGCTCCGCCAATAATTGTTGTCAATCCAAAGCCCAGCAGAATGGAGGCAATGTTGTCCATGATTAACCCTCGTTATAACTGTGCAGCCCTAAAACCTGCCTCCTTTATTAGCTCGCTTCGGTGATTATTAGGAACCATAGTAGAGTTTTTGTCCACTTGCCGACCCCGAACAGCCATCTTGCGGCAGCTTTCCCGGCAAAATTGGGCGTCTACACGCTTCCATTCCGGCATGAGCTTGTAGCAGTACGCGCAATGCCAATTCCGCGAATAGTTCTGCATCAGTTTTTCGGCACCACGCTGCTCAACGTTAGATTCCTGTTCGCACCACAAATTTCCAATGCCTTGTGTGATCCGCATCACTGACCAAGCCACCAAAACCGGCCAAAAAGAGGATGTTAACGAGTAAGCGCTCATTTTCTTTGTTGGGCGCAGTTGTTTTGATTTTTATCCGGAAAACGGGCGCGCTTGTTATAAGTGCGCCCTTTTTCATGCCGCGACTAGACGGCGGGACGTATCTTCGAATTGAGGAACCGAATTATACGGGAGATATGCTCTTCTCCCATTTACCCAACAAGCGCAAAATTGCGCCGGTTGCCCCGAAACGCCGCCTTTTAGGACCTCGCAAATTTCATCACGGGTGGGGTCGCCCCCCAATGGTAGTAGGGAAGTCTTGTGATGCAGCAAAGCTACAGGTCAAGCTTCTGAAAGCCGAGATGCCGCCAGCTTCATGCGTTGCAAGCTCTCAGATGGGCGAAAACGTGCCGTGCCTGCAGCAGCATTCCGCTACGTCAACCAAGGCACTCTTTTTCATCCAAGTAAGATGACTTAAGCCGTCCGGAGCGTTCCGGAGGGGATCAAAATGAAACTTAGTACACTGGAAATACTTTGCTTGCTTCTGGCAAGCTTGGTGGCTGGGGCTGGATTTGTTGGAGCGGCAAACGCTCTGATATCAAGTGTTTGAAGTATCTCAGGCACGTCGCGTACCTTCGGAAACGATGTAGGCGGCATGGTTTCTGCTCGTTGAGGATGGCAGCTCGTCTTACCAGCCGCCCATTTGGTCGGCATCTTGCTGTATTGCTTGAATCAGAAACTCAATCTGCTGTGGTGTAATCGTTCCAGCTTGGATCAGGAAGTTTAGCTCCTTGCTGGATAGGCGATTCAGGGACCTAACTAGGTTTTCAGCGTGCCTAACGGCCTCGTTCAGCTTGCCCGCAGCATTCGTCAAAGCTCGTTGATGTTCTGGAGTTGACCATTCCGGAATGCGTAAACCAGAAAAGGCGACCACTACAATTTTTATGTCGCACCCAATTTTGGCAGCGATGTCTCGGTAAGGTTGCAAGCCATCGCCATTTGCAGCGAGATAGGTATCATCGGTTTCCGCCATTAACCAATCCTCACTATATCTGACCGTTTTTTGGTGACGAAGCCCGCCCAACGCTGCATTAGTACCCGGCGCTGGTCCAAGTGGTCAGTCCGCCTATAGGCGCACTCACCAGCGCCGCCCACAACGTGACCTAAACATGTCTCCGCAACCTCGTGCGGTGTGTTAGTAGTCTCTGCAACCCAATCTCGAAAGCTAGACCTGAACCCGTGCGGTCGGGCTTCTATGCCCCTGCGCTCCATCTGAAAGAGGGACGTGAAAATCTTCGGTCGCATCCCTGCGTCCCTTAACGATCTCTGCGGGGATCGTCCAAACGTCACCATCGAATTGGTCCAAGTGGGCTTTGCGGAGCGGGCCGAAACGAACAGCAGTCAAGATGAGCAGCCGCAATGCAAGGTGGGTTGTCGTGCCCTCATCCAAACTGGCGTAGAAAGCTGGCACTTCTGCCCAAGGTAACGCCGGGATGTTTTTTTGGTTTGTGGCATTGCTTACCCAGCAGCGCGCGGGCTTTCAGTGTCGCTTGTAGATCCACATCCAAGCCAAGGGCCGCAGCATGTTTCAGGCATATTTCGAGGCGATCCATTGCCTTTCGGGCGGTCTCGGCTTTGTTGTGCCAAATCGGAACCAAGGTGTCCCTTATGTCAATTTGATCAATATCGGAAACTGGAACTTTCCCGAGGTGGGGCAGGACATGCAGTTCAAGGGCCGAATGCCAGCGCCCTGCTTTGCCATCGCCTTTCAGTTCGGCCTTTCGTGATTCGAAGGCATCCAAGGCAATATCTTTTGGCAGATGCAAATTGAGTTCTGCCTGCCTGCGTTCCCGGTCCCTCTATTTGATTGGATCCAAGCCCTTGCGAACGACTGCACGCCACTTGTCAGCTTCTTACCTAGCCTCTTTTAGCGATACACCAGGATAGGCTCCAAGCTCCATTTCCCTGCGCCGACCATGAACCGTTACGAGTAGCACCCACTTTCCACTCTTAACATCTCGCTTCCGCAAACACAGCCCACCGCCATCGCCGTATTTACCGACCCCGGCAGTTCTGACTTTTGCTCCGCTCAGCTTGTTCGTTTGACGCATTGGTGAATACCGCTTCCTACTGGCCCTACTTTCAGTCCCACTTCAATATCTTGAATATAAGGGAGCATCTTGGAACAACCCGGAACAACACCAAGACGATAACTGTCTGAAATAAAGGGGAACAGCGGACGCTATGGAACACTTCGGATTGTGCTGGTCGGACTGTTCATTGCCCTCCACCCGCACCAAGCTTTTTTACGATGTCGATGGCGACTTGGGAATGGTTGACGAAGCGCACGCGACATTCCCTTAGTTTGTTCAAGCTCGCCCCGAAGGGAAACTTTGACCACAATAGGGAACAAAGCTATTCTGCCTGAAAGTCAGGAGATTATTCGCAATGGAACCCGTTCAGATAGAAGACGCAGGTCTTGCATCAGAAACAGCTGAGGCACCGGACGGTGAGGTTCTGGGCAAGATGATCCGCGATGCACGCCGGGAAAAAGGCCTAACGCTGGAAGAGACTGCCAAGGCGGCAGCGATCGGGCGCTCCACTCTGTCAAAGATCGAAAACAATCAGACGCGCCCAAGTTTTGAAATCATCCGCCGACTGATGCAGACGCTGGAACTGGAGACCCCTCAGTTGTTTGTTCAATCGGCAAAAAGCGATATTTCAGGGCGCCGCGACTATACCCGCTCAGGTGAAGGTGAACATCAGGTCACGCGGACCTATGATCACGAACTGCTGTGCAACGAACTGACCAGCAAACGGATGCTGCCCTATATCAGCACGATCAAATCACGAGATGTGACGGAATTTGACAGTTGGGTCCGCCACAAGGGCGAAGAGTTCATGTTTGTAATCAGCGGTGAACTTACGCTTTACACAGAGCATTATCGCCCGCTCCCGATGAAAGCGGGGGATTCGGTCTATTACGACAGCGGGATGGGCCACGGATGCGTTTCCACAAGCGAAGAAGACGCCCGTGTGCTGTGGGTGTCGCTGGCGGACTGAGTTTTTCATAGCCTCTAAAGGTCAGGAATTCCCGACCGCAAGCTGTGCGATTCAGCCTTAAAACCTCACGTCAGGCTATCTTGCGCCATCATGATAGCGGCGATTAGTCTCGGCTCTCAGGGAGGGGCAGACTTGTCGTCGGTTCAAATCACGTTCGCATTGATTTTTTTTGCTGCGCCGGCAGCGCTGGTTTTTCTGACCCTGCGCTCTTCGTTTGCGGCAAAGCTGGGGCCAATTGTCCTGTGCTATGCAATTGGACTGCTACTGGGTCTGTCAGGGCTGATACCTGAAAGCGCTCAGGACATTCGCAACTCGGTGATGGAGGCAAGCCTGGGTCTTGCACTGCCACTGCTTCTGTTCGGGGTCGATGTAAGGGCATGGACGCGCGTAGCGGGCTCGGCCATGGTTTCCATGGCGCTGGCGGTCGTGTCAGTTACATGCGTCGCCGCTCTTTTGTTCTTCCTGTTCAGAACTCAGGGTTTGACGAATGCCGAACAGCTATCGGGAATGGCCGTTGGTATGTACACGGGCGGCATCGCCAATATGGGAGCAATCAAGCTGGCGCTAGGCATTCCCGAAGCCCGCTATTTGTTGTTCGCAACAGTCGATACCGTGGTCGGTACGGTTTACCTGCTGCTTGTCCTGACCGTCATACCAACCATGTTAAGCCGGTTTTTCGCACCGTTCTCCGACGGCGGTTCGGAACAATTAAAACAATCGGATTCGGTATCCCCTCAATCAGGTAACTTGGTTGTCCAGGGCGTGATCGCCCTGATTGCGGCTGCTGTCTGTGTCGGTATCGCTGTCGCTCTTGCCCCTGTCCTGCCCTTTGGCAACCCCCAGATTCTGACCATCGTACTGCTGACGACGCTGGGTATTTGCGGATCATTCCTTCCGATTCTGCGCCTTAATCGCGCGGCGCCTCATATGGGTATGTATCTGATCTACGTGTTTTCGTTCTGTGTGGCCGCATCCATGGATCTGACAGCATTGAAGGACATCAATCTGTCTGTCCTGATCTTTGTGCTTGCCGCGACTTTTGGCAGCTTTGGCCTGCACATGCTGCTGGCGAGGTTGGCGCGGATTGATCGGGATACGTTTCTAATCACTTCCGTGGCGGCGGTCATGTCACCGGCTTTTGTGCCGATGGTATCGCGAAGCCTGAAAAATCCGGCTGTTCTGATGTCGGGCATGGCAACCGGAATTCTGGGATTTGCGATCGGAAATTACCTGGGAATATCGCTTGCCCTGGTGCTGGCGGGGAAAGGATAGGATATGAGCCACCTGAAGCTTCCCGAACATGGACGCCCCGAAGACGAGGTTCTGGAACATCTTCAAACCTTTGCCGAGGATGACCCGAACTATAAGGCCGGCCGAACGTGGAGCCTTGTCTATCATCTGAATGATGAACACGATGCCTTTACGGCAAAGGCATACAGTACCTTTTCATCTGCCAACGGGCTGAACCCGGCCGCGTTTCAAAGTTTGAAGCGCATGGAGACAGAGATCATTTCGACCATGGCCGGGCTGTTGCATGGCGGGCCGGACACCTGCGGAGTCGTCACGGCAGGCGGCACCGAAAGTTGTCTGATGGCCGTCAAGGCTTATCGAGACATGGCGCGGAAGACGCGCAAGGTCACAAAGCCCAACATGATCATCCCGAAGACAGCGCATGTCGCCTGGTTCAAGGCTGCCGAATATTTCGGCGTCAAGGCGCGATTGTTGCCGATGGATGAAAACTGCGCCACCGATATCTCCAAACTCGGGCGCATGATTAATGCGGGTACGGTGATGATACTGGGCTCAGCCCCTGAATATCCCCATGGCACCATTGATCCGATTGCGGCCATGGGGCAGATCGCACAATCCAAGGGCATCCCGCTGCACGTGGATGCCTGTGTGGGCGGGCTGATCCTGCCATTCATGGAGAAAAACGGCGTTGACTTGCCCGACTGGGATTTCCGCGTGCCCGGCGTCACGTCTATATCGGCCGACCTGCACAAATACGGCTATGCAGCCAAGGGGGCATCAACGATCCTTTATCGCCATCTCGACTTGCTGAAAAACCAGATGTTTGTCCATCAGGACTGGCCGGGAGGCGTTTTCGCCTCACCTGCGCTACTGGGTACGCGACCCGGTGGAGCTTACGCCGCAGCCTGGGCGGTGATGCAGAAATTTGGCGAGGATGGTTATCGAAAACTAGCCCGCGACACGACAGAAGCCGTGGAAAAGCTGAAGGCTGGGATTGCTGGCATCAACGGGCTGAAAATTCTCGGAAACCCGCAGGGGCCGCTGCTGGCCTATGGCTCAACGGATCAAAGATTGAGCATCTACGCGGTGGCCGATCAGCTTGAGAACTTTGGCTGGAACGTAAACCGTGTACAGAATCCCGACGGCATCCACTGCATGGTCACCGCCAAACATCTGGAGGTAGTGGATGAATATCTGATCGACCTGGCCAATGCGGTTCAGGCGGTACGCGCTGATCCGTCGCTGGCAAAATCCGGTGGTGCCGCAACATATGGCATGATGGCCCATGTTCCGCTGCGCGGAATGGTCAAATCCAAAGTTCTGGACATATTTGCCGAGATGTACCGTGCCGGCGGCGGCAAACTTCAATTGGACGAAGGAAAACCACCCGGTCTGCTGGAACGCGGCATGGAGCGGTATGTCCAATGGAAGGCGCGTCGCAGCTGAACCTCAGCCATTGTCAAGGATGTCCCGATATGCGCGCGCGGTGCGATTGCGGTACTTGACGGTCAACTCAAGTGGCGCGTCATTTTCGTCGTAAACACCCACTACAACGCCCCTGCCCCGGCTTTTGGTTCGCATCTCGATCAGTTGTTGCTCGGACCGGGTCGTGCGTTGTGACTGGCGGCGCGTCCATTCGAACAGGTGCTCATACATCTCTGCAATAACACCAGAATGCCCGTGGCTTTCGCCCAGATCGGTTAACTCATCGGGGTCGTTTTCCAGATCGAACAGGATGGGCCGATGCCCGCCTTCGCAATGGATCAGCTTCCATTTCTTGTTAGCGACCATAAACATCACCGCATCCCGGACCGAGGCATCCAGCATGTCGGCCACCGGAGAGGCCGAATAGTCATATTCACAAATCACATAGTCGCGGGGCGTCGCATCTGCGTTTCCGTGCAGGATTGGCTGCAGGGAATGCCCTTCCAGAACGTGACTGGCAACTTCACCCTCTGCAACGTCGACAAATGTGGGCACCAGATCGATGGATTCGACAAGCGCATCGCAGACGGTGCCTCGGGTCGCGTCAGCCTCGGGTGACGGATCATAGATGATCAGAGGCACTTTGGTCGAGGCGTCGTGAAAGAACGTTTTTTCCCCCAACCAGTGATCGCCCAGAAAGTCGCCGTGATCCGAGGTAAGCACGATCATCGTGTCATCCATCCGGCCCGTTTTTTCCATCCAGTCAAACAAACGGCCCATCTGGTCATCGGCCTGCTTGATCAGGCCCATATAGGCAGGGATCACCGCCTCGCGCACGTCCTGCCGCGAAAACGCCTGACCAACCTTGGTGTCCATGAACGCCTTGAGAACCGGGTGGGCTTGATCCCGCTCGGTTTCCGAGCGGACAACCGGAAGCACATGTTCCGGACCAAACATCGACGCATAAGGTTCTGGTACAACATAGGGCCAGTGGGGTTTGATGTAACTCAGGTGACAGCACCACGGCCCCTCGTGTTGTTCCATAAAGGCCATCCCGCGACTGGTCAGATAAGGTGTTTCACTATCCTCTTCCGCGATATTCGCGGGCTCGTGGGAGTTTTTCAGGAACCAACCCGACAGAACATTCCCATCCGCATCCAGACCAGAGTTGGCAAAGTCGTGCCAGGGATTGTCGCTCTCATACCCCTTGGCTTTCAGGTATTTGTTGTATTCCTTGGCGCCATCTGGGTCATAGTACCCATCCGGACCTTCGGGCAGCATGCCATCATCGCGTTCAAATACGTCAAAGCCGCATTCCGCCACCCGGGCGCCAATCAGGCTGTCGGGTTCCAGACCCAGTCTCTCCATACCTTCCGCATCGGCGCGCATATGGGTTTTTCCGACCAGCCAGCACCCCATCCCTGCCTTGCGCAGATGGTCCCCCATGGTCGTTTCACCAACTTTCAGCGGAATTCCGTTCCATGACGCCCCATGGGAATGCACATACCGACCGGTATAGGTGGACATGCGCGAACTGCCGCAGATCGGTGACTGTATATACGCTCTGTTGAATCGAACCCCCCTGGCCGCCAAGCGATCGATATTTGGGGTATGAAGATGCGGATGGCCGTAGCAACTCAGGTAATCCCAGCGAAGCTGGTCGAACATGATGAACAGGATATTCCTGGTTTTGGCCATAGTCCCGGACCCTTGCAAATTTCCTTCACATGCTAACTTATCGGGAAATTCCCGGGCAGCGAAGCCTCAATTTGCAGGGAGCGGATTCAACTTTCCATCTGCTGCATCATCTTCTTCGCGCGCGGACATTGCAGTTTGTCACGCAATGGGCTGTCAGGGTCGATATCCTTTTGGCAGACCACGCATTTATCGGCGCCCGAAATCGCATTCAGGCCGCCGCAGCTGCCCTTGATCGTCTTGCCCATCAGCATGACACCCAATGACATTCCAACCACAATGATCAGCAACAGTACAAAAGCCAAAAGAAACGTGCTCATCCCGGTTCCTACCTGTCAGTTGGTTCCAAGCGCATCCTTGAACGCGCTGCTGTGTACGGTGATATAGGCATCTTCTCCGCCTGTCACATCCCGAGAGATGAAGAACACGGCAAGTTTATTCTCTTCCGCCACCTTCATCCCCTCTTCCTGACCAAGGGCCAGCATGGCCGTAGCCCAGGCATCGGCCATCATGGCACTGTCGGCCAGAACCGTGACAGAGGTTGTGCGATGCGTGATCGGTCTGCCGGTCGTCGGGTCGATAATATGGGAATAGCGAATGCCATCCTGTTCGAAGAAGTTCTTGTAATCGCCCGAGGTTGCCATGCCGATGTCATCAAGCGAAACGATGAGTTGCAGGGTTTGCGAACCGGTTTCTGGTTTTTCAATTCCGATCCGCCAGTTTTCACCCTTGTCGTTCTCGCCGCGCGCAACCAGATCACCGCCAATTTCGACCAGATAATCTTCGATCCCTGCCGCCTGAAGCGTACCTGCAATGGCGTCAATTCCGTACCCCTTGGCGATGGCCGACAGGTTAATACCAACCCCGGCATCGGATTTCGCCAGCGTTCCGGCATCTTTGTCGAGCGATAGCAGCCTGCTTTGCCCCACGCGCTCCAACGCTGCGGCGATATCCGCATCTGCAGGCACCGGATCATCAGGTTCACGCGGCCCGAATCCCCACAGCTCGATCAGCGGTCCCAGGGTTACGTCGAATGTGCCACCGCTTTTGTCATGCACCTCATTGGCGGCATCCATTACCAGTGCGAATTCATCAGACACCTGTACTGGAGTTGTCTGGGTGCTGGCGGAAAAGGTCGAAACTTCGGAATTTGGGTCCCAGTTCGACATTTTTGCATTAACTGAGGCGAGTGTATCCTCGACTGCCTGACCCAGCGCTTCAGCGTCCAAGTCCGTACCAATCGCAGTGATATTGTAGGTGGTTCCCATCGTCTCGCCCGACAGGCGAACGACCTCGGGCTCTTCGTCGAAAAGACAGCCGGAAACGAACAGGATCAGGGCCAGAACTGGCAGTTTGCGCATCAGGCGACCTCCGGGAATACTGTGTGCGGCGTATGCCAGCGCCTCTGCCCGGAGTCAAACCGACATCAATACCTCAAAGGCAGAAACGCCAGCGCCAAAAGGCCGATTGCAGCCGGCACTCCGAATATCCAGGCGCGTCTTTGCCAGCCGGGCGTCTGTTCTTTCCAAGTCAGGCGGAAACGGTGGCCGCAGACAACGACCACAAACACAATCAGCGCGCCGGTCAAAGGTGTCAGAAACAGGCCGTCCAAGATACTGAGTTTCCTCGCATTGCGGGTTTAGTTGCCGGGGTGGCGCATTTGCGCACTATACAGGCCAGTTACCTGCGTTAAGGTAGAAGGGAAAGCCATATCCGGTAAAGGAGGAGACCGCCCATGGCCCCAAGCTCTTACCAGTCACCCATGCGGGGCGACAAGGCCGAGTCGACGACCTACAGCCAGTCGACCGACTCGAATTTGTCGCACACACAGACCACCGTGGCAAAACTGCTGGAAGGCAAGGGAGATGCGGTGTTTGCCGTCCGTCCGAACGACACCATTCACTCTGTCGTCGAGATTTTGAAGGAAAAGCACATTGGTGCAGTTGTCGTCACGGATCAGAACGGGGCGCTGCAGGGAATTTTGTCCGAACGTGACATCGTGCGGCGCATGGCAGACACACCGGGTCAAACCCTGCCCCAGTCGGTCGAGGATCTGATGACGCGGGATGTGCACACCTGCGCGCCGGATGACCTGCTGATGGATATCCTCAAGCGCATGACAGAGGGGCGTTTCCGCCACATGCCTGTTGTGAAAGACGGCAACCTCAGCGGTGTCGTCACGATTGGCGATGTGGTGCAATTCCGGTTGAACGAGCTGGAATATGAGGCCCTGCGCATGAAGCAGATGATCGTCGGATAAGGCGGCGCTGACACCAATCGATCACGCCGCCGCTGTTCGCTAGTCTGTCATTACGAAGCGAACACCGCCGTCGAAAATTTCGGCGGCGGTCAACCTGCCGGTTGCGAAGGCGCCGGTATCAATGGAAATGATCCCGTCGCCGAAACTCGGAGCGTCAACAATCGTGTGGCCGTGAATAACCCACCGCCCGTCCTGTCGTGGCCGCCGAAACCCGTCTCCGCGCCCCCAAAGACAAACCTGCCGCTCCTGCGCGGAAACTGGCCGGGTCGGATCAAGGGCCGCATGCACGGCAGTTACATTGCCGCTGCTCCATGTCAGCGGACGCGCCCGTACCCACTCCAACATAGTTTCTCCCATCGCATCGCGCAGCTGTCCGGCAACACGTCTTGCCTTCTCACCTGCCATTTCGTTCGGAGAGCACTTGACCCCGAAGGACGTCAGGGTCTCGAAGCCACCATTCCACATCCAAGGCTGAGCGTTCTGTTGGGGCTCATCCAGAAATCGTAGCAGCATGTCTTCATGATTTCCCATCAGGCAAAACACTGTGCGACTGCTTTTTTCGTCAAGATATTGAAGATGACGCAGAACCTGGGCGCCATAATCCCCTCGGTCGATATAATCGCCGACAAAGACCAACGGATGAGAGGGTTCAAGACGCGTAAGCAATTGTTGCAGCAGATCCAACCGACCATGCACATCTCCGATGGCATAGAATGGCCGCTCGGGCGCAATTGCGGGAAACGGATGGCGCCGCGTTCCCATAAGCGGCTTGCCCACCACTCCCCTGAGCCATTTTGAAATCATGGCAACAGTTTTCTCCAAAACCGATGGTGTTGGCCAGAAGGATTGCAAGTCTTCCCTCATATGTATACACGCGGCCCATCGTCATGGCGCGTAATAAAAAGCGCTTTCTTTCTGACAGGTAAGACCGTGATGCCAGCCAAGCCCATGGAAAATCCGCTGCCGCCGCCTGAAATGGAAGAGCTGATCCTCTATTATGACAAGTGCGAGCACTATGATGACGGTCATGTAAATGCACAACTTGGCTGGACCGGAATCTCTCGTGCTACGTCAATTTCGCGATGGTGCGAGCTGGTCAAAGACAGACCGATCGCGCCGAATTCATATTTTGACGTCGACCATTACAAAAATCGCTACGGTGTCGCGAGCCATCTGACCCTGCACGATTTCCTAGAACACGGCTGGCAAGTTGGATGCAATCCCAACGCCGAGATTTGCATCGCCGGTTTTTTGTCTGCGCGCCAATCCAATATCTTTTCCAAGAAGGTGGCGTTGAAAGATCTGCTGAACGATAGCCTTGTGTCCGATTTTCAACGACATTCCAGTTCTGCAATGGGCACCGGGACCGTGACGATCATTACGATCAATCTGAACAACTGTGCCGGCCTTGAACGAACCATTCGGTCGATCAGTTCGCAAACCATGACTGATTTTCAATGGATTTTTGTCGATGGCGGCTCCACTGATGGCTCACTGGAATTGGCCGAACAATCCAGTCGCAAACCCGACATTTCCATAATCGGGCAGGACAAGGGCCTGTTCGATGCGATGAATCTGGGGGTCGCGAAAGCCTCGCAGGAATACGTGGTGTTTCTGAATTCGGGGGATACGTTTTCTGATGAAAATACACTTGGCCTTGTCAAACAATCCCTCGGGCTGCACGACGTTGTCTATGGCGATGCCCGGTACATGAATGAAACCCGACCCCATACCCATCGCACACAGATTTCACGTGGCATGACATTTTGCCACCAATCTGAATATGCTCGAACAGAATGGCTCCGTCGGTTTCCGTTTGATACAAGTCTGCAGATGGCTGATCTTGGATTGAATCAGGAACTTTATCTCAATGGCGCTATCTTCCATCGGCTTCCGGAAACAATCTCGGTGATTGAGCCCGGCGGCTTTTCAACCAGCAACGCGATGCGGCAGTTCCTGGAACGGATGTCGCTTGCCGCAGAACGTTTCCCACATCCGGCACTTCAAAACACGTTCCTAATGGAATTTGTCAGCCGTCCCGATTTGAATGTTTGACACACTGCAAATACAGGCGACGGTCAGCAAATGGAAAATCAAATAGTGAGTAATCCAGCAAAGCAGAGTGGCACGGATGTCGTGATCTTTGGTGTGGGGCGCTCGGGTACTACTGCATTGTTCCGGTTCATGGCCAAGGCATACGAGCGTTTTGATGCTGAGCCGGGAATTTTCTTTGAACCCTTTCTGCGAAACTCAATCAGCGACTGTACCGAAGATACGGTCCAAAGAACCACGGAGCTTTCACCCGCCGGTATTTACGCACACACGCGCGCGCCCATGTTTACCCGGGCACATGACGACCCGGCGCTGAACAATTTCGTGGCAGATCTTGATATAGGGACTTCTCCGTCACTTATTAAATTCGATCGGGCCTGCGGGCGGATTGAATATTTTTTGAATGTTTGGCCGGATGCCAAATTTGTCTTTGTTTTCAAGAACCCCTGCTCGGTCATCGATTCCGCACTGCCCGCGTTCGATTTCTTTGGTGGTGAATTTCATCCGTCTGACACTCACCGCTTTGCAAAAGAAACCGGAATGGACACGGCTGAATTTTTTGACCTGCCCTATTCCCAAAAGCAGCTAATGTACTGGCGCACCATGAATGAGGCTGCGCTTGCAGCGTGTCAGGCGCAGCCTGATCGCATCCTGCCAATTTCCCACGAGGCGCTGATTGCCGAACCGGTAGCAACCCTTCGCAAAATAATGGAATTCTGTTTTGAACAGAAGCAGGCAAGCGACGAATTGGTTCGCTCGTTTGTCGGGAACGAAGAAATTCACCCACTGAGCTACAACTTCAAAAATCTTGCCATTTCAGACTATCGAGCCTTTAACCGTGAACTCGATTGGTACTTTTCCACGCTTCTTCCTGCATGTCAGTCTGGGGTTGATGTCATGGATCTGGTGCCGCGAAATTCGTTTGATAAAGGTTGGCTAAAGGGGCTGACCGAACAAAAGACGTCTGATCCGGTAGATCACGAAGTGACATCAACGGTTTTGCGAAAGCTGCTGGGTGAAAAGATCGCTCTCATACAATCCAATCCCTGGGCAGAACCTGATAGCGTCGCGTGTCTCAAAATCAACGGTTCGCTTGTTACGAGATTGGCCGCAGCAGCAAAAGTTTCTCTGGGATTGCCGCTCAGTCCTGAGAAGATCAGGCTTCTGCGGCCGATCAATCCGGAAACCCAACTGAAGCTGCCGGAAAAGCTGACCTGGAAGACCGCCAACCCTTTCCGCCGTTTAGGCCTGTTCATAAAATGCGTAACTGGTGCAGTGTTCTTGCCTGAGGCATATTTCGAAGCTGAGATTATGCCGGACACGGAAAAACAGCTTTGGCTCAAGCGGAACGGACCACTGTTGCACCGCCTGCTGTTTTCATTCGGGTTCATGATGAAATCCCGGGTGCGGGTCCGGAAATTCGATATTTTCAGTTAATAAATGTCGATTCCGGTTGCCGGATTCATCCGATTTTGTCGGCGATTGTTTCTGGTCGACATACAGTCGACATACCGCCGGATTGACGCCGCCTTGGATTAAATTTATCAATGGCCAATTTCTACTTGTTGCTAACGATCCACATTTCGCTGAATAATAGTCAAATAACTCAGGCCTGATGCTGCTCAATAGGCGCAAATAAGGCTAACCACCTAAAAATACTAAACTAAATTTTAACAACGTAAGCCGGAACTTCGATCGGCAACAAATCCAGACAAGAGGGCGGTCAATGTCAGACCAACTCAAACAGCAGTTTATGCTGAGACCACTGGAAAAAGGCGATCTGGCCGACACGGCGGGATGGTTTCGCGATGTAAACGATCTGGCAACATTTGACCGGTCCTGGCGCGCACCACTTAGTCTGGATGCGGCAGAAAAAATCTGGCGGGCATCGATAGAAGAACCTGCAAATACAGGAAGTTACTGGTTTGTGGTTGAAAACCACAATGAAAATGTTGTTGCCATGGTTGGTTTGGACAGTTTGAACTTGGTGAACCGCGATGCGGTCGTGGCCTTGTTCGTTGACCACGATTCCAGACGCAACGGAGTTGGCATCCGTGCTGTGGCTCTGATACTGGACCTCGCATTCAAACAATTTGGGTTAAATCGAATTACGTCCTATTATCGCGAGGATAACCGCCGAAGCGCCGACCTGATGGCCCGATTGGGTGTCGAGGTCGAGGGTCGCATGCGGCAGGCGTGGTATGCCGAAGGCCGGTTTTTCGATATGATCGTGGTCGGCATGCTGCGCGACGAATGGGCAAAGCAGCGTGAAGTGCTGGCCCGGGAACTGAGTGACAATACCATTGTCGCACTGGGGTGCCACGCGGCAAGCGGTTGGAAATGGCCACCACAAAAGGAAACGGAAATCTAAAGACTTTTCAAAAGGCCATCCGGTATCGCAATCAAAATTCGAGCACGATCTGGGTATGGCGACTGTAGCGGAATTAGTGTTACGAGGCGTTAATGTGAGTAGTACCGACATATCTTACAGGCGAAGGCTTGGTGCCGTCCTGTTCGCAGACGTGGTCGGATTTTCGCGCCTGATGGGCGAAGACGAAATCGACACGTATAACTCCCTCAAAGCTGTTCTGGCCCAGCTGGAAACCGCATGCATGGAGTATGGTGGAAATATCGTCGAGGTTCGCGGGGACGGTGTATTGGCCGTCTTTGATACTGCGACCGACGCTGTGCGGTACGGTGTGAAACTGCATCAGATAGCCGAGGCCAGCAATCCATCTCAGCCGGAAGAAAGACGTATACGCTTTCGTGTTGGCGTACACATGGGCGAACTGCTTGAAGATGATCGCGGAATTCACGGCGCAAACGTAAACATCGCCGCACGTCTGCAGAGCATAGCCGAACCTGGTCGTGTCAACATAAGTGCAACGGTATATGAGCAAATCCGCAACCACCTGCGCTATGGCTATGAATTTCTTGGACCACAGCAGCTGAAGAACATTCTGGACCCGGTTCCAACCTATTGCGTTCGCAGCGAGGCCGAAGGCGCCACGATGGCGTCAACCTTGCGACCGGACACAAACCTGATTGAAAGGGAACGACCGGACATTCCATCCGTTGCCGTACTGCCCTTCAGCAATCTGGGCGGTGATCCGTCCGACGACTGGTTCGCAGAAGGATTGACCGACGACGTCATCCTCAACCTTTCCAAGTTCAAGAACCTGTTCATCATCGCCCGAAACTCCGCATATTTCTTCAAAGCTCAATCCATGTCGCCCCGTCAGGCCGCCCGTGAGCTTGGGGTGCGCTATGTCGCACGGGGTAGCGTGCGGCGGAGCAAGTCCAGGATCAGGATCTCTGTTGAGCTTATTGATGCGGATTCCGAGAGAACATTGTGGGGTGAAAGATACGACCGGGAAATTGACGATATCTTTGATATTCTGGACGAAGTGACTGAATCCATTGTAGCCGCCGCGGCCGTGCTGATCGAAGCTCAGGAACGGCAGCGTATGATCCAAGCAATACCGTCTGATCTGGCCGCCTATGGTTTTGTCCTGCGCGGACAGCAACATATCTATAAATACACCCGCCAAGACAATCACGAAGCGCACGAACTCTACGCACGCGCGTTGGAGCGTGACGGATCATATGCCCGCGCCTCTGCTGCCCTGTCCCGCACGATGAATATTGATTGGCGTTATTCCTGGGCAACCGATCAGGATCAGGCATTGGATACAGCGCTGGCTCTGGCGCAGCGATCCATTGAACTGGACCCGACGGACGCCCGAGGATTTGGCGAGCTTGGTTTCGTGCATCTTTACCGCAAGGAACACGACGCCGCGATCGGCGCATACCGCCGTGCCTTGATGCTCAATCCAAATGACGCAGATCTTCTGTCCGACTTTGCCGATACTCTGGCCCATTCAGGCGACAATGAAGCGGCAATTGAGTATCTGAAGCGGGCGATGCGATTGAATCCATACTTTCCGGATCAGTATCTCTGGCACATCGCCGGTGCCTATTTCAACCTTGGTGAGTATGAAGATACGATCCGATGGATTAACAAAATGAACAACCCGGCCGAGGGGCAAAGGCTCCTCGCGGCAAGCTTTGTGCAATTGGGCAAGCTCGACGTTGCCCGCGATATTGCGGACAGACACCGCAAAGTGCATCCAAATTTCTCATTGCAACGCTGGGGCCGCGTTCAACCGGACCGACGCCCCGAGGATACGCAACATTTTGTGGAAAGCCTGAAAATAGCCGGGTTCTAAAGCAAAGGGGCCTTCCGATACGGAAGACCCCGAAGATTTAGGTAAGGGACCGGCAGGATTGTTAATCCTCAGATCCGCGCGCCCGCGCACCGCTGACACGAGCCCCGCTTACTCTGGCACCACTGACACGAGCTCCACTGACCCGCGCGCCGCTCACGCGGGCCCCGCTGACCCGCGCGCCACTCATTGACGGCCCGTCAGAGCCGAAGAAGAGATCAAGCAAAACCTGCTCGAATTGCCCGGTCAGCACATCCATTCGGATTGTGTAGTCAGCTTTGTCATAGTCCCACACACGGATGTCGTTGGACATTTGATAGTCAGCTGAAGCAACACCCGATTCCGACGGTGAAAGCGGCGCTCTGCCTGCCTGATTGTCTGGAATATTGTGATCTGTGGCGCTTTCGCCCTCGCCATGTACAAGGAAAATCGTTGGCTCGGGCAGCTCGTAATATGTCCCGTCATATGCAAACCCATAGATGCGGGCGAGACTTGGGTCTTTCTCGAACTGCTCGCCAACAAAGTTGTTTGCACCCCAGCCCTTTCTCCGCTTGCCCCGGTCAATGAAATACTGAAGGTCTTGCTTTTTCCGGGCTTTCTGTTTCCAGAATGTCTTGGCGTGTTGCTTGCCTTCCTGAACAAATACGAACTTCCCGTTCCGAATTCTTCTAAGACCCTCCAAGGAAAAACTGCCTGGGTTCGCAGCGTCTTCTTTTACCTTGTACAAACCGGACACACTGTTAGGCTCACTGTCTTTCGACACTTGCACCAGAACCTTGTCACCATCAGCTATCGGAACATCGTCAATTTTGTCGGTCAGCGCCGGCAGGGTATCGCTGTTGTCATCGACTAACGCCAGACGAACGGTCTTATAGCCTTTCCTGACCGCAAGATCTTCGACGAGACGTCCAAACAACAACACTTCGGAAAAACTGAGCAAAGACTCAGACATTGTTCTTTCTCCCTATTGCAGGATCGACGATGCCAGAAACTTCATCTCCCCCTCATTGCGGTCCGTGCCAAAGCCCAGACCAAAATATTCTTCAAAAATCACCCCGGCGCAAAATGCCACATAACGCGGCTAAAACAAAGACATTTACGGCCTGTCACCTTGGCACCCTGGTACGTACGGATACGGCATGACTCTCGGCATCCGGTTCGGCAAGGCGTGGCCCGGCCGTTGCCAGACCGATATCGCGCATACGGAAGTTACCTTCGATGATGTTTGCGAAGGCACCACCGGTGATTTCACGATCAACCGCCAGCATCGCTTTTTCCACGCCGAAATAGCTCAGTATATCGGCGTCCAGCATCTCCCAGGCGTCCGCAAGGTATGTGCCCAGAAAATCCCGTGCCTCCAGCAGGGCAATTCGGAAACCTTCGGGACTACGGGCGTATTCCTCGTCAAAAAAACCCTGCATGACACTGACATAGTCTGGAGAGCCCTCAAGCTGGTCGGACAGGTTTTCGACTTCCGGGGTAATCAGATCATGAACCAGCAGGCGTTCGTGGTAGATGTCTATGAAAATGTCGAACATGGCACCCGTCAGGGGTTCGGACAGGTCGTGTTCGCTGGACCAACCATCTGCGAATTCACGCATCGAACGTTCGTTTGTCGCCATCCTGATCTGAGCGTTATCCGAAAGTTCGGCAAAACGACTGAGCCGGTTGTAGGTGTACAGGTTGCCCCGCGTGTTTTCGAGCAAATCGTCCACAACAGAACCAAAGTGCAGAGAAGCCAGCAAAGCCACCAGATCGGCGGCGGATTCATGAAATCCGTAATACTCCCCTGACGTATGTTCCGACCCCGGCATACCGATCACGCTGTAGATGATTGCGTGTCCGATCTCGTGCGCGACAACGTCAAAATTCAGGCTGTAGGGCCTGTATTCATTGTCATGCTCGCGCGAGCCACCGGTTTCCAGAAACCCCCAGCCGATATGGGCATTGTCCAGATTCGGCAGAAGAGACAATTCGAGACGATCATAATCACGAGCAAAGTGCCACGGGATCGGACGCCCGAAATAGCCCTCCCAGACATCCATCGTAAAATGTGCGGACCCGAACAGATGAGCGGCCTCGAAGGACGGGCTGGACGGGTCTATGTGTATGAAATTGCCAAACTCGTCCGGTTCAGGATGTGGGTGAACCGGGCCATCCCATGGCGGCAGGTACATCTGCGGCCCCTCCGGCCCCTGCACATTGGCACCATAGTGCGCTGTCTTGCCAACCGGGTTGACCGTGTACATGCGCGGCCCTGACGGACCCGGACCAATAGAACCCGGGGGGGCGGATATCTCGACCATTTCGGGTTCGGCATTGCCTGCCAAAAACGGAGACTGCGGAAAGATCAGAAACCGCGTGCCGGGGGCTTCGCCCTCGTCGGTATCGGGTCCGTACATGTATCCCTCCAGTTTTTGTCACCGCGGCGATCGGTTCAGCCCGGGCCTTTCCCGGCAGTCTGAACCGATCCGCCTGCGCCCATACAATACAGGAATTCGCCTGCGATCAGTTCATGAAGGTCCTCTCGCCCAGCAAGGCCCAGAGATTGCGCATAGGCATCAAGGTCCTCGGGCACTGCGGATTCCAGAACGGTTTCGAAATACCAGATCAGCATTCGCACCTTGTCTGCACCCGAATGCTCACGATCGCGCCCATCGTTTACCTCGATCATCCTATCTTTGGCATTCGCTCTTGCCTTGAGTTCGGAATAGGTGCCCTCCCACCGAAGCTCAGCCAGAATATGAGGTATCAGCTCAGTGCTCTTGCGCTCTAGCAATGACTTTTTGCAGGCCGAACCGTTCAGCAAATCTTCGTATCCGGCCTCATCCAGATCATTCAGTTCCAACCATGCCAGTATGTCACTCCGCCGCGCCAAACCATGCCGGGCGCGATGCAACGACATCTGTTCCAGCAATGCCGGGCGATCAGCTTGCGCGCCGCTACGACCGGCATTCTGACGCGCGAACATACGCAGAGCGGCACGTTCCCGTGTGTCGAAAAATCGGTCCGGATCAAGCCTGAGCTCATTCAAAACGCCTTGATCCGCGGGGTGAGCCTGTGTTTCAGCGCCAACCCGGCGAACAAGACCATCCCAGACCAGCGTGCGTTCGACCCTTTGAACAGAGGGCTGCGGTTGGTCATCTTTCTGCAGGAACACCCGCATAGCCTTCAGCATTTCGCAGGCATCATCGCGCTTGGCGTCGACCCGACCATCCTGAAGCCAATCAAAAAACGGATGTCGGCCCAGTTCTGACCCAACCCCGGACTGAACAGCCTTCCAGGTCCGGTCGTGGTAATACAACGATTTCGCGGTGCCGAGTACGATTTCTGCCGCCTCCGACTCCAGAATACCGGCATCAACGGCCCGCCTGACGGTCTCACGTATGGAAACCATCGGCTCACTTAAGGTTGGGAATCCCAATTCTTCGGGACCGTGCAGCACGGCAACCTCGTCGTCATCCCTTATCCGTCCGCTTGAATACGCTTCGTAGATGCCTCCCACGCCGATCATGCCGAAATCAGAAAGCTCCGAGGCGCGCAATGCGCCCATGCTGGCACTTCCAAAGACTGCGATCCCCTGTTCAATCGCCCAAAGAATTTCCTTGTGCCAAACCGAAGGAACACCTTCGAAATACCCGTCGATTATGCCAATGGCACGGGGGCGGTTCGTGACTGCGCGATAAACATCGCCCTGTTTTACGGGCGGCAAAACCTCGGCATCCAGAAACCCTGCAACCGAGGTCGCGTCCAGCGTCGGTCCGACGAAGACGACGGCGCTCATGCCGGTTTCTCCGAAACAGTAAGCGCCCTTGGGCCGGGAACGTAGTCCGCATCGTCATGCGGAGCCTCAAGGCCCGGGATGACAACCCGAACGACCGAAATATCAATATCCTCCCGTGACAGATCGACGGCGACGACCTGATCAAGCCCGACCGAAGCCAGCCGCGCCAGCAGCCAGTCCAGATCGTCCTCGAACGAACCTGTTGGTCGGTTCGGACCATCGGAAAAGCGCAGGGTGGGTGCGCAACGGTCTGTCATGCTTCGGATATAGGTCCATTTGTCCCGCAGGGCAGATGCCGTGAATTCATCCGGCATGAGATCGTCGCGCGCACCCGAGATATATGTCAGCCGAGTCTGCGCGGCCTCGGTCATGGCACGCAGTAAGGCGATGGCGCGATCCGGGTGGCAGCCATCACCGATCCCGATATGGCTGGGCTGATCACCGGTTTCGCAGATCGTACAGCGGAAACTGGGAACACCAACATCCGAGGTTGTTTCCCAAATTCCCACGTCGATATCCGCTGCAGCAAATCGGCCAAGCGCCTCGAGACAGCGCGTGTCGTCAATCGTCGATGGATCAATACGCGCGGTTTCCGGTCCCAGATGCCACAGCGTCGTTGCGTCCCGTTCGATCAGTTCGCAGATCGCGTGGCAGGTAGCCTCGAGCGTCACATTACCCGAGGCCAGACCATTGGTAGAACGAGGAAAAATGTGCCGCCCCACCAGCGGCTCGGCGGTATAGTCGGTATCGACCATTTCATACGGAACCCAGCGCGAGGCTCCGTCAGTCAGATCGGTTCCTTCGATCCACAGCATCCTTGCATCTGGGTCAAATTGCGCGCCCATCACTTTGGGCAACCGGTCGATGTCAGCCAGTCGAACGTCGTTTCGGATATTCGTATAAGTCGCCAGTCGAACCGGCAAAACGATGTGTTCCGCATGCCAGGTTTCGATCGCTTCCATGACACCGGACGCCTCGGCTGCCTCAAGCGACAATCCTTTGCCCAATGCAACCGCTACCGAACGTGAATTTGGGCGGGTCACCATCACTGTTGGCAGCCCAATCCGGTCCAGCCCGGTCAGGTTTGCGATACGGGTGATACCCATCCGAGGCAGATGTTCCCGCACGACGGCAAGGGTTTCCACCGGTTCTCTCATCCGGTGCGTATCTGTCAAATACCGCTTCCGCGACGCATCAAGCATGCGGTTTATCTCACAAACAACAGCGGCCTTCCGACAGTTCGCGGAAAGCCGAATGGAAATTTAACAACTCCCAGAATGGTCTATACGATAGTTGCGGTCAACTTTTTGAGCCGGAGTATCCCACGCCAAGCGCTATTCGTAACCTTTGTAATACCCAATCACATCATTCTCAGTGGTCGCGCCCAGACCATTCAACAACCGGTTGGAATAGTTGAAATAGGCGCAGACCTGGTTGACCTCGAGAATTTCACCATCATCACATCCCGCAATCTTCAGGGCCTCAAAGTCCGATTTCACCATTTTTCCCACATCCGTAGTCAGCTTGGCGGCATAGCGCAACAGCGCAAGTTCTTTCCCTTCGAACTCGTCTTCGGGCCGGTGCGCCTTAAGCGCCGTGAATATACGGTCACTGCGGGGTTGATCCTTGATCAGATTGCGCACGTTCATGAAATGGTGGGTCAGGGAATAGGTGCAATCGTTCAGGATCGACGTGTAACTTGCCACTACTTCCAGAAACCAGAAGGGCAGGTTGTTGTCGTCCGAATGCAGCACAGAGCGGTACAGCGTTACATGGCCGTTCATCGTTTCGGGGCGCAGCGAATGGACCCGCATGACAGTATCCACTGTCCCATGAGGCGTACGCGCTCGATCCAGCAACTCTTTCAGACGACCATCCGCATGTTCATCGGACACCATTTCGATCCAAGCGCTCATCCAACCCTCCCTGTTCGCGTGCAAGGTATAAAGACCAAAGCAGCAGAATATTGCCAGTAGAAAATTCCACCACCAGGAAATTTTGATAGATCACACGGGCGTGATCGCGTTAAACTCGGCCGACGAATTCGGGATGCGCGAATATGCAACAAACGAACCTGTACAGCGGAGCAACAAACCTCTTATCGACCTGCGGCGGTCTCGGTTCCGGGGATCGGCTGCTGGTCCTGCGCGAAGACCCGGATAACGATTACTACGATCAGGAAATCGTTGATGCAGTCGTCGATTGTGCGCGGACTTTGGGAATCCACACTTTGGTCCGGACCGCGCCGTTCGATCCGATGGGGTCGGCCCTGCCCCAGGCATTGGTCGAAGAGATGAAGGCCTCTGACCGAACACTTTTTCTGTCGCGCAGCGGCGACCAGATTCGTTTTGACGCATCCATGGCAGGTATTCGCCCCATCATGTCATATGCGCTGGACGCAGATATGCTGGCCTCTGGGTTCGGGCGCGCGAACTATCAGGGGTTCGTGGCGTTGAAGAATGCAGTGAACGCGCTGCTTGCGAATTCCGCTGAAATCCGGGTGACATGCCCATTGGGTACGGACTTTCACGGCCCCGGAGCGGCATATCCCAAGGCTGGGCCAGCGGATGTTTGCGTCGACCGATTCCCGATGTCGGTTTTTGCCCCTGTCCCAGCCAAGGGTTTTTCGGGTGTTGTGGTTCAGGACGGCTTCCTTGTCGGGACTGGTTCCAAATTCTACGACCCTTACGGTTGTGCCTTGCAGCACCCCCTGACCGTGCATTTCGAGGAAAACCGGTTGACCCATTTTACCGGACACGAAACAGATGTTGAACGCGCCCAGGCTCATTACGAGAACGTCGGTCAGATGTTCGGTCTGGACGCGTTTACCATGCATTCCTGGCACGCCGGCATTCATCCCGGATGCGCCTTTCCGGTGCCCGCCCACAAGAATTTTGAACGCTGGAGCGGCGCGGCCTTTGGCAACCCCCGCCTTTTGCATTTCCACACCTGCGGCCACTATGCGCCCGGGGAAATATCTCTGAACGTACTGAACCCCACCGTCACCGTGGATGGCGTCGCGGTTTGGAAAGACGGCGTTTTCGACCCGGCGACGGTGCCCGGCGGAGCGGAAATTCTGACTGAATATGCGTGTATCCGCGCCGTTTTCGACGATCCGGCGCAGGATGTGGGGCAAAGCCCGGAAGGCCGCCTTTCTGCAGGGTGACCTAGCTTGCCTGCGCCTCGGTGTCGTCTTGGGCCGCAATCATCTTGGCAACCCGCGCACGGAACCGCATCGCCCCGGCGTCGAGCCCAAGATTCAGGTAAGCCGATTTGCGGCGCGCCATTCCGGTCTGAACATGTTCAAGAACCTCCTTGTCCTCGGTAAAGGCCATTATCGCGCCCTCGAACATTCGTTGGGAAAGCGCCTCATCCTCGGCGTGCATATTCCGATGCTGGAACCAGAAATAGCGTGACCGTTCTTCATCGACCGGGGTGATGAAATTGTAGGAAATGTTGACAAGTGCGTTCTGCGACAGTGGCTTGTCCGGGCCACCCTCGCCTACCGGCGCATAGACGGACATGTTGATGGCGGTAGATGGCAGGCGGCATTCATAGTGCTGCTTGCGGTCGCAATTCGGCCCGAATGGCAACATCGGCTTGTAGTAAGGTGCAGGCGGCTGATCGTGTATCCAACGCGACACGATTACACCCTGATCGGTTTCTTCCAGATCCAGCGGCTGATTGTCCGTTCCGGCCCCCGCGAAAGAGGTCAGATGCACCCAGGCCACATGGCTGGGGTCCAGCAGATTGTCGGTGATGTAAAGGTAATGGCAGGCCATTTCCATGGCGCCTTTTTGGGTTTTCCCCCACGATGGATTGTCGAAATTCGGAATGTCGATGATCTGGGCCGGGTCAGCCTGTGCGGAACCGCCCATCCACAGCCACAGGAATCCCCAGCGATCCTCTGCCGGATAAGAGTGCACTGCCGCACGGCGAGGCGGATTGTCCAACTGCGTTGGGGCAATCACGCATTCACCGGAGCAATCGAAGGTCAGACCATGATAGCCGCATACAACATTATCCCCCTCTACGGTACCACGAGACAGGGGTAGTTTGCGATGCGGACAGGCGTCTTCAAGCGCGATGGGCGCGCCCTTGGTATCGCGAAAGATCACGATGTCTTCGTTCAACATCCGAACCGCGCTTAGTTCGCGGTCAAAATCCTCGCTTCGGCCCGCGACATACCAGCAATTGCGGATAAAGCCTTTGGCCCCGGCCAGATCGGGTCGCATGGTTACTCCTGTTCCGAAAATGTGTCGAACGCTTTCAGCGCCTTGGCGCTGTAGGCAAAAGATGGTCCCCCACCCATATACGTCGCCATCGATAACGCTTCGCATACTTCCTCACGGCTGGCGCCAAGCCGAACCAACGAGCGAGTGTGAAATCCGATGCAGCTGTCGCATCGGGTGGCTACGGCTATTCCCAAAGCAATAAGTTCTTTGGTCTTTTCGCTCAGCGCGCCATCTGTTTTCGCAGCCTTGCCCATGACACCAAAGCCCTTGACGGTTTCCGGCACCTCCTTGGAGAATGCTCCGATGTTGGTCTCGGTCTCTGCCATGAATTCTTTCCAGTCCATCGGTTAGCTCCTTACCCGCGCTCGTCCGATCCCATGCGCCGCTCCAACCAGCGCACAAAGGCGCTGATAATCAGCACAAGGACCAGATATTCAAAAATCAGCAACGTATAGATTTCCAGTGGCCGGTACTCTGTTACGACCAGTTCGTTCGCGCGCCGGGTCAGTTCCTGCATTCCGATGACAGAAGCAAAGGCGCTCATCTTGACGATGTAGATGAACTGATTGGCAAGCGGCGGTAGAATGCGCCGGATCGCCTGCGGCAGAATTACGTATCGCATGGTTTGCGCGTAGTTCAGGCCAATTGTTTGCGCGGCCTCGCGTTGTCCCTTGGCGATCGACTGGATGCCCGCACGATAGATTTCGGCGGTGAAGGCACTGTCGGAAATCGCCAGCGTGATGATCGCCCCCCAGAAAGGATCGATCGGAATGTTCAGACCCATTGATCGAAAGATGATCGGCAACCCGTAAAATACCCAGAACAGCATGGGCAGCAGGGGAATCGACCTGACAAGCTCGACATAAACCCGGTTCACCAGACGCCAACCCCATCTTTCGGACAACCCCGGCAAGGCCACGATCAAACCCACAAAAATCGAAATGGCAGCCGCGATTACCGAAATCAGGATGGTATCGCCCATGCCAGAGATCAGGAATTTGATATTGGTCCAACCGCTGGCTGTAGTTGGGTCAATGACGTACCAGCCCCAGATGTCAGACGACGCGCAGCCAGTCAGCAGAAGTGGCAGCGACAGAAAGAGGAATAGCTTTTTCATCATAACCTCTCAGTGCTGCAAAATCTGGCTGAGGAACTTCTGGCAGCGCTCGGAGCGGGGGCTGCCAAAGAAGGTTTCGGGTGGCCCCTGTTCGACAATCTCACCGGCATCCATGAAGATCATGTTGTCGGCGACTTTTCTGGCAAATCCCATCTCGTGGGTGACAACCACCATGGTCATTCCCTCTTCGGCAAGTTCGACCATGACATCCAGAACTTCCGAAATCATTTCGGGATCAAGTGCCGAGGTCGGTTCATCAAACAGCAATACCTTGGGTTCCATGCACAGGGACCGGGCGATTGCGACCCGTTGTTGCTGCCCTCCGGACAATTGCCCCGGCCGCTTGTCCGCCTGATCAGGGATATGAACCCGCTCAAGATAATGCCGTGCCTTTTCCTCGGCCTCTTTCCGGCTGAGGCCACGCGCCTTGATCGGGCCAAGGGTCAGGTTTTCCAACACGGTCAGGTGCGGGAATAGATTGAATTGCTGGAACACCATCCCGACCTCGGACCGGATGGCTGCAACCGACTTGGGATCGTTTGTCAGTTCAGTTCCGTCAACGCGGATTGTTCCCTTCTGGTGTTCTTCAAGTTTGTTGATACAGCGGACAACCGTTGATTTCCCCGATCCCGACGGACCGCAAATCACAACTTTTTCACCGGTTCCAACAGTCAGGCTGATATCCTTCAGCACGTGAAATGTGCCAAACCATTTGTTGACGCCTTCTAGCTCAATCGCGGCTGGTGGCATTTGAATTCCTGTTCGCGCGTTTCTTCACAGTAAAAATATTTCTTGAGGTTATCTTTGTCTTTGCGCTTAAATCAAGAAACAATCTGGCAGCGAAGATAACGCCTGCGCCACCAACGGGAGAAAAACATGAAACAGTTCTTGAAAATCGCAGCGGTCGCGGCGGTCGGGATTGCCCTGTCCACCGCGGCACAGGCCCAGTCCGCACTGAACGAGATTCTGGATTCGGGCGTGTTGAAGGTCGGCACCACCGGTGACTGGAACCCCATGTCGCTGCGCGATCCGGCAACTAATTCCTACAAAGGCTTCGACATCGACATCATGAACGAGCTTGCCAGTGATCTTGGGGTCGAAGTCGAATACGTCCCGACCGATTGGAAAACACTGGTCAACGGCGTCGTCTCGGGCAAGTACCACATTACCGGGTCCGCATCGATTTCGCCGCCGCGCATGAAAGTTGCCGGATTCTCGGAAAGTTATATTTCCGTCGAGCTGTATCCATACACAACCAAGGACAAGGCGGACCGGTTCGACGGGTATGACTCGATCAACAAGCCGGATGTCGTTGTCGCAACGACGCTGGGAACGACGTTCGAGAAAAACGCCCGTGAATGGTTCCCGGACGCGGAAATCAAGGTGGTCGAGGCCCCTGCCCGTGGTTTTCAAGAGGTGATTGCAGGGCGTGCGGATGTCTTCATCACGTCAAACATCGAAGGTGCGACGCTGGAAGAGAAATTCCCGGTCGTGCGCGTAAAGAATGCCGGCCCACGCTCGCCCGCGCCTATTGCGATGTTGCTGCCGCAGGCCGATCAGGTCTGGATCAACTATGTAAACAACTGGGTAAACGTCAAAAAAGCCCAAGGTTTCTTTGAAAAGAACAAAGAAAACTGGGGGCTCTGAACACCACTCAGCAAGATTGGCCCCTTAGGGGGCCGGTCTTGTCTAATCGCAAAGGTCAGTTACGGCCGGATACGGCCTTTGACACGACTGTGACGAAACTGACGGTATCCGTCTTCAACTCGATCGGCCCATGTGCGGAATTGGAGTCAAAGCTCAGACTGTCCCCGGGGCGCATGTGATAGGTAGTGTCCCCACAACGGTAAACCATTTCACCGTCAGTGACGTGGATGAATTCGATCCCCTGATGCTGGTACAGCGGACGCGGGGCAAGCGGGCCTTCAAGCGTCACACTGAAGCTTTCAAAACTGACATGCGTACCTTCGGCCCGTCCGATCAGTTTATAGCTGTGGCCGAACCCGCTTCCCAACCTCTGAACGGTTACACCTTCACCCGCAGCGACAAAAGAAACGTCCGAACGTTCTACGGTGCCCGCGAAAAAGTTGATCAGTGGAACTCCAATCCCCTGCGCCAGCGCCTCAAGCGTGGCCAGAGAGGCAGAGACCTGGCCTCGTTCAATCTTGGAGATCATCGCAGTGGACACACCCGATTGCGCCGAAAGCTCGGACAATGTCAGGTTTGCCAACATGCGATGCGATTTGACCGCTGCGCCAACCACCTGATCCAGTGGGGGTTTCGTGAAATCGATGGGCAATGAATCTTCCATGCTCCTAACGTACTTCGGCGAATCACAAAGGGAAAGCGAAGCAGCGCGTTTCTGGGCGCGTATTTCACGGAGACCAGCATGAAACTTGAACATATGACCTGGCGCGAGGTCGAATCCTGCATCGACAAAGGATCGGCCATTTTGCTGCCCGTCGGATCAACCGAACAGCATGGGCCAATGGGCCGGATCGGGACCGATACACTTTGTGCCGAAGCAGTGGCCCTGAGGGCCGCATCGCTGTGCGGTGCCATCGTCGCGCCGCCTCTGGCCTATACCCCTGCCCCGTTCAACACCGCCTTTCCGGGGACAGTTTCCGTATCTGCCGAAACCTTTGGATTGCTTGCAAAAGAGGTCATCGAAGGGTGTCTTGCGCAAGGGTTTCTTGGTGTCTTCATCGTGAATGGTCACGGGGCGAATGTTGAACCTCTGCACCAAATCGCAACATCACTTGCGGAAGGTGCACTCAAGGTCCGCAGCTGGTGGGAACCCCCTTCTGTCAACGCACTTCGGAAGGAATTGTACGGAGATTGGGAAGGCATGCACGCGACACCATCGGAAATCGCAATCACCCAGCATCTTTTAGGAGTGTTGCCCCCGCTGGATGCTTCACAACCACCGCAAAAACTGACAGCCGATTATCTGAAAGCCCATATCGGCGATCGGCATGGCCCACCTGACGAGCACCGCGCGGCATTTCCCGATGGGCGCGTCGGCTCTCATTCCGCTTTGGCGAGCCCGGAACACGGCGCGCGGCTTTTGCAACTGGCGGCACGGGAAATCGCCAACGATTTCGTTGCTTTCACAGAAATGGCCACCCGTCTGCGCAGCTGAGGGAATCGCACATTGTGACGCTGGCCAACGAAACCTTGCAATTGACTGCCATGTTTGAAATTTGTCCTTTAACTTTGTTGGGAAAGCGGCCTGTCAGGTTTCAGGGCATGCGCTGCACTCGGGGGTTTTCATGAAGCGGGTTTTAGTTACGGGTACGGCGGGTTTCATCGGTTTTCACCTTGCCCGGCTGCTGCTGGCAAAAGGGTTCCGCGTCCACGGTTATGACGGAATGACGGATTACTACGACGTCACGCTCAAACAACGCCGCCATCAGATGTTATTGCAAACGCCGGGTTTTTCCGCGACCGAAGACATTCTGGAAAATCACGAGCGCCTGCTGCAGGTAGCAGACGAGTTCAAACCGGACATCATCGTGCATCTGGCAGCGCAGGCTGGGGTGCGATACAGCCTGGAAAACCCGCGCAGCTATGTAGATTCAAACGTCACAGGCACCTTCAATGTGATGGAGGTCGCTCGCCTGCATAATGTCGATCACCTGCTGATGGCCTCTACATCCTCGATCTACGGCGCGAACGAGGATATGCCCTTTACCGAAACCGACAAGGCGGACAGTCAACTGACGATCTATGCCGCGACGAAAAAAGCGAACGAGGCAATGGGGCATTCCTACGCCCACCTCTGGAATATTCCGACCACGATGTTCCGCTTTTTCACGGTTTATGGCACTTGGGGGCGACCTGATCTGGCCTATTTCAAGTTCACTGACGCCATTCTGAACGACCGTCCCATCGACATTTACAACAACGGGGACATGTATCGTGACTTTACCTATGTGGACGATCTTGTTCGGGGCATTCGTCTGTTGATTGATGCCGTCCCCGTCCGGCCAGAAACCAAAAGCGAAATCGCCAAAGGTGACAGCCTGTCGCCGGTGGCCCCCTATCGGGTGGTGAATATCGGCAATTCTGACAAAGTGCGTCTTCTCGATTTTATTGAGGCGATCGAAGACGCGCTCGGCAAAAAAGCGATACGGAACTATATGCCTATGCAGATGGGAGATGTTCCTGCAACCTGGGCAGACACCAGTCTGTTGCAGTCTCTTACCGGGTATCAGCCCAGGACCGACATCCGTACGGGTCTTGCCAGATTTGTGGAATGGTATCGGGATTACTACAAAGTCGAAGCTGGCTGACAAAAAAACCGGCGCTGTAGGCGCCGGTTTTTCGTTTCTTACCCGCCGAAATCGTCGAGCATGATGTCTTCGCGGTCCACGCCCAGATCCAGCAGCATGTTGATGACCGACTGGTTCATGATTGGCGGTCCACACATGTAGAACTCGCAATCCTCAGGCGCCGGGTGGTTCTTGAGGTATTCCTCGAACAATACGTTATGGATAAAGCCGGTATAGCCTTTCCAGTCATCCTCGGGCTGGGCATCCGACAGCGCGACGTGCCATTCGAAATTGTCGAACTCTTCGGCCAGCGTGTCGAAATCCTCGACAAAGAACATCTCTTTCTTGGACCGCGCGCCGTACCAGAAGCTGATCTTGCGGTTGCGGTTTTCAAGACGCTTGAGCTGATCGAAGATGTGACTGCGCATCGGCGCCATACCGGCGCCACCGCCGATAAACACCATCTCTTTCTCGGTCTCACGTGCGAAGAATTCGCCGAACGGACCCGAGATTGTCACCTTGTCACCCGGTTTCAGGTTGAAGATGTAGGACGACATCTGACCCGGTGGGATACCTTCCGAGCCCGGAGGCGGCGAGGCCACCCGGACGTTCAGCATAATCATGCCTTTTTCATCCGGATAATTCGCCATCGAATAGGCGCGTTCGATCGGTTCGTTCACCACGGACTTGTACTGCCACAGATTGAAGCGATCCCAATCCTCGCGATACTCCTCTTCGACATCGAAATCGGTGTACGAGAGCTGGTGCGCGGGCGCTTCGATCTGGATGTATCCACCGGCGCGGAAGTTGACGTCCTCACCCTCGGGCAGGTCCAGCGTCAGCGCCTTGATGAAGGTGGCCACGTTCTCGTTCGAACGAACGGTGCATTCCCACTTCTTGACGCCAAAGACCTCTTCGGGGACTTCGATATCCATGTCCTGCTTGACAGCAACCTGACAGGACAGACGGTCGCCACAGGCGGCTTCGCGCTTGGTGATATGGCTTTCCTCGGTCGGCAGAATCGATCCGCCGCCCGAATGCACCCGCACCCGGCATTGGGCACAGGTCCCGCCGCCACCGCAGGCCGAAGGGACAAACAGTTTCTCGGCCGCCAGCGTTTGCAGCAGCTTGCCCCCGGCAGGGACCGAGATGGTTTTCTCACCGTTGATGGTGATGTTCACGTCACCGGTCGAGACCAGCTTGGACCGCGCAGCCATGATTATGGCCACCAGCGCAAGAACAATCAGGGTAAAAAGGATTACGCCAAGGCTAAACGTTTCCATCGGCCCCTCCTTACAGTTTCACGCCCGAGAAGGACATGAAGGCCATGGCCATCAGTCCCGCGGTGATGAAGGTGATGCCAAGACCCTGCAGGCCATCCGGAATGTCCGAATATTTCAGCTTTTCGCGCACTCCTGCCATCGCGGTGATCGCCAGTGCCCAGCCGAAACCGGAAGACAGACCATAAGTCGCCGCTTCGGCAAAGTTATAGTCCCGCTCCACCATGAACAGCGAACCACCAAGGATGGCGCAGTTCACCGTGATAAGCGGCAGGAAGATCCCCAGTGCGTTGTAGAGCGGTGGAAAATACTTATCGAGCACCATTTCCAGAATCTGCACCATCGCGGCGATCACACCGATATACGAGATCAGGCCGAGGAAGGTCAGGTCCACATCCGGGAAGCCGGCCCATGCCAGCGCGCCCGGTTTCAGCAGATAGCTGAGCAGCAGGTTGTTTGTGGGAACGGTGATGGCCTGCACAACCATGACCGAAATGCCCAGACCCAGCGCCGTCGAAATCTTCTTGGATACGGCGATGAAAGTACACATGCCGAGAAAGAAGCTGAGCGCGAGATTTTCAACAAAGATGGCCTTTACGGCCAGAGAGATAAGCCCTTCCATCAGTGCGCCTCTACCTGCTGGATTTTATATTCACGTTCTTCGACCTGGTTCGGCTTCCACGTGCGGAAGGCCCAGATCAGCAGGCCGATCACGAAGAAGGCCGAGGGCGGCAGAAGGAGCAGGCCGTTGGGCACATACCAGCCACCATTGTTCACCGTCTGCAGGATGGTGACGCCGAACAGGCTGCCCGAGCCGAACAGTTCCCGGATAAAGCCGACCAGCAGCAGGATAAGACCGTAACCCAAACCGTTGCCCACACCGTCGATGAACGAGGCCATCGGCGGGTTTTTCATGGCGAACGCTTCGGCGCGGCCCATCACGATACAGTTTGTGATGATCAGACCGACGAAAACCGAAAGGGTTTTAGAAATCTGAAACGCGTATGCCTTCAGAATTTGGTCCACCAGGATCACCAGCGAGGCGATGATCACCATCTGCACGATGATCCGGATCGAACCAGGAATCTGATTGCGCAGCATCGAGATGAACATCGACGCAAAGCCGGTCACGAAGGTCACCGCCAGCGCCATCACAAAGGCCACCTGCAGCGACGAAGTTACCGCCAGCGCTGAACAGATGCCCAGCACCTGCAGGGTGATCGGGTTGTTGTCGACAAGCGGGTCGACCAACAGCTCTTTCTTTGTCTGGGACATCAGAACTCTCCTGCTTGCAGTTTGGCCAGGAAGGGGCCATAGCCCGCGTCACCCATCCAGAATTTCACCAGATTATCGACACCGACCGACGTCAGCGTGGCACCGGCCAACGCGTCAACGTAGAAATCGGGGCCCGCGGCGGGTTGCGTCTTGGCAACGGTGATCTGCAGATCACCGGCATCGTCGCGCAGTTTCTTACCGCTCCACAGTGCTTTCCAGCGCGGGTTGTCCACCTCGGCGCCAAGGCCAGGGGTCTCGCCATGCTGATAGAACTGCAGGCCAAAGATGTCGTTGCCATTGTTTTCCAGCGCGATAAAGCCATAGAGCGTGGACCACAGACCGTAGCCGTGCAGTGGCAGGATCACCTTGTCCAGATCACCGGCATCGTCGCGCAGCAGGTAAATGACGCGGTATTTCGCCTTGCGGCCAATGCCAGCCGGGTCATCGTCCAGTGCGACGCTCAGCTCGGGGTCGCTGGCCGCGGCCAGATCGTCAAAGGTCGCCGGGTCGAACTGATCGTCGACGAAATTGCCGGTCGCCAGTTCAAGCACGTGGGGTTCAAACGCCGCAAAGGCTTCGGTCACGTTGATGCCGGGTTCATAGACGCCCGCAACCTGCAAAACGTTGACCTGCTTGTCCTTTAGCTTGTTCGCCTCTTGTACCGGGCGCAGGCTGACTGCGGCGGCCGATACGACCATTGAGGCAACCAGACAAATTGCGACAGCGACAAAGACGGTTTTGCCGACTGAATCCGGCGAGGCCGCCAGAAACTTGGCGATCGCGCCTTTGGGTTCTTGGGATTGCGTATCAGACATGGCGACGCGCCCTCCGTTTGATGTTTGCCTGAACGACGAAATAGTCGATCAGCGGTGCAAAGACGTTACCGAACAGAATGGCCAGCATCATGCCTTCGGGGAAAGCCGGGTTCACCACACGGATCAACACAACCATGACACCAATCAGCGCGCCATAGATATAGCGACCAACATTGGTGTGGCTTGCGGAAACCGGTTCAGTCACCATAAAGGCCAGACCAAAGGCATAACCGCCCAGCACAACATGCCAGTACCATGGCATTGCGAACATCGGATTGGTGTCCGATCCGATCAGGTTCAGCAGCCAGGTAAATGCGATTGTTCCGGCCAGACAGCCCACGATCAGGCGATAGTTTGCAATCTTGGTCATCAACAGGAATGCCAGACCGATGATGCAGGCGAGTGTCGAGGTCTCACCAAAGCTACCCTGAATGGTGCCATAAAAGGCGCTCCACCAGGTGATGCCTTCCGCTGCCAGAGCCTGCACGCCGTCCGCAGCGGACACGGCCAAGGCAGTCGCACCTGAGAACCCATCAACCGGGGTCCAGACCGCGTCGCCCGACATCTGCGCCGGATAAGCGAAGTACAGGAATGCACGACCCACAAGCGCAGGGTTCAGGAAGTTCTTGCCGGTGCCGCCGAACACTTCCTTGCCGATCACGACACCGAAAATGATGCCCAGAGCGACCTGCCACAAAGGCGTGGTTGCTGGCATTATCAGCGTGTAAAGCATTGAGGTAACAAGGAAACCTTCGTTCACCTCGTGGCCGCGCACAGTGGCAAAGATCACCTCGAATATACCACCCGCAACCAGTGTCACGATGTAGATCGGCAGAAAGTACATCAGCCCGTGCATTGTGTTGGCAAAGATGCTGGACGGGTCCAGCGATATTCCGAACATCTGCAAAAGGGCGATCCGCCAGCCGGTGGCCGCATCCGGACCCAACGTGGCAATGGCCGAGTTCGCCTGATAGCCGGTGTTCCACATCCCCCACAGGATACAGGGAATTGTTGCGATCACGACATAGGTCATGATCCGCTTCATATCCACATAAGACCGCGCATGGGGTGCAACAGTGGTTACGGTTTTCGGAGTGTAGATAAAACTCTCGACCATCTCGTAGATCGGGAAGAGCTTTTCGTATTTGCCGCCCTTGGTAAAGTTCGGCTCAATCCGGTCAAAGAAGTTGCGCAAACCCATTCGGATCAGCCCTCCTTTTCAATTTTGGTCAGGCAGTCGCGCAGCGCCAGCCCGTATTCATATTTCGCCGGACAGGCAAAGCCGACAAGGCCCAGATCCTCTTCGTCCAGCTCCAGCGCACCCAACGCCTGAGCAGTATCGGTGTCCATCACCAACAGCGCACGCAACAATTGCGTCGGTAGATAATCCTGCGGCATCAGTTCCTCGAACGTGCCGGTCGGTACCATCGCACGGCGACCACCGTTCAAGTTCGAGGTGAAAGCAAAGAGCTTTTTGGCAAAGGCCGAGCCCAGAACCGGCTGCACCGCAAATTTCGACGGCATCGGCCGGATCCAACCCATCGGGATCTGGTCTGCGTCCTCGCGGATAATGGTGATCTGACGGGCAAACCGGCTCAGGAAAGCGTGCGGGCCTTCTGCGTGCCGACCCGAAAGGACCGAACCCGAGATGATCCGCGCCGAGCCTTCAACGTTGACCTCGTCCCGTGTCAGATCGTCGGTCGAGGCGCCCATGACGGTCCGGATCAGGCGCGGTTGCCGTGCGCCGGGGCCGCTCAGCGCGATCACGACACTGGGGTCCAGATGCCCGGTCTGCATCAGGCGACCAATGGCGATCACATCCTGATAGCTGATGGTCCAGACCTGTTTGTCACCGGCCAGCGGCTCCAGAAAGTGAATATGCGTACCGACCAGTCCCGACGGGTGCGGACCTGAAAAAGCAGCCGCTTCAACGCCAGTCAGATCAGTGCCCGGGATCGAGTCACCTTCTTTTTGGCACAGATACGTCTTGCCCTCGGTCAGCTTGGACACAGCCGCGAGGCCTGCGGCAAATGCCTCACCGGCATCGGCGATGATCAATGCAGCGTCACCGGCCAGTGGGTCACTGTCCATTGCGGTCACGAAGATAGAGGTCGGTGCCGTGCCTGGCTCGGGCATCTTTGAATATGGCCGTGTGCGGAACGCTGTCCACAGTCCCGCAGCGCAAAGCCGGGCAGTCACGCCCTCTGCTGTATCAGCATCACCAACGTCAGAGAAACTCAGACCAGTGTCATTGGCATCCGAAACCTCGATCACGACGCTTTGCAGCACGCGGCGCGCGCCGCGGTTGATTGCCACAACCTTACCGCTGAGCGGAGCAACCATCATCGCATCCGGCGCGTCCTTGTGGCAGAACAACGGTGTGCCCCGTTGAACGTCGTCGCCTTCCTGCACCAGCATACGGGGCTTGAGGCCAATGTAGTCGCCTCCCAGCACCCCAACGGTGGAGTATTCGGGTCCCGGATTAATCTTCTGTTCGGGTGCGCCTTCAACCGGCAGGTCCAACCCTTTTTTCAGTTTGAAAGTTTGCATGTCGCTACGTTCTTCCAAGCCTCATTCCTGCGCCATATCATCCCGACGCGTTGCCTCAGCATTGCACTTACCCGGACGCGCGGGTCCATGCCCTGGGAAATGCGCCAGAAACCGGCGGGAATCCGCAGGCGCACCGCCAATCACGGACCCTTTACGCGGCCCGTGCCGCAAAGGCAAACCTGTTACCGCCCAAAACTGCACATCCTGTTCCGTTTAAGCCATAGTGGCGCATTCGGCGTCAACTTTGTCGCATGAGAATTGCGGCTCGCACGGATAAGAGAACCAGTGTAAGCAGCGGGAATGAACAGCTCAGACGATCTTGAAATTTTTCTTGCCGCCACCCCGGGACTGGAAGCCCCTCTTATAGCTGAGGCCACAGAAAAGAACTTTGCCGGTGCGCGTCTGATCCCGGGCGGCGTTTCTTGCCGCGGGAACTGGCCCGAGGTCTGGCGTGCCAACCTGCAACTGCGCGGGGCAAACCGCGTTCTGGCCCGGATCGGCAGTTTTCCGGCCGTCCATCTGGCTCAGCTGGACAAAAGAGCGCGCAAGTTTCCATGGGGCGATTTTCTGCGTCCGGATGTCCCTGTCAAAATCGAGGCGACCAGCCGCAAATCGCGCATCTATCATGCGGGGGCCGCGCGTCAGCGCATTGAGAAGGCAATCTCTGAAACTCTCGGCACGCCGGTCTCGTCGGATGCGGGGCTGAGGGTTATGTTGCGCATTGAAAAGGATCTCTGCACCTTTTCGATCGATACCTCGGGCGAATTGTTGCACAAGCGCGGGCATAAGGAAGCCGTGGCCAAGGCACCGATGCGTGACACCATGGCCGCGATGTTTCTGCGCGAATGCGGATTTACCGGGGCCGAACCTGTGCTCGACCCGATGTGCGGCTCTGGCACGTTCGTCATCGAAGCAGCCGAGATTGCTCTGGGGCTGAACCCCGGCCGGTCGCGCAATTTTGCGTTTGAGGATCTGGTGACATTCGACCCAGATATCTGGAAAAAGATGCGGATAGGCGAGCCTGCAGGTGAGACCGATTACATTTTCTGTGGTTCTGACAGAAATGCAGGTGCAGTGGAATCAAGCCGCGCAAACGCGACCCGGGCGGGGATTGAAACCGCAACCCGTTTTCAGCAACGATCTGTTAGCGATTTGAAAGCACCAGCCGGACCGGCAGGGCTGGTAATCGCCAATCCGCCTTACGGGGCCCGTATCGGCGATGAAAAGCGTCTGCGTTCACTTTATGGCACACTTGGCAGAGTACTGACCGACCGTTTCTCGGGCTGGCGCGTGGGCATAATAACCAGCAATCAGGGGTTGGCTCGCACGACAAAATTG
Source organism: Ruegeria sp. C11 (assembly GCF_056537725.1). Lineage (NCBI taxonomy): Bacteria > Pseudomonadati > Pseudomonadota > Alphaproteobacteria > Rhodobacterales > Roseobacteraceae > Ruegeria > Ruegeria sp. C11. The sequence goes on along the minus strand of NZ_JBQFSB010000011.1, from coordinate 122,092 downwards.
CCGTTCCTGCCCACCGGCCCTGTAGTCGACCATGGCGGCACGAAGGTTTGGCTGTTCAGAACCGATCCCCTACCCTGAGCAAAACTCTTGCACTGGTTCAGCGTCACGGCATCCACCCGTTCCTACGCTGATTCAGATGATTTTATGGGCCGCGATATTGCACCCAATTATGTCAGAATCCCTCTTGCGCATCCAATCGGCCGGGTATAGATCACCCGCCACGGTCGGAGTGTAGCTCAGCCTGGTAGAGCACTGTCTTCGGGAGGCAGGGGTCGGAGGTTCGAATCCTCTCACTCCGACCAAATTTTACTAATTTCAAAACCTTAATGGATAAGCCATTTGGCGTTGCGAGTTGTGTTTTGCAACTGGGCAGCACCTGGGCAACATATTCTCTGCAAATCCCAGCTTGCGCGCCATGTCGATAGGCCACACGCGATCCTTGGGCGCACACCTGCCATCGTGTAAGGTTTTTTAAGGATCGCACTATTGCACTGAACTACATCGCAGACGAAAGATCGAGCGGCTTTCACAACCTTTATATGGGCTAATCACGCGGCTGGCCCTTCGCGGATTGACGAGTGTTGCACATACCACATCAGTTATTAGCCATGGCAAAGGCGCGGTCCAGCCCTTCGGCCACATGTTCCACATCGTCTATCGACAGGCACATAGGTGGCACCATGCGCAGACAGGATTGATATGCGCCCGATTTTGAAAGAATGATTCCGCTTTCTCGCGTCGCCTCGAAGACAGCGGCTGTGGTTTGTGGGTCGGGTTCTTTGGTCTTGCGGTCCTTGACCATCTCGATGGCCAGCATCAGCCCGCGTCCGCGCACATCGCCGATGACCGGGTACTTGTCCTTCAGCACGTGCAGGCGTTTCAGCAAAGCGGCCCCAACGTCGCGGGCGTTTTCGCGTACTTTGTCCTCTTTGATCACTTGCAGAACTGCCCTTCCTGCCGCGCAGGAGGTCGGATTGGCACCGTAGGTGTGGAACATGAACTTCTCGGCCATAGGTGCCGCGATTTCCTTGCGCGCAACAACTGCGCCCAGCGGAAAACCGTTCCCGATGCCCTTGGCCATGACAACGATATCCGGAATGACGCCATCTGCCTCAAAACCCCACATGTGTTCACCGGTGCGCCCGAACCCGGATTGCACCTCATCAGCGATATAGAGTCCCCCGGCTGCCCGCACCCGTTCGGCGGCACCGGTCATGTACCCCTTGGGCATTTCGACGATGCCACCATAACCCTGCACGCTTTCCACAAAAATCCCGGCGACGCTGCCGGTTGTCGCGGCGTGAATGGTACGCTCGATCTCGTCCAGATAGGGCTGTGCGCCTGCGTTTTCGCCAAAGATGCCGCGATATTGATGCGGGTCAGGCACAAAGGCGACATTGCCCGGCATCCCCGGGTGGCGCCAGCCCGAAATACCTGTGATCGATTGGGCCGCAGCCGTCGGGCCATGATAGGCCGAACGCAGCGCCAGCAGATCAAGGTTGCCTGTATAGCTGCGCGCCATGGTCATGGCGAGGTCAACTGCCTCTGAGCCGGAATTGGTAAAATGCACCACCCATTCGATGTCACCGTTCGGGTTGGGCATGGTCGCAGCCAGTTCCTCGGCAAAATGCGCGGGCACAGGATGGTAGAACATGGTGGTACAATGGGTCAGTTCCTGCGCCTGTTCCATAGCCGCGGCGACCACCTTGGGATGGCTGTGCCCAACCGAGATACAGACATTCATGCCCAGAAGGTCGGTGTATTTACGCCCTTCAACATCCCACAGGTACTGCATCGATCCCTTCTTGAATACCATTGGCTCTTTGAAGGGGACGAACTTGCGTTGGCTTGCGGCATAGAAGGTGTCGCGCCGCCGGGCGGTGTCGTTCAGGGTCCAGTCGGTTTGCTTGTTCATGGCTGTTCTCCTTCGATTTCCCGGCTACGGCGGGCGACGAATTCATCAAGGGCTTCGCGGATTCCGGCCTCCATGGCCGGGGCTTTATAGTCTTCGATTAGCTGTTTCACGCGGGCGCTGGCACGGTCATGCTGCCAATGGGCGCCCTCGGCAGCCCATTGTTCGTAGGTGCCGTTGTCGGACATGTCGCCCATCCAAAAGGCGGTTTCGAAATTGTCTTGTGTGTGCTGCGCGCCAAGGAAATGGCCGCCCGGTTCCACCTCGGTAAAGGCCTCCATCGCCTGCGCGCTTTCCGAAAAGTCGACGCCCTGAACAAAGCGCTGCATCGCCGCGCAGCGATCGGCGTCCATGACGATCTTTTCGTAACCGGTGGTCAGCAACCCTTCGAGGCAGCCCGTGGCATGGATTATGAAGTTTACTCCAGCCAACGCAGCCCCCATCAATTGGGCCTGACTTTCATATCCCGCCTGCGCATCCGGCACTTTGGATGCTGTAAGCCCACCGACCGAGTGGAATGGCAGGCCCAGACGATCCGCCAGTGTTTTGGCGCACATCTGGAACTGGGTTCCTTCGGGCGTGCCGAATGTCGGTGCACCGGTCTTGAGGCTGATGGGCGAGAAGAACGTGCCGAATGCGGCAGGTGCACCGGGGCGAATGATCTGGATCAGCGCGACCGAGGCCATCACCTCGGCCAGGACCTGCGCCAGCGTCGCAGCAACGGAAACCGGCGACATCGCGCCCCCCAGCACGAATGGAGAGACCACCGTGCACTGCCCTGCCCGCGCGTATTCCTTCAGCGCCCACAGCATGGTCTCATCCATCACTAAAGGCGCGTTTGTATTAACGACGGAATAGAGTACGCAGTTCTCGTCGACGAAATCGGAACCCATGGCGATCTTGCACATTTCGATCGTGTCGCGGGCACGCTCCGGCGCGGTCACGGCCCCCATGAAAGGTTTGTCGTTCATGGTCAGATGGGTGTGGGCCATGTGCAGATGGCGCAGCGGCACGGGAACATCAACCGGCTCCACCACCACGCCACCGGAATGATTCACGGCGCCCAACTGATGGTGCAGCTTGGTAATACTCTGGAAGTCCTCAAGAGTGGCGTAACGCCGCCCGTTTTCCATGTCGTGCACAAAAGGCGGGCCGAAGCTTGGGGCATAAACCTGAGCTTGCCCGCCGATCTGGATCGATCGGTCCGGATTGCGAGCATGTTGAGTGAAGACAGGCGGCGCGGTTTTGATCTTGTCGCGGCACCAGCCAGGATCGAACCGTACCCGCTCACCCTCGACCCGCGCACCATGTGCCTTGAACAGGTCCAGCGTGTCCGGGTCGCCGCGAAACTCCATACCGATCTCATCCAGAATCTGGTCGGCATTGCGTTCGATGATGGCGATGGCTTCGTCATCAATCAGACTGACCAATCCAATTCGGCGCATCACGTAGGGGGCAGACATGGCTCCCTTGGCGGCCCTCGCCTGCACGCGCGATTTGCGGCCTGAGCGACGTGACATGTTGTGCCTCCCGAATTCCTGTTGGACATGGCACAGATGCCCGTGCCGGTCCTGTGAATATGCACCGGAAACGGGGCGCGAACAGGGGGAGAGGTGCTTGATCGGAAATCCTAATGATCGGGATTAGCACCAGTGTGGTACGTGATCTGATCCGCGATATCAGGAAATCGGCGAGTAAAGTGTTCACGCAGAATACCGGCGCATTGATGGGCCAGACGGACCGGGATGTCGCCCAGATCCCCTTTGCGCGACACAACCTGGATACCGCGTTTGAACCCGGAAAATGGCAATGGAACAATGCGCAGCGGCATTCCTTCGGCGACCCCATCAATCAAAAGCGACGGCGTCAGAATCGCAAAGCACTTGCCCGTCACCACTCCGGCAACGACCATCGACGACCGATCCGCCTCAATCGCGCGGGGCAGATGCAGGCGGCAGCGTTGTAGATGCTGATCCGTGCGTCGCCCCACCGGTGTAAGTGCTCCGAAACGTACCAGAGATAGGTGTTCTGAGATTGCGTGGATGTTATCTTCAGGCCCGTCATAGCCTTCTGGCAAAACTAAAAAAAACGGTTCTTCCAGAACAGGATAAGTGTCGTAGTCGTCACTCATCATGAACAGTTCCGAAGTGACTGCCACATCGATTTTGCGCGCGTTCAGCGCGCTTTGGTGATCGTTGGCAAGACCTGCAGAAAGGATTAGTTCAGGAACCCGCAATTCATGCTCAACAAATTCAAAAAGGCCCGGAGTCAATGTCGTTGCTGTAGATGCCAGCAGACCGACTCGCAGTATCGGTAGTGCGGTTGCATTCAGATGACGCAGGTCGGATTTCAGATCGTCGATCTCATTGAGAATGCGATACCCGTGCCGTTGCACGGCCTCTCCCGCATGGGTCAGACCCAGCGGCCTGCGCGAACGGTCCAGCAGCGTGACACCAAATGCGGTTTCGAGGTTTTTCAGATGTTGCGAAGCTGCCGATTGAGTGATCCCAAGGGCATTTGCCGCCGCCGTCACGTGGCGCATGTCCGCCACGGCCATGAAGACTTCGATCGCCCGGAACAGATTGATTTCCACCTCGTTGCGCGCCATTTGCCCCTCGAATCCCCATAGACCGCTGTAATGACATGAAACGCGCAGGGCGGAACAGGCGCAAGCTCTGCTTATCATTAGTTGTGGTTATGATGTTTGGTCGCACTTGATCCTGGTCTCATCGCAGAGAACATGATCGGAAGACAGGGAGGAGTTCCGGGAATGGCAGGAACCATCATCATCGGCGGCGGCGCAATCGGGCTGAGCCTGGCCTATCATCTGGCCTCAGCCGGAGCGAGAGACGTCCAATTGCTGGAGCGCAACCAACTGACGTCCGGGACCAGTTGGCATGCCGCCGGGATTGTTGGCCCCCTGCGCGCCACACCGAATATGACCCATCTCGCCATGTATGCCGGCACGCTGTTCCCTAGACTGGAAAAAGAATGCGGTCTGTCCACCGGCTATCGCCAAACCGGTGGCTATTGGCTGGCCCGCGATCCCAACCGAATGGATGAGTTGCACCGGATCGCATCGCTGGGCCGTCACCTCGGGCTGACCCCTGCTATCGTAGGGCCGGATGAGGTCGATGTCCCCGGCCTCAACCCCGACGGGTTGGTGGGGGCCTTGCGAGTCGAGGAAGACGCCAATGTGAACCCGGTGGATCTGTGCATGGCCTATGCCAAAGCTGCGCGCGCCAAGGGTGTACAGATCCGCGAAGGGGTGCAGGTCGACCGGCTGCTGGTTGAGGCAGGCCGGATCAAGGGCGTTGCGCTGGCCGACGGATCCGAGTTGCTGGCCGACAGTGTGGCGCTGTGTGCCGGAGCGTGGTCAAAGAAGCTTTCTGATGCGGCAGGGGTGGCTCTGCCGCTGCAGGCTGTTGAGCATATGTATGTCGTCACCGAACCGATGGCCGGGCTGCCCAATCCCTATCCGGTTCTGCGCGATCTGGACCGTGGGTTCTACGTCAAAGGGGACGCGGGCAAGCTGGTCATCGGCGGTTTTGAACCGAATGCGAAATGCTGGGATGCCTTTGGCCCCGAGGGTGATCGCCCGTTTCTGGAGATGCCCGAGGATTGGGATCAGTTCATGCCTTTCATGGAAGGCGCTTTGGAGTTGATCCCGGCATTGGCCGAAACCGGCATCCAACACTTCATGAACGGGCCGGAAAGCTTTACCCATGACACCCGCCCACTAATCGGCCAGACACCCGAAGTGGACGGGTTGTACGTTGCGGCCGGTATGAACTCGGTCGGTGTCATGTCCTCGGCGGGCGTCGGGCGGGTCCTCGCCGACTGGATGATCGAGGGAGAAGCACCGATGGACCTATGGGAGGTCGATGTGGCGCGGGTCGATCCATTGGCCGCTGCAGCCAGCCATATAGAAACCCGCATGCAAGAAGCAGTGAGCGACGCCTTTGCCCTTCACTGGCCTTTCAAGCAACCGAAAGCCGGGCGCGGCCTGCGCAGTTCCGCCTTGCACGACAAATGGGCCGCCGAAGGGGCTGAATTCGGCCTGACCGCAGGCTGGGAACGTGGGCTGTGGTACGCACGGGACGACAGTGAACGTGCTCTGCCTTATTCCACCGGTGAACAGTCGTGGCAGGAGATCGTGCACCGCGAAGCCGCAATCATGGCGCATGGCACGGCGCTGCTCGACCTGTCTCCGTTCGGGAAATTCGACATCCTCGGACCGGACGCACTGACGTTTGTACAATATCTCGCCACTGCGAATATGGACGTCGCGCCGGGACGCGCGGTCTATACGCCGCAGCTGAACGCGCGGGGCGGGGTTGAGGCGGATGTCACATTGCTGCGGCTCGGGCCGGATCACTTTCGCATGGTGTCAGGAGCTGCGACCCGACAAAAGGATTTGGCGTGGCTCAGGCGGCACGGCGCGGGCCGTGATGTGAAGATCCGGGACGTGACCGAAGACGAGGTGGTGATCGGTGTCATGGGTGCCGGGTCTCGCGACACGCTGGTGGCACTGTCTGACGCGGATTGGCTAAGCTTTCCGTTTTCGACCGCACGAGATGTCACGGTGGCGGACGTGCCGTGCCGCGCGCAGCGGGTGAGTTTTGTGGGCGAGCTGGGGTGGGAACTTTACATTCCAGCACAGCTGGGCGGTTCGGTGTTTGATGCGCTCAAAGCACAAGGCGCGCGCCCGATGGGTCATTTCGCGCTGGATGGCTGCCGGATAGAGAAAGGGTTCAAGCACTGGGGTCACGATCTCGGGCCGGATATCTCTCCGCTGGAAGCCGGGCTGGGATTTGCAGTGGACTGGGAGACCGATTTTCTGGGCAAAGAGGCACTGGCTCGGCAGAAGGCAGACGGTCTTCGACGTCGCGCCGTGATTTTCGAGCTGCCTGACAAACCACTTATCCTGCATGACGAACTGATCCTTGAAGACGGTCGGGTGGTCGGAGCGACCACCTCGGGTGCGCGGGGGGCACGCACCCGCAAGACCTATGCTCTGGGGCTGGTCGAGATCGCCGTCGGAGAGACTCTGTCCCAGACCTGCACCCGCAGCTTCACCGTTGATGTGGCAGGCACACACTATCCGGCGGTCCCGCTAATGCGCCCGCCATTTGACCCAAAGAACGAACGGATGAAATCATGACAGTCACGCAAGCTCAGGTCTTGATCATTGGCGGCGGTGCTATGGGAGTATCGCTGATGTATCACCTGACCAAGGCGGGTTGGTCGGACGTGGTGCTGACGGAAAAGAACGATCTCACCCACGGATCGACATGGCACGCGGCGGGCTTGTGTACGCATTTCGCCCATAACCCAACCATTCAGGAACTGCGCGCAACCTCGGTTCGGCTGTACCGCGACATCCTGCCGGAAGAAACCGGCGGCACCTGTGGCTTTCACCGCTCGGGCGCGATGCGGATCACCTCGAACCCGGACCGAATGGACGAGTTTGCCCATGTTGCCGGGCTCAGCCGATTCACTGGCTATGACCTGCAGATGTTGACCCCAGAAGACGTGGAACGTCTGCACCCGTTGGCCCGGACCGAAGGGCTGCTGGGCGGAATTTACGAGCCCGATGACGGGCATGTGGACCCGTCGCTGGCCACCAACGCCATGGCGCAGGTGGCGCGCAAAAACGGGGCGACGATCCTGCGCTACAACCCGGTGACCTCGATCCGCCGCGAAGGTGACCTTTGGGTGGTCGAAACCGAAAAGACCACGATCCACGCCCGTCATCTGGTCAATGCCGCGGGCACCTGGGGGTGGGAAATCGGGCATATGATGGGGCTGAACATCCCCTCGGTTCCTGTTCTGCACCAGTATCTTGTGACCGATACGGTGAACGCGGTGGCTGACCGTATCGCGGCTGGCTTGCCCGAACTTCCGATGATCCGCGACCCCGAGGAAAGCTGGTATGTGCGGCAAGAGCGCGACGGGCTGATCCTTGGCCCCTATGAAAAGAACGCCGAGGCCTGGTCGATCGACGGCTGCCCGCCTGATTTTGGTGCTGACCTAATGCCGCCTGATCTGGATCGGGTCGAAGACATCATCATGATGGCGATGGCGCGTATTCCAGCACTGGAAACAGGCGGAGTGAAATCGGTGGTGAATGGCCCAATCACCTTCACGCCTGACGCTAATCCTCTGATCGGCCCCGCCCATGGGCTGCCAAATGCTTGGCTGCTCACCGGGTCGTCGATGGGCGTGATGGAAGGCGGCGGTGCGGGTTGGTTCCTGTCCCACTGGATGACCCATGGCGCGCCGCCAATGGATGCGCTGGCCGTGGACAGCCGTAGGTTCGGCAGTTGGGCCGACCGCGACTATCGTGTGCAGAAAGCCATCGAGTGTTTTGGCCTGCAATTTGGTGTGCATTACCCGCACGAAGAACGTCCCGCCGCACGCGGCAAACGCCTGTCACCGATTCACAATCACATGATCGCGCGCGGTGCCGTGATGGGCGCAGCCTATGGGTGGGAACGGCCCAACTGGTTCTCGGAAACACAAAGCGACGAGGCAGTGCCGAGTTTCCGCCGCTCGAACTGGTTCGGCCGCGTGGCGCAGGAATGCGAGACGGTTGCCAGCAATGTGGGTTTGGCCGACATGTCGGTCTTCTCCAAATTCGACGTGACTGGCCCGGATGCCCGTGCCTTTGTGGACAGTATCGGCGCAAATCGCGCGCCCAAAACCGGGCGCATCGGCCTGACACATGCGCTTACGCCGGCAGGTGGGACGCAATCGGAATTCACCGTCAGCGTACTCGCCGAGGACCACATCTATCTGACATCTGCCGCTGCGGCGGAAGAGATGGATGACGACCTGTTGCGCGCTAGTGCCGAAGGTTTTGACGTCACCATCAGCCGCGTGACCGAGGATTTCGGTGTGCTTGGCCTGATGGGGCCTAAATCGCGGGACGTTCTTTCGAGGCTTACCGATGCTGATCTGGGTGCCGGATTCCCATGGCTATCCGTGCGTGAAATCGACGTGGCCGGAATTCCGGTTCGGGCACTGAGAGTGTCTTATGTCGGCGAGCTCGGCTGGGAATTGCATGTGAAATCCGCACACATGCTTGCCCTGTTTGAAGCGCTGGAAGAGGCCGGGCAACCGCATGGTCTGGGCTTTTTCGGAGCCTATGCGATGAACGCGATGCGGTTGGAAAAAGGCTACCGTGCCTGGGGGGCGGACTTCACCACCGAGCGCACACCGGCGGAAACCGGTGCCGGGTTCATGATCAAGATGGATCATGACTTCATCGGAAAGAACGCTTTGGCTGAACGCATGAAGGCCGAGGATCGCTGGGACATGGTGCTACTGGATTTGGATACCACCGATTTGGATCCCTACTACGCCCATGGCGTCTATCAGGGAGATCGCGTTGTCGGTATAGTCACCTCGGCAGGTTTCGGGCATCGCACCGGCAACACCCTTGCGCTGGCGTATCTGCGCGACCGATCCGCACGTGACGGATTGAGCGTCGAGGTTCTGGGACAGCGTCGTAGTGCTTTGGTCCTTGACCAGCCGCCGTACGACCCAGGAAATAACCGTATGAAAAGCTGAGGTCTGCCCATGTCTGCACATCCGATCTTCGTGCTCTGGGCACATCCCCGCTCCATGTCCACCGCGACCGAGCGGATCATGCGGGAACGGGGAGATCTGGACTGTGCTCATGAGCCCTTCATGTACGACTACTATGTGCATCGCAAAATAAGGGTGATGCCGCATTTCGACATGCAGGAAGGCCACCCTACGCGGTACGAGAATATTCGTGACATGCTGTTATCACGCGCTTCAACCCGGCGCGTCTTTTTTAAGGACATGGCTTATTATGTATTGCCCAGAATCCTTGAGGATGAAGAGTTTCTCAACCGTCTGACCCATGGGTTTCTGTTGCGCGATCCGGTGGCCTCGATTGCGTCTTATCACCGGCTTGATCCCGAGGTGACCCGCGAAGAGATCGGGCTGGAGGCGCAACGGAGTCTTTTTGACGGGATCGTGGCGGCGACCGGACAAGCTCCGCCGGTCATCTCGGCCGAGGATATGCGCGCTGATCCCCGCGGGGTGATGGGGGCACTCTGGCAAAGGTGGGGTCTGAGCCCGGCAGATCACGCGTTTGACTGGCAAAGGGAGGTGCCAAGTGACTGGGGGCAGGTTGAAGGCTGGCATGGCGATGTGAGTCAGGCGAAAGGTATCCGCCCGATGGATGCGGACGAACGCCGGCAGCAGCTCGACCGCTTTGAAGCGCAGGCCAAAACGGCGCCGCAGTTACGCGAATATCTCGATCACCACCTTCCGCATTACCAGACACTGATGGCGAAAAAGCTGAGCAATTAATGGCAGGTTTGCCGACTTAGCACCCGTTCTTCGCCGGGTTCTATTGGTATGCGACCTGCCCAACAGACCAGCCCATCCGCCATCGCTTTCGCCCTGTGCTAATAGGCTCAATCAGTTTCCCTAATCATGCAAGAAAGGACGATACAAAGCGGCGTTTTTCATCAAGGCTCCCCCCATCCAAAACTGGAGGAACCAACTCATGAAACGCAAAGCTATGCCCTTTGCTGCCGCTGCTTTGGGGCTCGCTCCGCTGGCTGCTGCTGCCGCCGATGTGGTCATTCCGGACCCCAACTATGCCTCGGGTCGGGCCACGGCCTATGCCGTCAAGGCGATCATCGAAGAGGCTTTGGGGCTTGAGGTCGAGATGGTCACGACCACAGCCGTCCCGGTGATCTGGGAAGCCATGGCCCGCGGCAATGGCGAGATAGACATCTGGACTGAAACCTGGCTGCCGAACCAGTCGGGTCTGGCCGAGAAATACATCACAGGAGAGAAGTCCGTGGTGTTGTCCGGCAATCCGTTCGATGCGGTGCAAGGCTATTGTGTAACCGGCGAGACCATGGATGAGCATGGAATCAAATCGGTCTATGATCTGGCAAATCCGGCCAATGCCGCCTTGTTTGACACCAATGGTGACGGCAAGGGCGAAATCTGGATCGGCCCGCAGGGGTGGCAGTCGACCAATACCGAAACGATCCGCGCCCGAGACTACGGCTTCGCCGATTTCTTTGAGCTGCAATCCACCGACGAGGCCGTCGCAACTGCGGGTCTGGACGCAGCATCGAAAGCGGGCAAACCCTGGGTCGGTTATTGCTATGGTCCACATCAGAACTTTGCCACCTATGATATCCGCCTTCTGGAAGAACCGCCCCACGACCCGGCTGCGTTCGTGATGGTTCAGCCGGCGGTTGACCCGGACTGGCAGGCCAAATCCAAAGTCGCCTCGGCCTATGCAGACACCAAGGTGCATGTCAGCTGGTCCGCCACACTGGCTGGACGTCAGCCCGCGCTGGTGCCATTGCTGGAAAACATTCAGCTGTCCGCCGAGGATGTGAATGCCTGGTCTCTGGAGATTGTTAACGGGGCTGAACCCGCCGATATCACCTCGGCCTGGGCCAAGGAAAATACTGCCAAGATCGCGGGCTGGATGGCCCAGTAAACCTTAAATGGGGCGGCGCATAGTCGCCCCACGGGCTGCGGATTCGGTAAGGTAGAAGGGATGGCCATGACCGATGACACCGTAATCGAACTGAACGGGGTGTGGAAGATTTTCGGGGAACGGGCGGCCGAAGCTATGGTGGCCGCACGTAATGGCAAGTCCAAACCCGAAATCCTCAATTCCTATGGTTGTGTGCTGGGCGTATCCGACGCCAGCCTGAGCGTGCAAAGAGGCGAGATTTTTTGCGTTATGGGCTTGTCTGGATCGGGCAAATCAACCTTGGTCAGGCACGTGAACCGGCTTTTGGAGCCTACTGCAGGCGAGGTCAGGATCGAGGGTGAGGATATTCTGGCCAAGTCCGATTCCGATCTGCGCGATATGCGGGCCACCCGTATAGGCATGGTGTTTCAGAATTTTGGTCTGTTGCCGCATCGTTCGGTGCGGGAAAACGTATCCCTGCCATTGGAAATTCAGGGGGCATCCCTGAATGAACGCTACGAAAGTGCCGAAGCAGCGTTGGCCAAAGTGGATCTGGCAGGTTGGGGGGATCGCCTGCCCTCCAGCCTCTCGGGCGGTATGCAGCAGCGCGTCGGGCTGGCCCGAGCGTTGGCGGCTGATCCGCCGATCCTGTTGATGGACGAACCGTTCTCGGCGCTTGATCCACTGATCCGGCGGCAATTGCAGGATCAGTTCATGCATCTAAGCCGTGAGATGGGCAAAACCACCATGTTTATCACCCACGATCTGGATGAGGCGATCCGGATCGGAACGCGGATTGCGATTATGAAGGACGGGGCCGTTGTGCAAATCGGCACTGCCGAGGAGATCGTTGCCAACCCGCAGGATGAATATGTGGCTGATTTCGTGGCCAATATCTCTCGCCTGAATGTCGTACATGCGCACAGGATCATGGAACGGGTCGACGAATGGTCCGCGCGCCACCCCGATCATCCCCCTGTGACAGAATTCCCGGTCGCGAAGACCGAAATGACCCTATCGGACCTGATCAACCTGGCGGTCGACGCCAACAGCCCAACAGCAGTCAGGGATGGGCAGGGTAAAATCGTGGGCGTGATTGATCAGGCGCAGCTTTTGCGCGGTATCAAGGGGGAAGTGGGATGAGCAAGGCGCAACAGTATGATTTCACCACTTTGGTCGCCACCTTCACGGCCCGCAACAGTGCCTACTATGGCGATGTCTTCAATCGGGTGGCCGACACGCAGGGACTGGCGCTGATCCCGAACCTGTACGCTGGTCTGCTGGGCCCGATCTGGCTGGGCGCTCGGGCACTTTGGGCTGCTTTCTGGCCAGCCTTCGTGATTGAGATTTTTGCCATAGTGCTGATCGGAGTGGGTGTGTTTGGGGATCTGGGTGGTGATGCCATTGCACGTGCGGATCGGCTGGCTGCTCAGGCGGCAGATCGCATGGCGGCGGCAGAAGCGGCGATTGCAAGTGGCAACAGTCTGGGGGAAAGCATGAAAGCTTCGGCTGAAGCCATTGCCGAAGCCGCCGAAAAAGCGCGGGGCGAGGCGGATGCCGCACGCGCCGATGCGCCTCTTTACATCTTTGGCGGTCTGGCCTTGTTGCTGGCCGTCCGTGCGGCGATTGCATTGCTTGGCAACGCGGCTTTGGCGGCGCGGTTTCGTCAATGGCGTGGCGCGCCCGAGTTGCCTCACGGTCTACCACCGTTGCGTATCGCCTTTGCGGCCCTTCTGGTGGCGATTTGCTATCCTCTTGCGGTTTACCGATTTTCCACCAGCAACACGCCAAAATGGCTTGAGGTTTTTCCCGCCGCCACGGATTTCCGCAACGCGGTGTCTCAGGCGATTGACGGCGGTGTCGCCGCCATTGCCGATAATCTGACTTGGTTGTTTTCCGGCGTCACGGCAGTAATCAACGGAGCTTTGAGCCTTATGGAAACCGCGCTGGTCGTGACGCCGTGGCCGATTGTCATGATGGCTGTTCTCGCCATTGCATGGCAGGTCTCTGGCCGCCGCGTGGCGATCTTCTCGGGCGCTGCACTGGCTTATCTCGCGTTTCTGGGTTTTTGGGAAAAGAGCATGGCAACAGTTGCCCTGTTGGGCACAGCGGCCTTTCTCTGCGTCGTAATCGGTATTCCCATTGGCATCTGGTGCGGACGCAAACCTAAGGCTTACGCCTATGTTCGGCCGGTACTGGATTTCATGCAGACCATGCCCGCCTTTGTATATCTGATCCCGGTCATCGCTTTCTTCGGCATCGGTAAACCTCCGGGAATTATCGCGACGTTGGTCTTTGGGATGCCTCCTGTCATCCGTCTGACCGCACTGGGGATCGCCGGGGTTCCGGATGACATCCGCGAAGCCGCGACTGCGTATGGGGCAACCAGGCGGTTCCTGCTGTTCAAAGTAGATCTGCCGCTGGCCATGCCGTCAATCATGACCGGTGTGAACCAGACGCTGCTGATGTGCCTGTCGATGGTGGTGATCGCCTCGTTGATTGGAGCCAAGGGTTTGGGCGAAGACGTACTGAGCGCGCTGCAATATGCCGCCGTGGGACAAGGGATTCTGGCCGGGCTCGCAATTCTGATGTGTGCCATGGTGCTGGATCGGATTGTGCAGGGGCGAAACTAAAGCGTCGCAGGAATGGGAAAACACTTTGCAAACTACTTTGCGTGTTGCGGTCTGTTCGAGGCCCAGTCCTTTAATTGGCGGGCCCGCAAACTCCGGCCCGCCAATACTCCTGTGTTTCAGAACTTACCGTTCTCATGCGCCATTTCTGCAGGGGTGGGCGAAACAACGTCCCAATGCTCGACGATCTTGCCGTCCTCAACGCGCCAAAGGTCGAAGAAAGCCCATGGTTTCTCGCTGACTGTGGCATCTGAGGCGACAAAGACAAAGTTTCCTTCTGCCACCACGATCTGCGGTTCGAACTTGGTAATGACATTTCCTTGTTCGGCCCAAGCTTTGGTGCCCTCCATCAAGCCATCAATCCCATCGGCCAGCATTGGATTGTGCTGCATGTAGACCTCAGAATACATGGGAGCTTTTTCCGGCGCGCCACCACCTAAGACGTCGCGCACAAATCCCAGAACCAACGCCTTGTTCTCTTCGGTTTTATCGAGATCGCTGATCTCGGTCGCTCCATCGGTCATACCACGGCCAGAGACCGTCGTTTCAGGAACTGGCTGCAAATTGTCCCAATGCTCTGCAACTTTGCCATCCTCCACCCGGAATATGTCAAACGCGGCAAGGGTCGGCGCGCCAAAGGCGTCTGCGTTATCAAAAGTGCTGTGCAGAACCACCAAATCGCCTTCGGTGATGACCCTATGCGTGGTTGCGGTCATTCCGGATTGTTCGACCAAAGGTATCAGGCCAACTAATCCGTCGGCTCCGGTCGGGACCTGTGGGTTGTGTTGGATGTAATCCGGGGTAACGAGTTGCCGTGCAGCTTCCGGGTCGTGATCGGCAAAGGCAGCGGTAAAGAGCGCGATTACAAGTTCTTTAGGAGACATAGCATATTCCTTGATTCGTATCCTCTCAATACGTGGTAGCAAATACATACTACATTGCAATTACGTACTTAAAACTGACTTGGTATGCTCAACACTACTGCCATATAGATCAGGGTGTTGTGCAAAAGACGATGCATAGCTATGATGCCTCCTAGTTTCGAAACAATACCAGAGACTGATATGCTACCTGTGGGTGTTGCCAACAAAGCAGAAGCCTCCAACTGCTCAATCCGCTCCGTGCTATCTAATGTGACCGGCAAATGGCGGATGATCATCATCCTCGCGCTGGAGGATGAGCCAAAACGCTTTGGCGACCTAAAACGCTGTATCGGAGACATCACGCAAAGCGTGCTTACCGAGAACCTGCGTGGATTACAGCGCGACGGTTACTTGACCCGCACCGTCGATCCCGGGCCCCCGGTGGCTGTATCCTATGAATTGACGCCTTTGGGCCGAAGCTTACTCGAGATGCTGAAGCCACTCGTCTTCTGGTCGCATGAACAGATGGATGAAGTCAGACAATTTCGCATGCAATTTGACCGTGAGCAGGCGAGTTGATTTCAAGTCGGACCTAAAAATAAGAACTTCTACGGGCGGCTTTGTCGGCGAAATGTAAATTCGCCAGCCCAGTAAATGTTGCACCTGTGTCCAATGCCCGCTCTTTTGTCATTTGCCATCTGATCCTGTGCGTCGGGAAAGTGCGGTTCTCAATCAGGCCTCTGCCAGCGACGCTGGGTTGACCGAGCTCAGAACAAAAGTGCAGGCAACAGGGTTGCGATCTCGGGCAGGAACCAGATGACGGTTACGGCGAGTATCTGGATCAGAATGAAAGGAGCCACACCGGCATAGATTTGACCGGTGCTAAGTTCCTTGGGGGCAACACCGCGCAGGTAAAACAGGGAGAACCCGAAAGGTGGCGTCAGAAAGGACGTTTGCAGGTTGATTGCAATCAGGACCGACAGCCAGACCGGATCATGCCCCATCAGGATAAGTGTGGGCATGACCAAAGGCAGAACAATCACTGTGATCTCGACGAAGTCCAGGAAAAAACCCAGAAAGAAGATGAACAACATACAAAAGAGCAGTGCGCCGGTTGGACCACCCGGTAGGTCGGACAACAATTCATGCACCCGCTCTTCGCCACCAAGGCCGATGAAGACCAGCGAGAAAATTCCGGCCGCCAAAATGGTGGCGAAAATCATGGACGTCATTGTCAGCGTAGAGGTCAGAGCCGGTTGAAGCGTTTTCTGCGAGATCAACTGCTTAACGGCGAGCAGAATGGCAACTGCACCGATCAGGGTCAGCACCATGTACCCCCCGCCCATGGTGTAATCGAAGGCGCTTAGGTCGCTGCGCTGCAAACGAACCGGATAGAGGCTGGCCCCTATAGCCAAAAGCACCAGGCAAGCGGTACCCAAAAGCAAGAACTTTCGTGACTTTCCTATCTTGATCGCCGCCATCAGGACCGCCCCCAGCCCTCCAACAGAGGCTGCCTCCGTTGGTGAGGCAACTCCGCTCAGAATTGCGCCAAGCACTGCCAGAATGAGCAGGATTGCCGGTACAATTGCCGACAGCGTCTCGGACAATGGCAACCGGACATCGGCATCTTTGAGAACCGGAACATCTGCGGGGCGTAGAAAGCCCCGTATCAGAATGTACAGGATATAGAGAACTACCATCGTTAGACCGGGCAGCAAGGCGGCAGCAAAGATCTGCCCCACCGAAATGGTGTCTATTGCAAACTTTCCCTGCTCGTACTGCGCCTGTTGATAGGCGTTTGAAACGACATCTGACAGAATGATCAGCAGCGTGGACGGCGGAATAATCTGTCCGAGTGTACCGGACGCACAGACAATTCCGGCGGCCAATCGCGGATCATATCCTGACCGCAACATTGTCGGCAGCGCGATCATGCCCATAGCGATAACGGTTGCACCCACGATGCCGGTCGAGGCCGCAAGCAGCATGCCGACAAGAACAACGGAAATCCCCAGCCCGCCACGCAGGCTGCCAAAGGACCTCCCCATCTTGTCCAGCATCTCTTCGGCGATCCGACTTTTCTCCAACACCGCGCCCATCAGCACAAATAGCGGGATGGCAATCAAAACACCGTTGGTCAAAAGGCCGAAGATGCGTTGCGACATTGCACCCAGCAATGAGATGTTCATCACTCCGAGTGACCACCCCAGAAAGGCAAAAGCTATTGCGGTGCCCGCTATACTGAAAGCCACGGGGAAACCTGAAAGTACTGCCGCCATTAGGGCCGCGAACATCAGAAGGTCGAGATATTCAGTCACGAGCCTCGCCCCCGATCAGAATACGCAACACTTCCGATACAGATTGCATCAGGAGAAGTATGCAAAAGGCCGGAATCAGCGTTTTCAGAAAAAACACCGCCTTGATCCCACCAACGGAAATCGGCCCTTCAAGAATGCTCCATGAATTCACGACGGCAGGCCAGGACCAATAAAGTACGGCGATCATGGTCGGCATTAACAGAAACAGGTGACCAAAAAGATCTATCCGACGTCGGCCGGCATCACCCAATCGGTTATAAAAAATATCCACACGCACATGCCCGTTGACCAAAAGCGTGTATCCGGCCCCCAGCATGAACAGGGTGGAGTGCATGTATAGAACGGATTCGTTCACTGCCACATCGCTCAGCCCAAATACGTACCGAGCGACAACAACCATAAACTGAACCAGCACCATAGCCAGCGCCAGCCAACGAACAACTGATCCAACCGCTTGGCTGAATCCATCCAAAGTCTGAACTAGTTTCTGCACGTTATGCCTCAAATGTAATCCGGCGCACGATTTCGCGCGCCGGATGTGCGGATCAGTAACCCAACACGCTGGAACGCGCGTTCATCTGGCCATTGTCCGCATAAACCATATAGGGACCGACTGAATCCCGATACGCCAGGAAGCTTTCGGTAATCCGCCGAACCAGCTCATCTTCATCCTGTGCCAGCTCATCCATAATCTCGACTGCTGCGGCGCCCATTGCCTGCACGACATCATCGGGCAATTTGCGGACCTGGACACCCTCGTCAGCGACCAAATGGGCCAAGGCCTGCGCGTGCTTGGTCGTATATTCGGTCCAGACCGGATTATAGAGGCTTTCGCAAGCAAAGCTGACCGCCTGCTTGAGGTCATCCGGCAATTCGGAATAGGCATTGGCGTTTACGGCGCATTCCTCGGCCGAAGATGGTTCGCCAACCCCGGGCCAATAGTAATTTTTTGCAACCTGCTGGAAACCCACCGCACTATCCGTCCAAGGACCGATAAATTCGCCGGCATCAAGCGCGCCGGTCTGAAGCCCCTGGAACATATCCCGCGGCCCCATGGCCTGGACCGCCATGCCAATCTTTGAACACATCTGCGAAGCAAGACCTGTTGTTCGGAATTTCAACCCCTTCAGATCGTCAAGCGAGTTGATCTCGTCCCGGAACCAACCCTGCCATTGCGGGCCGGAATTGCCGCAAAGGAATGGCTTCAAGTTGAAACGGGCGTATATCTCATCATACAGTTCCTGCCCACCTCCGTGATACAGCCATCCGAACTGCTCATCCGCACGCAGGCCAAAGGGTTGCGAACCAAAGAGCAGGATGCCTTTCGACTTAGAACCCCAATAGGCCGGAACCGCATGATAAAGTTCGGCCGTTCCCTCGGAGACCGCATCAAAGACACCTCGCCCGGGCACCAATTCTCCGGCGGCATGGAGTTTAATCTCCAATCGCCCGCCCGACAGGGTGGTGATCCTGTCAGCCAGCATCTGCGCTGCGACGCCAGGACCAGGCAGATTTTTGGGCCAGGCTGTTACCATGTTCCATTGCCGGATGTCCTGAGCAACTGCGGGTGCTGCCAGTGAAGTCGCCGCTGCGCCAAGCACGCCGGCTGTCACGAATTCTCTGCGTTTCATTGTATCCTCCCAAATAGCGAACGGGATTAAGCCGTTGCCAAAACTTTTTAAGCATGCACATATTAATGGTGTCAATATCAATTTGGATGGCGGTGAACTGGTGCGTTGGCTATGCCCCCTTTCCAAATTAGGTGTACGCGAAAAAAGTACGGGTTCTGACCATGGGTAGAAACTGGGTAGACATAAGAGACGAAATCAGGCGGCGGGTGCTGGAACGTGAACTGTTGCCTGGTGCAAAACTGCCAAATGATCAGGAACTTGCAGAAGAATTTGATTGCTCAAGGACGACCGTCCAACGCGCCATGCTTGATCTGGCTCAGAGCGGAACCGTAAACCGACGCCGCAAGGGTGGCACCACGATTACACTTCACCCGATTACACGCACGACATTTGATATTCCGATAACCCGGCTGGAAATCGAGGCGGCTGGAAATGAGTATAGTTACTTTCTTGTATCACGTGAGATTCTCGTTTCGCCCCCGCGCGTTGCATCGTCATTCGGATTGGCCGAACCGACAGAGATGTTGCACGTCACGGCGCTGCACATGGCCAACAAACAGCCTTACATCTTCGAAGACAGATGGATTGCCTATGAAACCACGCCAGAAATCCTGGATGTTGATCTCAGCCGCGAAAGCGCGAACGAATGGTTAATCCGAAACCGCCCCTACAGCGATTGCGAAGTTCGTTTCCTAGCCAAAAGAGCAACCCGCCAAGAGGCTGAACTATTGGCATCCGACGTCGACGAAGCCCTGTTTGTCATGGAACGAACCACCTGGATCAATGGCGCACCGATTACGATGGTTCGAGCAATAGCAAAGCCCGGGTATCAGTTGGTGGCGAAGGCAAACTGAACCTAGCTTTCAACAAAGAGTATTAATGGTATTCTCCAATATGCTCTCTACGGTCTGTTTAGGCTAAGACACAAAGCTCAAATCGACATGAGCCATTTCTTGAAAATTCTCACTGTGACCCGCTCTTGGTCGGCGGGTCGATAATTGCCGCCTCCAGCAGAACGGCACTATCCACATACTTGATGCTCTGTGAATTGTTCCGATCAGCGATCAGCCCGACTTGAACAGCCCAGCTTTGGTCGGCTCTACCCAATTGGGGCGCCGATGAAAAAGCGTCACGCCGAGATGCAGCTCCTGCAACTTTATTTGCCGGCTGATTGCCCCGTGGGTGACGTTCAGGACATCCGCTGCCTTGGTCAGGCTGGAGTGGGTTGCAGATTCATCAAAGACCTAAAGGGCACGAAGGTGTCTGAGGTTTTCCGGCATGTGAGAAAAACTAACAGCAATGTCCAAAATACTCGATAGGCGCCACCAATTGGCTGGAGCTACACTGGATCCAACTCAAGAAAAATCACACCACCCGCCCAAAGAAAGGACATACCATGCCCGAAGTTAAAGTCGCGCTGATGACGGGGACCGGACAAGGCATTGGCCGGGGCTGTGCCATCGAGATGGCAAAGGCAGGCTACAAGGTCTCACTAATGTCCCCCTCCAACCGGTCTGTGGAGCTGGCGGAGGAGCTTGGGGGCATTGGCCGCCGCGGTTCTGTGCTGGATGTAGACGATCTGCAGGCGATGATCGACGCCACCATGAGCAAGTATGGCCGTATCGACGCGATCGTCAGTAACATGGGTCATGGTGGGGCGGTACCTGAAGCCATAAAAACTGTCGGCTTCGATCCTGACTTTGACGGGCCACTTTTAGAACTCAGCGACGAGCTCTGGCACGAAAGTCTGGACATGTATGTGCTGAACGTCGTCAAGATCGCCCGCATCGTCACGCCCATCCTGATCGAACAGGGCGGCGGTGCATTCGTCAACATCTCATCCATGAATACAATCGAGCCGCGAGCGCCCTACCCCATGAGCATGTTGCGCGGTGCCCTGCACAGTTTCTCAAAGCTCTACGGGGATCGTTATGCACGGCACAACATTCGCATGAACAACCTGCTGCCCGGGTTCTGCGAGAACGTTAACCTGTCCGAACAGGCCCGTCGGGAAATCCCGGCGCAGCGCCCTGCAACGTTCGAAGAAATTGGACAAGCCTGCGTATTTCTTGCCAGCGAAGGCGCTCGATATATCAATGGTCAAAGTATACTGTCCGACGGCGGAATGAACCGCGCAGTACGATAGAAGCGAGGCAGTGAAAAATGATTGTTACGCCACTCAAAGATATCCTTGGAACAGATCGAGATGTCTCTGGCCCGGGGTGGAACAGCAGAAGGTTGCTGCTTGCCTCTGATGGCATGGGATTTTCGCTGACGGATACGATCATCAAAAAGGGCGCCGAGCTCGAGCTTGAGTACACCCATCATTTAGAGGCGTGTTATTGTATTGAGGGCAATGGTCAGATCAGGGCCTTTGAAGATGAAACGTGGCAATCCCTTAAGCCATATACCCTTTATGCTTTGGATCAAAATGATCGGCACGTGGTGCGAGCGACGGATACAGACCTGCGGCTTGTCTGTGTCTTCAATCCGCCTCTCAGTGGTCGTGAAGTGCACCGTAAAGACGGAAGTTATGCCCCGTTGCGCCCTGACGAGCACGGTGATGTCTGAGCAGAACCGTCATTTGCACCGCTCAACGTCGCTGCGCTGCGTCGCCCGCCGACCCTAATACAACGAATGCGAGGAATAAAACTCTCATGTGAAACCTCAAATTCAGAACAAAGTTATCAAACGTCACTTCACAGGTTGTGGGCTGATCGGACGAAACCCACCATCAAGAACCATCTGGCTGACACCGTAATTGCGGATGCTGAAATTAAACGGCGCACCACCCGACGAAAGTGCGTTCACCCTGTCACTGCCGCAATTGAAATGCAGCGTGATCGTGCCGTCTTTGTTTGCTTCCCACATGTTTGAATTAATGTGCGTCGCACCGTCCATCAGATATCCGTCGACATCATAGAGAGTAAACTATGTTAAAAACGCGTTGTGGGGATCATCGAAGCTGACCGCCAGACACTCGTCACCGGACAGGGCTCCGGAACTGGAATAGGCGTTCGAAACACCCAGCTCAGGCGGATATCCACCCCAGCCCGCCGCATGATACAGATTGAGAATATGCCGATCGGCCTCACCGGCACTTTTGGCATAGGTGTAGTCAACCCCTGCGCTCAAGAACTCTGCTTTGTATTGTTTTCGAAGCGCCTCCAACTGTGCCTGATCAAATTCTTGCGGCACATAAGTGCTGTCTTGTTCGATCCCTGTGATGGCTATCTTGTCCTGAACGTCATGAAGATGCGCCAGAGAGGTGGCATCGGTTCGATCTTTCAACTCGGTGTGGAAAATGATCAGCGCATAATCGGTCGAAACCGATACTTCATGGTTCCCTGAATCGACGAGATAGTAAGGAGAAAATCCATTCTCATCCATGACCTGCGCCGCAACGTACAGGTCGGATTCCGGCAACTAAATCGTGAAACTGCCATCGTCCGATAGATTCACAATCTGAACTAAATAATGCGTGTCCCAATTCATGCGGACAGTCGGGGCCTCAGGTCCAACCGGAGTGACCTCACGCAGGTGAAGTATCCCTTTATCAGCCCCCTTCACGGCCCAGTTCGAGAAACTCCATGCAGTTTCAGACTGCGCAATATTTTCTGCGGTGACCGGAATTGTCGCGGCAAGCGCGCCTTGGGCCAAAAACAGAAACACAAATGAGAAGCAGGGGGAAACTTGAACATCGTACATTTTTCTCACCTTTATTCGTTCGCGCCAGACACCGTCCACAACAGGTTTTCTTTGCTCAACCGTTGCATACGCCCGCTCAAAGCGCTTACCATTTTGCGCAACAGCGTCGCCAACCAGCGAAAAGGACAGGTTTTGCACCCCCCCCCACCCGATATTCATGATCTCAGCTCTTTCGCCGGGTCCGATGCCGGAATTGGTTCAAAGTGAAATGGGCGATCGGGCACTCCAACGCATATTCCACGCTTCCGGGCTAACCGACGATCTGCTTTACTCAAGAGAGGGTTATATCCCTCAACCTGCTCTTGTTCTCTTTTTTGACGCGATTGCCCGCGAGGCCGGAAAAAGCTGGGTGTTGGGTCCTTGGGTCGATGCCATACAGATCGGTGACTATGGCCTTTGGGGTGATTGGGTTCTCTCTGCCCCGACAATCCGAGAGGGATTGCTTCGCGGGAGTGCCTCAATCCACTTGCACGGCACAAACGACACGATCAATTTGACCACTCCCGAGGACGGCGTCGCAGTATTCTCCTATGCTTTTTCCGCAGCTTCCACGGATGGATATGGTGAGTTGGCAATTGGCGGTGCTGCGGCAATGGTCAGCTATTGCCGTGCCTATCTTGGACAGGATTGGAGACCGGATAAAATCGATCTCAACATTCCGGACCTAAACTGACATGACCGGGATCAACTCGAAACTTACTTTGGGTGCAGGATCGGCATGTCAGAGACAGCGATTTGCCTGAACTTCGATGAAATGCACCTGGATATACCGAGAACAGACCGCGTGGCAGCCGTGGTGACGTACGAGGATATTGTTCGCGAGCGCTGCAACACGCGCCCCACCACGTTGACCGCACAGATCCGGACGATGGTGCACCGAAATTTGTCAGAAGGTTTGACTGGGATAGAAGGAGCCGCCCGTGCGCTCGATATCGGTGTTCGAACTCTACAGCAGCGTCTGAGGGAAGAAGGTGAAAGCTATCGATCAATTTTGAAATCGGTGCGCGTCGAACGGGGAAAAGAGCTGCTGCAGCAAAGTAAGCTGACAATCACCGATATCGCTTTTGAGCTTGGTTACGAACATGCGCCCCACTTCACGCGCATGTTCGTCGAGGAAGTTGGAATGTCACCATCGCGTTTTGCAAAACTTTGGGCCATGGCCCAAAGATAGGGGGTCTGCAGAACAGATCTGCACACAGTAGGCGAATGTCGGGTTCAAAGTGGGGATGAAACAGGCCGCGGTTTTGTCTTTCAGGCCCATCAACGCTCTGCGCAACAAAATCTTTGCTCGTCACCTTGCAGCAATGATGCGGCCAGTATTTGAGAAAACGGCACTTTATCTTTTTCACCCAGATGGGACGCGTCAGGTAAGTCGAAATTCACCATGTCCGGATCGTCGAGGTAGTGGATTGTGGTAGCACCCGTCAGCTCCTCAATCGGATCCCAGTATGTCTCGCGCGGGAATACCGAGGTTTCCAGTTGAAGCATATCGTCGCTGACCGGCATATACACCAAAACGACACGCCCGCCCCGGCCTTCGATTTTCGAGACCAGATCCCCGAATTCCCCTGAAAGGAACTGTCGCCATGACGATGGATCAACGCGATCTAACGTCTCCATCATAACACTCATCGACTCGATGCGAGATTGCCTTAGCGCCGGTATATTGACGTTTTCGAACCGGATCGTGGTTTCCCTGTGAAGGTCGTTTGTTACATAATCCGGAGGACCGGCAAAATACCCATAACGCCAAAGGTTTCGCAACAGTCGGATACTGCTATAGTAGTTATCCCCAAACGCCAAACGCGACGAAACCTGATCGCCAAGCCAGGTATCAATGTATCTGGCCTTGTTCCAATGCTGATTATAATACGCAACATTCGGTGCCTGCTCTTCCCGAGCAGGACCGGGCATCATCAGGGACGGAATGATCGACAGGACAACCAGCCCCCTGAATTGGGAATTCCGGGCGATATCCTCGAAGGCCACATATGCTGCTGCGCCGGAAAGTGCCAATTGGTGCACACGAACACCGCCAAGCTCGTCAGACAGGGTTGAAAGTGAGATATTCGACTGCATCCGGGATGCGCCAAGCAATGCAACTGAACTTGTGCTGGTATCAGCTTCGATCTCGGCGCGGACCCGGGCCCAACGCTCCTGCGTGTGATCAACACTGGGTATGCCCCCTTCCCTTCGGATGTGAAGCTCCAGCCCGCCAAGGATAAGAACG
The DNA here is from genome assembly GCF_056537725.1 of Ruegeria sp. C11. Classification (NCBI taxonomy): domain Bacteria; kingdom Pseudomonadati; phylum Pseudomonadota; class Alphaproteobacteria; order Rhodobacterales; family Roseobacteraceae; genus Ruegeria; species Ruegeria sp. C11. The sequence goes on along the minus strand of NZ_JBQFSB010000011.1, from coordinate 97,313 downwards.
GCCAACACCACGGATGTGAAGATCGACAGCAGATAACGCGAGCCATCCCTGCTATTGGTTGCAGGACCTTTTTTCGCCGCGACAGCTGTTAACTTCTGATGCTCCATGGTGGTTCCTCAATCCCTAGAATTGGAAATAGATGAATTCATCGGAGGTCCCACCAACCACCGCGATTGAAAGTATTGCCAGTGTCCCAAGAAGCGTGACAACGGGCAGTGGCAAAGCATCGACGACCTCGCGAAGCGGCCGATGCCGTAACTGCCAGTGCACTGCAAACAGCCCGGACAGACTTAGCACAACAACCAGAGTTTCCAGCTTCGGCACCTGCATTGTACCGCCGCCGGAATTGAACAAAGATACAAACATTGATGTGCTTTGGTTCAGGTCTTCCGCCCGGAATAGCATTGCAGACTGAGAAAACAGCAGCATCGTAAGCGCCCAGAATGAAATCTTTGAGTATGTGGACTGCCAGATGGTCCAATGCCCGACCTTGTGGCGAAGCCCAAGCTCAGTCATCAGCACCAACCCATTGAACGCGCCCCACACGACAAACGTCCAGTTTGCCCCGTGCCACAGACCGATGATCGTCATCGTAAGAAACTGTGCAAACATGGTGTTATAGATCGACCGGCTACGCTTGGAACGAATGTTTGCGTACAGATAATCCCGAAACCAGGTCGACATGGAAATATGCCATCGCTGCCACAGATCAGCGTAACCAATGGCAGAAAACGGCGCCCGGAAATTCACCGGCAAAACAAATCCAAGCGACAACGCGACGCCAATCGCCATAAGCGAATACCCGGCAAAATCCGCGAAAATCTGCCCCATGAACGCAAAATTCGCCAAGATCACCGCTGATGCAGGAACAGTGCCGTCTTGTTCGTAAACCGAATTGACAACCGGCGCGAACAGCCCGTCTGCCAGTACAACTTTCTCAAACAACCCGACGACAAACAAAACCAGTGCCCATCCCAACTGGTCAGCCGAAACACTTGGCTGAACCTTCAGTTGGGGCATGAAACGACGTGCCCTTACGATCGGGCCGGCGACGAGTTGCGGAAAGAAGGACACGAAAAGAGCAAAGTCCAGAAAATTTGCATCGGGCCGCATTCGGCCCTTAAAGACGTCCAAAGAGTAGGTCAGCGTCTGAAACGTATAAAAGGAAATTCCGATCGGCAGCAAAACGCTCCAGGGCATTGGTTCATAGTGGATTCCAATTTGCGCCAATAAGTCGGTTGTACTTGTCAGCAGGAACTCTCCGTATTTGAAATAGCTGAGCACACCAAGGTTGGCAGTCAGACTGACAACTAACCATAGCCTCTTTCCATTCTGAGAGGGGGCGCGATAAATCCGCTTCGCCGCATAGTGATCAACGCACGTGGAAAATATGATTATCAGAAGATAAGGCAGGTTCCATGCAGCATAGAAAATCCAGCTCATGACTAGCAGGAATGCCTTTTTCCACTGCCAGCCAAAGTTCAGCTGATAGCAGACAAATACAATCACAAAAAAGACCGCAAACAAATATGAGTTGAAAACCATCAGAGACGAACCAGTAAGAAACCCTTAATACGAGGCTACCCAGTGACAAGTTGCATGTGAAGGTAAGTCCACTGTTAGAAGGTTCATCTTGGCTCAAGATCCGCGGATTGTCTCGCGATTAATTCAAGTGCGGGAATAAAAATCCGATTGTTTCGAAAATCACGACCTGGCCATCGATCCTTTCAGTGCATCGGGGAACTGATCCCGACTCATTCAGGTGCGGTCATGTCACTCACACACTGATTTTTCGGACGGAACACCCAGCCCCTGCAGCGCAGAAAAGTATCGTTCGGCAACCGCTCTGGCCCCGTAAATGTTGTAATGAACATCGTCCGCCATGAACCGGTCTGACCAATCTTTGTACATATCAACAACAATGATCGGCGAGTCTGGCGTGGACATCTCATTCGCAAGATCAGCTACACCTCGGTTCAAGGACACAAGCCTGCCCTTCAACTCTGGGGTCATGACACTGCTGTGACCCGGTGCGATCTGTTCCAGAAGAACCGTAACCTGTGGGTTTGCCCGGCGGAATATGTTGACGATCCGGCCAATGTTACCAACAATTATTTTCGTGGAATCATCGGTTTCGATCAGATCATTTCCACCTATTCCCAACAGGACGACATCGGGTGTGGTGACCCCTTTCAAGAAGCCGTCTAAGTTTTTCAGAAGATCGTATGATGAGTACCCTATGGCCCCCGCATGATCGCGATCAAATGCGCGCCCCTCCACCTCAGCATAGGTCGACCTGTCAGTGAATGGGCCGACAAAATCGAACTGCGCATTATGAGCAACGAGTAGTGCCCAAAGCTCGTACCGATAGCTTTCAAAATTTGGGCGTTCTCCCAACACTCGTGAATCACCAACGGGCATAATCGTAAGTACCCGGCAGTCATCCTGGATCGCATGAGCAATTCTCGCGTTCGGGTGAATGCAATAAACAATCGAAACAATTGTTAGGAATTTTAAAACCTTAAGGATTCTCATTACACACCCCGAACTCGCCCCGTCTCAAGTGAACTTACACATTTGTCAGTTGGGTACATGATTTTTTGTTAATACCCCCGCTCAAGTTAACTTTGACGAGTCTTGGACACTTATCAATTTTTTTGTCTGATCTGACTGCGTGTGAACACAACTGCCGGGTTACTTTGAGCGTTTAGGTCAGTATGCTCGACACCATTCAGTTCAGGCATCCTTTGCCGTGCAGTCATTCAAATTTATGATTGCACGGAATAGCCACCCGGGTTACGTGGTTGGGGCCAAAGTTAAATCGTTTTTTGTTTCTTACTAACAACAGCTTGCACCAAACAAACGCATATTGAATGGAGCTTTCTGCCGTAGCCACTCCCCAAAAAGTCAACATGTTCGGCATTGTTCTGATCGCCGTCAGTTCGGTCCTTGTGATGGACACTATTGCCGCTTCGGCGATTATCGGACCGTCCGCACTGGTGTGGTGGCTGATCATGTTCGCCGTGTTCTTGATCCCTTACGGGTTGGTCACGGCCGAATTGGGCACTGCTTATCCGGACGAAGGTAGACTGGTCGACTGGGTGCGCCGGGCCTTTGGTGACAGTGTCGGCGCACGGGTCGCCTGGCTGTACTGGGTCAACTATGCCCTGTGGGTACCCGCGGTTTTCTACTTGTTCGCTTTGGTCATGTCTCAAATCCTGGGCTTTGAGCTCAGCCCCTAGGGCATCGCGATCATCGCTATCGTCATGAGCTGGATCAAGATCCTGATCACCATGCGCGATATCGAAAACCTGCTTTGGATTCCCAATGTGGGTTCGATCTTCAAATCCACCATCATGATCCTGCTTGGCGTTTGCGGAATCTATGTGGGACTGCAGCGGGGTTTTGCAAACGAGATCAATCTGCAAACCATCACCCCTTCGCTTGAGGCCGGCATGGGATATTTGCCGGTGATCATTTTCAACTTCATGGGTTTCGAAATCATTGCCGGGGCCTCAAGCGCCATGCAAAACCCCCGCCGGGATATCCCCAAAGCCGTCATTCTGGGTGGTACGCTGATTGCGGTATTCTACTTGCTGGCCACGTTCGGCATTCTGGCCACGATGCCGATTGTCATGCTGGCATATGGGTTCATGGCCAGCGCAGGCTCGGGCGGTGAACCCTGCCTGAACGACACGCATCACATAATGGCCGCCTATCTGGAGGACCAGGGTTCAGTCGAGGACCTATTCTGGGACGTGTTCTCGCTGGGTGCCGTCACGCTGTTGATCAGCTATATCCTGCTGTTTCCCGCCTTTCCGAAGCTGCGTCTGACTGACACGGAAAGCGAGCGTCCCTATCTGGTGCCCGGTGGCAGGAATACCCTTTGGTACTGTGGCATTGTGCCTTCGATCCTGTTGATCCTCGGCGTCATCTTCTTTTTCTACGTACCGGGGACCAGTTTTGACCCCGAATACTTCCGCAATGTCGGCAGCGGCATCCTCGACGCGCTGATCATTGGTGAGGTTCTCATTTTCAAAGCCAAAAAATCACGCTGAACACAGGAGAGCGTCGATGACATTTCGTTTCACAACCACTCCCCGGCAGGACGGATACCGGATGCCCGGTGAATTTGAGCCACATAAAGGATGCTGGATGGGCTGGCCGAAAAGGACAGACACCTGGCGGCTGGGAGCAAAACCCGTGCAACAGGCCTTTGTCGCCGTAGCTTAGGCAATCCACAAATCCGAACCCGTGACCGTCGCGGTGTCTAAACATCAGTTCAACAACGCCCGCGCCCGCCTGTCACGCGGCATCCGCGTCGTCGAGATGACTTATTGCGACAGCTGGTTTCGTGATGTAGGCCCCAGTTTTGTGGTCAATGATCAGGGTGATTGCCGCGCCGTGGACTGGGATTTCAACTCGTGGGGCGGGGCCTATAACGGCCTTTACAGCCCATGGGATCAAGACTCGCTGGTTGGTATCAAGATTGCCGAGATCGAAGGCACGGATCGCTACCGGTCGCATTTCGTGCTTGAGGGGGGATCGATCCATGTTGACGGCCATGGCACGATGATCACGACCGAGGAATGTCTGCTCGACCCTGGTCGTAATCCGGACATGACGAAAAACAAGATCGAACAGGCGCTGAAGGATTATCTGAACGTCGAAAAGGTCATCTGGATCAAGCGAGGCGTCTATCGCGACGAAACCAGCGGCCATGTCGACAATCTGGTGCATTACTGCAAAACGGGTGTCGTGGCGCTGACCTGGACCGACGACAAGACCGATCCACAATATAAAATCTCGCTCGAGGCCTATGAATTTCTGTTGCAACAGACCGACGCAAAAGGTCGGCGGCTGGAAATTGTAAAACTGCAGCAGCCAGGACCACTGTATCTGACAGCCGAAGAGGCAGAAGGTATCGACCTGTCGGAAAGTGGGATGGACCGGGCCGAAGGTGATCGGCTGGCCGGGTCTTACTGCAACTTCGATATCGGCAATTCACGGGTCGTGTTCCCGCTGTTGGACGAAAAGTAAGATTAGAATGCGGCTGACATCCTGAAATCCATCTACCCCGGCAAGGAAATTGTCGGCGTACAAGCCCGTTAAATCCTGCTGGGCGGCGGAAATATTCATTGCATCCCACAGCAGGTTCCGAAATTCTGATGCTGGTCGGGATACTCGAGGGTGTTGCGGTAGCGGTCGAGATGGTCGCCATCGCAATACTGGTTCTGGGATTTTCCAGTGTCCTGATCCTTTCGATACCGGAACTGGTGAGGGTGTATGACCGATCTTCGCCCGAGAAATTCTTCGATGTCTTTCGCCGAATTCGGCTGAGCCTTGGTCAGATCCTGCTGCTGGCTCTGGAAATCCTGATCATGTCGGATATCATTCTGACGATCCTGCACAGAACGATTGACGAGATCACGATCCTTGGGCTGACCGTCGTTATCCGGATCGGACTGTCTTATTTCCTGAACCTCGAAATGGATCATCTGAACAAAGAGAAATCAGAAGTTTAGATGTCGCGGCAATCTTGCACGCAGCCGCGAGCCGCAATTGTCGGATAAAAAACCAAATCCATCCAGATCAGCGCAATCCTTAGAACGGCGGCGCTAAACAATCTCGGCCCTCAATGCGGCGCAGCAATTGACGCTAATGATTGCACAATGTATGCATCCCATCAGAATCAATTCTGCAGCTGTGGTGATATGGATATGCAATTGGCAGAGAGAGACTCGCGATCAGCTATGCGCAGAGGCTTTGCGCTGAAATGCCCGAATTGCGGCAAGGGGCATGTACTGCACAAGTATCTGAAGGTTAACGACACATGCGAGGTTTGCGGCCTGGATTTAACCTGCGCGCGTGCCGATGACGGTCCGGCTTATCTGACAATTCTGGTTGTTGGACACCTCGCAGGGTTTGCGCTCCACATCATTTGGTCAATCTGGGAGCCTACCCCGATGGTTTTGGCATCCGTCACCTCCCTCGGGGCGGTAGCGCTTTCACTGTTCCTGCTGCCGAGAATCAAGGGGGCCATGATCGGCTTCCAGTGGGCAAAACATATGCACGGCTTCTGAGGTGCGGGATTGGCTGAACAAAAGCCATCCCGAACCCGGAGAGTCAGATAACCCGCAAGATGCTGATTGAGCGGACAGGCATCCTTCTATAACTGAGTGCCTGTCCTGCAACGAGTCCATTTCAACGGTCGAGGGACCTCGTCAAACGACCATCCAGCTATTTTGGTCTGGGTTTGCCAACGTGTCAGCCAGGCTGCGCAAGGCAGCCTGCAAGGTTTCCATCGTATCCGTTGATCCCAGAGCAATTCGAACCGCGTTCGGCGCGCTGCCGGGCGCGAAGGCCACGCCGGGCACAAGGCCAAGACCCGACCCACGCAAATTCAGAACAAATTCAGTGGCCAAATGCCCCTCTAGCAACGGCAGCCACACGTGAAACGCGTCTGCCTGCACCTCGACGTCCGGCAACCACTGCAGCAGTGCATCCTGCCGCCTCTTGGTTTCTGCACGGATTTCCCCTGTGATCTTGCTGGCCAACCCGGAGGTAATCCAGTCGGTTACCAAACCTGCAGAAATCGGAGAAACCACACTGCCATTCGCCCGAATGGCCCGCCTGATACCATCATTGGAAACACCCGCAGGCGGCACGATGAAGCATACCCTGAGCGAGGGCGCCAGACTTTTCGACAGCGTTGATACATACCAGGTTCTTTCCGGCGCGAAATTGGCTATCGGCTCGGGGGATGTGGTGGCAAGCACCCCATAGGCGTCATCTTCGATGAGTTGCAGGTCGTACTTACGAGCAATCTCTGCAACATGTTGCCGCCGTTCGGCAGACATCGTGGTTGCCGTCGGATTGTGAAGCGTCGGCGTTGTATAAAGCGCCCGGGGACTGACCTTCCTGCAAATCTCTTCCAAGGCCATTGGGTCCAGCCCGCCTTTGTCCATCGGGACCGGCACAACGTTCAGACCCAGATGTCGTGCAATCGCAAGAAAACCCGGATAGGTCAGCTCCTCGCAGCAGATCGTATCGCCGGGCTTGAGCGACAGTGAGAGTATCGCCCATGTTGCCCCCTGAACTCCATTGCAGATGACAACGTCGTCAAGCGTGCGGATACTCAGGTTTTCCTGCAGCCATGACTGCGCCGCAACCCGGTCGGCGTGACTGCCGCCGGGCATCTGATAGCGCATCAGAAACTCTATCCCATGGTCGGACCTGAGCGCGTCAAAGCCCTGCCACATTCGACGGATCAGGTCGGTGTTTTCAAATCGCGGCGGCATGTTCATGCTCATATCAACCGCCTGATCTTTTGCGCCTGTAACTGCGACGGCCCTGGCTGGAGGTGGCCCTTTCACATAGGTGCCCTGTCCGACCCGGCCTTCGACAAACCCATCCCTGCCCGCAGCCGCATAGGCTCGGCTGACGGTTGTGAAATCAATACCCAACGCTTCGGCAAGGGTTCTTTGTGGGGGAAGACGCTGGCCCGGGCTGAGCGCACCCGAACGAATGTCGCGCATAATTGCCTCGGCAATCGCAAGATAAATGGGGCCACCATCCTTCTCGATCAACGGGACCCATGCGACATTCGCCGCGTTGCTGCTCATTGTTTCGCTCCTTGGTGCATTTATTTGCAGATTGTATGGAGCCAATCAATAACGCAATCAGAAATGGCTCGCACCCACATCTTTCCTACCGAAGTTTGTAGACCGAAGGTCGTGGGGCAGCATTCTCCGCTTTGCTTGAGAATCCTGCGTTGGAACGGCGTTGTTGTACCGACATCAACAACTGACGGGGTCGATGATAAGCAACCCCGTTCGTTGTTTTATTTCATGACCGGCACAGCGTCTCATGCCACAATCATGATAAGATTGCGGCTGACTAAGCATCGCGCTTTCTGCAATCCAAAACAGTCTGGACTTAATTGCTCGGCGTCATATCCACGATTGTCGGCTCGCGAGTGCCACTTGTCTCGAAGACGATCATTTCGTCACCCATGGCCGCGAAATCGATTTGCTTCATATCGATCATGTGAATCGTCCGGTCATACATCGTGTGATAGTAGTAGATGAGGTTTTCGGAGTCGCTGGCTGTCGTGATTTGCGTAGCGCTGTAGAGAATATCATCCGACTGGACATCATCCTGCGCACCTTCTGCGGCATCGGGGGGAATGTTGAAATTGTCGAGAATTCGAAACGCTTCGCGCACGGTATCATAGCCGCCTGCAGTTTCACGCGCAGTTTGCGAAAACGCCACCGCGCGAATAAAACGTGACGGAGGAGTGAAGTCACCCGGCAAGCCGATCATACCACTTCCCGCCCCTAACGGAGCAAAGGTAACACCGCTGACCTCAACCTCCGGAAGGCCGATTGCAGACAAGTTGACGTAATTGTTGAGGTTGGTCATGTGCCAGTCATAGGTTGGTGAATTGGTGATAACACCAAGCGGAGCCTCAAATACGGTCAGTTCTCCATCAATGTATTCGACGACGATCCGCCCGCCAAAACGATCTGCCACCAGCATGTGAAAAGGAAACGGAAAGCCGAGCGTCTCATCCACCACGCCTACAACACGAATGCCCTCAAGACCGGCCTGCGCTTCTTGAACCGTTTCGAATTGCGAAAGGACATAGCTGGCCAGCAGGTCACCGGGGATGGTGTTATCAGCCTGATCAGGAAGATATTCCTGATATTCCGTGAAACCGGGCAGGTAAAACAAACCTGCCGTCAAACCCGCCTCATTTATCCCGTCAGCAGGCGCGCCGTGGTCCAGCATACTGACGCCGACCATGCCAAAGCGGCCTATCCACGTCGCGCCTTGCTGCCCGTCCGGCATCGCACCCGCGTTATAGGTAAATCCGCTGGGAATAATGTTGATCTTCGTCTCCAGATCGAACGGCCCCCATTCTGCGGTTCGTGCACGAATGATGCTGCCATCAGCCCCGGTTAGCATGATCCCGGTGCAAGCCCACGCCATTGATACTGATGCGATCAACGCGATGCTTGCACGAGTGGTCGCCATTAAAAACCTGTGTAACGTCAATGTTCTTCTCCTGCAGAAAGACTCTGGACGGATAAAAGTGAACTATCGTGATGATAGTATCCTGGCAGACTGCCGTGCAGGTGACAAATTCACCAACCCTGTGAACACTGGTAGTACTGACAACAATCTGACACCGTCAGATCAGCAACCCGAAGCACACGAAATGGAATAATTCCGCACGCGAGTGACTGAGTTATCAATCTGCGGGTCCTTGGCATAACAGAGGCTGATTTTCGCGAGCAACGGCGCGACGCAGATTTTAGTCGTGGTAAAACGTTCCGACGCGGCGACCGCTGCTATCATAGACATAGCTCACGCCACCTCCCGCACCAACACCCAAGAGGAGGAGAACAGCCCACCACCAATCGCCAAGCCACATCAAGGTGCCCAGAAGGTAGGCAAAAAGGAACGTGGCCAAAAGAAATCCCAAAAAGGTAAGGGCAAAAATTATTAGGCCCAGTCTGAAGACCCTGCCACTCTCGAAAGCACTGTATTTGTCCTTCGTGGCGAAGGCGATGCCGATGTTAAGGATAAAGAGTGAGATGGATGCAACGAACAGCCCCAGTCCCCAGCCGCTCATTGGCAATCCATACGACCAGCCCCTGAAAAAACTGCCGAGGAACCCGCCGAAATCGGCAGCCGTCGGAATATGGAGTACGTAGGGGGACGACCAAGCGCCATCCCCATAGTAGGCCGCAGATACCCAACCGGAAATAGCGGGGTTGCTGAACAGTATGGTGAAGGCTGCAAATGTACCGATCATGCCCAAACGGGCGTCACTGTTCTTAGTCAGGTTACTGATAAAGCTCAGGTTCCAGCCCACGGTAACAACCATGAGTATGAAACCTGCAGCCATGAGGAACAGATTAAATAGCAGAATCAACAGGGTTTCCACGGGGTGTCTCTTTCAGGGGATTTTTGGGGCGATAGGCGCTGGGGCGGGCGCATCCGCCGATGATCAGGACTCCCAAGCACACAGCGTGGCAAAGTCATTCTGCCAGCAGGCTCCATCACGGTACAATCTGCCCAGCGTGCTATTTGCGCTGCTTTCATGGTCGCTCCAGGCGGCCGTGCCGATTTCATCGCCTTCGAGATAAAAGTACACAAAGGCGGTACGGTCATCGATATCCGCCGCAAAGAAATCCCCACCACCCATTGGGTCGAACACACATGGCCCCTGCATCTCGATCACGCCATCGATTTCGAGATAGCAGATCTCGGCATTTGCGACCGCGGCAGACAAAAGAAGAGCGGCAGCCGAAGCAATATAGTTTTTCAAAGTTGGGGTCCTTTCGAAAGCTCGATACGAGACCCCGTCTGAACACAAATCGTGGTGAAATTTTGGCGGCCACAAGGGTTATCCACCAATGCGGTTTTTCTCCAGTTTTTAGATCCGCTTAGGGGCTGAATACGTCCAACAAATTCTCGTGCGGACAACGAAATCCCATCAGGCAATTTTTCTTACCGGTATCCTAATTCGTATGACCCAACGTGTTTACAATGCACGAGCAAGTTGGCAATCACCTGGCCGTTCTGAACAACAACAAGAACACAAAAACGGATCCGATGGATGTTGTGACGATCCCGACGGGCAGTTCCTGCGGTGCAAGCAAAAGGCGGCTGAGTATGTCCGATCCGGTCAGCAAAGCTGCCCCGACGATCGCCGCAGTTGGCAAGAGCTGCCGGTGCAATGGTCCCGCGATTCCGCGGGCGATGTGGGGGACCATCAGGCCAACAAATCCGATCACGCCTGCCACCGAAACGAATACCGCCGTTGCAAGGGCTGCGGTGAAAAACATGCTAAACCGCAACCTCGGCACCGGTACGCCCAACGTCGCGGCGGTCAGGTCTCCGGTTAGCAGCGCGTCCAGCCAGCGACTGCGATAAAGTGAATAAGTCAGGATCAGCAGCAACCCGGCGCAGACCAACGGGAATGTCTCCCACCGGGCTAGACCTAGCCCGCCCAGCATCCAGAAAATGACCGAATGCGCGGCACGGTTGTCGCCTGAAAATATCAGATAGTTCGTAATGGCGGAAAACAGAAAGGAAACAGCAAGACCGGCAAGGATCAGCTTTTCAGGTGCATTTGTGCGCAGCCCGTGAACCAGTGCCAGCACAATGCCCGACGCCACAAGACCCCCGCAAAAGGCCGCCAGTGGCAGGGTCCAGAATCCCAGAACATCTCCGGTCACTGTTATGACGAACACGGCCCCTGCAGCGGCGCCGGATGACAGGCCGAAAAGGAATGGATCCGCCAGATCGTTGCGCGTTGTTGTTTGCAGGACGACGCCAACGATGCCCAGCCCCGCACCGATCACGGCGGCAAACAATGCGCGCGGCAGGCGCAGGTCAAATACGATCCGGTGAAGCGGCGACATATCCCCATCGCTAAGCCCCGTTCCAAGCAGAACGGCGGTGATTGTGTCGGAGACCGGGATGGACGTGGTGCCGTAAATGGTTGAAATCAGCAAGAGGGCGGCCAGAACGACCGCCCCCAGCACAAGTGTCAGACCGGATCGGCCCATATCAGTTGAGACCCGGATGCATGGCCTGTGCCATTTTCGAGATCGCTTTAATATTCGCCGGTCCGGGGGTCAGTTCCTCGTACCGCAGGCCAATCCAGCGCTCGTTCTTCACGGCGTCGGTCTGGGACATCACCGGATGTTCCTGAAGAAACTTGAACGTGTCCGCAGCCCCGTTTCCGGTCTGATAATCCAGCAGCACCAGAAATTCTGGATTCGCGGCGGCCACCGCCTCCCACGAGGTACGGCCCCAGCTGGTGTCCATGTCATGCGTGACATTCTCACCGCCAGCGGCGGCGATCATCGCGTCCGGGATGGCGAATTTGCCCGCGGTAAACGGCGCATCCGCCGGACCGTCCAGCAGGAAGACGCGCGGTTTGGGCAGGTCTGCGGTCTGAGCTTCAAGCGCGTGCAGCTCTTCCTTCCAGCCTGTGACCAGCGCCTCAGCCTTGTCCTCGACATGCATGACCTTACCCAGCCGCAGAACGTCATCGAACAGCAGGCCCATGCTGGCCTCGGGGCGGTCCTTGTCCAGATGCACGCAACTTTCGGTCAGGATCATGGTCTTGATGCCAAAGGGCTCCAGCGTGTCCGGCGTGACGTCACCGCCCGGCTTCATGCCGTAATACCAGCCAGCGAAGAACAGGTCAGGCTCGACGGCCACAAGGTTTTCGACTGTCGGATATTTGGGCGCCAGCTCCGGGATTTCACCGCGCAACTTGTCGAATTCCGGGCTGGTCTTGTACCAGCCGGTGATGCCGGTCAGGCCGACGATCTTCTCCTGCAGACCCAGCGCAAAGGCCATGTCAGTCATGTTCATGTCGTGCACGACCAGCCGTTCAGGCTGAGTTTCGAACACCAGCGGTTCGCCACAGTTGTCAACGCTGACTTCATGCGCGGACACGGCGCCTGCCATGGCTGTGATCAGCGCCATGGACCAGATGTGTTTCATTCGGGAATGCTCCTTGGTTTAGGTTGAGACTGTTATTCTTCGGATATCCAGCGCCGGGATCACGCGGCCTTCGTGGTGAAAGCACAGGTAGTCGACGCCAAACGTGTCGCGGACCCGTTCCGGGGTCAGCACATCGGCCACGGGGCCAAATCCCGTAAGCCGCGTGGATTTAATAAGCGCCACATGGGTGGCGAATTCGGGAATCATCACCAGATCGTGGACGATCATCACCACCGTGATGCCCAGCTCGGCAACCAACGACAGCATCCTCCCCTTGGCATCCGGGTCCAGATGGTTGGTGGGTTCGTCCAGAAACAGCAGTGATGGATTCTGCGCCAAAGCACGGGCGATATGGGCGCGTTGCCGCTCACCCCCGGACAGCATTGCCATCCGTTTGTCTGCCAATGCATTCAGGCCGGTCAGGTTCAGTACCCTTTCCAGTTCTGCTGCGTGTTCTGCAGCCGAACGGTCGGCCCGAATCGGAATCTGACCCATCGCGACGTAATCCCGCAACAAAAGCCTCCCATCGGGAAGCTCTTGCTGGCTGACAACGGCTATCATCCGGGCCCGGTCTTTGGCGGGCATCTGTTTCAGGCTGCGCCCCTTGACCAGAACGTCGCCCAGCACGATCTCAGCCGTCCCGCACAGCAGGTTCAAAAGCGTTGTTTTTCCAGCCCCATTCGGACCGGCAATTGCCAGTATCGCGCCCTCGTCCAACTCAAACGAGGCGTCCTGCAGCAGGACATCACCGTTGAGCGCATAGTATTCGAGGTCTCGCGCAACCAGAAAGGCCGAGGTCGTCATGATGGCTCCTGCAATTGGATCCCAGGCAAACGTGAAAGCGTTTTTGTAAAAAGTGGACCCGGCCGGTCGGTGGCATTGGTCCAGCCATCTGGGCTGTCGTGGTATTGCTGTGCAAATTCGGCCAACGCCTCGATGTCTTCCGCGCTTTCAATGTCGCCGAACAGATACTGAGCTTTGCAGACGGCCTGAAATCCGACAGTTGTTGGCTGCGCGCAACCGGCCATACAGGCAACTGTGCGGATAGCGAATCCCGTCGGCAGCTTTCCGGTCAGCGCATTGCGCATGGCCCCGACAGACAGTGTGCCGCGACAGGTCGAGCAGATCAGAAGGAAATGGTCAGGTGTTTCCGACATTGTCCGCTCCGCTTAAAGCCAAGCGCGGACAGAAGGTGCCGATCATGTAAACACGTGTCAGACGTGCCATCAAAGCCTCCTTCCAGGACGCCCCGCCCCGGGTTGGTTAAACATGCGATGGCAGGTCTCCTGACTTGCGGATCGTCGCTTGGCCTTCCTTCCCGGCCCTTTTGGCCAGTGGTTGTTTGGCGTCGCTCACCGCTTACAGTTGCGGGGGCAGTTACGGACTTGGCACCGACAGGCGGACCGCACCGTATTCCCTTTTCATCCCCTGGGCGTACCATGGGGAACCATCTGTGTCCTGATTGTCCTAGACCGGATGTCTTGTCAATCGGGACCTGAAACAAAACCTCTCGAGCGCAGTTTTTGCATTCGACTTCGTCAAGCCGAGATGAATGAGACACGGACCTCATTCACGTTCGGGACATGAGTTTGAAAACAGTTGATTGCCGGTCACGGGCAAGCGTTCTGGCTTCGGCTTCGCTCAGGGACCGAAGTGTTTCCTCCGCCGTGAGACCTCGGGCCTGCGACTTTGACCAAATGCGTCGCGCGGATGTGGGGGACCATGGCAAGGCTGCTTCGGACAACCAACGCCTTAACGGCGCTGGCAAGCCGTCAAATGCAGCCATTGGATCATCGGAACGCCGCTTGCGTCGTAAACTGCATTGCCCGAGATTCCGACTCATGCTTCGTCTTCCGGGTCGAACACGGGGTCCAGCACCAGTACAAGCCGGGTCTGACCTGTACCCTCAATTGGCGGCGAGCGATGCAACAGCCCGAACGATGGCTGTTCGGGCCACAGCTTCCCCCGCAAGAGAATTGGAGCGCCGGTTTCAACGGTGAACACATGTGCTGGATCCGTTCCATCCTGCGAAATACCGTACTGTGTTCCGGTACCGCGATAAGTGCAAACCAACCGCGCGGTAATCGCATCAATATGAAATTTGCGACAGGCGTTGGTGGTCACAACATCCAACCGCAATCGCAGGTACCTTGCATTCAACAGGTCCGAGAACATGTCAGCCAGGGACACGATATCATCCTGTAACCACCCTCTTTCAGGAGTGTCAGGCAAACCAGACCAGTCGCAGAGGTTCGCCAGGGCATCCCTGACCGCGTTCGACGGCATAATGACCCGACCGCGAGGCAGAACCTCCGGGTCAAGCCCGTTCAGCCAGCTTTGGACGTCGGCAGGCGCATGCCGCCGCCAGATCGCAGCAGCGCATCCGGGTTGCAGAAACGTGGCGAATGACGATGGGTTTTCCGCGACCGCGACGCCAATGGCGGCGTCTTTTTCCAGCGTTTCGGCAAAGTTCATGCGGCATCCTCCATCCGCCGCCAGATTGGAAACGGGTCCGGATAGTCGGGCAATGTGTCGGGCCCCATGGCTGCAGCTGCAGGAACAAGACAGGCATCCAACCGCGCCTTCAAAGCCGGCCAGTCAATGCCCGCTCCGATGAAGACGATTTCCTGACGACGATCACCCCAGGGTTCTTGCCAGTGGGCCTGCATGTAGGCTTTCGCACTGTCATGTGTAGGGCGCCGCTCCTCCGGTACCGACGCCCACCAGGTGCCCAGCGGTTTTACACTGGACAGCGCCCCGGCCAGCGAAAATTCGGCTACCCAGTCGGGTCGTGTCGAGATCCAAAAGTGCCCTTTGGCCCGGATCACCCCCGGCAGATGGCCGTTGAGGACTTTCAAAATGCGCTCGGGAACAAACGGAAGCCGTGCCCGGTACACATATGAGGTGACGCCATATTCCTCGGTCTCTGGCACATGATCGGCAAATCCGTACAGCTCCTTGGCCCACATCGGATGCTCGTGAGCCTGCTCAAAATCAAAGAGGCCGGTGTCGAGAATTTTCTCGGCGGCGACTAAGGAGTGATTTGTCTCGATGATCTCGGCATCCGCATTCAGGCTTCGGATGATCTTGCGCGCTGCGTCAACCTTATCCGCCCCCGCATCGTTGGCTTTGTTCAAAACCACCACATCGGCAAATTCGATTTGATCCGTGAGCAGATGGACGAGTGCGCGTTCGTCTTCCTCGCCCATCGTTTCGCCTCGATCCCGCAGGAAATCATGAGAGGAATAGTCGTTAAGGAGATTTACCGCATCAACAACTGTCACCATCGTGTCCAGCCGTGCCACGTCAGACAAGCTGTTGCCGAATTCATCCCTGAAGTCGAACGTAGCTGCAACCGGCAATGGTTCGGAGATACCGGTGGATTCAATCAGCAAATAATCAAATCGGCCTTCTGCAGCCAGGCGGCGAACTTCGTCCAACAAATCATCACGAAGAGTGCAACAGATGCAGCCATTCGACATCTCAACCAGCGTTTCATCTGTTCGGCTAAGTTCGGTATCGGCCCGCACCAGATCAGCGTCGATGTTCACCTCGGACATGTCATTAACAATGACCGCGACCCGCCGCCCTTCGCGATTGTTCAGGACGCGGTTCAATAGCGTGGTCTTGCCCGCGCCCAGAAAGCCGGAAAGGACGGTGACAGGAAGACGAGTATCTGACATGGGTTGCTCCGAAAGGTGTCTCGAGAGTCATGTAACTCTCATAGTTACTAGACGAATGCAACAGCCATTGTTACGTGTGATGCCCGTTTGGAGAAGAAGCACAAATGAAGCGCAATAGTCGCCTGTCCCTCGCCCTGCACACGCTAAGCCACATGGCCGGAGATCCGGATCGTGTGAGAACCTCGGCAGACATCGCCGAGCATTCCGGGACGAACCCGGTGGTAGTACGCCGTGTCTTGGGACGTCTCCGCGACGCAGGCCTGTTGACCTCGGAAAAAGGCCACTCAGGTGGGTGGCGTCTGGCACGCGAACCGGACAGCATTACCCTTGCAGATGTGTATCTTGCGCTGGACGAAAGCCTGATCGCCTCCGGTAACGAAGATCACGCTCCGGAATGTTCAGTGGAACATGCCTTGCACCGCCGCGTTTCGAGTATCATGACGGAAATCGAGCAAAGCCTGATCAGCCGTCTCAGTGAGACCACGATCGCCGAAGTCAGGGGCAGATAGCCCCCGATCAACTTTCGCAGCAAGCTGCCATTGCAACTAGAAAGCGTGGTCAGCAAGGGTGCCTGCACCTTCAAAACCGCCTCGGCCCGCAAGGCAAATCAAATAGCCAGAACACCAGCGATGATGCGGAGGTCAACAGCAGCAGCACCCCCGGCAAAGGTGCCAGAAATGGCAACCTAGCGCGCTCGTATTGGTCGAAGAATATCTTTCAGACACACATCTCGCTCACTCTAGAGCACTGCCGAACGGTTCAGCAGTAGTACGGGGCGGTTAAGATAATTGGCCTGCCATAGATTTAAACAACCCATTCGAATATATTGGTTCAAGTTACTCAAAGCGCACAAAAAATAGCACTCGTCTTTAATAATCAGAGCGCTTGTTGGGGGGAAGGACGGCTCGAATGATCCAGTTTTACAAATCTATTTGGTTAGCAACTGGTCGTAAGCAAACAATCAACATTCTGCTTTCCCTCGCCATTGCAGGGCTTGCCGCGCTACCTTTGAATTATCAAAAGGAGATAGTGAACGGCCTGACCTACGGTTGGATAACGAAGTCCCACCTGGTGACACTTGGATTGGCAATGGGAGCGGTTATTCTCTTGAGCCTCGCTCTCAAGTGGGTGCTTGGTTACCTTTCCAGCCGTTTAGGCGAGGATATGATCCGCAGCCTGAGAAACTCCATCTGTCATCCAGCAGACGACAATATCGAAAAAGCACCGCCGCTCTCACAGGGAGAGATGGCAACGATGATTTCCGCCGAAGCAGAACAGGTTGGAAAATTCTCGGGCAGCGCCCTGTCCGAGCCTTTGTTGCAGGCTGGTACACTTGTTGTCATTGTCGGGTACATCGCAACGAATGACCCCGCGTTGGGACTCATCGCATTGTTCATGATACTGCCCCAAGTTGTGATCGTCCTGACCGTGCAAAGCCGTGTTAATGCGCTTGTCGCTGATCGGGTTCATATGCTCAGAGGTGCCGCCAAACAACTGACATCCGGTGACCGCCCAACCGCAAGTATTTCTGCGCGGTTCGATGATATCTACGAGACCCGTTCGCAGATCTTCGTTTGGAAACTTTCGTCCAAATTTGTCCTGAGTGCCATCAACGGCGCCGGAACAGTAGCTGTCCTGATTGTTGGTGGCTTACATGTTCTGGACGGCAGTACCGACGTAGGGACTGTGGTCGCCGCAACGGTCGGCCTTGCCCGCCTGCAAGGGCCAACCAAACAGTTGATCGCGTTCTATCGTCAAGTCAGTGCCACTGCAGTGAAGTTCGAGCTCTTAAGGGATGCAGGTGTAAACATGAACGCTCGCCTCACGTAGCGGCGCATTAAACCGACAGTGTAATTCGTGCTGCCGGTTCAGGCCCGAGTTGAGAATTGAAGACACAGCCGAGGCTGTGAATAACTACTCGGGGCTGTACCAGATTGGCGACGTGTAGGCGCGGTCCTGAACTTCTGCCGGAACGTTTTCAGGCAATGGGATATCGTAAAACGCAGCATCGATGGTCGTCCAACGCGGTTTCGGAATTTCGATCACCCTGACGTAGTAGAATGCATTGTGAGCGGGGTCGAAATCCGGATCCTGCCAGTAGGTGTCAAGTGCCGCGGCGCCGATTGAGTTACTGTAAGTCGCATTCTCGATATTGACGGTTGACCCAACCGGTTCCCGTGCGCGTCCGTCCTCGCCGATAACCCGGTCACCGGAGACGGCGATGTCGTAGACGCGCTCGTGGGTCTCGCCATTCTCATCAATCCAACCTTTGATGATTTGGACACGATCGAGATTTGCACCGTCCGGATCGCGTAGGGCACGGATCAGAAAGCCCGGGGAAACTCCGTCGGGCGCCTTTGCAAGATCACCCCCCATAGGCACACCGTTCCGATACCCATTGGAAACAAAATCCGAAGCGCCAAGATCTTCAGCGTCAAAGTCCCAGCCGCCAAAAACCCGTACCCGCATTCTTGGTCCGGTTGTGGCATAGGCCTCCTTGCGCTTTATGGCCCCGTGGACTTCCTCTCGGGTATTTTCGCGCGCCCACACAGCGGTGAGGCCCGCGGCTGATTCCTGAGCCGTGATAATCCGCAGCGCCGGGTCTTCCGCAGGAATTACATCAAAGTTATGGCGGTTCGCTGAAGGTTCGGTGTGCTGGTACTTGCCAAAGTAATTGTCTTCCCGGGTGGTCGGAAGGGCGGTATGCGTGTCCGTCGTACCGTAGAAGCCGAATTTGTAGGGATTGACGCCAACCTGCTGCTGGATTTCCAATCCGACTTTCAAAGCTGAACGGCCGTATTCATAGCGCAGCATCTCAGGCGTTTTGGCGACGGTACCTGAAATATTTGCAACATCCCAGGTTTCAAAATCTGCAAACTCATCGTCGGGTGAAAGAAGCGGATGTGTTTCTTCATCACCCTTGATCTGGGTCACTTCGTGCATTGGTTCCCAACGAATACGTTTGGCGGCGTACTCGGCGTCCATGGGCGATCCGTCGAATTTGGTGGGCGCAAACATAATCCCGTTTGATATGTTTCCATTGTGAGGCACAGAAATTGCGCTGCCGCCCGTTGCCTCTTCGTAGGCCGCCAGATAATCCCAAAGCGGCTCGGGATCTTCGCTTTCAAAATAAGTGAAAGGTCGGGTCCGGCTCGTTTTCTCTGCCCCGTCGCCAAACAGAACGACGCGATGAAGGTTGTTACCCAACGGCGTCGAGGTCCATTCATATCCCGCAAGAGATGTGAACACACCGGGTTCGTAGTACTGATCGACTGTTTCGACAATCTGCTGCCAAAGATCGCCGTCCAGATCGAGTCCAGCCGTCGGGTCGCGGCCCTGAACCGCCGCAATTTCGATGATGTCAGCAAAAGCGGCCATGCGACCCTCTTGCCCGGAGTTGAACCGTTCATAAGTCAGGCGGCCCCACTCATCTGCCAAAAGACGGGGGTCAGCTGCACGAACAGCCGTCGCAAGTCCCAACATTTCCGCGTGTTCGGTGATAGCAAGGAAGTCGAGAGGCCTGATCAACTGCACTGGCTGGCCGGTATTCGAGGTTATTCTTCCCCCGCGCGCCACTCGAAAGGCGTCATGAATGTTCAGGGATGTTCCGACAAGCCCGGCATCAAATGAGATTTCAGTGTGAAAATGAAGATCGCCAAAGAGAACCTGATCCGGATAGGAGCGATCGACGAACGGCGAATAGTTCTGTGATGGCACAGCGTCGTTAGGTGGTATTTCGCCCTCAAAGGCGGCTGCGCCATTGGACATAATCACGACTGAAAAGATCGAAGCGCCCGTCAGGTTCATTAAAGCAATCATTCTATCCATTATGACCCCCATGCTGATTTGCAATTGAGACAGAAAATCTTGGAAGAAACGCTGGATAAGATCATGCATCAACTTCCGCTAAAAATCAAAAAACTGAATACGTGCCAAAGCATATGCTTCCAATTTTTCGGGGTTGATGGCCGATGCGCTATCTAATTTGGAATCAGGTGCCGCCTCTAAGCTCTTGAGTCTTTGACTTTCTAACGCCCGGTGCATCAACAGTGGCGATGCGCATCCTTCAGACCTTGATCCAGACATTGCAACGCACAACCAACTCATCGGCGGATCAATCGAGGCGGGCCGCCAAATGCTCAGATCACAATCTTGACCAGACAAATTTGCAGTTGTAGATGGCCTAACGAGGCGTCCCGCCTGTCTTCTCTGGCTAAAAAGGAATGCCGATGACCGGCCAGCAACAGATTTCGGTGCAGGATGCGTTTGATCAGGCAATGACGCATTATCAAGGCGGACAACTGCAACACGCCGCTTCACTGTTGTCGCGTATTGTGCAGGCCGTACCGGAACATGCTGCAGCCCATCAGATGGTCGGTCTTATCGCCTTCCAAGCCGGTCAGTTCGAACCAGCAATACGCGCCATGAACGAGGCAGTCAGATTGCAGCCGGATAACGCGAATTTCTTGACCAATTTCACCGAAATTCTTCGTAGCGCCGGCAATCTGGAACAGGCTGTTGATATCGGTCATCGGGCCGTTCGTCTTGCACCCGGCAGCGCAGCTGCGCACTCCAATCTGGGTCTGGTCTGTTATGACCTGGGAAACCTCGCTGACGCAGAAGCGTCGCAGGAAAGAGCACTGGCGCTTGATCCCGAGTTCGACCGGGCGATCAACAACCTTGGAAGTATCGCACGCGATAACGATGATCGCGAAAAGGCGGTGATGCTTTATCGAAAGGCGCTCCGAATTAATCCGCGCTCCAACGAAACAGCCAACAACCTTGTTTCCGTTCTGATCGAGGCCGAAAAAATCGCCGAGGCCCGCGCCGTGGCGGAAAAGCATCTGGAACGTGCCCCGCAGGATGCCGAGTTGCATCGGAATCTGGGCCGCATCTTCCTACTCGTGCCGGATTTGGACAAAGCCGAGAAGTCTTTTCGAAATGCGATCGCATTGAACGGGCAGAATGCAGAAAGCTATGTGGGATTGTCACAGGTTCTTTATGAAAAGAACCACCCCGGCCTTGCCCTGGTCGAGGCCAAGCAAGCGCTGCGTCTTGATGCGGAAAGCGCCACGGCCTTTCATCAGATGGCGATGGCACAGGCTCAACTCGGTGACATTGAATCCGCGATAACCTGCTATCTGAAAGCCTTGGATTTGAAACCTGACATGACAGCCAGCAGGTTGGCATTGGGTCATCTGGAAATGGAACAGGGCGACTTTGAAAAGGCCCGGCAACATTTTGAAGCGGCTTCCGACGCGGCCGATGACAAACTGGGCGCATTGCTTTCGCTGGCCAGACTGGAAGAAATGACCGCTGACAGCCCCGTGTTTCAAGCGATGGAAGCAGCGATGCCGCAAGCGGCAGAGATGCTGCCACACAAGGCCACCGCCTATCACTACGCGATGGGTGAGAGCTATGAAAAGCTGGGACGATTTGACGAGGCGTTCGAGCAATTTTCCTTGGGCGCCCGGGTAAAACGCTCTTTGATTGAGTACGATCGCGCCGAAAATGATCAACTGACGGACGCGTTGATAGAATGTTTCGATCAGAACATGATCGATCGTCTACGCGGCTGCGCGGTTCAAAGCGACAGGCCGATTTTTGTCGTTGGGATGCCACGATCGGGGACCACGTTGACCGAATCCATCCTGAATTCGCATCCGGAAGTTTTTGGAGCCGGAGAGCTGAACGATCTGCAGAACCTGTTTGGCAGAATGGGCGACGGCCTTACGAATGCACCTCTGGCCCTTCGATCGCTGTCGGACGACAAGCTCAGGCAACGCGCAGAAGACTATGTCGAGGTGTTGACGCAATTCGCCCCGGACATCCCGCATGTCGTCGATAAAATGCCTGCCAACTTTCAACTCGTCGGGCTGATTCATGCGATCATGCCAAACGCAAAGATCATCCACATCTCCCGCGACCCGCTGGATACATGCCTGTCATGTTACACACGTCTGTTTGAACGCAGTCAGTTACATAGCTACGATCAGGTTGAACTGGGCCGCTTTTACAACAACTACGTCCGGCTCATGAGGCACTGGCGCACGCTGCTGCCAGAAGGTTCATTCCACAGCATTCAGTATGAGGCGCTGATCGACGATTTCGAGGTCGTCGCGCGGGGTTTGATCGATTTCTGCGGATTGCACTGGGACAATGCTTGTCTGGAATTCCACAAGAGCAAACGCCGGGTTCGCACCGCCAGCGTTCAGCAGGTTCGCCGACCGCTCTATTCCTCTTCGAAGGCAAAGTGGAGGAAATACGAGCGTCACCTAGGCCCGCTGATCGAAACAATCACGGACGCCCGTATTTAGCTCTGACCCTGATTTTGACGTGGCAGACGGCTTGGCATCTGCCCTAAACGTAACCACCGAAAATCTCGAATCTACCTGCATTTCCCTCAATATATCAAATTGATACACGATCGGATGCATTGCCGGCGATCCATTGTGAATATCTGGTGAAGACTCTTGATGTTCGCCACAATTCCGCCGGGATTTATTTTTAGGCCAATTATAGAAAAATCAAAAAAGACCTTTTGGGGGACTTCGGTGAATACAGGTGGATTGCGGCGGTCCGTGCAGACGCACGTGGCCAAGGGTGGACGAGTTGTTAAATGGAAAGGTCAGATTGCAAGTATAGCGCCTTCGGTATTCCTTGCCTCAGCCGTGATCTCAACAGCGCCAGCTGGCGTGGCACAAGCAGAGGTCATAGACACGCTGCGAACCACGCCTCAAAACTTTACAAATGACGAAGACATCAGCATCACGCCAACAGGCGCGGTAAACGTTTCCTCGACCACGGCAACCGCTGTCACATTGGACACGACTTATTCCAGCGCACTGACCAACGACGGCACTGTCTCTGCAACGGGCAGTTCGCAGGCAGTCGGATTGCAGCTGAATGATCAGTTGCTGCCCACTGGTCAAATCGCCAACAACGGCGCAATCAGCGCCTCCATTACCGGCGGTACGGGCAATATCACTGCCCGAGGTATCCTGATTGATGCTGATGCTAACGGGGCGTTTTCGAATACAGGGACCGTGTCGGCCAGCGCATCAGCAATTGCTGACAATGCAGTCGCAACTGGCGCCCGTTTTGAGAATGGCGTTGAGTCCACCGGATCCGTGTTGAATGCCGGGACAGTATCGGCTGTGGCAGCAGCGGGGTCTTCAAATGCTTCCGCGACGGCGCTGCTGTTTGGAGATGACGTAGACACCACTCTCCGGAACACCGGAACCCTCAGCGCCACCACCACGGGTGGGGCTGCTGTTTCGGTTGTCGGTGTCAATGTCGATGGGACACTGAACGGCAACTTAGTCAATTCTGATGCGATCACCGCACGGACCAGTTCCGGGGCTGACACAGCACAGGCCGTTGGTGTCAAGGTCACCGATGGCGTGGCGGGCAATGTCACGAACGCAGGTAACATCACTGTAGAGGCACTTAACAGCCGGACCAACTCGGACGCCGAGGGTGTTCGCGTTGACAATGGCTTGCAAGGGATTGTGGCTAATACAGGGTCAATGACTGTCGTGGCCTCAGGCTCTTCGGCCGTGGATGCCGACGGTTACTACGTCAGTAGCGGCCTGACCGGGAACTTTCAGAATTCCGGCAGCATTTCAATCAATGCGCAGGGCGGCAGCGATGACGTTCGTGCCGACGCCTTCTATGTCAGCGGCGGAATGACGGGTGACATTTCCAATACCAGCACGGTCACGGTCAATGCTTTGGGGGCTTCGTCGGTCAATGCGGACGCGTTTTATGTCAGCAGCGGCCTGACCGGCAGCTTCGTCAATTCCGGCAGCATCACCGTAAAGGCCGAAAGTGGTTTCAGCGAAGCGGATGCGGACGCGTTTTACATCAGCAGTGGCATGACCGGTGACATTACAAACAACGGAACTGTCACGGTCGAGGCTTTCAGCACGTCAAGAGCGAGTGCAGATGCGTTCAGTGTCTCAAGCGGGCTCGATGGCAACTACTCGAACACCGGTACGGTGTCGGTTGATGCAAGCGGGTTGAGCCAAGCCTCTGCTTCGGCGCTGCACGTGGCTGGTGGCATGGATGGAAACATCTCGAACTCAGGCACTGTCATCGTGTCCGCTTCGGGGATTACGACTGCTAACGCGGATGGCTTCGATGTAAGCGGCGGTCTGACGGGGAATGTCAGGAACACCGGTACAATTTCCGTCAACGCGACGGGCTCGAACGAAGTTCGGGTCAACGGGATCGACATTGCAGGAGGTTTGACAGGCCACGTCTTCAACAGCGGCACCATTATGGCCGAAGCCAATGCCAGTGGTTCCAGCGGGCGCGCAAACGGCGTCGATATCACAAGCGGCATGACCGGCAACATCACCAATTCAGGCAGTATCGTCGCCAACGCGCGTGCAGGATCAGATACGGCAAACGCCGCAGGTGTACGTGTCGGAGGCGGTCTGACCGGGAATTTCCTGAACTCTGGCAGCATCTCGCTCGATGTGCAGGGCGGCATCGACTACACGGATGCAAAGGCTTTCTATGTCAGCGGTGGAATGACGGGTGACATTACCAATACCAGCACGGTCGCGGTCAATGCCTTGGGGTCTACAACGGTCGATGCAGACGCGTTTTATGTCAGCAGTGGTCTGACAGGCAGCTTCGTGAATTCCGGCACCGTTACAGTAAAAGCCGAAAGTGATTTCAGCGAAGCAGATGCTGATGCCTTTTATGTCAGCAGCGGCATGACTGGTGACATTACCAACAACGGAACATTCACCGTCGAAGCTGTCAGTACGGTGCGGGCAGAAGCCGATGCTTTTGACGTTTCCAGCGGGCTTGACGGGAACTTTATGAATTCCGGAACAGTTTCGGTTACCGCGCACGGTGGGTCCACCCGCGCCTCAGCGTCTGCATTGCACGTCGCCGGTGGCATGGACGGAAATCTGACGAATTCTGGTACGGTCACGGTGTCGGCAAAAGGGTCCACGTCAGTTCGCGCGGATGGATTTGATGTCAGCAGCGGTCTGACGGGGACTGTTACGAACAGCGGTTCGATTGTCGCCAACGCAACGGGTTCTGACGAAGTTACG
Source organism: Ruegeria sp. C11 (assembly GCF_056537725.1). Taxonomy (NCBI): domain Bacteria; kingdom Pseudomonadati; phylum Pseudomonadota; class Alphaproteobacteria; order Rhodobacterales; family Roseobacteraceae; genus Ruegeria; species Ruegeria sp. C11. Next base: position 72,022 of record NZ_JBQFSB010000011.1, on the reverse strand, counting down.
GTCAATGGAGTCGACATTGCGGGTGGTCTGACCGGACATCTCAATAATCTCGGTGCCATTACAGTCAAAGCTGATGCCAGCGGCTCCAGCGCGCGCGCCAGCGGTGTGGACATTACCAGTGGCGTAACGGGTAATATCCGCAATTCAGGCAGTGTCACGGCCGTTGCGCATGCAGGATCGGAATCGGCAGACGCCGCCGGATTGCGTATCGGCGGGGGCCTTGACGGAAATATCACCAACACAGGCATCATCCGTGCCGAATCCGTCGTGTCATCGTCGGACGCTTTCGCCTTTGGTCTGGTGTCTTACGGTGACATCACCGGGAACATTACAAACGGCGGCACGGTTTCTGTGTCAGCCAAAGGTGCGGATACTGCAACGGCTGCGGGTTTTCGCGTCAACGGTAACCTGACGGGCATATTTTCCAACTCCGGCAACATATCTGTTGCGGCCACAGCATCGGACACAAACCACGAAGACGTCATGGTGATGGGTCTGGATGTCACGGGCCATGTGCAGGGCGGGTTCAGCAATGCCGGTACCCTGTCGGTGAAGGCCACAGCCGAGAACAAGCAAGCCTATGCCTATGGTCTGTACGCCCAAGACGGCGTGACGGGCGATGTGCAGAACAGCGGCCTGATCCGCAGCGAGGTTGACAGTGCCACCTCGGCCGACGTCTACGGCATCCGGATTGACAATGGGTTGGACGGCGCGTTTTCAAACACCGGCACAATCCAGATTGTCGGACATACTGACGAGGATGATCTGGATGCCTATGGCGTCTACATTCGTGACGGCGTCAGTCAGGACGTCAGCAACAGCGGCCTCATCACGTTGCAGGCAACCGCCGGAGAATCCGCCGAGGCGATCGGGCTGAGGCTGTCCGGTGAGGTTGATGCAAACGTCAATAACTCCGGCACGATTGCGATCGTGACTCAAAGCGAAGACGAAGATGCGCTTGGCTATGGTATTTCCGTCGTTTCGGGTCTGGAGGGGAACATCGTCAATTCGGGCGCAATCTCGGTTCAGGGTATTGGCGCGACCGAAGCCACCGTGGCCGGTGTCTACGTCAACCGGGAATGGACCGGAGCGCTGAACAATTCCGGTACTATTCAAGCAGTGGCGGATGCAGGCGAAAAGCAAGCCGTGGCCTATGGCCTTCTGACCAGAAATGGCCAGGTTGTCGCCGATATCGACAATTCTGGGTCCTTATACGTTCTGGCCAATTCTGACGATGAATTCGCCAACGCCTATGGGGTTTACTTCGAGAACGGACAAGCCAACAGCAGCGTAAGCAATGCCGGTTCGATAATGGTTAATGCCAAGGCGGACCATGAGGCGATAGCGGCAGCGATTTACGCAGACAACGGGTTGACCGGTGACTTCCTGAACCAGGGTACGATTTCCGTTGGGGCCAATTCAGCGGACAATTTTGCCGAGGCCTATGGCCTGTTTGTCGGCGCCGATGGCAGTGACGGCGATTTCAACGGCGATATCGTTAATGCAGGCTCTGTTTCGGTGTCAGCTGCGGCCCGTGAGGAAGCCGAAGCAACTGCGTTCAATATCGATGAGCGGCACGATGGCAGCTTCTCGAATTCAGGTAGGGTGACTGCGCAGGCCACATCACAGGAAACCGAAGCCGAAGCCTTTGGGCTTTATGCCGGAAACGGGGTCAGCGGCGATATCGACAATAGCGGTACGATCTCGGTTCAGGCCGAAGGTCACAGTGCCTATGTGGGTGGCGTCTATATCCGAAACGGCCTTGATGGTGGGTTGAACAACTCGGGCACGATCTCCGCGCAAGCCGTCTCGCAGACCGAGGATTCCAGGGCGCGTGGTATTTACGTGCGCGGCGGGACCATCGGCACCGTTCAGAACAAAGGCGGGATCACAGCCATTGCCCAAGGGGCCGAAAGCGCGCGGGCTCAGGCCGTTCTGCTGTACGATACGATGTCCGGTAATGTGATCAACTCGGGGACTGTGATGGCGGATGCCACACTGATCAACGCAACAGACAATGCCAACGGCACGGCCGCAGGGTTCTATATCGAGGATATGCAGGGCAATTTTGCCAACAGCGGCGTAATACGGGCAACCGCTGCAGGTGGAGACATGGTCAACGCCTATGGTCTGTATTTCGAGAACTTCGACGGAGAAATCACGGCGGTTGGTGATATCTCTGCAGCTTCCGAGTCTGGCGATGCCTATGCGATCTATCTGGGAACCGGCACCGGGACCTTGAATGTGAATACCACAGACAAGGTCGGTGGTCTGATCCGCGTTCAGGATCACAACGTCAATCTGGACGCTGTTGGCGGCAGCACGGTGTTGCGGTTCGAAGATGCCGCTGCGGGTTCGGGAGTGTTCACCACAACGGTATCGGATGGGCGGTCCGGCTGGTTCGTGCAGGACGAAGGCGGTGCCGCCCCGATCTATGCCAGTGTTGATTCCGCTGAACTTCTGAACTCAGCCGATGTGACGGCGTTTTATGGCAGCGTGATCAATGGATCTACGAGCGTGCTGAGCTACGGCGGGCAGGCTCAGGTCACGCGAAATGCCACTACCGGGCGCGTCTCGGGCGTCAGCTTCGGCCCCTTCCGTCCGTATGTGACTGTCGATGCCGCAGCCCGCCAGTTCGAGAACGTGCCCGGAGTCGACACTGACGTCACGGTGTTTGACGGCAGCGTGGGTGTGTCCGGACAGCTGGACAATGGTCTGGCACTGGCGCTGGGGTTGGGTGTTTTCCGCTCGAACGGGGATACCGACACCACCGATTTCGACACGGATGGTGTGTATCTGGATGCCTCGGTCGGTCGTCAGTTCGGATCGTTCACGGTCGAGGCCGGACTTGGCTATGGCTGGTTGTCGACCGAGCGGTCGCGCGAAATCACCGGCAGTACTGATGCTAACGCCGACTACAACAGCAACCTTTTAACGGCTTATCTGGGGGTCGAACGATCTTTTGATACCAGCGACGCGTTTGGGCTGCTGGGCTTTGGCGAGGTGCGTTATACCCGTCAGGACGATGATGATTATACCGAAACCGGCTCGTCCGCTAATGCAACGGTTCAGGATAGCACGACCGAAGTCATCGAAGCCCGGCTGGGTGTCGAGGCTGATTGGTCGCTAAGTAGTGGTGGTGTCCTGCTGGGTCAGTTGTCGGGTGTCCTCCGGCGCAGTCTGGGCGACACCGATGCATCCGTGACGGTGTTTTCAACAACGCAGAACCTTTCGTTCCCGACCACGGATTTCACCGGCGCCAGTGTACTGGTCGGGTATGAGTACGAGTTCGTTCCCAACATGTTGTTCGAAGTCAATGCTGAACAGGAATTCGGCAGCGACGCACAAGGGCCATATTTTCAGGCCGGCCTGAGGTGGACGTTCTGACCAGAATGGAACAACAGCAAACCGGTTGTTCCTGAAAGTCAGACGTTCATTTTAGCAATAGTGCCATCCCGAGGTGGGATTGTGTCGGTATACCGAAAGCCGGGATGGCTCCGGTTGCCGACTCCCCTCCTCTGGGATCGCCAAACAGGCAGAACAGGCATAGGCGTTTTCCGGCCTACCAAACTACAGAGAGACATCTCCGTTACTTGAATTTTCAAATCTGGCGCTGACTGGATAAACTGCGAATATCAACAAGTGTTTTTCCGACTGTCACGCGCCTTATTTAAAGTTAAGAACTTTGGCAAAGTCAATCTGGCTACAAAACCAGAAGCAAAATTCAACTGTCGTCACTCGGAAATCAAGCTAGTAATCTCGCCGCTACGAATCGTAGATTCAAGAATTCCATCTGGTAAATCCAGGCCATAGAATAAGGCAAAATCGTTGAAAACAATCTACATTGTAACCCCTGTGTTTAACGGTGTTGAGTTAATCGACCGCTGCATCATGCACGTAGTGATGCAGTCCGGGCCTTTCCGCATTCGGTACCACGTTCAGGATGGTGGATCGACCGATGGCACAATCCAAAAATTGGAAGCGTGGAAACAAAGACTCGCTACAAATTCAATTCCGATTTTCTGTGAAGCGATAGACTTCTCATTTACGTCCGAGCCGGATGGATCAATGTACGAGGCAGTGACCAAGGGGTTCGAACACCTGTCAGAAGCGCCAGACGACGCCTTTTTGACGTGGATTAACTTTGATGACTTGTTGCTGCCCGGCGCATGCGCACTGGCATCGTCATTGGATCAAGAGCTCAGCTCCAGTGAAGTTTCCTGGTTCACAGGAATACACAATCACACGGATGAAGCGGGCCGCCCAACTAGATTTTCCGCCCCTCCTCTTCCGCAAGACCTAATTGCATGCGGAGCTGCGGACACGATGTTGATGACAACAATTCAGCAAGAGGGAACATTCTTTCGCAAATGGCTTTGGGATGCGGTCGATAAGAATGAAGCTTTTTCCGGTTTGAAGCTTGCGGGCGACTGGAACCTGTGGCGTTTGATGGCGCAACATGCACCCCTTCACCAACTGCTAGGAATTATGACCGGGCGCTATTCAAAGCGGGAAGGACAACTTTCGAACAACCTTGAGGCCTATCTTTCCGAGGTTGATAAGATCAGTTCTAAAGCAGATCGAATTTCCGGTTTCGAATCCCGCTTGAAACTCGGAAACATCTCTACGCCCAGCATCTGGCTGGACCGGCAAGCAAACAAGTTCAAATTGGTAAAACGCGCCATTTCCCAAGCTGACCTCTTGTCGGTTGCTGTCAAACAAGTTCCCGAGTTGGAGAACTGTCTTGAGCAGGATCGAGTTTCACAGGACAAAACGCAGAAATCTTCGGAAGGGACTGGATCGGATAAATCGCCTGAGCAAATTAAGGATGCGTTGAGGCGGTTACAGCAATTCGAACTATTCAGCCCAAACAGGATACGAAAGTTGGCAGCTGGCGCTCCTCCGGACGAGTTGGATTGGCGGAAATCATTTCTTAAGGCACCCCACAAAATATCCAAATGGAGTGCCATCCGCAGGGCACAAAAACGATTGCGGCAGACCTGAACTGAACTTGTTTGTTGTCAGTGAAATGTACCGAGCGCTGCGATTTTAAACGCCACGGCCTTTGGCTTTCGGATACTTGCCAAGATCGCAGGGCACATATGTCCGGCGCGGCGCTAGCTATGGCCGTTCTATATCCGCACAATACCGCGAACTAATTGGCAATGCTGTCCGCTGCGCCGCTTGGAAATGCGGCGCAGCGATACTTAGTTTAGAAAGACCAGTTCAAACCAGCGCGCAGGTAGGGTCCTTGAGCGTCGTCTCCGATTTCCTGCTCGGCGGTGGCTTCGAACCGCATGCCCTGCAGAAGGTCTTTTTCATACCCCAACACAACGCTCGCGCCGGTAAAGTCCGTGGACGCGAATGTCAGCGTTTCCGTTGACGAAAACAGGCTGACCGCGGTGCTGTTGTCACCCAGCCCCCTGCGCAGGACGCCACTCAACTGGCCCGAGATGATACCTCCGCGACCCAGATCTTTGTAGAATTCAGCCCCGAGCCGAGCTTCGATCACTTCAGTTGTGGTCGAACCTACAGTCGCATTCGTGGCGGAACCGGTTTCTGTATATTCGTCGTCCTTCTGGCGTGTGTACCGAACTTCGCCAAGACCCAGCAGCCCGAAGTTGTCGCTGACATCAAATTCCCGTTCGACACCGATGTGAGCGGTCAACAACTTACTGTCATAGTCGGCATTTGCGTCTGCGCTGCCTATGATCTGACGCGACCGATCCGTTGATAACCATCCGTAGCCCAATCCGGCCTCAAGCGTATAGGCCCCAATTTGACGTCCGATCGCGGTGTCCAGATAGAAACCTGTGGTGTCAAAATCCGTGGTGTTAGTCTCGCCATCGGCAGAGAAAACACCCAAGCCGAAAGCAAGTGACAGACCATTGTCCAGTTGACCGGACAGCCCTGCACTGCCGTTGAACAGAGAGATGTCAGTTTCATTGCCCGGTACGTTTTCAAACTCACGATATTGGGCGTCGATCATCGCGTAAGGCCGGAACCCGCCGAATATGGCATTCTCCTCCCGGAACGAGAAACCGCGCGAGACCTGCGGCAGCTGGTCGTATCTCAAGGCTTGATCAGCGCTGCCCACAACATCTCCAAGAAACGCGGTGACATCGCCGGAAATTCCGAGATCACCGCCATCCACGGTCGCGTAGACAGGTGCCGATCCGCCCTCATCCTGAACAAACCAGGCTGATCTGCCGTCAGAAACCCGTGTCGTGAAAACGCCTGTGCCCGGCGCTGCATCTTCAAAGTAGAAGACGTTGCTGCCACCCTGCGCATCGAGGTTTACGTTATGGTCCTGAACCCGGATCAGACCAGTCACCCGATCCATTGTGTCCACGTTCAGAGTGCCTGAGCCCGTGCCAAGGAAGATTGCATAGGCCTTGCCGCCGTCGGATGTAGCCGAGATCCGTTCGACATTTGAAATAACGCCGTCAAAGTTCTCGAAATACAGCCCGTAAGCCGTGGCAGATGCACCGCCAGTTGCCGTTGCAGTGATGGTGCCCGTGTTCGAAAACGTGCCCTGCATGTCCTCGACCCAGACACCTGCCGCGAGGGCTTCGGCGTCACTGGTGCCATTCACGATATTCGCACTCGCATTGATCGTACCAGTGTTCACAACAGACGCGCTTACGTTGTCGTACAGCAGTATGCCTTGCGCCCTCATATCTTCGGCCCCACGGGCCAGAACTGAAATACTACCGCTATTTGTGACATTCCCGGCGGCATCTCCGCGAACGTAGATACCGCGTGCGGTAGCATCGTCTTTCTGGGAAATACTCACAGTGTCGATTACGCCTGAATTGGTCAGGTTTCCTTCAAAACCGTGGCGAACATAGAGGCCGCTGGCATAGGCCGAACCGGTGTCTCCTTCTGCGCGAACCGTGATGCTGCCGCTGTTGGTGAAGTCTCCTTTCACTGAGGCATCCGGATCACTGGAATCTTCGTTACGCACAAAGAACCCGAATGCCGCGGCTTCGTCACTTGTGCTCGTACTTGTCACATCTATCGTGCCAGAGTTGGCCAAGTTCCCAACAATGCCATCGAGCACCTCGAAACCTGCAGCAAAGGCACTTTCACCACCTGTTGCAGCGGCAGTGATCGACCCACTGTTGGAAACATTCCCTTCCATCCTGTCTCCGACAGTCAGGCCGGACGCATATGCGTCTTCGGTGATAGAACTCGCAGCCGCGTTGATCGAACCAGAGTTCTGAAAATTCCCTTCGAAATCGTCAACAATGCTGAGTCCCGCAGCGGAGGCGCCAGAATTACCCCTCGCGTTAACAGCGATGGTCCCGCTATTGGTGGCGTCGCCGTGCAGATCATTTACTATAAACAGGCCAAAAGCTTCGGCGCTGCCGCTGTCAGAACCGGTGTTTACCGTCAACGCGCCAGAGTTGGTAAAGTTCCCAACCAGGTCTTCGCGCAGGAAGATACCCGATGCACTTGCATCATTGACATTCTGCGCACTAACAGAAATTGAGCCCGCGTTTACAATATTGCCGGTTGCGACTTCTTCAAAATAAGCACCCACAACGTCCGGAGTGGCGGCAAACGGCGGGCTTGGGGGACGCGGTGGGCGCGGTCCTGTTGCCTGCGTGGTTACCGAGTTCACCGAAATCGTACCGGTATTGGTAAAGTTACCGGCAAATTCATCATCTACGTGGTAGCCACGCGCATCTGCAGTGAACACCCCGGTTGAACTTACAGAAACTGTACCGGTGTTGCTGATGTCACCGGTTACGTCACCATCAATGTAGAAGGCGATAGCCTCAGCTTCATAGCTGGTGGACGAAGCCTGCACTGAGACTGTGCCACTGTTCGTTATGTTGCCATCAAGATCCGAGTCCACGTTAAGGCCATAAGCCTCAGCCGAATCCGATCCGGCCTGCGCCATCACGGTTATCGCACCGCTATTGTTGAAGTCTCCGGTAAGGTCGCTGTCAATATAGAAGCCATATGCGCTTGCTTCGCTTCCAGAGACACCAGATACAGAAATGACACCGCTGTTTGTTACGTTGCCATTAAGATCAGAGTCCACATAAAGACCATAAGCTTCCGCCGAATCCGATCCGGCCTCAGCCACAGCCGTCAACGTACCACTGTTGTTGAAGTTGCCAGAAAGGTCGCTGTCAACGTAGATGCCAAAGGCGCTGGCTTCGCTTGCAGCAACACCAGACACCGACAAAACCCCGCTGTTGGTTATGTTGCCCGTTATGCCATCATCAACATAAAGGCCGAATGCCTCGACACTTTGCGATCCGGTACTGTTTCCACGAATGTTGATTGTGCCAGTGTTCGTGAAGTTTCCGTTGAGTTCACCGGACAGGTAGAAACCCGAGGCGCTGACCTGGGTCGACGCTTGCCCCTTTATGCGGATGGTCCCGCTGTTCGAAATGTTCCCGTTAGTGTCACCCTGGATAAATACAGCAGCCGAATCCACGCTACCGGAAGAGGAGGAAGCGTCGGTGGTGATTGTTCCCGAGTTGTCAAAATTCCCGTTCAGATCGTTTCGCAAATGAAAGGCCCAGGCCGTCGCTGACGAGACGGCCGAGGCACTGGCGGATACTGTCCCGCTGTTGTTGACGTTTCCGGTCATGTCGCCGACAACGCGGACTCCGATGGCATCGGCAAAGCTGCCGTTATCAGTCGCGGTTGCCGAAATGGTACCCGAGTTGTTCAGATTGGCGTTCAGATTGGCGTCCACCAAGATGCCGATTGCATCAAGGGTAGAAGCATTTGATGCCGTCGCCGAGATTGTTCCGCTGTTTTCTATTGCCGTCTCGACGTCATTCACAAACTCAAAGCCGACCGCCAATGCAGAGCTTAGTCCTGCCGCGCTTGCGGTGGCCGTGATTGTGCCGGAATTTGAAATGGTTGCGGTTGCCTCAGCACCCCCAACAAAAACCGCGCCCAACGCGCTCGCTTGGTTACTTGATGTAGAATTCGCATTTACAGAGACAGTCCCCGTATTCAAAAACGAGCCGCCGTAGTCGCCCAGAAAAAGAAAACCAAGGGCGTCTGCCCCGGTGCTGCCGTTCGCCGCGACGTTGATGTCTCCGTTGTTTATGATTGCCCCGGATGCTTCGAGGTTCCCGTTCAAAACGACGCCAATCCCGAATGGAAGGCCGGGCGTTGGGGCCGAAATAGTGCCATTGTTGGTGGCAGTGCTCGAGTAATTTGTGATGATCTCGACCGCTACGGGGCTGCCGGTGGTCAGGTTGATTGCTCCGGTTGCCGTAATCGTTGTGTCGACATCAACTGGGACGATGGCCTGATTACCCTGCGGGCTGTTAATCACCTGAGCCTGGGCAGCACCAGCTGTCAAGGCGATAACCGAGGCTGAGGCAAGGAAAAGCGATGGGGCGACACTCGCCACGCGACCCTTCCATTTCACCAAACGACCCCCTCGCGCCACACGTTCATGGGCGCGCTCTGCTACGCAGTTCTTCATTCTCCGAAAACCCCCTCGGAAATTTTGTTTTGTTAACTTTTGTTGTACTGGCTGGCTAAAATCAAAGCTGGGCACAAATGTGACAATTTTAGTTATCATGGGAAGATTTTCGTGTATTGCACAGACAACACACAACATGTCGATGTGATACTTCGTTTTCAGTGATCTCATATGATGGACGTATCGAAGGAATGATCTAACACCTGATGATTGATGCGCCCCACCTTTGGTATTTTTCCCGTCAGAACTTTCCGGAAAGCTTGGGCGGCCTGCCTACCTCACACATGCGGCGGACGATAGGATTGACGGGCCAATCTGCTGTATCCCAGCAGCGTGGTGGACAGCAGCTTTGGGCCGTTCGCCAGAAGATTGCAAATCAGCTTTCCAGATGATCCAGATTGTAATTCCGCTGCCGTTTAACTCACATCCTCTTTCGCCCGGTGCTTAACCCAATCGGCGAACAGGTTGGCCATTGGGCGGCTGTCTGAGTTTACCTTCATCTGGTATCCCCGGTTGGAGCGGACAGAATGCGTTCCCACGTGAACAAGCCGCCCTTGTTCAAAGAATTTACCAATGAAGGGTAAAAAGCCGATCGCAATCCCCCTCCCAAAAGCAGCAGCTTCCAGAACGATATGTGGTTCTTCCAGAACTTCCCCGCGTTCTGCGTAGTCCGCCGGAGCGCCCGTAGCAGAAAGCCAGTGACGCCAGGTGGTGCGATCTCGGTAATGAATTGGCGGTAATTTGCCTTCCCAAAAATTGGGATCAATTTTTAGTCCCGGAGCGGCAACAGGGACAGCCTTGGTATCGAAAAGCAGAGCTGCTTCGTTTGCAGGACCATCCAGTTCTGCCCAAATGATCGAAACATCTGCCAAGCGTGCATCCGGTCGTCCGATCACATGGATCAGGTCCACTCTCAATCCGGGATGCTGGGCCTCGAACGCACCTATCCGCGGCAGCAGCCATTGCGATGACAGATAGGGTCCGACTGAAACTCGCAGCACTTCCTGCGTGGTCAGCTGTTCGGTGATCCCATTGAGTTCATTCCAGATCACCGCAGTAGCCCGCGCCAGTTCAGCGCCGTCCTGCGTGAGGCGGACCTCCCGCACACGCCGTTCGAACAGCCGCTTGCCCAGAGCGTTTTCCAAAGCCGTTATGCGGTGGCTGACGGCCGAAGGAGTCACGTTCAGGACCTGGGCTGCGCGGGAAAAACTCAGGCCTTCCGCGGCATGATGAAAATAGACCAGTGCGCCAAGATAGGAAGGGTCTTTGGGGTCGGGCAGCATGTGGGTTCCATAAGTGAGCTGAGCTCAACTTTCCTGTGTTGAATTTGAATTTGTCAAACAAAATCGAAGGAGACCTTACTGCGGACAGGAAACCCACAGGGAACAGACCAATGCCAACTGCCCGCCACCGCATTCGCTCTACTGCCGCTGAAAACGACCACTTGATCGTAAACTGGGAAGACGGCCACGAAAGCCGGTTTCACCCCATATGGCTGCGGCATCAATGCTGGTGCCCTGAATGCGGCACCCCAGAGACCGGTGTTCGCGGAATTCGCCTGCATAACATCGACGAAGGCATCTCGATCCAGAGTGTCGGGGTGGAGGGCAGTATCGTTCACGTGATCTGGCCGGACGGACACCGATCCGAATATGGCGCGCGGTGGCTGCGCAACCACTGCTACTCTGACGCCGAGCGTGCCCGCAGGCGGGTGCACCCAACCCTGTGGGACAGAACTCTTGGCGACAATCTTCCGGTCGGATCGCTGACCGAGGCTGAGGCTGATCCTGCCGCCCGTTTGAAAATCCTTGAAACTGTTCGGGACTACGGGTTTTGCAAGATCGTGGACGCGCCCACCGATCAGGCCGAAAGCCAGCGGATGATCCGACTGGTCGGGGCGCAGCGGCAAACACATTACGGCACCTATACGCTGAAAAAGAAGAAAACCGTGACCAATGTGGGCGACACCACAGGCCCGTTGGATCCGCATGTGGATGAACCCTATCGCTATGCTGCGATCGGGATCACCGTATTTCAGGTGCTGCGGCCCAGTTCGAACGGTGGGGCCTCGACACTGGTGGACGGGTTCGAAGCCGTCCGGCGCCTGAAAGAACAATGGCCAGAGGAGTTCGAACTGCTCTGCAACATGCATGTGACCTGCCAGCGTTTCGACCCCGGAGACAACAGCCATGGCAACATGCGTTGGTACAAATCCCGTCTGCCGATCATTCAGCGGGATGATCAGGGTCAGGTTTGCGGTGTGAGGATGAACGAGCGGCAAATCTCTCCGCTGGATGTACCCGCAGATCAGGTTGTGCCAGCCTATCGCGCCCTGAAGAGGCTCTTTGATCTGCTGTATTGCGATGATCTGCGCCTGACTTTGGATCTGAAGGCGGGCGAAGGGCTGCTGTTTGACAATCAGCGACTGCTGCACGGGCGAACCGGGTTCACGCCCGAAACGCCCCCGCGCGCAGTCCTGACGTCTTCGGTTGATCTGGACGACTTTCATTCCAGCCTGCGTCTGCTTCAGCGGGATCTGGACCCTGACGCTATGCATATGGTGCTACAACAGGGGATGGCGGGATGAACGAACCTTTCAAAGTGCTTGCTCTTGGCGGTGACCACATTGGCCCCGAGGTCGTGGCCAGCGGTCTGGAAGTATTGCGTCAGGTAGCCATTCAGTTTGGCGTGTCGGTCGAGATCGAGGAAGACCTTCTTGGCGGTGCGTCGTGGGACGTGCATGGCACGTTCTGCACGGATGCGGTCGTTGACAAGGCGCGGGCCGCAGATGCCATTCTGGTCGGCGCAGTGGGCGGGCCGGAATGGGACGGCATCAGGATCGACGGACCCATTACCGAAACCGATGGCCTGACTCGCCTGCGGATCGAACTAGACGTGTATAACGCTCTGCGCCCGGCACGGGCGTGGACAGCCCTCCTGCCGCAGACCCCCTACCGGCCAGAAGTTGTGGACGGCGCCGACCTGCTGGTCGTGCGGGAAAACTCGGGCGGCATCTACTATGGCGAACCCCGCGGGCGCGAGGTGCTGAGTGACGGCCAAATCCGAGCCTTTGAGATCAGCGAATACCGCACGGCAGAAATAGAACGCATCGCCCGCTGCGCCTTCGAGGCCGCACGTGGACGGCGGGGGCATGTGACCTCTCTGGACAAGTCCAACGTAATGGAGAGTGGCAAGCTTTGGCGTGAAACGGTGGATCGGATCGGGCGGGATGAGTATCCCAATGTTGAACTGCGGCATTTGCTGATGGATTATGCGCTTTTTGCCGTTGCCCGCGCCCCGCGGGAGTTTGACGTGCTGTTGGCGGACAACCTGTTCGGCGATCTGATCTCGGATCTGATTGCGGTGGTCTCCGGGTCGCTGGGCATGCTGCCTTCGGCAACCCTGCCCGCCGCTGCGAGGGCCGGCCACCCGGTGAAAGGTGGTCTCTATGAGCCGACCCACGGCAGCGCGCCGGATATCTCTGGAAAAGGGATCGCCAATCCGATTGGCGCGATCCTGTCAGTGGCGATGATGTTCGAACATAGCTTTGGCCAACTCCAAGCAGCGCACGCCATTGAACGGGCTGTGGATGACGTTTTAAAGGCGGGATTGCTGCCGCCGGATCTGGGTGGGGTGTCTGATACGGCTACCATCACGCAATCGGTTCTGAGTAGTTTGAAGTCGAACGCCTTATGATTGGAACGGCACACCTACTCCTTTGAACTGAGAGCAAAAAACCCGGATTACCGGTTGCCAGAGGTTTTCTGATTTCACGCAACCTTGCTGTTCATTTGAAACAGATCGGCGATCCTGTAACCCTCCCGGACTCGGAATTCGGGGTTTACATGTACGACCCAGCACAGGATCGAGGAGAGCGTTCCCGATCACGGTATTCTGGGCGAAGAGTACGGGGTCTGATATCTAAATATGCCATTTTGTTGATCCGAGTTTGCTTTCAATTATCCTACTGATCAAAGGGAGGGTCTAACCATGCGTACCGTGTTTCTAGCAGGCGCACTGTCTGTTGTTTCTACATTGTGTGTTGCGCAAACTTTTGACGTTGTAATTCTCAACGGTCGCGTAATGGACCCGGAAACCGGGTTCGACCGGATCGCAAACGTCGGAATAAGCAACGGCTGGATCACTGCGATCACTGACGAAGACATTGACGGCAGCGAGGCCATCGATGCGACGGGTCATGTTGTAGCCCCCGGATTTATCGATCTCGAGCAGCATGGGTTGGACCCTTGGGGCATCAAGGTAAACCTTCGTGATGGCGTAACGACCCAAATGGATTTTGAAGTTGGGGCCGCGAACATCGATGAGTGGTATGATGCTCGCGAAGGCGCGACGCAGGCGAACTATGGCACCGTCGTTGGACAGGAATTTGCACGGATGCGGGTTCATGACAGCCTCGTGCTTGAAGGAGGCGATATAGATTTCCGAAACTTCTTCGCACTAAGGGCACAATCTGTGGAAGACGGTGTCGAGGGATGGTCTTCGGTTCCAAGCAACCGTGAGCAGATGAACGAAATCACTGCGCAGCTTGATGAGGGTCTGCGTCTTGGTGCGCTCGGCGTGGGATCGACGATTGGCTATGCCCGAGAAGGTATTACAACCTATGAGATGTTCGAAGCGCAGCGAGCTGCGGCGCGATACGGTAGATTGACCTCTGTCCATCACCGATTTCATCCCAGCGCTTCGACTCCGACAGAAACGCAGACCGGGGTCAATGAGATCCTCGTCAATGCGATGGTTCTTGGCGCCCCGCTGCACATCCATCATGACAATGATTATGGGTGGTGGGAAAATCAGGAAAAACTCCAGATGGCGCGCGACCAAGGCTACAATGTCTGGTCCAGCTATTATCCTTGGACCGCTGGGTCAGGAAACTACGGAGCCTCGATCATCGCACCCGAAAACTGGGAAGGATCGATGGGATACAAATACGAAGGCACCATCTTTGATCCCCAACTTGATCGCTTCGTGACAAAAGACGAGTTCTTGAGCTTCGCAGAAAATGAGCCGGGACGAACAGCCATTGTTTTCAGCCCGCCGAGGGAGCAATGGCTAAACGACTGGATCACCATCGCGGGCTACGGCATCTCGGGCGACGGGATGGCCGGACTGGACATCGAGGGCAATCTGATGAGTTGGGATGCGCCCTATGAAGACTATGCTGGGCATCCCAGATCTGCCGGCAGCCATGCGCTTGTTTTGAGATTGGCGCGCGAAGCGAATGTACCATTAATGCTCACGCTCACTCAGCTAAGCTACATCCATGCAAAGCAGTTGGGCGATACCGGATTGCGGGCAATGCAAGTGCGTGGGCGGATGCAAGAAGGCATGGTTGCGGACATCACAATTTTTGATCCGGAATCCGTGACCGAAAAGGCAAACTATACGCTTGGCCAGCAAGGCCTTCCCTCAGAAGGCATCCCTTACGTGCTCGTCAACGGTGTGATTGTTGTTAAGAACAGCGAAGTTCAGCGAGATGTCTATGCAGGACAGCCGATCCGGTTTCCCGTCGAGGAAAACGGGCGTTTCGTTCCGGCTGGTCGCGAGCAAATCATGGGTATCCTCACGCCGGATACTGGCACTGCCCGTCCAACACTGCTTGAAGAAATCACAAATAATGAAGCCAATTCAACGCCTTTAGCACCACGACCCAATCAGTTAGCCGCTGCAAAACCAACCGACCCTTATGATTGGTTTACACCTCGCAACGGACTGGATGACGGCACCCTCTTTTTTTGCATCGTTCACGCTCGCTTTGAGGATCGTGCAACAGCAAGGCGCGACTATGCGAAGGCTATGATGTCCAGAACTGGGGGATCTAATTCTAGTCAATCGGAGCAACGCAGAGCAAACTAAAGCAGGCAGGTGTTTAGAAAACTTGGCGCATCTCGATCTGAGCGGTGCAATTTAAAAAAACCTTCACAGCCATCTCAATGCCCGCCGAAATAGGCTTCAAGCAATCGCTTATCATTCCGCAATTCGTCTGCCGTGCCTGACGTCTGCATACGCCCCGACTCGAGCACATAAATTCGACTCGCCAGCGACAGCGCAAAATTGGCATTTTGCTCGGTGATCACCACCGTCAGTCCGTATTCCTTGTTAAGTTTGCGCACGACTTCAGCAATTTCGTGACAGATTTTTGGGGCCAGTCCAATCGTGGGCTCGTCGACCAGCAACAGCTCGGGGCTGGTCATGAGCGCGCGACCGAACGAGACCATCTGACGTTCCCCGCCAGACTGGGTCGAAGTCTCCTGCCCTTCCCTCTCTTCGAGACGCGGGAAGAGACTATGCACCATTGCCAGATTGCTCTGGATATCCTCGCGGGCCGTGAAGGCGCCGACCATCAGGTTGTCTCGCACCGACATATAGGGAAACAGGTTGAAACGCTCGGGCGCATAACCCACTCCATGGCGCACAATTTCGGAAGGTGTTCGACCGGCGAGGCTGTGCCCCCTAAGTCGGATGTCGCCCTCAGTTTTGACAAGCCCCATGATGCTGTCCAGCAAGGTCGATTTGCCGGCACCATTGGGGCCGACCACCGCGACAATCTCACCGGGTTGGACGGTGATAGAGATGTCGGTCAGCGCTTGCGCCTTGCCATAGAACGCCGACAGGTTTTCGATTTCCAGATACGACATTACGCGCCTCCCAGATACGAAGCCTGAACAGCCTTGTCGTTCATCACCTCGCTGAACGATCCCTCGGCAATCATGGTGCCTCGTTCGATGGCGATCGCACGGTCGATCAAAGGCTCAAGCGCGGGCAAGTCATGACTGACAATCAGGAAGGTCATCCCATCCTTGCGCATCGACTGAATGAGCTCTGAGATCTGAGCAATCTCCCCTGTGGTGAGACCTGCAAACACCTCATCCAGCAACATCACCCTCGGTGCCGTTGCCATTGTGCGCGCCATTTCCAGCTTGCGCAGATCACCCATGGCCAATTCTGTTGGCGTGCGATCCAGATCCGCTTTGGTAAATCCGACGCTAAGCGCAAGCTCCCGCTCACGTTCTTTATCGGGGGGTGAGACGATCATTTGCCAGATATTGTCGGGCATCAGACCGACCCTGATGTTTTCGGCAACGCTCATGTCGCCAAAGGGGCGCGGGATCTGATAGGTCCGACTGACCCCGGCGCGAATGCGTTGAGGCGTCGACAGCGTCGAAATTTCCTGCCCGAACAGTTCAATCGTACCGCCGTTCTGCCGTAGCTCACCCATGATCTGGCTGAACACGGTTGTCTTGCCTGCGCCATTTGGGCCGATCAACCCCAATGACTCGCCCTCTTTGAGCGAGAACGACAGATCATTCGTCGCGACCAAACCGCCAAAACGCTTCACCAGACCTGAAACCTGCAACGCTACGCTCATGTCGCCCGCCCCTTGCCCAGACTTTTGAAACCACGCCGGACAAGCTCAACAAGGCCTTTCGGCTGATACATGTAGAGAAGCAACGCAATTGCACCGTAGACAAAGTAACGTTCCGCACCGGGAAGAACCGGCCGGAGATACTCTAACAGAAAAGTCATGAAGAATGCGCCGATCATGGGCCCGATGATGGTTGAGGTGCCGCCCAAAAGCGCTGCAACGATGATGGTGAACAGGAAGTTGATATCAAACAGAGCACGCGGCGCGAGCGACCCCAGATAGTGAACATAGAACGCGCCACCCAGGCCCGCAATCATAGCGCTTGTCAGAAAAGCAAAAGCCTTGAGGCGGGTGGTACTGAGGCCCGATCCCCGCACGCTTTCCTCGTTCATTCCGATCGCAGACAAGGCGGTTCCCAGCCGCGTTTTCATCAACAGCCACATGCTGACGGCAATCGCCAACATTAGCGCAGTGGACAGGTAGTATCCGTTCGCAGCGCCACGTGTCAGAGTTTGAATGCCCGACATACCCCGGGTCCCGCCAGTCAGATCCGGTCGAATGACCTGAACCAGTTGATAGAGCAACTCCATGAATGCCAGTGTGACCAAAGCGAAATAGCTGCCGCGAATGCGCAGTGCCGGCAGCAACACCAACAAGCCCGCAATCATGGTGACAACAACAGCGATCGGTATCGAGATTTCGACCGCGACGTCGAACCGCTTTGTCAGGATCGCCGTAGTGTAGGCACCGATACCGATCAGGAACGGGTGGCCAAAGCTCACATATCCTGTTCGGCCCGATAGCACGTCCCAACTAATGGCAAAGATCGCCAGATAGTTCGCAAAGATCATCGTGCGTAACGTCCCGTTCGAGACGAACTGCGGCAACAGGAACATTCCTGCGATCAAGCCGCCCCAGAGCGCAAAGTGAAACCAACGTAGTCCCATCGTCACAACTCCTCGCGGCCAAACAGGCCCTGCGGTCTTGTGACAAGCACGCCGATTATCAAAAGCATGGTGAAGACGCCGCGCAGTTCCGGTGCAAGCGTAGCCACAACAATGACCTCGAGAAATCCGACGATATGGGCGACCACCAGTGTTCCGAGGATCGAACCGATCCCGCCCACGATGACAACGGCCACCGAGATAATCAGTGGTGCCACCCACATGGATGGCGACAACTGAGTATAGCTGGCGAAGAAGACGCCGCCGATCGCCCCCAATGCGCCAGAGATACCCCAGGTGATCAGGTTAATGCGATCAGGGTCTATCCCAGAAATCGCGGCACCTTTGGCATCCATCGACACCGCCTGCATCGCCCGTCCGGTATGCGTCAGCCGGACAAAGGCATATAAACCCAGCAGAATTGCCCAACTGATGAGGGTCGCGATCAGGATATTGTACGTGACCGAGGCCCCTGCCACGTTGATCACACCGGGGACAATCGGCAAAAGGATTTTGCTGCTGTCGCCAAAGACCAATACGATACCCGCTTGAATTACTACCGCCAGGATCAGCGTCGAAATCTCGACAGCCACATGATCCCCTTTGAGCGTTTTGACGATCAGGCGGTATTTCAAGACACCCATCAGCACACCCAGCGCGGCAGCCACGGCAACCCCCATCAGCTTGGGCATCCCAAGCGATTGAGATATCCAAAAGTATATGTAGCCGCCAACCATCAGATAGGCGCCATAGGCGAGATTCAGAACGCGGCCGATGCTGAAGATCAGCGTAAACCCCATTGCAATGAGCGCGTAGAGACCGCTGAGCAAAAGCCCCTGAATCAGTATCTGCAACATGTATGGATCCTTGGCTGCGGGTGCGCGACAGCGCGCACCCGTTTCAAGCTAACGGCGCGACCGGATTACTGCTTCACCCAGCTGGGCAGGGTGAATTCACCTGTCGCGTATTTTTCGGGATACACAACGGCGGCAGTTCCATCTTCGTACCACTGAACCACGACCATTGACGGCGCCGCATCATCGAACGGTTCCGACAGATCAAAGCGGATATTGTGTGGGTATGTGCGGCCTGTTACCGGTTCGACCTCATCATCGCCCCAGAATGCATAGCGCAGCCACAGCTGACCATCCATTTCCAGAACGAGGTCCTGTTTTTTCATCGCATCGGCCCAGCCTTCGACATTGTCGAAACCACCCGCCTCTTCCGCAGCGGCCATGGCCTGTTTCAGACCGTGATAGGCGTTGAATCCGTTGAAATGCGGCAGCAATGGGCGGCTGTCATATTTGGCCTGATAGGTGTCGACAAAGGCCTTGCTGGCCGGGTCAAGTTTGAAACCTACGGACGGGATTGGTGACAGGGTTGAGATGCCGCCACCGGCTCCGCCAGTGTCTTCCCAATACTCCATGCCCAATGCGGATACGTTCACGCCCGTCATCGCCATCGGCACTTGTAGTTTCACATATTGCGACGATACCACCTGCGAATTCACGGACGAGACCTGATAGATGAAATCCGCCCCGGTATCCTGCGCCCGGCTAAAGATCGGTGCAAAGTCGACAGTGGCAACGTCATAGGTGATGATGTCCTTGACCTCGATCCCCGCAACCGGAGCAAGCGCCTCGGTCACCAATCCGGTGATTGCTTCGCCAAACGCTGTATCTTCGGCCAGAATAACAACGGATTCCCACCCCATCTTTTCCTTCAGAACGTCCGCGCCGAAATTGATATAGAGTGTGGCAAGTGCCTCATCCGACGCGATGTTCATGAAGTAAGGCGCCATGCCTTCGGGGTCCTCGACCACCATGTCAATGATACCGATATAGGATGTCCATGTGTCCAGAGTTGGTATCCGGTACTCCTGCATCCGTGGAAGCCAGCCCAACGAGACATCATCGATAGAACCCGAGATGATGAAATCCACTTCTTCGGTTTCGGCCAGATACTCATAGGCCCGCACACCTTCGGTCGGGTCCTGACCGGTATCGGCAGAGACCAAGGTGATCTGTTCCCCCATCACCCCGCCATTTGCATTGAGTTCTTCGATCGCAATCTCGGCGCCGCGCAGGGTCGATAGCCCGGTATCCGAAGAAAGAGATCCGATAAATCCAACCTTGATTTCCGCTGCGGCCGCCGAGGCCATGAGCGCGATGCATGTTCCGCTGAGTAGCGCTGTCTTGATCATCACATTAGCTCCCTGTGTCTCATTATGCCTTTCTTGTATTCTGTATACAGTACACAAGATGATAGTTCGATCAAATCCTTTCTTGGTGACTCATGTTTAGATTCCGCTGATTTCGCCGTTTTCGTCGTGAATTACCGCGTCAACATCGATTTCCACCATCAAACCAGGCTGCGTCAGCCCCGCTTGAACAGCAGTCAGAACCGGGTCGATATCCTTAAAAACTGCTCCGTGAACGCGCGCGAATTCGCCTGCGCGCGACAGATCGGTCAGATAGGCGCGGACCCGACCGACATGTCGCAACTCGGCCCCAACGGCTAGAAGCGCCTCTTCTATGCGCGACAGGATATAGCTTGTCTGGGCTTCAACATCTCCGGGCGCGTGAATCCGCCCGCTGGGTTCGATGGCCGTGGTTCCGGCAACCCAGACGAACGGGCCAATGCGTTTTGCGCGGGAATAAGACGCCACTTCCTCGAACCGTCCGCCTGACTTCCAGGTGCGCAGGGTCACAGGCCCAACCTCGACCGAATGGCATCCGCCGCCTTCTGCAACGCTGCTTGTTCCTGCTCGGTCAGCCGCAGTTCTTCAACCTCGACCAACCCGCTGGATCCGAGATGTGCAGGAACGCCAAGCACCACGCCATCGATGCCGTATTCCCCCTGTAACATGACCGAAACCGGAACCGGGCCAGTGCGTGCACCCCGGATATGGTCGATCAACTCGATCGATGCATGCGCCGGCGCGATGGTCGCAGAACCCGATTTCTTGAGGGCAACGACCTGTCCGCCGCCGGTCACCGCGTCCTGAACACAGGCCTCAATCTGGTCGGGCGACAGAAACACATCCAATGTCCTGCCCTTTATTCTCGCGCGGCTGGGGATCGGTGCCATCTCGTCTCCATGGCTACCAAGGGTAAAAGCTTCGACATCGGCAGGGACAACACCGGCTGCCATGGCAAGGGCATTGCGAAACCGGCTGCTGTCCAGCGTTCCCGCCATTCCAAGCACCTGTTCACGTGGGAACCCGGTGGCGCGCAGCATTTCGACAGTCATTTCATCAAGCGGGTTGGTCACTACGATGACGATAGCATTTGGCGCAGCAGACCGAATGGCCTCGGCTGCCTGACGGATCACGCGCGCATTCACGTCGATCAGATCCGCGCGGCTCATACCCGGGCGTCGGGCGCGGCCTGCGGTTACCACAACCACCTCGGCCCCCGCCACAAGATCCAGCGACTCGCCACCCACGCACCGCGCACGTGCACCGGTGATGCCTGAGGTGTGGTTCAGATCCAATGCTGTTGCAGCAGCCATTCCCGGAGCAATGTCGATCAGCGCAATCTCATCCGCGATATCCTGCATCGCCGCTAGATGCGCCACATTGCCTCCAACTCCTCCGGCCCCGATCAAGGCAAGCTTACCCAGCCTGCGGGCTTTGCGCTTCGCACGCACCGGTGCAACCCATTTAGGCGAACGGCGATACAACACCCGCTGCATCGAGACGGCAGCATCAGTACGCGGCGACTGCGGTTTTTCCAGAGGTCCGTCGACCAATGTAA
Organism: Ruegeria sp. C11; assembly: GCF_056537725.1. Lineage (NCBI taxonomy): Bacteria > Pseudomonadati > Pseudomonadota > Alphaproteobacteria > Rhodobacterales > Roseobacteraceae > Ruegeria > Ruegeria sp. C11. Next base: position 50,470 of record NZ_JBQFSB010000011.1, on the reverse strand, counting down.
TGCCAACACGTTCAGCCGTTTCGCGAGCCAAAGCGGTCACGATGTCGTCGGGCAATATTTCAAGCACGATCCTGCCGCGACGGCGGGCGTCCTCGACTGCGTCCGAGCCTATGACACGCGGTGCCGCCATCAGCCGGCTTGCCCGTCCACAGCTTCGATCGCGCGCGTCGCGGCCTCGACCGCGGTTTTGACCGAATTTTCCGATCCCGAGATGAACAGGCGACCAAAACGCCCCACGGCGCGCACTTCGACGATGTCGATCTCTGCCGCCTTCTCGGCCTCATTCGCGGCAATTGAGATGTAAGCAGCCGGAGCACACTCCACGATGCCCAACGTCTGCCCCGGAACGATCAGCGCCCCTTTGCGCCATTTATTCAGCAACTGCGCCTGATAGGGTTCGACGCTGGTAATGATCTGTGTGGAACTGATCGACGGCTTCAATCGGTCAGACATCGTGGCACCCAGCTCGGCCAGCATCGCATCGCGCGCGGCGGACACTTCGGCATTCGACGGGGACCGGAGGATGAAGAAACCGAACTCACGCTCGACCATCTGCGTTGTCGCCTCAACCGAGGACGCCTTGAGCGCCCGGTCGATCAACGAAAACACCCCATTACCCGGAGCGAATTCCCCAATCAGAACCGTATCCCCCGACAATGGAACCGATCCCTGCACCGTAGCACCATTATAGGCGGCGAATTTCGGTTGAAGGTTATCGATCTGCATCAGCGCCCGGATCGTAATCTCGCTCATGCGCCATACTCCTCGTAAATGTCGCGCCAGGGTCTGCTTTCATAAGCGACCCGTTTGATGTTGATGAGATGCAGGGCCGTCACGTTGTCCGACGTGATCGATCCCGACCACGTGCCAGTGCCCAACATGAAGGACGGCTCAAGATCCGTGGAATACCCCATGCCGCCCATAATGCCCGGTGTATTCACCAGTACCCGACCAGTGGGAACCGTGGCGAAGCGGGCCACAACCTCTGGGTCGTCCGAGTGAATGACTGAAGAATGACCCCAGCCTTCGAATTTGGCGATAGATTGTGCAAGCTCAATCCCATGGTCCGAGGACTTCGCTTCATAGAACGCTAGAACGGGGTTCAGCTTTTCGGCAGACAGCGGGCGCTGCCAGCCAACTTCGGTTTCTTCTGAAACGAGGCACCGGGTGCGCGGCGGGATTGCAAAACCTGCAGCATCGGCCAGCGCCTGCGGGCTCTGCCCCACTTTATCCGGGTCCATTGCCTGCCTGCGCTTGAAAATCACTTTGGCCAGACGATTGGCCTCGGCAGGCGTACAGAAATAGGCACCTTTCAACTTGAGCTCGTGGCGTAGATCTCTCGCTATCTCGGGATCTGCAATAACCGCCTGTTCACTGACGCAAGCCGTACCGTAGTCGAAGCTTTTCGAAGTCACGATCATCTCGGCCACTTCGGCCAGATCGCGCGCTTTGGACTTGTGAACGTAACACGGTACGTTACCCGCACCGACCGCAAGCGTGGGTTTGCCGCTGGAATAAGCCGCTTTGACCATCGCCGGACCACCAGTTGCCATCACAACCGAGGTGCGGCGATGTTTCATCAATTCAGCAGTTCCCTGGATGGTAACTGAATCAAGACACTGGATGAGGCCTTTAGGAGCGCCCATCTGCTCGGCCACCCGCGCCATGATGCGCACGGTTTCGATGCCGCACTCCACCCCGCGTGGGTGTGGTGCACACACGATAGCGTTGCCTGCCTTTACCGCTGAAAGCACTTTATAAATGATTGTCGACGTCGGGTTCGTCACCGGTATCAGGGCCGCCACGACACCCATCGGTTCTCCGAAGGCTGCTATTTTTGTGGCATCATCCCTCCAAAGCATACCCAGCGTTGTCACATCTCTCAGGTAATCCGCGACAGACAGCGCGTTGAACAGGTTTTTGACCCGCTTGTCCGGGACATTGCCATAGCCGGTTTCCTCAACCGCCATTTGCCCCAACCGTTCGGCTTCCGGTTCAATTGCGCGTGCCATGGCGTCCACAATCGCGTCTACCTGCCCCGGGTCAGTGCCCAGAAAGGCGCGATAGGCTTCAAAAGCGCTATCTGCAGCGCGCCTGGCGGCAGCGATCGATTTCAGATCTGCATCCATCATGAAGCTCCGGTGGCGATGGTATCAAAGATACGGCGGGCCTGATCTACATCGCCCGCAGAAACGCCAATGGTTTCGAGGCGTCGTCCGGCGGCGGCAATGTCGGCGCCCAAAATTCGGTCAGACATGGAAATCAAGCTGTTCGTTAGCGGGCATGGGATACTTGCAAGCTCACCGGCCGAAACCAGAGGCACAAGCGATCCCAACACCCCGTCGCGCATCAATCCGCGAGACGTTTGCTGACCCGGGATTGGACGTGCGCCCGGGCCGCGTTCTGCACCAGCAAAGGTGGAAATCCATTGCTCCGTATCCGGCAAATTGCGAACTCCAAAGGCAGCCGCTATGCGTCGCCGCTCATCCGCCAGGCCATGGATCACTTCTTTCTGGTCAGATCCGATCAAAGACGCAAAGGTCTGATTGGCCTCTAACGGTACGCCTCCCATCGGTACAGCAGGACCACCAGAGCCCATTGCAGCCCCGCCGAGGATCAGCGCAGGTATCTCAACCGCGGCTGATAGATCGTTGAAGCCGGACGCCAAAACCGAGTCAACGACCTGAACGTTACCAAGATACGTAGACAAGCCATCAAGAACCTCTTCGCGCCCGCGCGGCAAAGTCGCCGCAGCCATCGGATCCGCCTGCGTAAGCGTCAAGGCTGCCCCCTCGGAACGGAACCAATAGGGCAGTCCTTGTACTTCGACCAGAGTGACGTCTGCGGTGCAGCCTCCGATCCGCAATAGCCAGGCTGTTTCAACGGCGCCCAGTGATCGACCCGGTGCAAGAACCAGTATCTGTCCATCGCTTAGATGATCGGCCAGAACCATGGCATATGTGCGCTGCTTGTGAATTGGCCCGGTCAGAAATATCACCTGCGAGTCGCGGACCGCTGCATCCAGCTCAGCGGTCGTGCGTACAGAAGGCCCGTCGCGATCAACCTGATAGGTCCCAACCGGACCCTCGCCCCGAAGCGAGATGCCTGAGGATTGGGCCAATAGCGAAAGTTCAGCCCCATAGGCCGAAAACAATGTGACCTCAGCCCCTTCGGCAAGACACAGCGCTGCCAACAGGCGCGCATCGGCCCCGCCACCCAGCACCGCTATTCGGTCGAGCTTGGGTCGTTCGGGTGCACCCCGGGTCGCGCCACGTGTAGCCGCACGCGTGAATTCCTCGAAACCGGCAGACATATCGCCTCCTTAAAGCGGGCGGATCAGGCCGCAGAGCCAGCGCCGAGGCCGTCAATGATGGCCTCAAGCTCATCGTGAGGGCGCGCGATCACGTGGACGGATACGACTTCGCCGACTTTGTTTGCTGCTGTGGCACCCGCATCCGTTGCCGCCTTGACCGCGCCGACTTCACCCCGCACAAGAGTGGTGACCAGACCACCACCAGCCTTTGTCTGGCCTACGATTGACACGCTGGCCGCCTTGACCATTGCATCTGCTGCTTCGATCGCGCCGACAAGTCCGCGCGTTTCGATCATGCCCAGGGCCATCTGCCCCGCCACTGGTTTCGCCATTTTCAGTTCCTCCAACGAAATTTAGTTGTTTGATGTCATGTGATTCAGGTCGTGGACACACGGTCCACAATCGCGATGATTGCCAGGTCAACCGGTGCCGAAGACAGACCTGTCGCCATACGCGCAGCCGAGCCGCTTACCACCAGAACGGTATCCCCGACCCCGGCACCGCAGGTATCGACAGAAACCCGCGCCGGATCGATCACCTTGCCTTTACTGTCGACCAGATCTGTCACCAGCAGTTTTGCACCGACCAGTTTTGCGTCTTTGGCCGTGGCCGTGACGGTCCCGGTGACCTTGCCCAATTGCATCAGAAAGTCCTCAGGTAGCGGTCCAGCTCAACCTGCGTGACCTGTTGATTAAAGAACTCAAGTTCGCGCTCAGCCTGCTGCAGAACCAGCTCCCAAGTCATTTCTCCCATGACATCACGCAGCCACTCTGACCCTCGCGCCAGATCAATGGCAGTTGACAAGTCAGTAGGGATGGGATCGCCAATTCCGTCTTCATAGGCGTTGCCCATAGTCGGCTCAGAAGGTTTAAGCCCCTCTTCAATCCCGTCCAGCCCCGCTGCGATTTCCGCAGCCAGCAGAAGGTAGGGGTTCGCATCCGCACCGGCGTCACGCTTTTCAACGCGTACGGCAGTGTCAGAACCTTCGATGACACGAATGCCGACGGTGCGATTGTCGTACCCCCAGCTCGCGTTGATGGGGCAAAACGTATAGGGCTGGCGGCGGCGATAGCCATTGACCGTACCACTGCCGCAGATTGCCGTTTCACACATGCGCTTCTGTAGCCCGGCGATGAATGATTTGCCGGTGTCATTAATCTTGCCGCCGTCTGCAAAGACGTTCTTTCCGTCTTTCCAAAGCGAATAGTGCGTGTGGAACCCGTTACCTGACTGATCAAAGAACGGCTTTGGCATGAAGGTCGCCAGATACCCGTGTGCGATCCCCAATTGGCGGATCAGTGATTTGAACAAAACGACGCGATCGGCCGCTTCAAGCGCCTCGCCATAGCGAATATTCACTTCAATCTGACCGGCGGCATATTCCGGGTTCGATTGTTCGATCGGAATGCCGCATTCGTTGATCTGTTGACGAATTGGGCCGACGATGTGCTCCATCCGCGCCGCCCGTCCCAAGCCATAGACCTGAATCCCACTGTCACGCGGCTGCCCGGTCTCCGGGTCCAGAAGATAGAATTCCAATTCTGTTCCTACATTGACCTCGAAACCCATCTCGCGAGCACGCTCAACCTGACGCACCAGCGCCTGCCTTGGATCAATGGGCACCGGCTTGTGATCCATGCCCTCGGCACGTCCAAAGCAAACGGCGACGCCCGGCTCCCACGGGACGGCAACAGGTTGCGTCATCGGGAAGACGTGCATATCGGGGTAGCCATTGTCGAAATTGACATAGGGCGTGTCCCAGACATCGCATGTCATGTCGATCGCCATCAGTGCAATCGATAGCGCATTTCCGCTTTTGCAGACGTGCTCCCAGTGACTGGCCGGAATGCGCTTGCCACGCATGATGCCGTTGAGATCCCCAACACCAAGTATGACGGTGTGTGTGCCCTCGGGCAGATCAAACCCCGAACTCATTTGCGCGCGCTCCCTGTTTTTTGGCTTTATAATTGCTGTATTCTGTATACAGTATTCACAAAGCCAATCGATAAACAAGGAAAATCTGCGTCATGCCCAAGAGCTCGGTCATTGTTGTCGGAGGCGGCATCGTCGGCGTCATGACAGCGCTTACACTACAACGACGTGGCGAGACGGTGACCCTGATTGATCGTTGGGAACCCGGACATTCTCGTGCATCTTCAACAGATTACAACCGTGTGATCCGTGCAATCTCGGGGCGCGACGAGTTCTATACGCGGTGGGCTCGTGAAAGCCGCCTGCGCTGGCTGGAGCTTCAGGCTGAAAGCGGGCAGAACCTTATGTATGAATGCGGCGCACTGATTCTGGCGACAGGCGGCCATTGTGATTGGGAAAACGCCACTGCCGAAACTTTCGACCGGGTTGGCGTACCCTATTACAAATTCGGACGGCAAGATATCGAATCGCGATTCCCCCAGTTTCGCGTTCCTGACATCGAATACGCCCTGTTCGAGCCCGAAGCCGGAATGCTGATGGCACACCGCTGTGTCTTGACCGGGCTGGAACTGTTTCGCCGCGCGGGCGGGACTGTGCAGCGTGGCCGCGTGACCACCGATGCTTCAGAGCGTCCAATGCTGGATGGAAAGCCGCTTGAGTCGGACCTCATCGTTGTCTCAACCGGCCCCTGGATGGCGGATATGTTCCCCAAATCGATCAAGCCGATATCGACGGTGGTTGGTGTAAACGTCCTCTATACGTCGACACCCGATGGGTCCGAGGATTTCGACATGAGCCGGATGCCCTGCTGGATCGATCATGGTCAGGGCTCTTTTGGTTTGCCCTCGTCCGAAGGTTCGGGCGTAAAGGCGGCAGTCGTCATTCCGGATAAGATTGATCTGGACAATGACGAAAGGCTAATTCGGAAGGAAACGCTGGGTCGCACTCGCAGCTACATCCGCCATCGTCTTCCAGGCCTTGAAGGTGAGCGGGTGGTGGATTCCAAATTCAACCAGATTATCCTGACACCCGACACGCATTTTATTGTCGACTGGCACCCTGAACATGAGAACGTCCTGTTCGCCGGTGGGTGTTCTGGGCATCTGTTCAAGCATGCACCGGTCTTTGCCGAGTTTGTCGCAGGTGTAGGGATGAAGGATTTTGGAACGGCTGATCGCTTCAAGATCGCCGGGCGTAGAAAGCTGAGCCCAAAAGAAAGCCCCAGCGGTCGCTAGCTTTGGGAAAGCGCAGCATAAAGACCGGAATTCGGGCACTTTTCCTGCGGCAATCGCTCACCTGATCGGATTGCGTCACGGCAGGTCTTTGCCTGACGGCAATGCCCACATTTTTCAGCCAACTCTAAGCCAAGCTCGGGATGTGCATTAAGATCGTCTACGCTTAGGCCAAACTGACGAGCCATTGATAGAATACGTTCCCGCGCATTGGGTGCACCAGATCGCAACATGGCCAGATCGGCCCGAGACAGACCGAGATCCGACAACTCCAGATCGCTGATACTTCCTTCACGCGGTGCATTCACGATCCGTGCAATTTTCTCGAAGAAATCCTTGTATCCTGTCATTCCCCAACCTCCCATCTTACCGTGTATACAGTATACATGTGGGGGATTGACCGGACTTGATCAGGATCAAGGAACCTTTGTCTAGCGGTGTATCACACGAGGGCGTAGGAACCTCGGAACAGCTCCACCGCCTGGCGCGCGGCAAGATCTTCCGAAACTTTTGCGGCGTTGACTGTGGATAAACTCGCGTCCGCTTCTTCGGGCGTCAAAAGAACCTCTCGAACCCGTTTCAGAAGTTCACGCAAATGATCCGCCCTGTATTCGGGATGAAACTGCACCGACCGTGCAGGAAAATCATAGTCCAACGCGCCCACAGGGCAGTGGCTTGCTGATCCCGTGACCCGAGCGGAGTCCGGAACGCGTGTCACCTGATCCTGATGCCAGACAAATGCATCAGCACTCTCTCCTGCAAAGTCGAAAGGACGCGCACCGACAATATTGCCGACCTCTGCCTTCTCGGACCGTCCACCATAGACGTCGGCCATGATTTGGTGCCCGAAACAAATTCCGAAAACAGGTTTGCGGTGATCCCGCAGCCGTTCAAGAAAATCACGAAGCGGCTGCATCCATTCGGTGTCATCATAAACACCACATTCCGATCCGCCCACGATGACACCGTCAAAATCATTGTGATCGGGAAGTGGTGCACCATCGACGATCCCAGCCACCGCGAACTCGGCCTCTGGCAGATGCGGAGCGATCCACTCCTGTATCTGATGTGCGGTTCGCGGCACCCCTTCGAGCAAAGGCAAAGGGTGGCTGGTCAGTTCAAGAACCGATATCCTCACCAGTCAAAGGCCCTGTCAATTCCGGCCATTTTCACGCCGGTAAAAGCCGACGCTTCAAAGCTGAGCGCGCGCAGATCCTCGGTTTCCAGATTATGAACCGAAGACTTGCCGCATGCCTTGGCCAGCGCCGTTATCTCCATGGTCATGGCCGTCAGATACCGCGCTATGCGTTCCGCCCCGGCGTGCGGGTTCATCCGCGCTTCCAGGGTTTCATCTTGTGTCGCAATGCCGACCGGACAACGACCCGTGTGACAATGGTGGCACGCACCGGGGGAAGTTCCCAAGGCGGCGTAATCCTCAAGATAACGTGGACTGTTGCATCCTAGGGCAACCATGGCCGCATTTCCGATCATCACAGCGTCCGCGCCAAGTGCCAAACATTTCGCGGCATCCACGCCGGACCGAATGCCACCAGCAGCCACGAGGGAAACCTTGCCGGTCATGCCGCATTCATCCAAAGCTTCGCGCGCGGCACGAATGGCGCTCATCGTTGGGATACCAGTATGGTTCAGCAACAGCTCCGGAGACGCACCGGTGCCACCTTCGGCACCATCAACGACCACAACATCTGCACCCGCTTTGGCAGCAACCGCCACGTCAAACCGGGGTCGTGTTGCGCCCATCTTGATGAAGATCGGGACCTGATAGTTGGTGGCAATACGCAGCTCTTCGATCTTCACTGACAAATCGTCAGCACCAAGGAAATCAGGGTGGCGGATGGTCGACCGCTGATCGACGCCTTCAGGCAATGTTCGCATCTGGCTGACCCGGGGGCTGACTTTCATGCCCAGCAGCAGTCCGCCGGTTCCCGGTTTCGCCCCCTGCCCCACGACCAGCTCCAAGGCATCCGCGCGGCGCAAATGGTCCAGATCCACTCCATATCGGGCGGGCGACATCTGATAGAGCAGGCGTTGGGAGGCTTCGCGTTCCTCTTCCAGCATGCCACCCTCACCCGTGCAGGTCATGGTCCCCACTTTCGAGGCCCCATAACCCAGCGATGCCTTTGCCGATGCCGACAAGGCCCCGAAGGACATCGAGGCAATATAGATCGGGATTTTCAATTCAAGCGGACGTTCTACCAAACCACGCCCTCCGCCCAAAACGGTCGTCGTATCACAACTCTCGCGATAGCCTTCCAAAGGTAGGCGAGTCATCGTTGCAGGGACGAACGTTAGGTCATCAAAGGTCGGCAATTGCTTGTTGAACGTATTGTACCCGCGCACCTGATAGCGCCCGAGCTGCGCCAACGCATGAACTTCCGAGATCGCCTCGGGTGTCCAGCGGGTCGACCCTCCCTCATCGTAAGAGGATGGCACACCGGCTGGGCGGCCGTCGATCGCACCTGCATCACGGAACCTGATTTCCTCTTCCGAGGCGACGTCGAACGGATATTCGTAAGGTTTACTCAGATCATGAGCCATGCGCTTGCGTCCCTGCTTTCAAAATACCAAAGACGCTGGCCCGAAACCATTTTGCGCCAATTTCGCGAACTGTCGACCAGCCCGAGCGGGTCGAGGATCGCATCGACCTCGGCCACTTCTTCAGCTGTCGGTTCGATTACGTCGACATCCACACCCAGGCTATCGACCTCTCCGGCTACCCAGACCTCGCCTTCCCACAGCGCGTCAGCGCAGGATTCCCCTGCCCCGCCAAGCGCGATGATGCGCCCGGAATGTGCCATGAAGCCGGACTGATAACCGATCTTGCCTTCGACAACGATGTTTCCGCCTTTCATCGCGACGCCGACCCGTGGACCCGCATCGCCTTTGACATGTATCGTGCCGCCAATCATCGCAGCGCCACAGGACATACCTGCATAACCGCCGACGGTGATGTGACCCTTGGCCATGCCCTCACCAACCGCCCAGCCGCAGTTACGCTCGATTGAGATATTTGCACCGGTGTTGAGACCGCCGCAGTAATAGCCAACCGATCCCTCAAAGGTGATATCCACATTGTCCGGCAATCCCACACCCAAGTTATGGCGCGATAGGGTGTCCACGACACGGATGGGTCGGCCGGTTGCACAGGCCTCCATGATGTCACGGTTCACCTCGCGGATATGGCGCTTGCCAACTTCGATGACAATCTCATCCATCTTTGCTGCCACCCTGTTCATGCCGCCAAGCTCCGGTTTCCGACGCCCCAGATGCCAGTCAACGACGGGCCGTCATAGTTGATCACATCGCATTCCTCGGCCATCACCCGGCGGACCGCTTGCTCTTCGGTCGCTGCTGCCAGATCGCCACTGCGGTTGACGACAACCAGAGGCTTCATGGCAAATCGATCTTTGGCAAAACCGATCCCGTTCGGAGTTGCAATCATGTAGGTAAAGACGCCGTCGATCGAAGTGATCGACTTCTTAAGCGCCTGCTCCATCGTCAGCCCGGCCTTCATCTGGTCGCTGACCCAGACGGCAATCAACTCGCTGTCATTCTCAGTCAGGAACCGATAGCCCATCCGGGTCAGCTTATCGCGCCAGGTGAAATAATCGGTGATTTGCCCGTTATGCACGATCGCGACATCCGAAAACGGGCGCGCCCAAAACGGATGAGAGGCGTTGGGCAATACCGAGCTTTCCGTGGCCAGCCGCGCGTGCCCCAGCCCGTGTGTTCCAATCATATCGCGGACACCATGCTTTTCGGCCACCGCCTCTGCGCCACCGATATCCTTGATGATCTCAAGACTGCGGCCGCAGGATTGTATTTCGATACGATCCGTCAACTCATCCGAGTCCGCGACCCAAGCTTGCAGATTTGCTGGATCCGAAATCTCCATCCGAAAGCAGTAGTGGCGGTTTTGGTCCGTGAGAACTTTGGGGTCAGAAAGGAAGCTGCTGTTGTGTTCACGCAAAACGGCCTCGAACTCGGACAGATCAGAATCCTGCCGCGACTTGTCGAACCCCATTCCCCGCAGAACGTACCCCGTTTCCCGCGGCAAACCGTAAACGGCAAATCCGGTACTATCGGCGCCGCGGTGTTCCTGCGCATCCATCAGGTCAACCAGATCCGCCCCAACCTTCCCGGGCGCGGCCAGTATTCTACCAGCAATTCCACACATAAAGAGCTCCCTGTTCATCCGCGTCTGTATACTGTATACAGTACACAGGTAATAGCAACCCCATTCGCCTTGGCACCCGCTGCTTTTTTGAATACAGAATTCGAAAAGAACAGAAAGAGAGGCCCCGAGTGGCTCTGAAACAGATCAAAACACAACGTAGACGCCTTGCTGACGAGGTCTATGACCAATTGGTCGAAGCCATCATGAGTCGCGAGATTACCGGTGATGATCGGCTGGTGCAGGAAAAATTGGCCGCCGAATTGAACATCAGCCGCACACCCGTGCGCGAGGCGCTTATGCGGTTGGAAACCGAAGGCGTGTTGGAAGTTGCCGCAAGCGGTGGATTTCGGCTGGCCCGCATGGACCAGGCTGAGGTTAGACAATTGTATCAGGCCCGAGCCGCGATCGAAGGGCAAGCTGCACGGATTCTTGCTGTTCATGCAGAACCAGAGGTGCTCGATCGTCTGCGCGAGCTCATTCGTCGGGAAGAAGATCTGACTCACCCAACGACACGGGACTACTTTATCGCAAACCGGCGCATTCACCGTGCCTTCATGGTAGAGGCTGGCAACAAATTTCTGATCGACATGTTCGATATGATTTGGGGCAAAGCCATGGCGTTCCACTTGTTTTCGGCAATCGAAAACGTTGATATTTCAAAATCCCTTGGGAACCATCTGACGCTCGTTGATGCGATTGCTACGGGCGACGTGACCGAAGCCTTGGAAACATTCACTCGTCACATTCAGGAGGGTTTCGATTTGCAGATTGAGGGTCTCAAAGAAGTCACACACTGACAAAGGTTCCGCTTCAAAGTTCCAGGTCAGTCACATAGATTGATTGTGCTGCAAAACTTTGGAAAGGAGGGGATTAGCCTTCGCTTTGGTGCACCTATCCAGCGACTTCGGCAAATAGCCGAAAGCCTGAGGTCGTAGCGCTGGGAAATGCCTCTATCGGCCATGTTTTCTTCCAGGTCGCGATGGCACACTGTGTGCGCAGGTAGAAGCACACAGCGTACAGAGCCACATCCTTGGGGAAGTGACAGCCTTCTAATTAGACCATGTTTAAGTCTGTTCCGCGGGACCAAACGTCAAGTCACGAATGCTGGTCAATAAAGCTCCAAAGCTAACGGCACATCTCTTCGCTCATACCCAGCGTTGAGCTGGTTTTCGAAACACGCCGATTGACTCAAGCACGCCAACAGGTTTTTTGGCATAGTAGAATTAAGCTAAATGGATGCTGCTAGTTATTGGCGACAAGGGAGATGAGCGTGCGATACATCGTACGAGGTTTAATTTTGTGTGGTGCGATCGCACTTGTCGTAATTGTCGCCGCCTGGCTTGTTCTATCATCCTCATTGTTTTCTTCGATGAGGACTGCTTTTGTTGAAAGCCAGATTTCTAAAAGCCTGGGCCAAACCGTCGAAATTGAAAATGAAGTACGAGTAAGTCTGGGTCGAAAGTTGGGGGTATCGGCTACGGGGTTGGTCCTGCCCGGTACATCGGCTGCTGATAGTAACCTTGCAGAAATCGACAGGTTTGCGTTCGAAGTTTCGGCAAAAGACTTATGGAATGGCAGGTTGTCTTTGAGCAACCTATCCGTGGCGGGCATTCATCTTAACCTTATTACCGCTGAAGATGGCACAACCTCTTGGCAGCCCTTTTCCACGTCCGGGGAAGAGAATGATAAACCCGCCAAACACCGGGACACCTCTGTCTCCGACATTCTGATGGACCGGAAAATTGAGCTGACTGACGTATCAATCCTATACCAGAGTGCACAGAACGGACTGGATTTCGATCTGCAGCTTCCTGAACTGGTTTTGGCGCGTGGTAGTGAAGCCCAAGATGCTTCTGTGGCTGGAACGGGCACGCTGAACGGCGAGAAATTTGAGTTGAACGGAGTTTTTCCGGTCGGTGAACCATTTGAGGTGACCGTGAATTTTGATCAGATTTCAATTACCGCAAATCAGGTCCAACAGGAATCCGGACTGGAAGTAAGAACAGCAGTCGAAATCGCTGAGCTTGGTCAACTTCTTGACGTGTTAAAGCTGAACCGTGTGCTGGAGGGATCGGGGAATGTAGGTGCGACGTTCAAGACTGCAGCCGGCGTAGCCCGGATTGATGACCTTGGCGTCAAGGTCGAGCTGGATGGTGGGCAAAGTCTGGATCTGACCGGGCAGATCGGCGAGTTGGGGAACCCGGCCGATGTTTCGCTGACGACCCGTATCAGACTTTACCCTGAAGACGCTGAGCCTGCTCCTGCAGAATCGCGATACGATCTCAAGCTTGTCGCCGTCGATATGGTTATGGACAGTGTACCGGGTCAGGTTCCTCAGCGGCAAATGGTTATCAAGACCAATGGTTTTACGCTGGATACCTCGGGCGAAGGACCACCGCCGATCAAGTTTTCCGAGCTATCCAGAACGCCGGAAGGTGCTCTACGGGTCGGGAATGTCAACTTGCGGATCGGAAATCCAGCGAAACCGTTTGTCGTACTGAATGGCTCGGTCGACGATGCCTTGCAGTTGCAAGGCATATCGGCAGAGGGGCTGTTGGATATCCCCGCAAGCAGCCTGATCTCGCCAGAACTGTTGGGACCAGATGACAAGCTTGGCAGGTTTTCAGGTAACTTTCATCTCAACGGCGACATCAATCAGCTTTCACTTACCAATCTGGATGGCAAGACAAGCGAAACGGATGTCTGGAACCTCGAAGTGCACGGTACCGTCAAAAATGTTCTCAAGTTCGAAAATCTCGATTTGGGTATTGAAGTTGAAGTCCCGTCCGGCGCCGAGCTTTTGCAAGCCTTGTCACTGGAACCGGTCGAAACAGGGAAAGCCAGTTTTGCGATCAACCTCGTAAGTGAAGGAACGGATTGGAATGCCGAATCCGAGATTTCAGTCGCGGATTCAGTTTTGAAGATCAAAGCTGATCTTGATGATGCGACGACGGATCCCGTGCTGCGTGGGAAGGTTGAAAGTGATCTGATCAAAATAGATCAGATTCGCCAGATTGTGTTGGCGGCTGCTCAACTGAGAAAGCTAGGCAATTCGGAGGCGGATAGCGAGAATGCCGATGACACTGCCGAACCGGATGGCAAGGATGATCCGGGTCCGCTGCGGGATGTGACGCTCAAACCAATCGGGAGGTCCATTCTTCTGTCTGGAATGAACATGGACGTCGATATCGATCTGCGACACATCGAAGGTGCCAAGGGCATCAGTGTCCTGCAAAGTGAACTGACGCTGAATGAAAACGAATTGAAGGCCGGACCCCTGAATTTCGAATATGGCGGCGGCCATTTCACTGTGAACGGTCTCATGGATCTGTCGGATGAGGCGCATCCCCTAACCATTTCTGGCAAAGCCGGAGGGTGGCAGTTGGACGACATACTGCACAATTTGAATTTCAAGAAGGGAGCAAGCGGAACGATCTATGCTGACTTTGACGTAACCGGCGGGACGGAATCAGCAAAGCACTTTGCCAACTCGATGAGCGGCAGTGCTACGGTTTCCATGCGCGATGGCTCGGTCGAAACTCAGCTTCTGGATTTGGCGGGACTTGGGTTACTGCCTTGGGTGTTTTCCAAAGAAAAACAAAAAGTGGCGCCAATCGTTTGTTTGCGTGCGCCACTGAGTATTTCCAATGGAACTATTTCAACAAAACAGACCACGTTGGAAACGGATCAGGTGCAGGTTGTCATCTTTGGCGGGGTGGACCTGAACAACAAAGCGCTCGATCTTAATTTGCAGCCCCGCAAAATCGGAGAACCCCTTTCGCGAAGCCCTTGGCCGGTAACGGCAAAGGGGCCGCTGGCCAAGCCGAAAATCAAGGTCAAAGACGGGCCGAAACGGTTGAAACGCTCGGACGGCGCAGATCAGATGCCTGCACAGAGAAAGCTCTGCGTACCAGATATTCTTCAACTTCAGTGACGGTTGCGTCGTTTGTGAACAATCGATGATTTGCAAGTATTTCAGAGGGATCGAAATCTCACGTCTGGAGGTCATTTAACCGGCCGGATTGCGCGGCTCGTATGTTCACTGGCCTTAACGAAACCTGCGGGCTAGGCCCCTGCCAGCTCAATTGTCTTCAGGCCGGTCAAGGATGTGTCGCAAACCTTAGGGTTTTACTGACAAGCATAAGGGAATTGACGCATCCCGAAATCACCAAAGGGCGCGCCTTCTGATTGTTTTATTGTCAACAAAGAGCTAATTTGAACTTACTGACACTATTTGCATTGATTTGCCGGCAATAAGAGTACGTCAAACGAATGTCACTGAGCGACTTAAAACCCTTGAGCTCCAGAACCTTACGTGAACAGGCTGTCGATCAGTTAACATCGCTGATTGTTTCCGGACAGCTTAGTAAAGGAGAGAGGCTAACCGAGGCCGGTTTGGCAAAAGCGCTGGGGATCAGTCGTGGTCCTCTGCGGGAAGCCATTCGCGAGCTTGTCGATACCGGGCTTCTGGTAAGCAAACCATACACCGGCATTTTTGTACGCGGCGTGACCAGACGTGATGTTGAAGAGTTGTATTCGATGCGGCTCACACTTGAGCAATTTGCGTTTCAAGAATGTTGGAACAAGCGCACTCAGTCTAGCTTTGACGACCTTCACGAGCGAAACTATCGACTGACCAGCGTCGTGGACGATAATTGCAACCCTCATGAAGCAATTGAGCGGGAACTTGTTCTACATAGTTGGTGTTACGAATTGTCTGAACATTCGCTACTCCAAAAAAGCTGGAACCAACTGCGCCCCAATCTGAGCTTCTATTTTACCATTCACCAGCAGGCGCACGAAAGAGCCGGCCCGCAGCGCGATGCGCATGAACTGTATGTCGCATTGGCTTGTGGAGACGATTTGAGCGCTATGCTAGACCATCTCACTGATCACATGCGCCAGGGAATGCGAAAGGCACTGTCAGCCCTGCCGGTGGAATAACGTTGGTCAGATGCAGGTCTCCGGCTCAAAGCCATGCGACCTTTGACCGATTACCTACCGGACAACGTATACCGAACATGGCGCATGCCGGACAACACGAGCCGCATTGGGGCCCAATAAATAGTCTTGATAGTTAGGCTTATGCGCGCCGATGACGATCAACCCGCACCCCGTTGTCTCAGCTGTTTTCAGGATTTCCTCGTAAGTCGAACCCGTGGCGATCACTTTCCGGATCAACAGATCGGAGTCTTCCCCAATAGCACCCTCTACCATTTCATCCAGCTGCTTCCGCGCCGACTGTTTGATTTGGGCATGATGGTTGTCTTTGAAGAAGCTTCCCACAAAACTTGTGCCGTAGTCGGGCAGAACTGACAAAACGTCCAGATGCGCATCATTTGACCGGGCCAATGAAACCGCTTCGGTTAGAACAGCTAGATCGTGGTCCGCCTGAGACACATCAATTGCACAGAGAATACGTTTTGTCATGCCACCACCTCTTGCCGATCTGCACGGTTGTTCTGCAGAAATGCAATCAGACCCAACAACAGAAGCGCTGGAATGTAGATCAGCTCTTTCGGCATTCTATCCGCAGTGGTTAGAACCATTTTGACCTCAACCGGATCGTCTGCATAGAAATCGAACTTAGAAAGCGGTCCGAAAAAAGGCGTGCCGCCAAAAGGCTCTTCTAATATGGTCGTGTCCCCGTCAGACACTAGAAGCAACCCAAGTTTACCCAGTCGCTCAGCTCCAGAAGCACCGGCAGGCACGTCAATCTTGAGTGTCAGGTCCTTGAGCTCGAGGGTATCAAAATCCGGGCCGTTCACCGCAACGCGAATTTCATCGCCCTCTGAAGCTGCATCCAGCAATGCTTCCAGTGCTGAGGCTTCGTTTTGAATATACGGGGGCTGAATACGGTCCTGGAAGAAATCCGGGCGGAACAGTGCAAAGGCGATCAAAACCAGCGCAGCACTTTCATAAATCCGGCTACGCGTGACGAACCACCCCATTGTGCCTGCGGTGAACACCAGAATTGCGATTGAAGCTATGATGAAGATGAAAACGCCTTGCCAGACCGTCACATCAATCAGCAGCAGATCCGTGTTGAATATAAACACGAACGGCAGCGCCACAGTGCGTAGCGAATAGAAAAACGCTATGAATCCAGTCTTGATGGCGTCGCCCCCGGAAACTGCAGCGGCGGCAAAGCTGGCCAATCCCACGGGCGGTGTCACGTCGGCCATGATGCCAAAGTAAAAGACGAACAGATGAACCGCGATCAGCGGAACAACCAACCCGGCTTGCGCGCCCAGTTCAACCACGACGGCCGCTAAAAGCGAGCTGACGACGATGTAGTTTGCTGTGGTTGGCAAGCCCATGCCAAGAAACAGGGACAGAAAGCCGACCAAGGCCAGCATGGCAATCAGGTTTCCACCCGAAAGGAACTCCACCAGATCCGCCATAACTTGGCCAACCCCGGTCAGAGTCACTGTTCCGACAATGACCCCCGCCGTTGCCGTCGCCAGGCCGATCCCGATCATATTCCGCGCACCGTCAATCAGACCCGCGATGACATCGCGAACGCCGCTCTGAATCTGTTCGGCATAATTGGTCTGACCACGTAGCAAAGCCTTGAGCGGTCTCTGTGTAAACAGAATGACGAACAGGAGCATCGTGGCCCAAAAGGCCGACAAGCCCGGAGATTTCTGCTCGATCATCAGAAAATAGACCAGCACGATGATCGGCAGCAGAAAGTACAGCCCGCTTTTGTAGATTTCCGACACCACGGGCAGGTGAACCTCTTTGGCGTTCGGGTCGTCCGGTTCCAGATCGTCATGACGCGCTGCAATGGCCAGCAGGCCCAGATAGGCCAGGCCCAACAGGGCAGCCAAAACCCAGCCAGCGCCTTCGGGAACGAGAGATGTCACCCAAAGAACCGGGTATTTCATTGCATAGCAAAGCAGGGCGAAGCCTGCAAAAAACGCAAACATTCCCCCGATCGTGCTGGCCAGGGATAAAGCCCGGTCACCCAGTGTCGGCATGTTGCGTTTTACGGCTTCTAGGTGAACGATGTAGACCAGCGCAACATAGGAAATGGCTGCAGGTACAAAGGCATGCGTGATGACCTGTACATAGGGAATACCCACATACTCCACCATAAGAAATGCCGCAGCGCCCATCACAGGAGGCATGATCTGGCCGTTGACGGACGAAGCGACTTCGACCGATCCGGCCTGTTCCGAGGTGAAGCCTACCCGTTTCATCAGCGGGATGGTGAAAGTACCGGTGGTCACAACGTTGGCAATGGATGAACCAGAGATCAGCCCGGTCGCGGCAGAACCGACAACGGCCGCCTTGGCCGGGCCGCCGCGCAGATGGCCAAGCGCGCCAAAGGCCAGTTGGATGAAATAGTTCCCCGCTCCGGCTTTCTCCAAAAGGGCACCGAATAGGACGAACAGGAAGACGAACTTTGTCGACACGCTCAGCGGCAGACCGAAAACACCTTCGGATGTGGTCCAGAGGTGGCTCATGGCCTTGGTCAGCGACGCGCCTTTCCAGCGGATGACCTCGGGCACGTATTCGGAAGAGCCAAAGAAGATATAAGCTAGGAAGATGCAGGCGATGATAGCCATTGCGGGGCCAAGCGCGCGACGTGCCGCTTCGAACAGCAACAGCAGACCGCCCAGAGCCACCCATTTGTCTACGTCATCAGCAATGCCTCCGGCGCGGACAATCTTGTCATAGAAGATAAATCCATAAATCGCGGCAAAGGATCCGGCCAACGCCAGTGCCCAATCGATGTACGGGACATGGTCGCGCGGGCTGGACTTAAATGCAGGATAGGCCAGAAAAGCCAGAAAGATTGCAAACATCAGGTGGAATTGACGTGAATTGTTAATGACATCCGCCGGTAGCAGGTGGTTCACCAGTGGAGACGCCAGAACAACTTGAAAAAGAGACCACACAATGGCCGTTACGGCCATGACGATGCCGACTGCGCCAGCGGGATTGCGCGCTCCGGCATCGGAAGAAGCGACAAGCTCTTGCAGCTCATCCTCGGTATACTGGTGCGTTTCGGAGGTGTCTTTGATCATATTACGCTCTCCTGCAGGTGCATACCTGTTGCAGTTTGGGGAACCGTTATGTCCCTTGGGCCAATTCAATCGACCGATCGTGCGCTGCCTGAACGGTTTCCTTAATCAGGGCATCAATTCCGTTTTGCGGGGATTGCAGTTCGGCCAAACCAGCTGCGGTGGTTCCATTGGGCGAGGTCACCTGACGCCGAAGCTCAGCAGGATCTTCTTTGCTTTGGACAATCAGTTGGCCGGAACCGGCGACCATCGCGACGGCGAGTTCCTGCGCCATCTTGGCTGTGAGCCCAACAGACTGTCCCGCCGCGATGAGCGCTTCGGTCATCGCAAACACATAAGCCGGTCCAGATCCGGACAATGCGGTGACCGCGTGCATCTGATCTTCGGTTTCCAGTTCAACAACGTGTCCCGCAGCCTGCATCAATGCAACGGCCAACGGCATCTGATCATCGGCGGCCGCGTTGCCGACAATGCCACTGACGCCATGCCCTATGGCTGCCGGAGTATTGGGCATGGCACGAACGATCGGAGTTGCCGCCCCCAGCATGTTTTCAAAGCTGTCAATCAAGGTTCCTGCGGCAATTGACAGGAACAGGGTTTGGCCATTGCCAAATTTTCTCAGGCCGGGGACGGCCACTTGCATCATCTGCGGTTTGGTCGCGATCACGACGACGTCGGGGGCGGTCAGAGGCTGAACGTTGATCGAGATGCCCTGCCCTTGCAGTGCAAGCAACCAATCAGCAGGATGTGGGTCAATTACGCTGACCTGTGCGGGTTTCAGACCAGCTTCAAGCCACCCTCTCAGCAGGGCGCCACCCATTCTTCCGCAGCCTACCAGCAGCAGTGTTTCGATCTTGTCCAGCATGATCGGCCTCAGCCTCGTGTGTTTTGTGCGACCAGCTGTTTGTAGAGCTGCTGCAACCGGGCCATGATTGGCCTGTCTCCTGTCCCGATGGGTTTCCCGTCGATTGAGGCAACTGGGGTTTGCGCACCGAAAGTGCCGGTCAGAAAGGCTTCGTCTGCGCCGTAAGCTTCATAAAGGGAGTAGTTCCTTTCAAAGATCGGGATTCCGTCCTGACGGCACAAATCAATGACTTTCTGCCGAGTGACACCGTTCATGCAATAATCCCCGGTCGAGGTCCAAACCTCACCACGGCGCACGATGAAGAAATTGCAGGCGTTAGTGGTGTTCACAAATCCATGCGGATCCAGCATTAACGCTTCGTCTGCGCCCGCCTGTTCGGCCTGCAAGCAAGCGATAACGCAGTTCAGCTTCGAATGACTATTGAACTTTGCATCCTGACTCATCGGCAGGCCGCGCACTTGAGGTACTGTTGCCAGACGAATGCCAGCGCTATGCAAGCTGGATTTCGGCTTGGAGTGCTCGGCAATGATTACGACTGTAGAACCAAACCGTGATAATCCCGGATGCTGGAAAGGTTTCGCCTTGCGGCCCCGAGTAATCATGAGGCGGCAATGAGCATCGCTTGTCATGCCATTGGCCGCCGCCGTGCGGTTCATGGCGTCCAACAGTTCTTCTTTGCTTAGGCCTATGTCGATAGATACGGATTTGCAGCTATTGTAGAGGCGATCCATGTGCTCATCGAAGAAAGCCCATTTCCCATTATACAGCCGCATGCCTTCCCACATGCCATCCCCCAGCATAAACCCGGAGTCATAAACCGAGACTTTGGCTTCATCCCGGTGAACAATCTCACCATTCACATAGATTTTGATATCCTGGTTCCGCGCATCTTCTTCTGCGTCATGGGTGGAATGGCTGTGAATTGCATCAGACATGGGTTCGTTGCTCGCATTTGTGACTGGGATGAAAGCCCACCCGAAGGAGGACTTTCCTTTGGGGCGCCAAGGAGAGAGCGCCCCAAGTGCGAAAGGGCATAAATGCCCTTTTGCGCGGCATTTATTTGATCAAACCAACTTCACGGTAGTAGCGCTCGGCGCCCGGATGCAGCGGTGCGGTCAGCCCCTGAGAGACCATCAGCTCTTTGTCCAGATTGGCGAACGAGGGGTGCATTGCCTTGAAGGTATCGAAATTGTCGAACACGGCTTTCACCATCTGGTAAACAACCTCATCGTCAACATCTGCGCGGGTTACAAAGGTAGCCGACAGGCCATAGGTTGGAACGCCTTCATCGACACCCCGATACAGGCCGCCAGGAATGGTCACGTGACCCAGGAACGACTTGCTTTCGACCAGCTCATCCACGGCATCTCCGGTGACGGGAATGATATTGATGTTGCAGGTCGTTGCCGCCTCCAAAACGTTGGCAACCGGGTTGCCCGCGACCATCAGGAAAGCGTCAATATTGCCGTCACACAGTGCGGCGGACTGCTCGGCCGATTTCAACTCGGTCACCAGAGCAAAATCATCATGGCTCCAACCGAGAGCGTCCACCAGAACGTCTGCTGTAGCGCGTGTACCCGAACCCGGATTGCCGAGGTTAACGGTTTTACCCTTCAGATCATCAAGCGTTTCGATGCCGGTATCCGTGCGCGCGGCAACAATGACAGTGTCGGGGTGCAACGAGAAGACAGCACGCAAATCTTCATGCGGCCCAGCCTCTTCGAACACGCTGGTACCGTTGTAGGCGTGGAACTGCCAGTCCGACTGAACGGTCCCCATCTCCAACTCGCCTGAGCGAATGGTTTTCAGGTTGTAAACTGATCCGCCGGTGCTTTCGACCGAACAGCGGATACCGTGTTCCTTGCGGTCCTTGTTGACCAACCGGCAGATACCTCCGCCAACCGCATAATAAATGCCTGTTACGCCTGCGGTGCCGATTGTCAGAAAGGTCTCTTCGGCAACGGCTGCTCCAGGAACCACCAAGCCAGCTGCAACGGTCAGCGCTGTCGCCCGATTGCGCAACTTGGCGCCAAGGGTTGAATTGGTTGTCATGCTTATCCTCCACGTTGGGTCAGTTTGCTGAGGCCAAGGGGCTCTCGGCTCTCCCGTGGGAGCTCATTATCATAGTATTGTCTGATTGTCGACAATCCTATTAATGGAATATTTTTTCCTGACAACCAAGCTTGGATATGTCGCAAACTTTTGGCTTTAGTGACGAGAATAAGAGATTTGGCGTTTGTTCCCGCGGATTTCCGCAAACTTCACCAAAAAGCCCCGGCAAGCAGTTGGCTCAGCACCTTCCCGAAATCTGAGATTGGTACAGGTGGCAATACTAAGAACCACCCTCGAAAGCGTTAAGCCGTCAATATGCTTAATGTACCCGACGGGCTTGTTTCCCGGGCATGGAATCTTCTACTTATGATGATAAGTCAACAAAGGATGATCGCTATGTCGATACGTGAAAAACAGCTTGAAACAGAGCTGAGAAAGACACGGGAGCTGGAGAGCAACCTCACCTATCGGGTCGCCATCGCCAACAAGGTACTCGAACAGCAGACACTGCGGTTGATCGAAGGCACCCCCCTGACGTTGACAGGCTACCGCATCCTGCGCGTCGTCAGTATTTTCGAAGAGATTACCGTGTCCGAGCTGAGCCGCCGTATTCTGGTGGACCGTGCCCTTATCAGCCGCATGGTCGCGACGTTGGTCGAGCAAGGATTCGTCGATTTTCATGCGGACCCGACTCACAAGCGCAAGAAACTGATCCACATGACCGAAGACGGGGCGGCGCTGATTGCCCGGCTTGCGCCAAGATTCCTTGAGCGCCGGGCCGAGCTTGAAAAAGCCATTGGGGAAGAGGCGTTACGGGGGTTTAACGCCGCCCTGGAAACAATCTCGGCGTCCGAGATGGAGGTCAACGAGCGATGACATATTGATCATTTGAATAATTATTGTTGACATATCATCATTTCAGCAGACAGAATGACTCCTGAATGAACCGGAAGGTGTTCATAAGGGAGGAAGACATGTTCAAAGCAGTTGCCACTGCAACCCTGTTGGCCGTAACAGCCTTGACAGGAACCACCGCTGCACTGGCGGAAGATTGGAAACCATCCGGGCCGATCACGTTAAAAATTTCGTTCCGCGCTGGCGGAGGTACAGATACCCAGGCCCGCCTGATCGCTACGGAACTAAACAAGCGCCACGGCTGGGAGATCATCCCGCAAAACATAGCCGGCAAAGGTGGCGCCGTGATGCTGCGGGAACATGTGAATGATCCCGCCGATGGCATGACCATCGGCATGACTGTCTCCGAAGCACTGACTTATTCACCCTTTGCCACGCGGGATGCGGGATATACACTTGAAGATTTCGAGGCGCTGACCACCACGGCAGGCACCCAGATGGCCCTGTTTGCAAAGGCCGACCGCGGATGGAACACCCTGCATGACGTGATCGCGGCCGCAGAAGCCGGTGAGGACATTTCGGTCGGAGCGTTCAGCCCGCGGGTCGCAGACGCGATCTATCTGCTGTCAAAGGAAACCGGAGCCGACCTCAAGACCGTGATGGTCAAGGGAGGTAAGGGCAGCATGAACGGTGTGATGGCCGATGATCTGGACATCGCCTGGGGCGCGGGTCCGCAGAACAAGCTGGTGGCCAGCGGCGAACTGGTCAACCTTGTGTCGGGAGAAGATGAGGCGCTGGTGGCATCTCCTGATGCGCCGCTTCTGAAGGAATTCGGTGTGCCGTACTCCTTCGGCTCCAAATTCATCTTCGTTGCGCCCAAAGGTATCCCCGCCGAGGCCAAAGAGGCGCTGACCAACGCCATTGTCGAGATTGTCACCGACGAAAACACCGAGGCCAACGCCTTTATCACTAAAGCGTTTGCTGGTGTTCAGGCCATCACCGGCGAAGAACTGGACGCCTATCTGACCCAGAAAGCGGCGGACGATGCCGCTCTGCTGGAAGTCACTTCCGAGTAATATCTCCCGGGATTGCGGAAGGGCTGCAGCGCCCTCTCGCGGTCTCTGTGTCCATTACCCGGAGGGCTCTCATGACACCTCATCAGACTGAGATTGCGTTCGCACTGTTTGCCCTGTGCTTCGGTCTGGCCGCGTTGGGTATCTGGATCCCTTGGGATGTCGATACCGGAATGATCGAGACCTTTCGCCGTCAGACCATTATTGGTGACGCATTTCTGCCGGTGCTGGCCGCCGCAGCCATTGCGATTTGTGCCCTTCTGCAACTGATCGCGGTTCTGTTGCGCCGCTCAACGCCATCTGACGCATTCAAATCTGCACCTCTTTCACGGTCGGATCTGATGCTAATGGGGATATTCCTGACGGTGATCGCCGCGTCTTTGCTTGTCATGTTCTGGGCCGGGCCGCTTTTGTCTTTCTGGAACGAAAACGGGTATCGCGGCCTTCGAGGGCATATCCCGTTCAAGTATACCGGGTTTTTCCTTGGCGGCACGATGATGCTGACCGGATTGATTTCGATCATCGAAGGGCGGCTTCGCCCGCGTACTCCGATTGCTTCGGCTTTGGCGACGACCTTCCTGATCGTTCTGCTCGACCTGCCGTTCGACAGTATCCTTCTGCCCCCGAACGGAGATTGGTAATGTCGGCATTCGACTATGTCTGGGCTGGTGTGCTGGCCGTGTTTCAGGGGCCCGAAGCGTTAACCGTTCTTGGTATTTCGATATCGGTCACGCTGCTGATGATAGTCTTCGGGTTCTTCGCGGGCATCGTTGCCGGGGCCACACCGGGGCTGAGCGGTCCGTTCCTGATGGCTGTGTCGCTGCCCATTCTGCTGTCAAGTTTCGGCTTTGGCCAGGAAGCGCTGCTCCCGGTGTTTGGCTTTCTGGTGGGGGTCATGAAAGGGGCAACGGTCGGGGGGGCAGTACCCGCCATCCTGTTCAACACGCCTGGCACGCCCGATGCGCTGTTGACAACGTTGGATGGCTACCCGATGACCCGCAGAGGCCAATCGGGAAAGGCATTGAAAGTCGCGCATTTCTCGTCAGCGTCGGGGGATACATTTTCCGATCTGGTGTTGTTCACTTGCGCGCCGTTTCTGGCAATCGCGGTGGAAAGCTATCTGGGTTTTCCTGAAAAGGCGGCCCTGATCATCCTGTCCTTGTCGTTTGTCGCCGCCGTTGTCGGGGCTGCACCTCTCAAAGGCGTCATGGCGGTAGGACTTGGATTGCTGATTGCCTCTATCGGAACAGGCGAAGACAGCTATCCCCGCCTGTCAATGGGGTTGGATGCCCTGTCCAACGGCATACCGCTGATCACTGCGGTTCTGGGCGTGCTGATCCTGGGCGAGCTGTTTGTCTCATTCGAGGAAATGTGGCGCGAAAAGCGCGCGCAACAGCCGGTCTCGGACCCTGTTCACAGCGATGATAACCGGCTCAGTTGGCGTGAGCGGCGAGCACTGGCGCCTTTTATCGGTGTCTCTGCCGTGATCGGAACGGTGGTCGGTGCCCTACCGGGTATCGGTTCGACCCTTGCGGCGACGCTTGGATATGCCACGGGCCAACGCATGCACAAAGGCCCAGTTCCCTTCGGAGAAGGCACGCCCGAAGGTATCGCGGCGACCGAAGCTGCCAATTCCTCGGTCTCGGGGGCCAATCTGATCCCTGTTCTGTCGCTGGGCATACCGGGCAATGTTGGCGCTGTGTTCCTGATCCTCGCGGCCGACAGTATCGGTGGTTTCAATCCCGGCCCATCCGTCTTTCGCTTTACCGAGAACGAGGTCAATCCCGAGCTGATCATCGCCTTTGGCCTATTTACCTGCATGGTTCTGGCCAATCTGCTGAACTGGTTCACCGGTGCGCGCTTCATGTCGCTTGTGGGTGTGATGGTGCGCATTCCGAAACCGATCCTCATGCCCTTTGTTCTGTTGCTGACGTTGACGGCAATTTACGCGCAAGAAACCGCGTTCTCGGCAATGCTGTTCGCCCTTGGATTCGGCGTTCTGGGCTATCTGATGCGCAAACTGTCGGTTCCGATCCTGCCCTTTGTGATCGCTTTCATCCTGTCGCGTAACCTTGAGGATACGATCCGGCAGGCCTTTGCAATCACCGATGGCGACCCGTTCTTTCTGTTCCGCAGTCCAACGTCGATCTTTTTCATCGCACTGGCTGTAGGCGTCATCATTTTCTTTTCGCGCCCGCGAAAACAACCGGAATAAACGGAGTTTCCCATGGCCCTGCGAAATATCCTCGTGGCCTATAACGGCAGCCCGTCATCGGATGCGGCCCTTTCAGCTGCACTCAATATGCAACGCCGTTTCGGAGCGCACGTCACGGGTCTGATGGCGATGTATTCGCGGGTGGATCTGAGGCAACAGCCCTGGCTGAGCTCGTCCATTCGTAAAAGTATCCTGGAACTGGACCGCAATTATGTACACGAGGTCGAAGCCAGCTTTCGGGCCGCTTGCGTGGATGCCGACCCCGAAAAGACCCACTGGATCGCGCGCCGCGCGGAAGCAGACGCCACCGTCTCCGAATATGCGCAGATGTACGATCTGACTGTGGTGGGCCGTCGCGACAGCGTCTTTGCCGAAAACCGCGCCGCCTTTCATCCTGACAGGATCGCCGTCAGAAGCGGCCGCCCCGTGCTGGTCGTTCCACGGACATGGACTGAACCCCGGTTCGCCGGTCATGCTCTTTTGGCCTGGGACGGCAATCGTGCTGCGACACGGGCCCTGAACGACGCGATACCGCTTTTAGAAGCCAAGCGCCGCGTTACCGTGCTGAGCGTGCAAAACAGCAAACTGTCCCATCCTCTGGACGGGATCGATGTAACAACCGTCCTGAAGCGTCACGGGATCACCTGTCAGCACGACCAGGTCGAACCCGGACGCAGATCCGTAGCCGAAACCCTGCTTGAAGAATGTGAAACCCGCCAGGCCGGTATGCTGGTCATGGGCGCCTACGAACACTCGAAATTCCGCGAAGACATATTTGGCGGCGTAACGGCAACCGTGCTGGAGCAATGCGCCATCCCTGTTCTTCTGTCCCATTGAATTCCCATCGAAACGCTTAACGAAAGTGTGAGAAAAATGAAAAACCCGAACCCGCATGGCCCTGTCGCACGCGAGCTTGTCGGCGCACTTACCCCATCGGCTCAGCCGGGTCCCGATCCGACCCTTTACGGCACCGCTACGATGACCCCGGCCAAACCGGTCGAGGTGCGCGGATTTCACACCGAAACGATCACCTACAGGGTGGGGCGTCTGGGCCTCGATGATCTGGGCGCGATCCAAATCGCGTTTCGCATGGTCTCGGACAGTGGGATGCCGCAATTCACCGACCCGACCGCACCCAACTATGTGACCGCGAAATCAAATGGCGAAGGCAAGTTGCACCTTTCCTACGCTAAAACCGGCGGCACGCGACCGTGGTTCGAGGTCCTCACGATCCAGCAAAAGGGCGGTTTCCTGCGCGAGGGAGAAGAAATCACCGTCATATTCGGCGACACCTCAGGTGGGTCGCCGGGCATGCTGGCCCAGACCTTTATCGAGGGTGGGCGGGAATTCAAGGTGCTGGCAGATGTGCAGGCCACCCGCCATTTCATCGAAGTGCCGGGCCCACAGATGTTTGTGCCGATCGTGCCCGGCCCAGCCTTTGATTGGAAAGCGGTTCTGCCGACCCTGCGCCGCCCCGGCGAGGCGTTTACGCTGGGATTGAAAAACGAAGACCTCTGGGGCAACCCGACCCCGCAGGCCGAAGGCACCGATCTGCGTCTGGAAGCCAATCTGCCGGTGGCCGGTCTGCCCAATACCCTGACCTTTGCGCCAGAGGATCGCACACTGACCCTTGAAGGGTTGAATGTTTCGGACGAAGGCGAGTTGCGCATCAAAGTCTTTGAAGGCGACAGCCTTGTGGCCGAGGCCGGTCCGCTACTGATCCGCAAAGGGGATGTGGCCAGTTACTGGGGCGATCTGCACGGCCAGACTGGGGAAACCATTGGCACCAATACGGCCGAAAGTTATTTCGACTTTGCCCGCAACAAGGCGTTTCTGGATGTTACAAGCCATCAGGCCAACGACTTCCAGATCAACGACGCCTTCTGGGAAAAACTCCATATGCTGACCGCCGAATGGGACGAACCGGGCCGGTTTACCGTTCTGCCCGGTTATGAATGGTCGGGTAACACGGCCGTTGGCGGAGACCATAACGTATTCTTTCGTACCGAAGGTCGTCCGATCCGCCGCTGCAGTCATGCCCTGATCGAAGGGCAGACAGATTATGACACCGACGCCCACACGCTGACCGACCTGTTCCGCGCTTTCCGCGGGACGGATGAGGACGTGGTTGTCTATGCCCATGTGGGTGGGCGCTATGCCAATATCCACTATGATCATGATCCCAACATCGAAACCGCAGTTGAAATGCACTCGGCCTGGGGTACGTTCGAATGGGTTTTGACCGATGGGTTCGAACTGGGGCGCCGGGTAGGCGTCGTGGCAAACTCGGACGGGCACAAGGGCCGTCCCGGCGCCAGCTATCCCGGCGACAGCCTGTTCGGGGCTTATGGCGGGCTGACCTGTTTCATAACCCCGGAAAACACCCGCGATGGCATCATGGAGGCACAACGTCGCCGCCATCACTATGCCACCACCGGCTGCCGGATGGCGATGGATGTGAAGGTCAGTTTCGATCAGGACAGCACGCTGTTCGAACGCAATCCCGCGGGAAATCCTGATACTCCGCGCCATAAAGTGCGTGAAGTGATGATGGGCGATATCGTCGAAACCCGGTCAAAAACCGCGCGCCTGTCACTGGATGTTCGGGCAGCAAAAGGCATCGAACGGATCGAAATCCGCAACGGTAAAAAGGTTCTGAAAACTCTGCGTCCTTATACCGAGGCCGATCTCGGCAATCGCATCCGCGTGCTTTGGAGCGGGGCTGAATATCGCGGCCGTGGCCGAAACACCACCTGGAATGGTCTGGCGACCCTGTCGGATGCTGTGATCGATGGGTTTGAAACGATTAACAAATGGAACCCGGACGCTCTCTTACAGCAGCGCAACTCTGGGCAGGTGATCTGGAAAACCATCACCACCGGTAATTTCATGGGCTTCGACATACATGTGAACAGCAACGAAGGCGAGTTGAAGATTACCACCAATCTGGGTGACATGATGACGGCGCTTTCCGATATCGGGCTGGAAGACATCCGCATGGATGCCGGCGGCCTAGAGCGCGAGATTAAGCTTTTCCGCCTGCCTGATGCTCCGTTAGATCGCAATATCATCGATGAGGTCGAAATCGATCTGCATAATGAAGGCGATAACCAGATCTGGATCGCGGCCTATACCGAAGACGGGTTCCAGGCCTGGTC
This sequence comes from Ruegeria sp. C11, assembly GCF_056537725.1. Classification (NCBI taxonomy): domain Bacteria; kingdom Pseudomonadati; phylum Pseudomonadota; class Alphaproteobacteria; order Rhodobacterales; family Roseobacteraceae; genus Ruegeria; species Ruegeria sp. C11. The sequence goes on along the minus strand of NZ_JBQFSB010000011.1, from coordinate 21,544 downwards.
CAGCCCGGTCTACGTGGCCCGCGTTTGACGGCGGCACTACTTACATTTTCAAAACCCTCAGAGGAATTCAGCCTTCTGTCTGTGTTTCTCTTCGTCGAGGTCGTTACAAACAAAACAGCTGACATTTGTGCTTGTGCAGCGAAAGTCCACTTTGTTGCGCACTACAGTCGTTTATCTATTTGAATGCTCAGGGTTTCAACTTTTGTGCTAGCGTTGAACAGTTGCGAGCACTCGCACCTGGGTTTGCGGTTGAAAATGGAAGTGTGGACATGCTGACTGATCGATATGGACTGACGCTGACGACCAGCCTACCGGAGGCGCGGGACGCCTATGTGACAGGACTTGATCACATCCTTGCAGCAACGTTTGGTGCAAGCGATGCCTTTTCCACAGCCATCACGGCCGATCCCGACTTTGCCCTCGGTCACGTTGGGCTTGCTCGGGCTCGAATGTATGAGAGCGATATGCCTGGCGCTCAAGAGGCGATGGCGTCGGCCCGCGCCTGCGCGTCTGGGCTGACCGCACGAGAGGAGAGTCATCTCGCGGTCTTCGATCTCCTGCTTCAGGGGCGTGTTTCCGAAGCACGAAGCGCAGTTCAAAAACACGCTGCACATCACCCGCGCGATGTCCTTGTCGCGCAAATCTGTACCAACATTTTCGGCTTGATCGGGACATCTGGCGAACCGGGCCGGGAAAGCGCGCAACTTGCCTACACGACCAAACTGTTTGATGCCTTGGGTGAGGATTGGTGGATCATGAGCGTGCATGGTCAGGCGCTCTGCGAGGTTGGACGGCTTGATGAGGCCATGTCCATGATGGATCGCTCGCTCGCCTTGAATAATTCAAATGCGAATGCGTCACATTTCAAAGCACACACGCTTTATGAACAGGGTTCTGGGGATGTTGGTCGCACATACCTTGCCGACTGGATCGCGGATTACGATACCCGCTCATTGTTGCATGGCCACCTGAGTTGGCATCGCGCTTTGTGGGCTTTGGAGCAGGAAGATGAGGCGGAGCTGTGGGCGATTTACGACGGCGCTATCGCGCCCACCGTGTCCCACTCGCTACCTATTAACGTTTTGACTGATGCTGCTGCACTTCTGTACCGATCCGAGATTGCCGGTTTAGACGTGGCACCCAAACTCTGGCGCGACCTGAGCGATTATGCATCACGGTTTTTTCCAAACCCGGGCATGAGTTTTGCGGATATTCATAGCGCGCTGGCCCATGCCATGGCTGGAGACGGAGAACGCCTTGCGGTCCTGACCGAAGCAAAGTCGGGTTTCGCGGCAGATCTTGTTCGCCCGGTGGCACGAGCTTGGGGTGCGATCGCACGGCAAGATTGGACTGCGGCGCTGCATCAATTAACACCGGTTATGGCAGATCACGCCCGTCTTGGCGGCAGCCGCGCGCAGCGCGACCTTTTGGAACTGACTTATCTGAACCTGCTGTTGAAATCGGGCCATACTAACGAAGCCCATCGAACGATCACAGCGCGACGCCCGATCTTCAGCCAGACAGCGCCCGTTGTTGGCTTTGTCTGAATTCGCTGAGCTTCAGTTGATCAGCTCATCTGACAAAGCCCCCTTGAGCTGAATTGCGAACGACTGCTTGGTTCCCGTGCATTGCCATGGGTTGCTGCTGTCTTATCCGACCGCGTGCAATCAGACACGCGGTCGGAGCTATAGTCGAGAGCAGAGTTTGCGACAGAACCGGTTAGTCGACCGCAAGCTCCGTAATCTCCCGACGGAAAGGCAGAGCATCTCCGATATCGGGGCCGTCCAGTTCGCGAGCATAGCGATGCCCGGCATAGGTTGCCCATGCGATTGGACCGGGGGCGTTTGCATCCCCTACCAGTTTGACAGATTTGATCCCGGCATCTGCCCACTCGGCTTTGCGTTGCGACAGGTTTTCGAAGATGCGGTCATTGCCGGCGCGAGAGGCCACCATGACTACAGCGTCTGCCTCGATATTCCATGTCCTGTCGGTGTAGGTGCAGTTCGATACCACGTGGTCCGCGTGTAGTTCGTTGATGCCCCGATTGAGGACAATCTCGACACCTGCCTCGACCAATCGTGGATGGATTGCGATTTGCTCCAGCGTGTTGTTCGTCCAGTCGCTGACATAGGCGGAAGGGGTGACAAGCGTCACTTGCGCGCCGTTCTTGGCCAAAAGTTCAGCCAAAACCCCACCCATGTAATAGTGGTCATCGTCATAAACCACCACGCGGCCCGATGGGATGGAGCCATCCATCAGATCATCCGGGGTATAGACCTTTGCGTCCTTTGCGATCGGCATTGGGACGACGTGTTGGCGGGATACTCCGTCGCGGCGCCAGACCGAACCGGTGGCAACGCAAATATTCTCGAATCCGAACTCAAGGATGCTGTCGGCGTCCAACTCGCTTTCGCGATAGATTTCGACATTGGGCCGTTGTTGCAGTTGATATTCGCGATAATCAACGACACGTCCCCAGGCGCTGAGCCCCGGCAAGGCGCGTTCGCGGGTGACGCGACCACCGATCACGTCGCGTGCTTCGGCCACGGCAACGTCGTAGCCACGGCGGCACAGGGCCCAGGCAGCCTCTAGCCCGGCAGGACCTGAGCCAACAATCAGAACGTTCGAGCTGTCACCCTTTTCGTTCATCTTCTCGGGGTGCCAGCCTTTGCGCCATTCCTCCATGAATGTCGGGTTCTGCGTACAGCGGCTGATCGACATAGTCATGTCGCCGGTGATGCAGATGTTGCAACCAATGCATTCACGGATGTCGTCAATCCGGCCTTCTTCAATCTTCTTCGGCAGGAATGGGTCGGCAATCGACGGGCGGGCACAGCCGATGAAGTCCAACGTACCGGACTTGACCATCTTGGCCATCACGTCAGGCGAGGTGAACCGACCTACCCCGACGATGGGTTTATCAGTCAGTTCATGGATGCCACGCACCAACTGTTCCTGTGCCGCCTCTTCCTTGAAGCGCGACGGGCCCGAGCAGTCCTCCCACGTGCCCTGCGCCAGATCCCAGAGATCAGGCAGGTCCTTGTTCATCTCGATATAGTCGCGCACCTCGGCGTTCGAGAATCCAAGCTCACCGATGGTCTCGTCCAGCGACACCCGCAGTGTAATGGCCATCGAGTCGCCTACGGCGTCGCGCATGTCGGCGATGACCTCCTGGCTGAACCGGGCGCGATTTTCCAGAGAGCCACCATATTCATCACTGCGCTGATTTGTGGCACGGCTTAAAAAATGTTGGAAGATGCCGAACCCATGCGCGCCATAAAGGCAAATCAGATCAAACCCGGCCTCTTTGGATCGTTTGGCTGCGTTCACAAACCAACGGCGGAGGTCTTTGATGTCCTGCTTGTCCAGCGCACGGGCCTGAATAGGATCGTTGGTAAAGGTCCGGATCGGCAGAGCTGAAGGCGCCAGCGGCACCTCCTTGGTATAAAGGTTAGGGCCATTGATGCCGGAATAGGCCAGCTGGATACCGGCCAGCGCGCCATGGGTCTTCATCCGTTCGGACATTTTGCGCAACTGCGGGATGTCCTTGTCTTCCCACAGGCGCAACTCGATGAACGGCGTGATTTCCGAAGTGTGGTGCATCTCGCACTGCTCGGTGAAGATCACGCCCCAGCCACCCTCGGCCTTGATGCCTCGCATCGCCGCGGCTGCTGAGGGATCGCGATAGCCACCGCCGTTGCAATGGGGCACCTGATAGAATCGGTTCTTGGCAGTCAGCGGGCCGATCTTCATCGGTTCGAACAGAATGTCATAGCGTGGGTCGCGCATTGCTGGATCTCCCTTAGGCATCTGGCGGTTTTGCCCATTTCCGGGTTGCGATTGTTAGAAACACGGGGCATTTCACGCTGGATATACCCCCTATTTTCGCCAATTATTGTATTTGAATGATGCTAAAGGGGTATATACCCCCAAGGAGGTATAAAAACATGGGCAACACTCCGAGGCCTGACCTTCTGGCAGACGCGATCCTGTCCATCGGTGCCGATGGGTTTGCACATCGGCTGCACTTTTGGCTGAGTGCGTGCCTGCGCATCGACAACATGACCATCGTCGCGTTCTTCAAAAACCAACAACCAGAGGTCTTTCTGACCCATGCCGCTGAACGGCGCGTTTTTGAACGTATGGATAGTCACTATGTGACCGGGGCCTATCTACTGGACCCGTTCTATTCCCTGCACGTCAATGGGGCGGCGGATGGGATGTATCGGCTGACCGACATCGCGCCGGACCAATTTCAACGTAATGAATACTACAAGTCCTATTATCAACGCACCACGCTGGCCGATGAGATCGCGTTCTTCTCGTCTCCATCGTCAGGCGTGTCGATTACTGTGTGTTTGGGTCGGGATGCGACGACTGGGTCAAAGTTTTCGGCGCGCGATCTGGATGGGGCCCGGCAGTTGGCCCCAGTTGTAAATGCGCTGGTCAGGCAGAACTGGTCGGAACTCACACCCAGAGACGAAGATATGCCTGAAGATGTTGTCGATCTGCTGCGTCACCGATTGTCCTCGGAGCTCGGCATCGGCCTAAGCGGAAGACAGGCCGAAATCGCATTATTGATCCTACAAGGCCACTCGTCAGTTTCCATCGGCCTCACGCTTGGGATCAGCCCGCAAACAGTCAAGGTCATCCGCAAGCAGCTTTACAGGAAATGCCAGATCTCCTCGCAAGGAGAGCTATTTTATCTGATCGCGCCTTACCTGTCTGACCAAAGCCAACAGCAAGCAATCAAAGCCTAAATCCCGGCGGATTAGTCAAAGCCTAATTAAGGGTAAGTTAGACAATAATTTCGCCGATTTCCAACTTGTGGGACCTTGTCCACGAAACGCGCAAGGCGTGCTGGACCGGCACGGAAAGCTGCAACCCCGAGGTGACCGTCGTCCGCGCACGGGTCAACCGAACGGTTGTAAGCTGACCCCCGATTTTTGGTGGCTGCAGGAACGTTCTTCACTGGAACCAACTGTCAAACCCGATCCGGTACAGCCAGGAAATTACCGTCCTTCAGGGCCGGATTGAGTTAAAACTAGAGGGAACCGACATATGCCCATCGAAAAAACGGACACGCTGGTTGTTGGCGGCGGACAAGCCGGAATCGCGCTGAGCGAGCATCTGGGAAACAACAATGTTCCGCATATCATCCTGGAAAAGAACCGTACGGCCGAGGCATGGCGCACAGGTCGCTGGGATGCTCTGGTTGCCAACGGCCCCGCCTGGCATGATCGCTTTCCGAGTCTGCTGTTCAACGGCGACGATCCGGATGCGTTCGTGTCAAAGAACCGGGTTGCCGAATATCTGGTCGAATATGCCAATATGGTAAATGCCCCGATCCGCGAAGGTGTCGAGGCGCTGAAGGCCGAACGCCTGCCGGGTCAGGGCGGCTTCAAAGTCGAAACCTCGGCCGGTGAGATTCACGCCAAGCGCATCGTTGCGGCCACCGGCGCATTCCAGCATCCGGTCATCCCGCCGATTGTGCCGGAAACGGATGGCGTCGATCAGATTCACTCGTTCTACTACAAGAACCCCGATCAACTGGCGGAAGGGGCCGTGATGGTCGTTGGTGCCGGTTCCTCGGGTGCGCAGATCGCGGATGAACTGAACCGCGCGGGACGCAAAGTGTTCCTATCAGTTGGACCGCATGATCGGCCGCCACGCCGCTACCGTGGCCGGGATTTTGTCTGGTGGCTGGGCGTTCTGGGTCTGTGGGACATGGCCGCAATGAAGCCGGGCACCGAACATGTGACCATCTCGGTCAGCGGCGCCTATGGTGGACACACCATGGACTTCCGCCGTTTAGGCAATGAAGGCGTCACTTTGGCTGGTCTGACTAAGAGCTTTGAAAATGGCGTTCTGAGCTTTGCCGACGACCTGCAGCGCAATGTGGCCGCCGGCGACGCCAACTATAATGAGATGCTGGATCTGGCGGACGCTTATGTGGAACGCACCGGCCTGAACCTGCCCGAAGAGCCCGAAGCGCGCGAAGCCTTTGCCGACCCGGACAGCCTGGCCAACCCGCTCAGCTCGATTGACTTCGCCCAAGAAGGCATCAGCACTATCATCTGGGCCACGGGCTTCCGTCAGGATTTCAGCTGGATTAAGGCCGACGCATTCGACGACAAGGGCGCGCCAATTCACCAGCGTGGCGTGTCAGTTGAGCCGGACGTTTATTTCCTCGGCCTGCCATGGCAGTCGCGCCGTGGCTCGACCTTCCTTTGGGGGGTCTGGCATGACGCCAAGTACATCGCCGATCAGATCGCGATCCAGCGAGCCTATGCCGACTATGACGGCGAAGCCGCCATCATCGCCCCCGCAGCGGAATAAGAAGACAGGATTCAGAAATGGCGCATACACGCATACGCAAGTTCAACACCTCGGACACTTACCCAGAGCAAAATCTGGACAACGATCTGTGCCAGGCCGTTGTCACGCAGGGCGGCAAGACCGTCTATCTGCGTGGTCAGTGCCCGCAAAATCTGGACGATGCGGTCAATATCGACAGCCATGACCCTGTCGAACAAACCCACAAAGTGATGCAGAATATCAGACAGCTGATCGAAGAGGCCGGCGGCTCTATGGAGCATCTGGTCAAGGTCGTCGTCTATATCACCGATGTACGTCACCGAGAGGCCGTCTATCGCACCATGGGCGAGTATATCAAAGGGGTTCACCCCTGCTCGACCGGCCTCGTCGTTCAGGCGCTGGCCCGTCCTGAATGGCTGGTTGAAATCGACGGTACTGCTGTCATTCCCGATTGATCCAATTGATCAATCCAACCGGACCGCGCCCCCTTCTCCCCTCAACGGCGCGGTCCGGTATTTGTGTTTTATAGGAGAGCCGAATGACATTTTCTCTGGTTGCCCGTTGCGCTGATACCGGCATGTTCGGTCTGGCGATTTCGTCTTCCTCGCCTGCCGTGGCTGCGCGTTGTTCCTTTGCCCGCGCCGGTGTCGGAGCTGTGGCATCGCAAAATGTGACCGATCCCAGCCTTGGCCCGCTGACGCTGGACCTGATGGAAGCGGGTAAAACTGCGCCTGAGGCCATCGAAGCGATAACCGCCCAAGCAAATTTCATCGAATACCGTCAGGTTCTGGCCGTGGATATTGCCGGACGTACCGCGATTCACTCCGGCCCCAACAGCCTCGGCATCTGGACGCAGGCACAGGCCGAAAACGTCGCTTCGGGGGGAAACCTTCTGGATAATGAGGGCATCCCACAAGCCATTGTCGATGGGTTCCTGTCGGCCTCCGGCCATATCGGGGACCGCTTGATCGCTGCCATGCGTGCCGGCTTGGCCGCAGGGGGCGAAGCAGGCCCCATACACTCTGCAGGGATGAAGATCGTAGACATGGTCAGCTGGCCCGTGGCCGATCTGCGCTGCGACTGGACCGAGGACTGCCCGATTGAGGCCATCGCAACCGCCTGGGACATCTACAAACCGCAGCTCGACGCATACATCCAGCGCGCACTCGACCCGCGCGAGGCGCCATCCTACGGCGTCCCCGGCGACGAATAATCAGGGAGACACACCATGTTGGACTACTCGCACGAAGATTGGAAAAGCCGTGCCGCCGGCCTGTCGTTTCGCGGTCAGGCGTTCATTGATGGCAAGTTTGTCGATGCCGCATCGGGCAAGACCTTTGACAACATCAACCCGGCCACCGGTGCGGTTCTGAACACGGTCGCCGAATGCGCCGAGGAAGACGTCAACCGCGCCGTCGCCGCAGCCCGTACTGCGTTCGAAGACGGCCGATGGTCGGACATGGCACCGGGTGACCGCAAGGCAGTGATGCTGAAACTGGCTGACCTGATCCGCGAAAACCTTGAAGAGATGGCGCTGCTGGACAGTCTTGATATGGGCAAACTGGTGACGGATGCGGTCACTGTAGATGCGCCCGGCTCAGCGCATTTCTTCCAGTGGTATGCGGAATCCATCGACAAGGTGTTTGACGAGGTCGCCCCCACCGGACCCGGTGATTTGGCGCTGGTCAAGCGTGTGCCCTTGGGCGTTGTCGGTGCGGTGACACCGTGGAATTTTCCATTGGACATGGCCACCTGGAAGGCCGCCGCGGCGTTGGCCGCTGGCAATTCGGTCGTGTTGAAACCAGCCGAACAATCGCCCCTATCGGCGCTGCGCTTGGCAGAACTGGCAGTTGAGGCCGGACTCCCTGACGGTGTCTTCAACGTGGTGCCGGGCTTTGGCGTAACAGCGGGTAAGGCTCTGGGTCTGCATATGGATGTTGATTGTCTGGCCTTCACCGGCTCGACTGGCATCGGCAAGATGTTCATGCAGTATTCGGGCCAGTCGAACCTGAAGCAAGTTTGGCCGGAAACCGGTGGTAAAAGTCCCAACTTGGTCTTTGCCGATTGCGAGGATCTGGACGCCGCCGCCGATATGGCTGCCTTTGGTATCTTCTTCAATCAGGGCGAGGTCTGCTCGGCCAACTCACGGCTCTATGTCGAACGCTCGATCAAGGACGCATTCGTTGAAAAGCTGATTGCCCGCGCGCGGGGCACCCAGCCGGGCGACCCGCTGGACCCTGCTTCGAAAATGGGTGCCATCGTTGACGAAAAGCAGACGCAGGGCATCATGCGATTCATCGAAGAAGGCAAGAAGTCGGCAAATCTGGTTGCTGGTGGTGAGCGTGTCACGATCGACGGCAAAGGTTGCTTTGTCCAACCGACCATTTTTGACGACGTCAGCCACGACAACCCGCTGGCACGCGATGAGATTTTCGGCCCCGTCCTGTCGGTCATCCCGTTCGACAGCGAGGATGAGGCAATCGCAATGGCAAATGACTCGATCTACGGTCTGGCGGCCTCGGTCTGGACAGACAACCTCAGCCGTGCCTGCCGGGTGTCGGACAAGCTGATGGTGGGTACTGTCTCGGTCAACACCGTCGATGCCCTGTCTGCGCAAACACCATTCGGCGGTATGAAACAGTCGGGCTTTGGGCGGGATTTGTCATTGCACTCGCTTGAAAAGTATACTGCTTTGAAGACCACGTGGATCAAGTACAAGGCTTGATCCCCAACGACGCGGGGATGCCAGTTTGCCTTTCAGGTACACGCTACGCCAACTTGAGTACTTTGTGGCCGTCGGAAAGGCAGGCAGCATCGCCGCCGCCAGTGACAAGCTGAACGTCTCATCGCCGTCGATATCAGCGGCGATCAACCAGCTTGAAGTAGAGTTCGGCGTAAACCTCTTTGTCCGAGAACACGCCCGCGGTCTGTCGCTGACCAAGGCCGGGCACAAGTTCATGGAACGCACGGAATTCGTTCTGCGTGAGGCCGAGTTGCTGGCTACGCTCGCCGGGGAAATCACCGGCAAGGTTCAGGGTATCCTGTCGGTCGGCTGCTTGATGACTTTTGCGCAAATCGTCTTGCCGGGGCTGCGGCGCGAGTTTGAAAATACATATCCCGAGGTCCGGATAGAACAACGCGAGCTCAATCAGGCCGAAATCTTCAGTCAGTTGCGGCGGGCCGAGTTGGACATTGCGTTGACCTATGATCTGGACATCCCTGCCGATCTTGAATTTCGGCCACTTTATGGACTGCCTCCTTACGTCGTTCTGGGCGAGGGCCACCCGCTGGCCGACCGGGCAGAATTGACGATTCCTGACCTTCAGGACAGTCCAATGGTGCTGTTGGATCTGCCGTTCAGCGGAGAATATTTCCTTTCGTTTTTCCGCGATGCCAACATCAAACCAAACATAGCAGAGCGTACCTCGGACATGTCGGTGATGCGCTCATTAGTGGCCAATGGATTTGGGTTTTCCATCGCAAATATCCGCCCCCTGAATGTACTGTCGCCCGATGGCAAAAAGCTGATCTTTGTACCTTTGGCCGGCGACCTCCGGCCGATGCATCTCGGCCTGCTCAGGGCGCGAACGGAAAATGAAACCAACACGATGCGGGCGTTTATTCAGCATTGCGAGCAAGCGGTGAACTCAGGCACACTTCCGGGCCTTTACACGTTGAACACCGGCTGAAAACTGCTTCGATTTCTCCTAACCACTGCTTCGCCATTCCCGGATTTATGTTTTTCACGGGTCGTATAGGCTGACTGTGACACAGTTTATGCATTCGAATTGCGGGTACAAAAAGTATGGCGTCTTCACTGGAAGTCCTGGAAAAGCTGATCGGTTTCGATACCGTCAGCAAAAACTCGAACCTCGATCTGGCCAGCTATGTCGAAACATTCCTTAAGACCCGTGGTTTTGAGGTTCATCGCATCACCGACCCCGGCGGCGAGAAGACCGGACTTTATGCAGAAATGGGGCCAAACGGCGATGGTGTGCTGTTGTCCGCCCATACCGATGTCGTTCCGGTCGAGGGACAGAGCTGGACCAAAGATCCGTTCAGCCTGACCCGCGAGGGCAACCGCCTCTATGGGCGTGGCACCACCGACATGAAGGGATATGTGGCCTCGGTAATGGCGCTGGCAGACCGGGCGGCGAAGTCGAGCTTGCGTGAACCGCTGAAGATTGCGCTGTCATATGATGAAGAGGTCGGATGCGTTGGCATCCAGCATATGCTGGATCGGCTGGCCCCGATGCTGGGCCAGCCGCGCGCCTGCTTTGTGGGGGAGCCCACCGAAATGCAGGTGGCGATCGGGCACAAAGGCAAGGCCGCATTGCGGGCCGTGTGCCACGGACAAAGCGGGCATTCAGCGCTGGCCCCGAAATTCGTCAACGCGCTGCATCTGGCAACGGATTTCGTGAATGAGTTGAGGAATCTGCAAAAGACCTTTGCCGAATGCGGTAACAGTGATCCGGCCTATTCCGTTCCCTACACAACCTTCCACGTTGGTATGTTGTCCGGCGGTAAGGCGCTGAACATCGTGCCGGACCGCGCGGAACTGACGTTTGAATACCGGCATCTGGCTGCGGATCGCGGGAAAGACATTCTTAGCCAGGTACAAGACGCGGCGCACAGGGTTGGCGCAAAGTATGAAAACATCTGCCCCGAGGCGCGGGTTGAGATCGAACAGTACAACGCTTATCCCGGGCTGGATATATCCGAGACGGATGCAGTGATCGGTTATGCCCAGAAGCTGGCGCAGAGCAACTCTACAACCAAGGTCGCATTTGGCACCGAGGCTGGGTTCTTTAGCGAACTGGGTATTCCCACAGTTGTCTGCGGCCCGGGGTCAATGGAAAATCAAGGCCATAAACCGGATGAGTATCTGGATCTCGGGCAACTCAATGCCTGTGATGCAATGATGGACCGCATCCTTGAAGATATCAGTTATTGAGACAGACGATGGAATTGCTTCAGGAACTCACATTTTCTGACGGGGTTGGCCTGTTGGGCTCGGCGATTATCGTATGCGTCTACTATCTGGCGACGCGCAACGTCCTTCCGGCGAACAAGATACCCTTCAATACCTGGAACATTCTGGGAGGATCGCTGGTCATGGTCTCGCTGGTCCATCGGCCCAATCCGGGTGCGATCGTCATTGAAGTGATGTTCTTGTTTATCGCCGTTCTGGCCGTCTTTCGTAATTTACGCGGCGCCGAGTAACCCGCACCGCGCAAACATCATGCTGAAATCATATAAAACTTGCGCAATGTCCTAGTGATTTCCCAAGTGCAAGGCGTGCCTTTTGGGATGAAAAAGGTATCTCCTGCCTCAAAGGTCTGCGCCGCCCCATCCGAACCAGTCAGGGTGACCGACCCTGAGATAACGGTCATCATTTCGTCCACCGGATAGGCTTCGATCTCTTCACGGCACGGCGCGCATTCCCACACACCGACTGAAATACTTTCATCCTGACTTTCGAAAAAGCTGCTGATCGTCTCTGTCTTGTCTGCGGTGGTAAAATCACCTTCAGCTACAAGCGAAGACGCGACAAAGCCGGTTTCGGGGTGGCCGTCAGCCAGCAAACGAATAGGTTTGTTCATGTTCTCCTCCTTCTTCAGGCCAGTGGCATCGGCAGGAATTGCGGCACGTGCTGCTCGACGCAATCGAGTTCGCGCGCCCAGCGGTGTCCTGCGTGAACGGCGGCGGCAATGATCGAGGGCGCTTCGCAGTCGCCGATACGGGTGACGGATTTGATACCGGCATCCGCCCAGTCGCCTTCGCGCGCCATCAGGTCCTGATAGACACCATCATTGGGGCTTTTGGACGTCAGCACAACCGCAGTTCCCAGCGGCAGTTTCATTCCCTCGCCACTATGGACGCAGGTAAATTCGATCTTGTCCGCATGAACCGCCTTGAGGGATTTCAGGCGCTCAATCTGAATACCCAACTCCATCAGGCGGGCGATGACCTTGTGCTGTTCCATTGTCAGCGCAAGATACGGCGCGACTTCGGAGGCCGGGATCACATAGGTAACATCATGCCCATCTTTGACGAGCTTTTCCGCAATCACATTGCCCAGATAAGCGCCGTCTTCGTCATAAATCACGACTGGTCCGTTTACCTCTGCCCCGTCCATTATGTCGTCCGGGGTCAGAACATTTGCCTCATCGCCCTTCAGCACCGGCGTCAGGTTGAACCGGCCCACACCATCACGACGCCACGTGGCACCTGTGGCAATTACCACATGTTCCATCCCGAATTCCAGAATATCGCCCGCTTCCAGCGGTGACTCGGTATAGAGGTTCACGTTGCCCAATTGCTGCAACGCATACAGGCGATAATCGGCGACCCGGATCCACTCGGACAGGCCCGGCAGGTTCGCTTCTCGCTTGACCCGGCCGCCAAGTTCCTCACGTGCATCTGCCACGGTCACTTCATAACCCCGCTTTGACAGGATGTTGGCGCATTCCAGACCGGCAGGACCACCGCCAACGATCAGGATGTTGTCGTTCGAACCTTTTGCGGGCACTTTTTCCGGGTGCCAGCCACGGCGGTATTCATCCATGATGGTTGGGTTCTGCGTGCAGCGCATCGGCGCATAGGACATCTCGCCGGAGGCGCAGATATTACAGCCGATACATTCGCGGATATCATCGACACGGCCCTCGTCGATCTTTGTCGGGATGAACGGATCGGCAATCGACGGACGAGCCGCGCCCACCAGATCCAGAACGCCGCGCCGTACCTGAGACAGCATCGTATCTGGTGATGTAAAGCGACCCACGCTGACCACCGGCTTGTCCACGACGCCTTTGACAAAAGCGATCTGTTCTTCCTGAAAGCCTTCCTTGGAAAACCGCGAGGTTTGGCTGTCTTCGGGCCAGTCAGTGATGTTCACATCCCACAGATCGGGGATGTCCTTTAGCATCTCGACCAGCTCCTTGCCCTGAACCATATCGCCGTCGATCTCGTTAACGCCAAAACGGAACGCGACAGCACATTTGTCACCGATGGCATCTTTCATGCCTTCCAATACCTCACGCAGTAGGCGTGCGCGGTTTTCCAGACTGCCGCCATACTCATCGATCCTTGTATTATAGCTGGGCTGAAGGAATTGACTGAAGATCGACAAACCGTGCCCGGCATAGGCATAGACGATGTCAAATCCCGCCTTCTGGGCGCGTACCGCAGCGGCAATATGCTGCTCGCGCACGGTTTTGATGTCCTGTTTGTCCATCATTCTGGACTGAAACGGCTCGACCGATTCCAGCGTCAGGCGCGAAGTCGGTCCTAACGGCGGAGTACGCGATGCCCGGTTGCCAGCGGCCAGGCCAACATGGCCCAGCTCAACCCCGGCCAGCGCGCCATGTCGATGGACTGCTTCGGGCATGCGCGAGATTCGTTTGATGTCTTCGTCATTCCAAAGGTGCAGCGAAGGGAATGGCCAGAACTCGGTGGTATCGCCGATCTCGGCGATTTCAGTACAGACGACGCCCCAGCCGCCTTCGGCCTTCATTTCGCGCATCCGCGTGTTGGCATCGGGGGCGTTGTCGGAGGTACCGGAACAATGCGGCACCTGATAGAACCGGTTCTTTGTTGTAACAGGTCCGATTTTAACGGGTTCGAACAGAACGTCGTAACGGGGATCTCTTGGCATGGCTGGCCTCCCTGGCTTGCAGAAACGCAACCTTTCCTATGGCTTGGCCAATGGGCGGGTTGGCAATATGATTGCCAAAAGTTTAACGAGACCCGACCGGGAGCATAGTGTCCCTAAAGGGACATATCCAAAGCGGACCATGGCAGAATCCCAACAAGTCCTCTCCCCCAAAACCACGCTACCTGACCTGTCAAAGGCGGTGCAAACCTGCGGCACCGAAGAATTCCAGACGGCATTAAGCCAGGCGATCGCCACCTTTCTCGGGGCCGAAAGCCGTGGCGTGCTGCAATACTCGCGCTATGCGCTACCGCATTATCTTGTGCGCAATCATGTGCCCGAGGATGAGATCGACTTTTATCTGGCGGGTGCTTACCGCTTTGACCCGTTTTTTCGACACTGGCGTGAACATCAGGTGAATGGCGTGCTGAGTCTGGGCGAACTCAGCGGCGCGGACGGGCGCGTCGGCGAAAAGGCCCGCGTCTATATCCTGCGCTTTCAGCCCCAGACCGGCATGGCGGATGAAATCGCGGTGCTGTGCCCCAAGATCGGCGGGGCGGTGGACAACTATTTCTTTCTGCGTGGCACACCGTTTTCGAAGGATGAGATGGACATGCTGCGGGTCCTGTACCCCACCATCCGTGCTCTGCACGATCTGAACCAGCGCCTGATCCTCAAGGCACTGGGGGAAGGTGCCACGCAAAACACCGGTTTCCCCGAAGCCGACGCCTTTGCCATTGATGACAGCCAAGGCCGGCAGAGCTTTGTCAGCAGCAACTGGCATCAGCTTGTCGGGCAGACAATTGCGCTGTCAGATGCGGTCAGTCACGCCCGTCAGGCCGCGCCGGGGCAGCCTCGGGTCGTTGGCACGGCGCATGTTGTTTCAGAAAGGCTGGGTGCGGATTTCCCGCCTGCACCAAATGGCCGGATCACATTCATCATACAGCGCCCAATGGCGTCGTCGTCACTGGTGTTATCCGAAGTCATCGAAAGCCTGTTTGCAAATCGTCTGACGCAGCGCGAGATTTCGATCTGCCATCAGGCTTTACGCGGATTTCCATCTGCCTCAATCGCAGAACAGTTGGGCATTGCGGTGGGCACGGTCAAAAATCATCGCAAGAGTATTTATCGCAAGCTCGACATCACCACCGAGCGCGAGCTCTTCTTACTGGTGCTCAACCATGTCGGCGCACAATCTGAATAAAAAAACCGGGCAGACGGGCTGCCCGGAAAAGACTTGCGTCACAAACGGGGAGTTTTACTTTTTCAGGTTCGTCCAGATCTGGTCATAGACGGCTTGAACCTCTTCGCTGCAGACCTCGATAAAGACACCGGGCCCAACATTGTCATGCGGGTTCTTTTCCGGCTGTGCAGCCAGATCCGGATCAAGGAATTCCGACACATCTTTTACTCCGGCATTGTAGCGGGCAAAATTGGTGACAGCTGCGATGTTTTCCGGCTCCAGCAGGAAGTCCATGAATTTAAGTGCGTTTTCGCGGTTGGGTGCATCTTTCAGCAGAACGACGTTGTCCATCCACGCGACATAGCCCTGCGTCGGGAAGGCGTATTCGACATTAGCGCCCTCTTCCCGGGCCTTGGCAGAGAAACCGTCATAAATCTGACCAGCCGCTGCATCACCCGAGACCAAAACCTCTTTCGCGGTATCCGAGTTGAATGAGGTCCAATGTTGCTTGGCCTCCTGCAGCAGAGCGTTCAACGCCTTTAGCTGCTCACGGTCGCTCGAACATTGCGGGATGCCCAGATGCAGCGAGGCCATGACCATAATTTCGCCCTGCGCGTCCAGCATGTTGATGCGGCCCTGCAATTCGGCGGGCGGGTTGAACAGGATATCGGTAGTTTGAATGTCGCCGTCATAGACATCCCGGTTCACGGCGAAACTGGTTGAGCCCCACTGATACGGGATCGAGTGTTTTCGACCCGGATCAAAGCTGGGATCGGCCCATTCGGGTTCGATATTGCCTTTGTTTTTCAACTCGCCATCTTCGATTGTGTCCAGCATCCCTTCGCCGGTCATGATCGAAACCATGTAATCGCCCGGAACGGCCACGTCATAGGTTCCGATCGCACCGGCCTTGAGCGAGGCCAGCATGGATTCGTTTGAATCGTAGGTATCCATGGTCACGTTGATGCCGGTCTCATCCGTGAACTTTTCCAGCAGTTCCTGCGGCATGTATTCGAACCAGTGGTACAGAACCAGTTCGCCTTCCGCTGCGGCAGCGTTCGCACCCAATGTCAGGGCAAACGCCGCGACGCCGCTTTTCATCATATGTTTCATCGTTCTCTCCATCTGTTGGTTCTATTTGGTATTGTCGGTTTTGCTGACGAAATAGCTGATCGTGACCATGACGATGGACACGCCCAGCAACATGGTCGAAATCGCCATGATATTGGGTTTGATCCCCTGCTTTACCGAACCGAAGATCGCCGTCGGCAGGGTTTCGACACCCGCGCCTTTGACGAAATTGGTGATGATGAAATCGTCCAGGCTAACAATGAAGGCCAGCAGAAAGCCCGAGATGATGCCCGGCATCATCAGCGGCAGCAGGATCTTGGTGAACGCCTGCCGCTTGGTGGCATACAAATCCTGCGCGGCCTGTTCATAGCTGTCCTCGATCCCCTGCATCCGGGCCGAAATCGGCAGATAGGCAAAAGGAATGCAGAAGGCGATATGGGCCAGCAGGATCGTCATGATGCCGCGATCAAACCCGATCGAGTTGAAGAAGATCAGGGTTGCAACAGCAGTCACGATCTCGGGCACCATCAGAGGTAGGCTGATCAGGCCAAAGGACACGGTGCGCAGCTTGAACTTGCCGCCCCGGACCATGCCGGTCGCCGCCAGCGTAGCGATCGAGGTCGACACCGTGGCCGCAACGATTGCGATAATAAAGCTGTTCTTGGCGGCCTGTTTGAACTTTTCGCTCTCAGGACCGGTGAAGACATCCGCATACCAGCGTAGTGATAAACCTTCCCAATTCGTTAACGATTGTGAGGCGTTGAAGCTGTAGATCGTCACCACAAGCAGCGGTGCGTACAGCACGACCAGACACAGTAGGGTGATCCCTTTAAAGCCGGTGTAGGATTTGATGTCGAATTGTTTGCTCGCCATGATTTATCCCTCCGCTTTTTCGGCTTTGGCCTGTTGCCGCGCGAACAGCATCAACAGGATTAGAACCATGGTCAGCAGGATCATCGACGCCGCCGCGCCAAACGGCCAGTTGCCCGCATTGCCTTTGAACTGTTCCTCGATCAGCGAGCCAATCATGAAGTTCTTGGCACCACCCAGCAGATCGGGGGCGAGGAACGAACCCATCGAAGGAACGAAGACGAGAATACACCCTGCGATGACACCCGGCTTGACCGCGGGCAACAGAATGCGCCGCAACGTGGTCCACTTGGTGGCATAGAGGTCGGCCGCAGCCTCACTCAGAGCGAAGTTATAGCGTTCCACCGCCGCATAAATCGGCAGCACCATGAAGGGCAGATAGGAATAGAACAGGCCCAACTGCACCGCAAAGTTGGTGTTGACGATTTGCAATGGGGTGTCGATCAGACCGATGTTGATCAGGAAGTCATTCAGCGGACCCTGATCGCGCAGCAGGAATTTCATCGACACGGTCCGGATCAGGAGGTTCACCCAATAGGGGATGGTGATCAGGAATACCCAGATCGGTCGCATGTTTTCAGGCCGCGTGGCAATGAAGTAGGCCGTCGGGAAACCGATCACCAGACTGAGTAGCGTCGCCGCGCCTGCCTGCCAGATCGAACGCCAGAAGATGGTGATATAGGTCCACTCGATCTTGGGTGGATCATCCCCAAACAGTCCGCGATCAAAGAAGAATTGATCATAGGCGGCTAGTGAGAATTCCCAGATCACGCCGCCTCGGAACTCTTTCGTCAGGAAAGAGTAGATCAGCATCATGAAGACCGGGGCCAGCACCAGAATGGACAGGGTCACCCATGCGGGCAACAACAGCCATGTGCGGGCCTCTTTATAGGTGTCGGTCGTTGCGCTGCCGCCGCTTGCTGCACCTGCTGCCATCAGTCCACCAGGAGGCGCGCGGCCCCCAGCTCCATGTTGACGAACATTTCTGTGCCCGGCTCAAAGATGCGCTTGTTGCCGCGATCGGAATTCGATGTGCGGACCACGAAATCCGGACCTTCGTCCAGATGCACGATTGTGGTGATGTCGGTACCGACAAAGATGTTGTCCTTGACCCGTCCGTGCAGGCCCTCGGTTTCAACCGGCTCGGCAGACATGTACAGGCGTTCGGGCCGGATCGACATGTGCACCTTGGACCCGACGCCGACGCCATCAACAGCATTGCAGGTCAGTTCATGGCCACCGCCAAGGTGGCAGGTAGCACGGCCGTTTTCGATGCCATCGACAGAGACTTCCAGCAGGTTTGTTTCGCCGATGAAGTCCGCCACAAACATGTTGTGCGGACGCTCATAGATATCCGTTGGGGCACCCAGTTGCTGCATCTCGCCCGCTGACATGACGGCGATGCGGTCGGACATGGTCAGGGCTTCTTCCTGATCGTGGGTCACGAAGATGAAGGTAATCCCGGTTTCGCGCTGCAAATGCTTCAGCTCAAGCTGCATCGCCTTGCGCAACTTGAGATCCAGCGCCGACAGCGGTTCATCCAACAACAGCACTTTCGGCTGTGGCGCCAACGCACGGGCCAGCGCCACACGCTGTTGCTGGCCACCTGAAAGCTGACTAGGTTTACGTGCCGAGAACTGGCTCAGCTGCACCAGTTCCAGCATCTCACCAGCTTTGGTACGCGCCTCGGATTTCGAAGCGCCACGCATTTCCAAACCAAAGGCCACGTTGTCCAGAATGGTCATATGCGGAAACAGCGCATAGTTCTGAAACACCGTGTTCACAGGACGCTTGTTGGGCGGCAGGCTCTCGATCTCGTCGCCATAGAGGAAAATTGCACCTTCGGTCACATCTTCGAACCCGGCAATCATCCGCAACAAAGTGGTCTTGCCGCAGCCCGAAGGCCCCAGAAGTGTAAAGAACTCGTTGTCCATGATTGACAGTGAGATCTTTTTTAGCGCCGTAAAGTCGCCATAGCGTTTAACCGCATCCCGCACGTCAATCGCGACATTTTCCTTGTTAGACACGTCCGCCTCCCTAAGCATCGCGAAGATTGGGCCGGTTATATACGTGGAGGGCAGTCCGCTGAATTATTGAGTTCCTCATCAAACATTAGGCTAATCCTAATCATTTACATTTTTTTGTTTTAAAACATAATTTTACAATAGATTTGCATCCGTTCCGCCGCCTTGAATTTGACCGTGCGCGCAAACACTCGGTCCATTGCTTCGACAACTCCTAATCAAAGCAACGGAAAGACCGTCTTTAGATAGCGGGTCCCGTCCAGTAAGCCTGACCCCAATTCAGTCTTTTGAAATCGATGAGCAATGTCCCAGTTCCGAACCGAAATAGATTCAATCGGCGCTATCGAGCTGCCAGCATCGTGCCTTTACGGGATTCAGACCGAGCGCGCGCGCCGGAACTTTTCGATCACCGGGGTACCACTGTCTCAGTTTTCAAACCTTGTCTCAGCGCTGGCGATGGTAAAAAGCGCAGCGGCGCAGGCGAACGGAGAGATTGGCGGCATCGAAGAGCACAAGGCGCAGGCCATCGTTGAAACATGCGACGAAATCATTGCTGGGCAGCACCACGATCACTTCGTGGTCGATATGATTCAGGGCGGGGCCGGAACCTCGACCAACATGAACGCCAATGAGGTGATTGCAAATCTGGCCCTACAGAAACTTGGCCACCCGCCCGGCGCCTATCAACATCTGCATCCCAACGATGACGTCAATCACGGACAGTCCACCAATGACGTTTATCCGACCGCAGTTCGGTTGGCAGTTCTGTTCCACGTAGCTCCATTGTGCGCAGCCTTGTCAGGGCTTCAGTCCGCATTCGAAGGCCGTGCCAAAGCTTTCGCGGACATAGCCAAGGTCGGCCGCACGCAGTTGCAGGACGCCGTACCGATGTCGCTGGGCGCCGAGTTTAGGGCCTTTGCCGTGAACGTGGGAGAGGACATTGACCGCATTCACGAGATTGGCAAGCTGCTGACCGAAATCAACCTTGGCGGCACCGCGATTGGTACGCGTGTCAACGCCGAACCCGGCTATGACACACGTGCAGTGGCCCATCTGGCCGAAATCTCGGGGTTCGATCTCAGGCAAGCAAGTGATCTGATCGAGGCGTCTTCGGACCTGGGCGGCTTTGTTACCTTTTCGGGTATCCTTAAGAGGGTGGCAGTGAAATTGTCCAAGATATGCAATGATTTGCGCTTGCTGTCTTCTGGCCCTCGCGCTGGGTTGGGTGAAATCATCCTCCCTGCTGTTCAAGCAGGTTCGTCGATCATGCCCGGCAAGGTGAATCCGGTGATCCCTGAGATGGTCAATCAGGTTTGCTATCAGGTCATCGGCAACGATCTGACTGTGACTATGGCCGCTGAGGCCGGGCAGTTGCAACTGAACGCGATGGAGCCTGTCGTTACCTACAACCTTCTGACATCACTAAAGATTCTGACCAACAGCATCCACGCTCTGACAAAAAAATGTGTTCAGGGAATTCAGGCCGATGCAGGGCGTTGTGCAGCACAACTGGACAACAGTCTGGTGCTCGCAACCGCCCTCGCCCCGCACATTGGATATGATGCTGCTGCGCACATCGCCAAACAGGCTTTGTTCACCGGCAAGTCGATCCGTGAAATGGCCTCGGATTGTGGGCTGGTGCCCGCCGAAAAACTGGATAGCATCCTGTCACCGTCAAACATGATTAATCAGGAAGCGCTCTCATGAATCGATTGTATTTCTCACCAGCCTCGCCCTTCGCCCGCAAGGTCAGAGTTGCCGTTCTCGAAAAGGGTGTCGAAAACCTTGTTGAAGAGGTCGAAGTTGCGACCTCTCCTGTCGACACCAACGCCGAGCTCGCGGCGCGTAATCCACTGGGCAAGTTGCCATGCCTTCAGCGATCCGACGGTCGCGTTATCTACGACAGCCGAGCGATCCTGCGATTTGTTGACAGCCTGAAGACGGACGCCCCCCTTTATGAAAAGGGCGATGCAGAGTTCGACCGGTTGACCATCGAAAGCCTTGCCGAAGGCGTAATTGAGGCGGCTTTGCTATGCGTTTATGAGCGGCGAGTCCGGCCAGAAGATCAGGTGTCTCAGGCCTGGCTTGATGCGCAAGCGGAAAAGGCAAACCGTGCCCTTGATTGGTTCGAGGCACATGTCTCGGATACACTTGAGTCCAACTTCGACGCCGCCTGTATCGGGCTGGCCTGTGCGTTGGGCTATCTCGATTTCCGTCAACCCATTGGGGACTGGCGCCACGGTCGCCCGCAGCTTACCGCTTGGTACGAAAAGGTATCCGGGCGTCCATCCCTTGTACAAACCCAACCAAGTTAACCAGAGGAGAGCGCGATGAAGGTACTCGTGCCTGTCAAACGCGTGATTGACTATAATGTGAAGGTTCGCGTTAAAGCGGACGGTAGCGGTGTTGATCTCGCCAATG
>NZ_JBQFSB010000010.1:0-197191 GCF_056537725.1 Ruegeria sp. C11 | reverse complement strand
GTCAGCTCGTCCCGCTCCAGCAGAACAACGTCGGTCCAACCAAGCTTGGCAAGATGGTAGAGAATCGAACAACCGACAAGACCACCTCCGACGACAACGGCCTGTGCATGGGTCTTCATTGGGCTTTACTCCTGAAAATCTGGGCGCGGTCCGGTTACCGCCCGTTGCAGGAAATTCAGCCACAGGTTGGGGTCAGCTTATGCTCTGTTCCCGACGTGAAATGTCGGGAATGGATCGCAACTGGCCGGAATTGACTTTCATCCGGCCAGCGCGTGTTTCACTTAGTAAGGCGCTTCGACGTCGTTCATCGAGACATAGACTGTCTTCATCTCGCTGAAGTGGTTGATCGCCAGCTTCGAGTTTTCACGCCCGACACCGGACATTTTCGAGCCGCCAAACGGCGCCTCGACCGGGGCGAGGTTGTAGGTGTTGATATAGCAGGTGCCCGCCTCAAACCCGGCCACGATGCGGTGCGCGCGGGTCAGGTCATTGGTGAACACCCCGGCGGCCAGCCCGAATTCTGTGTCATTGGCGCGGGCCATGACTTCTTCTTCGGTATCGAAATCCAGAACCGACATGACAGGACCAAAGATTTCTTCGCGGGCGATGGTCATGTCATCCGTTACATCGGCAAAAACGGTTGGCTGCATGTAGAACCCATCACCTTCGATCCGTTCGCCGCCATAGACCAGCCGTGCGCCTTCGGTCCGGCCCTTTTCGACATAGCCCAGCGCGATATTCATCTGGTTTTCGCTGACCATCGGCCCGAAATTGACCTCTTCGTCCAGAGGATCGCCGATTTTTGCGGTTGCCAAACGTTCGGACAGGCGTTTCAGGAACGCCTCTTTGATGCCTTTCTGCACAAACACGCGGGTCCCGTTCGAACAGACCTGCCCCGAGGAATAGAAATTGCCCAATATCGCGCCCGACACGGCGTTTTCGATATCGGCATCGTCAAAGACGATCATTGGGGATTTGCCGCCCAGTTCCATGGTGACGTGCTTCATGCCATCTGCGGCGGCGGCATAGACCTTGCGGCCTGTAGGCACCGACCCTGTCAGTGAAACCTTGGCCACACGCGGATCGGTCACCAACGACGCACCCACATCGCCATAGCCCTGAACCACGTTGTAGACGCCTTTGGGCGCGCCAGCCTCAATCAGGATTTCGGCCACCTGCAACGCGGAGAGAGGCGTGGTTTCAGACGGCTTGAACACCATCGTATTGCCGCAGGCCAGCGCCGGGGCGCCTTTCCAGCAGGCAATCTGGGTCGGATAGTTCCACGCCCCGATCCCTACGCAAACACCCAGCGCCTCGCGGATGGTGTAAACAAAATCACCGCCACCCAGCGGAATATGCTCTCCTGTCAGCGATGCTGCCAGCCCGCCGAAATATTCCAGCGCATCGGCCCCGCTTGTCGCATCCGCCACCAGCGTTTCCTGAAGCGGCTTGCCGGTGTCGTGTGTTTCGATGATCGACAGTTCGCGATTGCGTACGCGCATGATGTCGGCAGCCCGTCGCAGGATGCGACCACGTTCCGTTCCCGACATCGCCGCCCATTCGGCCTGAGCTGTTTTTGCACTTGTTAGAGCCTGTTCAACAATCTTCGGTGTCGCAGAATGCAGGCGCGCGATGACCTCTCCGGTTGCAGGAAAGATCACGTCAATCGGCTGACCGCTGGTATCTTCGACATATTCCCCGTCGATGAAATGGCTTCCGCTGGGCTGAAACTTCATGCCGGTTCCTTTTCCTTGAATACGGCCGCATCCGGCCGGTTTTGTACCGTCAAATTGTGCGTATCGATTATTGATTGACTAGTCAATAAAACCGTATTGGCAGCGATAATCCGCCATGAACACCAGTGGTTCTCTTGAAAAATTTACACAAATGTTCTACATATGTTCTCCATGAGCGGAGAAACATCTGATGACCCACTCCTTAAACAGATCGGCCTTGAACGGTCCCAGCAATGATTACCACCTGCTTCCTGTGACCGAAAAGCAGATGCGCTATGCCCGCGCGATAGCCGAGAAATCGGCGCTTGAAATCCCGGTTGAGGCGCAGCGGGATCGCAGAGCATTGTCCAGCTGGATATCGGCCCACAAGCCGCAGGACACGTCGCCGTTTGCCAACTACCCAACCGGTAAGCAAGTTGCCTTTGCCGAACGCATTGCGCGCAACAAACGCCGCCCGATTCCGTCAGAGTGTTTCCGCGACAAGCACCTGATGTCCGAATGGATCGACCGCAACAAATAACGCGCGACTGCCGTCAGGATTGGCGGTGCGTGCGGCCGTAAAGCCCAACGGCCGCGGCCACAAACAGGCCAAGCAGAATGTACCCTGTGATCGCCTCGGCAACCGCAAGGGCGCGGCACAGGCCCAATGGCCGCAAATCGCCGAACCCCACGGTGGTGAAGGTCACGTACGAAAAGTACAGGACATCCATCGGACCTTTGGCCCCTACGACGCAGATATCGGAGTAACCGTATGATCCGTAGACTGCTGCAAACAGAAACGGGACGACCTGAATAAAGGATATTCCCATCAGCAGCAGTTGTCGTTTGGGCGACCTGACCTGCGTCATGTAATACCAGGTCTGTGAAAACAGCCAGATCGTCAGCCCGATCGTTGCAATGGCACCAACGGTATCGCCCGCAGTGGCCTCACTCAGATGGGACAGCGCGTAATAGGCCAGAAAACTGACCAGAACGAGGCCGAGCGCGGCCAGCAGGGTCGACTTCCATTCTTCGAGCGTTGTCGGATCCTGTGGCATGTTCGTTCCCAAATGCTGCGGCTGGCCCTGATCATCCAATGCCGGCGCCTGTGCCGCAACCCCTTATGGAAACGCGCTTATTGACTGCCCAGATGCTCTTCGCCACGGGCGCGCGAAAGGCCAATCTGCTTTTGACGCTCACGGAAGCGCATTTTGTCCTGATCCGATGTTTCGTGAACACACAGATGGCACGAGACGCCATGCTCGTATTCCGGTTTCAATTTGTCTTCGGGCAGGATCGGGCGACGACAGCCATGGCAAAGCTCATGCGGGCCTTCGACCAATCCGTGGCCGACAGACACCCTGTTGTCGAAAACAAAACACTCGCCCTGCCAAGTGCTTTCCTCTGCGGGCATTTCTTCGAGGTATCTCAGAATACCGCCTTTGAGGTGATAGACATCCTCGACCCCTTGCCCCAGCAGGAAGTTGGTGGATTTTTCGCAGCGGATACCGCCTGTGCAGAACATGGCAACGCGCTTGTTGTGAAAGCGGTCCTTGTTTTCCTCCCACCAAGCGGGAAATTCCCGAAAACTCTCCGTTTTAGGGTCTATTGCATCCTCGAACGTGCCGATCGCAACCTCGTAATCGTTGCGCGTATCGATAACCACAACATCATCCGAACGGATAAGTTCGTTCCAGTCCTGCGGCTCGACATAATGCCCAACGCTGGCGCGCGGATCGACATCCGACTGACCCATCGTCACGATCTCTTTTTTCAGCCGCACTTTCATCTTGCCGAAAGGGGGATGATCCGAGGTCGCTTCTTTCCATTCCAGATCCGCACAGCCCGGCAATGCGCGGATGTGGGCAAGTACCGCATCAATCCCGGTACGCGGTCCCGCAATCGTGCCGTTGACCCCCTCATGCGCCAGCAGCAGGGTGCCTTTGACCGAATTCTCGGCGCACAAAGCAAGCAGAGCAGGTTTCAGCGCAGCGGGATCTTCGAAACGAGTGAAGTGATAGAGAGCGGCAATAGTATACATGCGCGCGATCTAGCGTCAGGCCGGCAGAGTCGCAAGGGACACGATTGACGCGGTTGGCGGTCCGCCCTACCGATAAGGCAAGATACAGGAGACCGCCATGACCCACGCCCTGCTTGTGATCGACGTTCAGAACGATTTTTGCCCCGGCGGTGCGCTGGCCGTGCCCGGTGGAGACGAGATTGTCGACACGATCAACGCCATGATGGACCGGTTCGACGCCGTGATCCTGACGCAGGACTGGCACCCGGCGGGGCATTCTTCTTTTGCCAGCTCTCATGCAGGTAAAAACCCGTTCGATCAGGTTCAAATGCCTTATGGTCCGCAGGTTCTGTGGCCCGACCATTGCGTTCAGGGATCAACCGGCGCGGCGTTGCATTCTGGCCTGCGGACCGATGGCGACCTGATAATTCGCAAGGGCTTTCGCATAGGCATCGACAGCTATTCGGCGTTTTTCGAAAATGACCGGACCACGCCGACCGGATTGGAGGGGTACCTGCGCACTCGGGGAATAGACCGACTGACACTCGTCGGGCTGGCCACCGATTTCTGCGTCCACTTCTCGGCCGTGGACGCCGCCAGGTTGGGGTTTGACGTCACCGTGAAAATGGATGCATGCCGGGCGATTGATCTGGGCGGTTCGCTTGCGGCTGCAGCAGAGGCTATGCAAGCCGCAGGTGTTCAACTGGCTTGAACAGCGGTCACAGGATGCCTGCCGACACAAGGAACTTGATCAGAACAAATAGGACGACGGCCAATCCAAGGGCGAACCCGATCCTCCAGACGACGGTAGGCCGTTCCGGCTGAGCCTTTTCAGGTAGCTGTTGCGGTGTCGCCAGATCAGGCAACGCAGCGGTCAGCGGCCTTGTTTCCTTGATATTGCGGAACAGCTCTGAAAAGTCGAACTCACCGCAATATTCACCCCGCAACTGCGTTTTCCTGATATTTGCAAACAGCCTGCGGAGGATCCGGATGCGTTCAGGCGCGTCGTCCGCCGGAAAGAACCCGCAAGGAACCCCGCTGTCAGAGGTATTCAGCCTGAAACCGGCATCAAGGAAAATCTGCCGGATATTCGGAGACGCAGCACGCAACGCATCCGCGGTCTTAACATCGCGGAACAATGCAGTCGGCACACCTTCAGCTGTTTTTGCAGGCACGTTTTCCTTTGCGATATCCGTGCCTTCATTGCCTTCGTATGTGTCGTCAGGTGCAATCGTTACTATATCAAAGTCGTACTTGAGACCCATTCACCAACTCAACATTCTATTCCATCCCACCACCCCAACTAGAGGTGAAATCTTAACTCATTATGCCGGTATTGTGTCGCGACAACGGCATTGTCACCAAATCGGCCACTCTTGCCATTCATCGTCGCGATTGATCTAACAACGGAAATGGCAGGAGCTTCACATGGTCGACATTGCGACGCGTGTCTACAACCACAAATGGAAGATCGACCCAATTGTCCGGTCTTTAATCGACACGGATTTCTACAAACTCCTCATGTGCCAGTCAGTGTTTCGAAATAAACCCCAAACGGACGTGGTTTTTTCACTGATTAACCGCTCGAATCACATTCCATTGGCGGAATTGATCGATGAAGGCGAATTGCGAGAGCAACTGGATCATATCCGTTCGCTCAGCCTCAGCCGCGGTGAAAGCACGTGGCTGCGTGGCAATACGTTCTATGGCAAGCGCCAGATGTTTCGGCCTGATTTCATGGAGTGGTTCGAAAACCTGCGCCTGCCGCCGTATCACCTTGAACGCAAAGGCAATCAGTACGAACTGACCTTTGAGGGCAAATGGCACGAGGTCATGTTGTGGGAAATCCCGGCGCTGGCGGTCCTGATGGAACTGCGGTCGCGGGCAGTGCTGAACGAAATGCGACGGTTCGAGTTGCAGGTGCTTTATGCCCGGGCCATGACCCGCGTCTGGGAAAAGATCGAAAACCTCCGCTCGGTTGACGGACTTGGCATCGCGGATTTCGGCACCCGGCGGCGGCATTCCTTTCTGTGGCAGGACTGGTGTGTGCAGGCAATGATCGAGGGGTTGGGAACGTCTTTCACCGGAACCTCGAATTGCCTGATCGCCATGCGGCGCGAGGTTGAGGCGATCGGCACCAATGCGCACGAGCTGCCCATGGTCTATTCAGCACTGGCCGAAACCGACGCGGAACTCGCCCAGGCCCCTTACGACGTGCTGAGCGACTGGCACGAGGAACATGACGGCAATCTGCGCATCATCCTGCCGGACACCTATGGCACACGAGGTTTTCTGGATCGCGCGCCGGACTGGCTGGCTGGCTGGACCGGCATCCGCGTGGACAGCGGCGACCCGGCGACTGGTGCCGATATCGCCATAGACTGGTGGAAGTCCCGCGGTGAAGACCCGAAACAAAAGCGCATCATCTTCTCGGACGGGCTTGATGTGGACAAGATAAAAGAGCTTCACACCCAGTTCGCGCATCGAACCAAGGTGTCTTTTGGTTGGGGAACGCTTCTGACAAATGATTTTCGTGGGCTTGTTCCTGAGGATCGTCTTGCACCGTTTTCCCTTGTCTGCAAAGCCATCTCGGCCAATGGGCAACCTACGGTGAAGCTGTCGGACAACCCGGAAAAGGCAATGGGGCCGGAAGGTGAAATCGAACGCTATAAGCGTGTTTTTGGCGTGGGCAGCCAGGTTCCTATCGAGGTTGTCGTATAAGGCAGGCCGCGCTTGGTTTAACAGGGCGAGTCATTTCGCCCTTATTCCTCCAGCTTGCGGCTATCGTCCGTACCCGGTTCACAACCCCAAAGATATTTTTTTTCCCGATGCGCTACGCGGTACTCTGTTTGTGTGCAGGCGAAACAAAGATGTGCATGAAGCGCTAAGCAGGCACGTAATCGCACCTCTGCATTTTCTTTCGCCTAGCAACTCCCAAAATTCCAAGCGCGCCCAGCAGCAAAAATACCGTACCAGGAAGTGGTACAGGGGCGACTTGAGACAGCGATGTTAGCTGTGCAACAAAATGGTCCGTTGGTATGATGCTGCCTGCAGCCCGGCCAGCAAAGTAAAAAAACGCATTGTTGTCAAAATCAGATAGCGTCAAACTATTAGGCAAACTTGTGGAATTGTAGAGAGAGAGGTTTGAGCTAGTGAGAAAAACCTGAGATTCGACAATACCGTATCCAAGTCCGGTGCCCGCGTCTCCATTGCCAGTCGCCGATGTATTAACAACCAAATTGAAACCGTCCCCGGTACCAGCAACATCATTATATGTTTGAATATTGTTTCCGGGAGAAGACATAGTTACCCCCCCAAACGAAGCGGTCAGATTTGTCACGGCTGACTGGTAGTCTCCGACAGTTGCAGTGGTTGAACTTGGCAAGGCGGTAGGATCGTAAGTGAAATGACCGCTGACGAGTGATCCAACTCCAAGACCAATCGATCCAAGCTGTCCAATTCCATCATTTAGGCTGCTGACCGTGGCCGTAAAATGATATGTCAAAGCTCTCGCGGTTCCGGATGAAAATACTATTAACCCAACTGCAATTAAGGCTGCAGAAACTGTACTCTTAAAATTCATGTCCCCCCCTAACGACGCGTAATAGCATCAAGTGAAATTGTGAGTATTGCCCTATATTTTGTCAAGAACGCGCCAATTTGCGCGAACAAATGGGTAAGGGTTTCACCTGAGAGTTGCTAAATAAATCTCCAAATCAACACAGCACCTAGATGCTATGCCCACTTGCTCCCCTATACGTTATGCAGGAAACAAGCCGGGCTTCCCGTTGGCTTCGGCTGGATGCAGGTGAAAGAGAGATAGCCAGCCTCAATTCGAGGACGGGCCCGCGCAGGGCTCGGGCACTTTCTTTTGGATCAAGTAGCAGCCCCCAGACGCCAAGAAGCAAGTCAAAACCCTCTTCCAAATAAGTAGAAGGCTGGTGTTGCAGAACTGACGGGCACAGACCTTTTTGCCGGTTTCTGCCGTATGTCGGCAAGGTAAGTATCAACGGGGCCTGAACAGGCCGGGTATCAACGAAAAAACGGGGGGGTGCAGAAAGGGCGGTAGAAAACCGTTTGTTTTTCAGTATCTTAGGGAAAGATTTGGTGCCCAGGAGAGGACTCGAACCTCCACGTCCATACGGACACTAGCACCTGAAGCTAGCGCGTCTACCAATTCCGCCACCTGGGCAGGTGTCGTGGAGGGGCGTTTAAGCCTATGGGCGGGAGGCGTCAACCAGATTCGGAATGTTTTTTGAAAGTTTTTCTATGACCTCGGTGTGCTGCCTTGGAAGACCATGGAATCCTGCCGGAAAATGCATGTGATTGATGAATGCGCGGCGTTATTGCGCCTTGTTCGGACCTCGCTTGGACGGTACATCGGACCGAGACCCAGAAAGCAGGAGCCCTTCTCATGTCCAAACTGGTCACGATTTATGGTGGATCGGGATTCGTTGGCCGCTATATCGCAAGGCGGTTGGCAAACGAAGGGTGGCGCGTGCGGGTTGCGGTTCGGCGCCCCAATGAGGCGATGTTCGTCAAGACATACGGTGTTGTTGGCCAGGTCGAACCCGTTTTGTGCAATATCCGTGATGATGCTTCGGTCGCGCTGGCGATGCAGGAAGCGGATGCGGTGGTCAATTGCGTCGGCGTCCTCAACGAACTTGGCAAGAACGGGTTTGATGAGGTGCAGACCGACGGGGCCGAAAGGATCGCAAGACTTGCGTCCGAACAGGGCATCAAGCGGATGGTCCATATCTCGGCAATTGGCGCTGACGGCGATGCGGCAAGTGACTATGCCCGCACGAAAGCCGGGGGCGAGGCGGCGGTTCAGAATTATTTGCCCGATGCCGTGATCCTGCGCCCGTCGGTCATTTTTGGAACCGAGGATCAGTTTTTCAATCGCTTTGCAGGTATGACGCGCTTTGGACCGTTTTTGCCTGTAGTCGGAGCTGAGACGAAGTTCCAACCGGTTTTCGTGGATGATGTCGCCCGGGCGGCGGTCAAGGGGGTTCAAGGTAACGCGGCACCCGGTATTTATGAACTGGGCGGCCCCGAGGTTAAATCCTTTCGGGCGCTGATGAATCAGATGCTTGAGGTGATCCACCGCCGCCGGGTTGTCATCGGGCTTCCCTTCTGGGTGGCGCGGATCATGGCGAGTGTGCTGGATATCGCCAAGTTCGTCAGCTTTCAGCTTTTCCCGAACAACATCCTAACCCGGGATCAGTTGAAAAATCTGCGCAACGACAATGTTGTGTCCGAAGGCGCAGCTGGATTTGCCGAACTGGGGATCGAACCCGCAACAATGGAATCCATTCTCCCGGAATATCTTTGGAAATTCCGTCCTGCAGGTCAGTACGACGACATTCAGAATTCTGCTGGCAACCTGCGGATCTGATCAACTGTACGCAATTGCCAGCAGAACAATGCCCAGGATCACACGGTATATCACATAGGGCGTAAAGCTGACGCTTCGCAGCAGGCGCATCATCAGGCTGAGCGCCAGCAATGCAGAGATAAAAGAGAACATGGCGGCGATGGCGGCGTCACGAGCCACTTCGGTATCCGCGTTGACTGCAACATCGGCCCCGAGCAACACGCCGGATGCCAGAATCGTCGGAATGGACATCAGCATCGCCAGCCGTGCGCCGTCTTCGCGGTTGTAGCCCAGCTGACGGGCTCCGGTAATCGTTATGCCTGAGCGGGATGTACCCGGGATCAATGCCAGAATCTGCCACAGCCCCATGACAAATGCGTCTTTTGGCCCCCAATCACCCGCCTGTTTTGTTTGCGGACCTTTCTGATCCGCCCAATAAAGGACAAGCCCGAACACCAGCATTGTCCAGCCGATGACCGTGATGGACCGCATGGCGTCGCTCAGCCCGGTAAAGTGGAGTATGGCACCAGCGATAACCGTAGGGATGGTGGCGATGATCAAACCCATCGCAAGTCGGGACTGGGTGGTATCAAGTCGTCCGCTCAGCGCCCGGGGCAACCCGATCAGGGCTTGCTTAACGTCGGACCAGAAATAAAGGATGACTGCACCCAGCGTACCGACATGGACGGCAACATCGATAATCTGACCCTGATCATCCAGCCCTGTCAGGCTGGGAAGCAGGATCAGATGGCCCGAGGACGAAACCGGCAGAAATTCGGTGATACCCTGAATCACTGCCACGAGAATCAGTTGAAAGAGACTCATCTGCCCTGCCGCGCTGCCGTCATGTGTTGTTGGTTTCCATGGGTATAAGTGACTTGAGAAAAAGAAAAGTGCGCAAATAAGTCCGAACCGGACCCAAAAAACGTAAAAATTTCCAGCACCCTCCTTCATTGGCCCGAAAAAATCTAAAATAGGTCAGTGCATTTGACTTTTAATCCCCTTTGCCTTCCCGTAAGGAGGCTCGACCAAGCCAATTCATGGAGTCTGACCCGTGGCCAAGCAACCGATGCTGAAATTTGTGCAGATCGATCGTGATATGCCGGAAAAGCGTGCCGCCGATGTACGCAAGGAAGACTTCGACGAGATCTATGCCGAATACGCTGCCGAAAAAGCCACCGAGCAGGCCAGCCGTTGCAGCCAGTGCGGTGTGCCCTATTGCCAGTCCCACTGCCCGCTGCACAACAACATCCCCGACTGGCTGCGCTTGACCGCCACAGGGCGTCTGCAAGAGGCCTATCAAACAAGCCAGGCCACCAATACATTCCCCGAGATTTGCGGCCGGATTTGCCCGCAGGACCGCTTGTGCGAAGGCAACTGCGTCATCGAACAATCAGGGCACGGGACCGTTACCATCGGCACGATCGAGAAATACATCACGGATACCGCGTGGGAAAAAGGTTGGGTCAAGCCGGTTGTTCCGACTGCCGAGCGTGGTGAAAGTGTCGGCATCATCGGCGCGGGGCCGGGTGGACTGGCCGCAGCGGACATGCTGCGCAAGGCTGGTATTCAAGTTACGGTTTATGACCGCTACGACCGGGCGGGCGGGCTGCTCACCTATGGCATTCCGGGCTTCAAACTGGAAAAAGACGTCGTCATGCGCCGCAATCAGCTGTTACAGGACGGTGGTGTCGAATTCGTTTTGAACTGCGATGTGGATGCAGGAAAATTTGCAGAAATCCGCGACAAGCACGATGCCATCATCCTTGCCACCGGTGTTTACAATTCTCGCGATCTGGCCATGCCGGGCAGCGG
The DNA here is from genome assembly GCF_056537725.1 of Ruegeria sp. C11. Taxonomy (NCBI): domain Bacteria; kingdom Pseudomonadati; phylum Pseudomonadota; class Alphaproteobacteria; order Rhodobacterales; family Roseobacteraceae; genus Ruegeria; species Ruegeria sp. C11. Next base: position 186,264 of record NZ_JBQFSB010000010.1, on the reverse strand, counting down.
CCTGAACGGTATCGAAAAAGCCATCGACTTTCTGACCGCCTCGAACCGCAAAAGCTTTGGGGATGAGGTTCATGAATTCGACAGCGGCCAGTTGAATGCCGAAGGCAAACGCGTCGTTGTCATCGGCGGCGGTGACACCGCAATGGATTGTGTGCGCACGTCGATCCGTCAGGGCGCCACTTCTGTGAAATGCCTTTATCGCCGCGACCGGGCAAACATGCCGGGTTCCCAGCGCGAAGTGCAGAATGCCGAAGAAGAGGGCGTCATCTTCGAATGGCTGAGCGCACCCAAAGGTTTCACTGGCGACGATCAGGTTAACGGTGTGATGGTACAGAAAATGCGTCTGGGTCAGCCTGACGCAACTGGCCGCCAGTCACCGGAAGTGATCGAAGGCGCGGATTATGTCGAAGAGGCCGATCTGGTCATCAAGGCGCTGGGTTTTGAACCCGAAGACCTGCCGACCCTGTTCGGTCAGCCCGATCTGCCGGTGACCCGTTGGGGCACGATCAAGGCGGCATTCCAAACCGGCGAAACCGAGATGGACGGCGTTTATGCGGTCGGCGACATCGTGCGCGGCGCATCGCTGGTTGTCTGGGCGATCCGGGACGGGCGCGACTGTGCTGATGCGATTATCGAACGCTTCAACGCCAAGAACGCCATCGCGGCCGAATAAATCGCCTTTTGCCCCTATTTGGGCTTCTTTTTTTCGCCAACGGGGCCGACATGAACGGCCCGCCAGCCAGAAGGACAGCGTTGATGATCAGACACGTAACGCTCGCTGCACTTGTCTGGGCCCTGAGCGGACCAGTCATGGCCCAAGAATTGGTGCCGGTTCCCGAAGGCTGCAAACCTCTTGCGACTGTCCACAAGAACGGATGCACGGTTTCCACTCTGTTTGATTGCGGTGTCGGAAAACAGGTCCTTTCCTTTCACAAGGGAAAACCCAGTCAGGTGCATCAATACGATGCCAACTGGGGTCTTCGCGGATTCTTGTATCAGGCAAACGAACAAACCCGGTTTGACGTCAAGCCGAATTCGGGTGCGATGCTAAAGCTGAAGGACCTGCTTGCGGAAGAAAAGGATGCTGAAAGCGGAATTCTTCTGTTTTCCTCGCGAGTCGTGAAGGACCGCGAATTTGTGCTTGAGGGCGCGTTCGAACTGACCGGCGAAGAGATTACTCTGGATGGCCACACCTTCCGACAGGGTAAATTAAACCGCTCCTTCGAACGGGAAGGTGTCGAAGGCAGTCGTCTGGAGTTCGAATTCGACATTCTGGTTTCAGAAGAGCTGAATCTGTTCATCGAAGGGGCAGTGATAAACAAACCCGAGGGACGGGACCCGGTTCCGATTGATCATACCCCGCGTTCGATCCGTTTCGAGGGTGATTCCGGTTTTCTGGCAACGATGTCCGAATACGGCTGCACGCAATAGGAGAGACGGAGATGCAGGAATTGCAAGGCCAATGCATGTGTGGCGCAGTTACAGTCACCGCCACCCCTGCGCGGGAAGCTCTGGGGGCGTGCCATTGCGACATGTGTCGCCGGTGGAGTAGCGGAGCCTATGTCAGTTTCCCGGCCGAACCCGGATATGCAGCGCTGGGACCGGTTCGAACCTATACATCTTCGGATTGGGCGGAACGCGCATTCTGTGAGGAATGCGGCTCGAACCTTTGGTATCGGATCACCCTTCCCGGTGAGATGCACGGACAAACACAGATAGCCGCTGGCCTGTTTGAAAACGCCGGTGGCAACCCGCTGAAACTGGAACTTTACATCGACAAAAAGCCCGAGGGTTACGCGTTCGCAGGTGAACGCAGGCAGATGACCGAAGCCGAGGTCATGGCCATGTATGCCCCATCGGAAGAAGGAGACAATCAATGACGAAATATGACGCCGATTGGGTCCGGGCCGAGGAAACCAAGCGCAAGTGGATGGTCGAAAACGGTCTCTATTCCGAGGAAGAAGAGCATTCTTCGTGCGGTGTGGGCCTTGTTGTTTCCATTGACGGCAAGAAAAGCCGCAAGGTTGTAGAGGCCGGGATCGACGCGCTGAAGGCGATCTGGCACCGCGGCGCTGTCGATGCCGACGGCAAAACCGGCGACGGCGCGGGCATTCACGTACAGATTCCGGCTCCGTTCTTTTACGATCAGATCCGCCGCACCGGCCACGAACCGCGCATGAATGAACTGGTTGCAGTTGGTCAGGTGTTTCTGCCGCGTACCGATTTTGGTGCTCAGGAAACCTGCCGGACCATCGTCGAAACCGAAGTCCTGCGCATGGGGTATTACATCTATGGCTGGCGACACGTGCCGGTGGATGTCACCTGCCTTGGTGAAAAGGCAAACGCGACCCGGCCGGAAATCGAGCAGATTCTGATCTCCAATTCCAAGGGCGTGGATGAGGATACCTTTGAGCGTGAGCTTTATGTGATCCGCCGCCGGATCGAAAAGGCGGCTCTGGCTGCCGGTGTCAACGGGCTGTACATCGCATCGCTGTCCTGCCGGTCGATCATCTACAAGGGCATGATGCTGGCCGAACAGGTGGCCGTGTTCTATCCCGACCTGATGGATGAAAGGTTCGAAAGCGCCTTTGCCCTTTATCATCAGCGTTATTCAACAAATACCTTCCCGCAATGGTGGCTGGCGCAGCCTTTCCGTATGCTGGCCCACAACGGTGAGATCAACACGCTGAAGGGTAACGTTAACTGGATGAAAAGCCATGAGATCCGCATGGCCAGCGGCACCTTTGGCGACTATGCCGAGGATATCAAGCCGATCATCGCAGGCGGTTCGTCGGATTCGGCCGCATTAGACTCGGTTTTTGAGGTTCTGGTGCGCGCTGGCCGCTCGGCCCCGATGGCAAAAACCATGCTGGTTCCAGAAAGCTGGTCCAAGCAGGCGGTGGAGCTGCCGCAGGCTTGGCGTGACATGTATTCCTACTGCAACTCGGTGATGGAGCCGTGGGACGGCCCCGCGGCGCTGGCCATGACGGATGGCCGCTGGGTCTGCGCCGGTCTGGACCGCAACGGTCTGCGCCCGATGCGGTATGTGGTGACGGGTGATGGTCTGGTCATCGCAGGGTCCGAGGCCGGGATGGTACCGATTGACGAGGCCAGCGTGACCGAAAAAGGCGCGCTGGGTCCGGGCCAGATGCTGGCAGTGGACATGAAAAAGGGCAAACTGTTCCGCGATACCCAGATCAAGAACAAGCTGGCCGCCGCGCTTCCTTTTGGCGACTGGGTCGGCAAGATCAATGATCTGGATGCAACATTGGCCGGTGTGACCGAACAACCCCTGTTCACAGGGGAAGAGCTGCGCAAGCGCCAGATCGCCGCCGGATACTCGGTCGAGGAATTGGAACAGATTCTGGCACCAATGGCTGAAGATGGCAAAGAGGCGCTGGCATCCATGGGCGATGACACGCCATCTGCGGTTCTGTCGAAACAGTACCGCCCACTCAGCCATTTCTTCCGCCAGAATTTCAGCCAGGTGACCAACCCGCCCATCGACAGTCTGCGGGAATACCGGGTGATGTCGCTGAAGACACGGTTCGGAAACCTCAAGAACGTGCTGGACGAAGACAGCAGCCAGACCGAGATCATCGTTCTGGAAAGCCCTTTCGTGGGCAACACACAGTGGGAAAAACTGGTCGAGAACTTCAATTCACCACTGGCCGAAATTGATTGCACCTTTGAACCGGGCGAAGGCGCGCTGGATGCCGCCTTGACCCGTATCAGAGCCGAAGCGGAAGAGGCCGTGCGCTCGGGTTCGGGGCATCTGGTTCTGTCGGACCAGCACTCGGGACCGGGCAAGGTCGCAATGCCGATGATCCTGGCCACAAGCGCGGTACACAGCCACCTGACCCGCAAAGGTCTGCGCACTTTCTGCTCGCTCAACGTGCGTTCGGCCGAATGTATCGACCCGCATTATTTCGCGGTGCTAATCGGCTGTGGTGCGACCGTGGTGAACGCCTACCTGGCCGAAGACTCGCTGGCGGACCGGATCGAACGCGGGCTGCTGGACGGCACGTTGACCGAAAATGTGGCGCGCTTCCGCGAGGCCATTGATCAGGGCTTGCTCAAGATCATGGCCAAGATGGGTATTTCGGTGGTTTCGTCCTATCGCGGTGGACTGAATTTCGAAGCCGTTGGCCTTAGCCGCGCCATGGTGGCCGAGTATTTCCCGGGCATGACCAGCCGTATCTCGGGCATCGGTATCCACGGTATCCGCGTCAAGGCCGAGGAAATCCACGCCAAAGGCTGGGACAGCGGCCTGGACGTTCTGCCGATTGGCGGTTTCTACAAGGCACGCAAATCGGGTGAGACCCACGCGTGGGAAGCGACCTCGATGCACATGATGCAGATGGCCTGCAACCGCGCCTCGTTCGAGTTGTGGAAGCAGTATTCAGCCAAGATGCAGTCGAACCCGCCGATCCACCTGCGCGACCTGATGGACTTCAAACCCCTGGGCAATGCGATCCCGCTGGAAGAGGTGGAATCGATCACCTCGATCCGCAAGCGGTTCGTCACTCCGGGCATGTCGCTGGGCGCGCTGAGCCCTGAGGCGCACAAGACGCTGAACGTGGCGATGAACCGGATCGGTGCGAAGTCCGACTCGGGTGAAGGTGGCGAAGATCCGGCGCATTTCGTGCCGGAGCCTAACGGCGACAACCCGTCGGCCAAGATCAAACAGGTGGCCAGTGGCCGGTTCGGTGTAACCGCCGAGTATCTGAACCAGTGTGAAGAGCTGGAGATCAAGGTCGCGCAGGGCGCAAAACCCGGTGAGGGTGGCCAGCTTCCGGGCATGAAGGTCACCGACCTGATCGCGCGCCTGCGCCATTCGACCAAGGGCGTAACGCTGATCTCGCCGCCGCCACACCACGATATCTACTCGATCGAGGATCTGGCACAGCTGATCTATGATCTGAAACAGATCAACCCACGCTGTAAGGTGACGGTCAAGCTGGTGGCGTCTTCGGGTGTTGGCACGATTGCTGCAGGTGTGGCCAAGGCCAAGGCGGATGTGATCCTGATCTCGGGCCATAATGGTGGTACCGGTGCTTCTCCGGCGACCAGCATCAAGTACGCCGGCCTGCCGTGGGAAATGGGCCTGACCGAGGCGCATCAGGTTCTGGCAATGAACAACCTGCGTGATCGCGTAACTCTGCGGACCGATGGCGGCCTGCGGACCGGGCGCGACATTGTCATGGCCGCGATGATGGGGGCCGAGGAATACGGCATCGGCACCGCCGCCCTGATCGCGATGGGTTGCATCATGGTGCGCCAGTGCCAGTCGAACACCTGCCCTGTCGGTGTCTGTACGCAGGACGAATCCTTGCGCGCCAAGTTCACCGGCAATGCAGACAAAGTGGTGAACCTGATCACCTTCTATGCGCAGGAGGTGCGGGAAATCCTCGCCTCCATCGGAGCACGGTCGATTGACGAGATCATCGGACGGGCCGATCTGCTGGCGCAGGTCAGCCGTGGCTCGGCGCATCTGGACGATCTGGACCTCAACCCGCTGCTGATCACGGTCGATGGTTCGGCCAACATCGTCTACAACCGCGACAGAGACCGCAATGCGGTTCCGGATACGCTGGACGCCGAAATCGTTCGCGATGCGGCCCGGTTCCTTCAGGACGGTGAAAAGATGCAGCTATCCTATGCGATCCAGAACACGCATAGGACCGTGGGCACCCGGACCTCCAGCCACATCGTCAAGAACTTCGGGATGCGCAACACGTTCCAGTCCGACCATCTGCACGTAAAGCTGCAGGGGTCCGCCGGGCAGTCGCTGGGTGCTTTTGCGGCGCCGGGCCTCAAGCTGGAAGTGTCGGGTGACGCGAATGACTATGTCGGCAAGGGCCTGTCGGGTGGGATGATTGTGGTTCGTCCGCCACAGGTCAGCCCGCTGAAAGCCGACGAGAACACCATTATCGGCAATACCGTTCTTTATGGCGCAACCGATGGCTTTCTGTTCGCCGCAGGCCGCGCGGGCGAACGTTTTGCCGTTCGCAATTCGGGCGCGACGGTGGTTGTGGAAGGCTGCGGGTCCAACGGGTGTGAGTACATGACCGGAGGCACCGCCGTTATTCTGGGTGAGATCGGCGCCAATTTCGGGGCTGGGATGACTGGCGGGATGGCCTATCTCTATGACCCGGAAAACAAGGCCAAGTTGCTGATGAATATGGAAACTCTGGTGGTATGCCCGGTTGGGGTAAGCCATTGGGAGGACCAGCTAAAGGGGTTGGTCGAACAGCACGCCAGCGAGACCAGCAGCCGCAAGGCCGCCGACATTCTTCAGCACTGGGAAAGCGAAAAGGGCAACTTCCTTCAGGTCTGCCCGAAAGAGATGCTTGATAAGCTGGAGCACCCTCTGAGCCTCGAAGCGGCCGCAGTTCCGGCGGAATAAGACAGCCGTCTTTCAGGATTGAGCCACGCGTCCATCGGGCGCGTGGTTTTTTCTTTGGTTGCGCGAAATTTCTCGCAAAAATACCCGACCTGTTTGCGGATACGGAGCCGAAATTGAAAGATCGGGAGCTGTGCAGAAAATGGAACTACATATCGCGCGAGGGGCAGTTGATCGCGAAATAGGCCTTTCCTTAGGCTGCATTGGCCTCGTATAGCAGGAACATGGCAAAGAAAGCAGCACGCAAAAAAGGCGGCACCAAAAGGAAACAGGCAAAAACGAATTCCACGCTTCGGCTTCCTCGCAGGATCGGGCGCTGGTTGGTGCGGGCCGGCATGATCGTGGCTGCTGCGGTAGTCGGTCTGATTTTGCTCTATTCGTTTATCAATCCACCGGTCACTCACACGATCTGGTCCGAGTGGCGGCGGCTGGGTCGGGTTGAACGCGAATGGGTTCGGATCGAGGAAATCTCACCCGTCATGGTACGCGCGGCAGTGGCAGCTGAGGATGCCAATTTCTGTCTGCATTGGGGGTTTGACGTCGAAGCGATCCGCGAAGCGATTGAAGCGGGCGGTAGCCGCGGCGCCTCGACGATTACACAGCAGGTCGTCAAGAATGTGTTTCTCTGGCAGGGGCGCAGTTGGGTCCGAAAGGCGCTGGAGACATCGATGACTCCGGTTGTGGAGCTGTTTTGGACCAAACAGCGGATACTGGAGGTTTATCTGAATGTTGCGGAAACCGGGACCGGGGTATTTGGGGTAGAGGCCGCCGCGCAAAGCAATTTCGGTGTGAGTGCGGATGCTCTGACGCCCACTCAGGCAGCCCGGATTGCAGCGATCCTGCCGTCACCAAGAAACCGGTCGGTCACGGACCCCTCGGTCAGAACCCGGAGGCGGGCAGGGAAAATTCTGGACGGGGCGGCCACCATCCGCGCAGATGGTCGCGCGGATTGTTTCGAGGATTGAAACCCATACCCATGCAAGGCTATTGCTTTGGGGTACTAACTGGTTCGATTGGAAGCCCATGGCGCGTCTGTTTCACGTTCCCCTGTCCCCATTTTGCCGCAAGGTCAGACTGTCACTTGCCGAAAAGAAAATCGAAGTTGAACTGATCGAAGAGCGGTATTGGGAACGCGATCCTGACTTTTTGCGGCGGAATCCGGCTGGCAAGGTTCCGGTTCTTCGGCTGGATGGCACGATCATGTCGGAAAGCGCCGCAATCTGCGAGTATATCGAAGAAACACGCCCCGAACCGCCATTGATGCCCAATACGCCCGAAGCGCGATACGAGGTTCGACGTCTGGTCGGCTGGTTTGACGACAAGTTTCATAACGAAGTGACATCGAAATTGTTGTACGAGCGGGTCAACAAGAAGGTGACCGGCGCGGGGTATCCGGACAGCAAGAACGTGAAGGAAGGCGCGCGCGCCATCAAATACCATCTGGATTACATGGCCTGGCTGCTGGATCATCGCCGCTGGCTGGCAGGGGATCAGATGACGCTTGCGGATTTTGCGGCTGCCGCGCATCTGTCAGCGCTGGACTACATCTCGGATGTGGACTGGAACCGGTCTCAGGTGGTCAGGGATTGGTATGCCAAGATCAAGTCGCGCCCGGCATTCCGATCAATTCTGGCGGATCAGGTGCCGGGCTTCCGGCCGCCCACCCATTACGCTGATCTGGATTTCTGATATTCAGGTGTGGAACCGGGGGCCGTCTGCCCCCGGACCCCTGAGAGTATTTCTTGCCAGATGAAGGACGGATCGGATCTGAAGGAAAAGTTGGTGGCGCAGGCCTTGTCCGAGGGGTTTGTATCCTGTCGGATTTGCCGCCCGTGGGATGTGCCGCTGGTGCCAGTGCGGCTGGACGCGTTTTTGAAGTCCGGGTTTCACGGGCAGATGGCCTGGATGTCCGAGCGCACCCATTGGCGCGGTGATCCGTCGGCGCTGTGGCCCGAGGCGCGATCGGTGATCATGCTGGCGGAAAGCTATACGCCGGAGCACGACCCGACCCGGATTCTGAATGACCCCGAGGCCGGGGCAATATCAGTATATGCGCAGAACAAGGACTATCACGATCTGGTCAAGAAGCGGCTCAAGCGGCTTGCCCGCTGGCTGATCGCTGAAGGCGGAGGTGAGGTTAAGGTGTTTGTGGACACCGCTCCGGTACCGGAAAAAGCGCTGGGGCAGGCAGCGGGATTGGGGTGGCAGGGCAAACACACCAATCTGGTCAGCAGGGATTGGGGGAATTGGGCCTTTTTAGGCTCTGTTTTTACCACATTGGAACTACCTGCCGATCCGGCTGAGATGGATCGCTGCGGCTCATGCCGGGCCTGTCTGGACAGTTGCCCGACCGACGCTTTTCCGGCGCCGTATCAACTGGATGCGCGGCGCTGCATTTCTTATCTGACCATTGAACACAAAGGCCCTGTTGACGAGGGACTGCGTTCGAAACTGGGCAATCGGATATACGGGTGCGATGATTGTCTGGCGGCGTGCCCCTGGAACAAATTTGCGGTTGAAGCTAGTGACATGCGCTACTCCGCGCGAGACGATCTGATGGCGCCCGACCTGGCGGAACTGGCTGTTCTGGACGATGCAGGGTTCCGGACGAAGTTCTCAGGCTCTCCCATAAAACGGATCGGACGAGACCGGTTTGTGCGTAATGTTCTTTATGCGATCGGCAATTCAGGCAGTGCTGGATTGTTGCCCGTCGCCGCTGCGCTTACCGATGATCCCGATCCCGCTGTTTCAGACGCGGCACGATGGGCGGTTAATCAATTGTCATAATGCCGCAAACAGACTGGACGCGCCGTTCCCAGCCGCTACACCTCTCTCTCAGCGAACAGATGGAGGGCGCCGATGGCTTTGGCTTTGGGTGTTGATACGGGCGGAACCTACACGGATGCGGTGCTGATCCGGGACGAGAAAGAGGTTATCGCCTCGGCCAAGTCCCTCACCACCCGGGCGGATCTGGCAATTGGTGTGGGCAAGGCGATTTCAGCAGTGATGGCCGAGGCCTCGGTTCGGCCCGACCAGATTTCGCTGGCATCGCTGTCGACGACGTTGGCCACCAACGCATTGGTCGAAGGTCAGGGCGGGCGCGTTGCCCTGATCTACATTGGCTTTCGCGAAGCCGATCTGGATAAGCACGGGCTGAAAGACGCGCTGAAGGGCGATCCGGCTGTGGTGATCACTGGCGGGCATAACCATGCCGGGGGGGAGGTCGCCCCTCTTGATACCGCGGCGCTGGAGAAGTTTCTGGATACCCACGACGGTATTTCGGGGTTCGCTATCGCAGCCCAGTTTGCGACCCGTAATCCGGCGCAAGAATTGCAAGCCGCTAAGATCATCATGGAACGTACCGGCGCACCGGTGACGTGTTCGCACCAACTGTCGGCCAAGCTTAACGGCCCCAAGCGGGCGGTTACGGCAGTATTGAACGCCCGCCTGATCGGTATGATCGATGGGTTGATCGGTCGCGCGCAGGACACATTGCGCACCCTTGGAATTGATGCGCCCATGATGGTCGTGCGGGGCGACGGGGCCCTGATGAGCGCTGAGCAGGCACGGGAACGCCCGATTGAGACCATTCTCAGCGGTCCTGCCGCGTCGATTGTAGGGGCGCGATGGTTGACCGGTGCTGAAAATGCACTGGTGTCCGATATTGGCGGCACGACTACGGATGTGGCGCTGATCAGGGATGGCAAACCCGCCATCGACCCGGCAGGGGCCCAGGTTGGCGGGTTTCGAACCATGGTCGAAGCGGTGGCAATGCGCACGCACGGGCTGGGAGGGGACAGTCAGGTACACGTGGTCACCCAAGGCCTATCGGGTGGTGTTTTTCTGGGTCCGCGCCGCGTCCTGCCCGTTTCGCTGATCGCAATGGAAGCACCTGGTGTTGTGCACGCCGTATTGGACGAGCAATTGCGGGCAACAACGGTTGGCGAGCACGACACGCGATTTGCGCGGCGTGTGCCGGGAATTCGCGCGGATGGTGTCGGCCCGCGTGAGGACGCCCTGTTGCAGCGTCTGGGCGAACAGGTCCTGCCACTGAGCGCGCTGCTGCGTACCCGAATGGAGCACGGGGCGCTGACGCGCCTCGTGGATCGGGGCGTCATTCAGATTTCGGGCGTTACGCCATCGGATGCAAGTCATGTGCTTGGCCGCTTGAATGAGTGGGACCGGGACGCGGCGCGAAAGGCGTTGGAGCTTTTTGCGCGCAAGCGTGTCGGGTCGGGCGATCTGTTAGCAAAGTCACCAGACGCTCTGGCGCAGATGATCGTCGATCAACTAACGGAACAGACCGCATTGACCTTGTTAGAGACTGCTTTCGCAGAAGAGCACGAGGAGTTCGGCATACCGCCGCAGGACCTGGCGCGGCATGTTCTGACGCACAGGGGGCTGGCCAAACATCGCGGGTTGTTGGCATTGGATGCGGGCTTGAATGTCGCTGTGGTTGGATTGGGGGCCTCGGCACCCAGCTATTACCCGGCCGTGGGCGAACGACTGCATTGTGACATGATCCTGCCGAAACATGCGGGCGTAGCGAATGCGATCGGCGCTGTTGTTGGCCGGGTCACGTTCAAGCGTGCCGGAACCGTCACCTCGCCCGCGGAAGGCCGCTACAGGGTCCATCTGGAAAGCGGACCGCAGGATTTTGGCGAGACCGACGAAGCTTTGACCTTGTTAGAGACTGTTTTGCGCACAGAAGCAGAAGGCGCTGCGCGAGATGCAGGCGCCGAGGATATCAGGGTTCTGGTGGATCGGGATATCCGCACGGTCAGCGTCGAGGGGCGCGACGTTTTTGTCGAGGGTACCCTGACCGTCGAGGCAAGCGGACGGCCTCGGGTCGCTATCGGCTAAATGCCCCTTCCGCCGAAAAGGGGCATTGCCTGATCTGAATTATTCCGCCGCATCCGTGCGCTTCGGCAGCACCCAGTCCTGACGTGGGAAATGGCAGGTGTAGCCGTTTGGAATACGCACCAGATAATCCTGATGTTCCGGTTCGGCCTCCCAGAAATCGCCGACTGGTTCAATTTCCGTCACAACCTTGCCCGGCCACAAGCCGCTGGCATCCACATCGGCAATCGTGTCCAAAGCCGTTTGTTTCTGTGCGTCATCGACGAAATAGATGGCTGACCGGTAGCTCATTCCGACATCGTTGCCCTGACGGTTCACTGTCGTCGGGTCGTGGATCTGAAAGAAGAACTCCAGCAACTCACGATAAGAGGTTTGCGCGGGGTTAAACCAGATCTCGATCCCTTCGGCGTGTGTGCCGTGGTTGCGGTAGGTCGCGTTTGGCACGTCGCCGCCGGTATAGCCGACACGCGTGCGGGTAACCCCCGGCAGTTTGCGGATCAAGTCCTGCATTCCCCAGAAGCAGCCTCCGGCGAGAACGGCGCGTTGTTCGCTCATGTGATGTCCTCCACGTGGATCAGATACTCTGCATACCCTTCGGTTTCCATGTCGTCACGGTGAATGAACCGAAGGGCGGCAGAATTTATGCAATAGCGCAGCCCACCATGTTCCCGTGGTCCGTCCGGAAACACATGGCCCAGATGGCTGTCGCCGTGTTTTGACCGTACCTCGGTCCGGATCATGCCCAAAGTGCGATCCTCGAACTCCTGCACATGCTCGTGGATGATCGGCTTGGTAAAACTTGGCCAGCCGCAACCGGATTCGTATTTGTGGCTTGAGGCAAACAGGGGCTCGCCCGAGACGATGTCCACGTAAATGCCCGGTTCCTTGTTACTTAGATATTTACCCGTGCCGGGGCGTTCGGTGCCGCTACGTTGCGTGACGTGATATTCCTCGGCCGAGAGGGCAGCGATGGCGTCGGGGTCTTTGGTGTATCGGGTCATTGCTCCTCCGTCTTTCAGGTTCTGTCGCAGTAAATGGGGTTCAGGCGTGGAAAGCAAAGGCATGTTTCACGCCCCTCGCGCAGTCGTGCGCAATTCAGGCCGTTTTGACAGCCGGTTGCCGGGACAGCTGAACCGCCAGAATGCCCAAAGTCGTCACCGCCACCCCGACTGCATCCAGTGGCCCAAGTTTCTCACCCAGTAATATCGCGGCAATTGTGACTCCGAATACGGGGTTGAGAAAGTGAAAGGTTGCGGCGCGAACGGCACCAATCCGGTTCAGCAGGAGGAACCAGATCAGAGTTGCGACCAAACCCGGAAACAGTGTCGTATACACGAAGGCCAGTGCCAGCGGCACGGTTGGGTGTACGAAAATTGTCTCAAAAAACGGGGCGGCCACGAACAGCACGGCAGAGCCGACAAACATCTGCAGTCCAACGACCATCATGAAGTTCCCGCCGGATGTGGCGCCGCGCACGGCCAAGGTTGCAAAGGTCAGCGCCAGCGCACCAATGCAGCACAAGGTCACGCCAAACATGTCTATTCCGGCGCCGATCCGGCTGCTCATGATCAGGGCGACACCGGCAAACCCGGCAAACAGGCCGATCACGCCAAGCGGGCGCAGATTTTCTTTGAAGAAAAGCCAGCTCGCCAGCGCGACGAGCAGGGGCATTGTCGAGGCAATGATCGCCGCAACCGAGGCTTCGATCGTCTGCATGGCGTAGAAATTCAGACCCAGATAAAGGGCATTCTGGCAAATTCCGAATACTATTGTCGCGCGCCATTGGGAACGGGTCATATGCCAGCTTTGTCCCATCGCCCTTGCAATCGCGACACCCAGTATACCGGAGATCAGAAATCGCACGGCAAGGGAAAACAGGGGTGAGGCGTCGACCACGATGATCCGTGCCGACGTGAATGCAGAAGACCAGATAAAGGCAAAGGCCAGCCCCATGGCTATGGCACGGATATCCACAACGCTCCCCCCCTCTGAACGCCGGAACTGTTCCTTATTTCAGGGCTGGCCGCAAGCACCCGATGACACGGGAGATCCTAAATCTCTGGCTTTGATTGATAGGGTGTATCCAGAGAGCCGAGATGCAGTTCAATCACTTTCAGTCAGCCAGTTTGTTGGGTGACAAAGAAAAAGGGCCGCCCGTAGGCGACCCTTGATCTGGCGTCTTTGAGCTTGAATCAGCCGTTCACGCTGTCTTTCAGAGCCTTGGCGATGGTCATCTTCACCACTTTGTCGGCTTCTTTGGTAAAGGTCTCGCCGGTGGCCGGGTTGCGCACCTGGCGCTCAGGGCGCTCACGGCAATAGATCTTGCCAACACCGGGCAGGGTCACGGCGCCACCGGCGGATACTTCGCGGGTGATCAGGCCCGTGATTGCTTCCAACGCGGCGTTTGCGGATTTCTTGTCAGTTCCCATTTCCTCAGCGAGAGCAGTAACCAGCTGAGTTTTGGTCATAGGCTTTGCCATTTCTTGGTCTCCTTACAGTGCCCGATCCATAGGGCCTCACCGCGTAACTCTAACGGGATATTGTGGTGGAACACAACGAATAGTAGCGTAGAAAACCCCAAAAATATGGGGATTTCGTTGCTTTTTTGCTTCAGAGGAAGGCCGTTTCGTCAAAAGAACGCAATTTCCGGCTGTGTAAACGCTCCAGAGGCATACCGCGCAGCCGCTCCATCGCACGAATTCCAATGGCCAGATGACGGCTTACCTGCGTGTTATAAAAGGCGGATGCCATGCCCGGAAGCTTTAATTCACCGTGCAGGGGCTTGTCCGAGACGCAAAGCAATGTGCCGTAGGGCACCCTGAACCGGTAGCCATTTGCGGCGATGGTCGCGCTTTCCATGTCCAGCGCAATGGCGCGTGACTGGCTGAGCCGTTGAACTGGCCCGCTATGTTCGCGCAGTTCCCAGTTTCGGTTGTCGACAGAGGCCACGGTTCCGGTTCGCATGATCCGCTTCAGCTCGTACCCCTCCAGCTCGGTTACCTCAGCCACTGCCTGTTCAAGCGCGATCTGGATTTCCGCCAAAGGCGGGATGGGGACCCAAACCGGCAAATCATCGTCCAGCACCTTGTCTTCGCGAAGATAGGCATGGGCCAGAACAAAATCCCCAAGGGCTTGTGTGTTGCGCAACCCGGCACAATGCCCGACCATCAGCCAGGCATGTGGGCGCAGAACGGCAATATGATCGGTTGCGGTTTTTGCGTTTGACGGACCGACACCGATATTGACCAGAGTGATCCCGGACCCATCCTCACGCTTGAGGTGATAGGTGGGCATCTGTGGCAGTTTCAGCGGAAGCTCGACCGGGGTTTCAGGATCGGTGATTTCAATATTACCGGTCGACACAAAACTCGTGTAGCCGCTGGCCGGATCAGCCAGTTGCGATCTGGCGTAATTCTCGAACTCCGAAACATAGAACTGATAGTTGGTGAACAGAACGTGGTTCTGGAAATGATGCGCGTCCGTAGCCGTATAATGCGCGAGACGTGCCAGAGAGTAGTCGATACGCTGAGCTGTGAACAATGCCAGCGGCCCGACACCGTTGTCCGGTTCGTGGACGCCGTTGACGATGTCGTCATTTGTTGTGGTCAGATCCGGCACATCAAAAACATCGCGCAGGGTAAACCCGGCGGCCCCCTGATGTGGCACCACCAGATCGGGGTTGTTTGCAACGGCGAAATGCACAGGAATTGGTGTCTTTGAAGGGCCGATCACGACCGGTTGGTCGTGGTTCTTTATCAATAGGGCAATCTGCTGAGTCAGATAGGACCGAAACAGATCCGGCCGCGTGACCGTAGTGGCATGCGTCCCGGGTTCCGAGACATGACCAAAGCTCAGTCGACTGTCGACTTGCGCATAGGACAAGGTTTTTATGCGAATTTCCGGGTAATAGGCCCTATACCGCCCAACTGGTGCTCCGTTTTCGATCGCTTCGGAAAACCCTTCGCATAAAAAGCTGATAGCCCTTTCATACAATTCCTCCAGATGCGCGACTGCAGCAACGGGATCGGTAAAGCTTTCGGCGTCAACGGTTTCCGGTGTTCTTATTGTTGTCATGCAAGCGGTTCCAAAAGGTCGATCTTTTCGAAGGTGCGCACATCCACCAGCCCAAGGTCGGAAATTCTGAGTTCCGGAATCACGACCAGGGCAAGCAGGGAATGCTGCATATACGCATTATTCAGGTCACAGCCACACGCCTGCATTGCATCAACCATCGCCTGCGCTTTGGCCGCGACTTCAGTTGCGGGGCTGTCAGACATCAATCCGGCGATCGGCAGTTCAACAAGCGCCAGTTCCTTGCCGTCCCGGAAAATGGTGATGCCGCCACCGACCTCGGCCAGCCGGTTGGCGGCCAGTGCCATTTGTTCGCGATCCGTGCCGACGACGATCATGTGGTGGCTGTCATGCGCCACGGTCGAGGCCATGGCCATCCGGCCCTGATACCCAAAGCCTGACACAAATGCGTTGGTTACCCCACCAGTGGCGCGGTGACGTTCCACCAGCGCGATCTGGCAGGTGTCGCCCTCACCTTCAACCAGACCGCCAATCACCGGCAGTTCCTTTTTCAGTGCTTTGGTCGGGGCCTGATTTTCCACGATACCAATAACATTGGCCCGGACCCTGTTGGCACCTTCGGGCGCTTGGATTTCAAAGTCTTCAGCTCGCAATGCATGCCCAAGGTGAACGGTGTTCCGTGCCGAGTCCGGCCAGTCAAAATGCGGACAATCCACCGTAATAGAGCCGTTTTCCGCAACAACCCGTCCGCGTGCGATCACCAGTTCGACAGGCAGTTCGCGCAAATCGGAGCTGAGTATGACATCGGCGCGCCGCCCCGGCGTGATCGAGCCGATCTCGCGTTCCAGCCCGAAATGGGTTGCGGTATTGATCGTCGCCATCTGCAGCGCCACCAGGGGATCGCAGCCACAGGCAATCGCGTGGCGCACGACGCGGTTCATATGACCCTCATTGACCAGAGTGCCCGAATGGCAATCATCCGTGCACAGGATGAAGTTGCGCGGGTCCAACCCCTTTTGCGTCACGGCCGTTATTTGGCTTTCGACGTCATACCAGGCCGAGCCTAGTCGCATCATAGACCGCATCCCCTGCCGTACACGCGCGATTGCGTCGGCTTCGCAGGTCCCCTCATGATCATCGGCCGGGCCACCCGCGACATATGCGGCAAAGTTTGGCCCCAGATCGGGCGAGGCATAATGGCCACCAACAGTCTTGCCAGCGCGTTGTGTCGCGGCAATCTCGGCCAGCATCTTGGGGTCTGCGTTGGAAACGCCGGGAAAATTCATCATCTCGCCCAGGCCGATAATGCCGGGCCATGTCATCGCTTCGGCAACGTCTTCGGGCGTGATCTCGTACCCGGTTGTCTCCAGCCCGGGCGCGGATGGCGCGCAGGAGGGCATCTGGGTAAAGATATTCACCGGTTGCATCAGCGCCTCGTCATGCATCATCCGCACGCCATCAAGGCCCAGAACGTTGGCAATCTCGTGCGGGTCAGTGAACATCGACGTTGTGCCATGCGGGATAACTGCTCTGGCGAATTCCGCCGGTGTCAGCATCCCGGATTCGATGTGCATATGCGCGTCACACAGGCCGGGTATCATATACCGCCCGTTCGCCTCGATGATCTGGGTATCTGATCCTGTGCAGTGCGAGGCGTCCGGGCCGACAAAAGCCACCCGACCCTCGGCTATTGCGATGGAATAACCGGTAAGTGTCTCTCGGGAATGGACATTGATCCAGATTCCATTGCGGATCACCAGATCCGCAGGCTCACGTCCTGCTGCGACGGCGATCAAGCGCGGGGCGACATCGGGCCAACTTGGGAAGGATACATTTTCCATGGCTCAACTTTCCCGAATGCTGCGACAGGTGCAACCCCTGCCGCAACGGGATCATGAAACCTTCATGAAGCAACCCTGTTTCAATGAGTTGCCCAATGACGAATATCAGGGATGGCTGAGCACATGTCCCAAAGGACGGTAGACGCGCATGGATCTGGACAGGCGTTGCGTCGATTGGCCTGAACATTCCCATTGAAAGTATGGTGGCATATTTCCCTTATTAGAGCCTGTTTTCTAAACAAAGACTGTGCTGCGGTACCAACGGCGACACACAACAAGGACCGGCGACTCCTCCTCGGAACTCGCCGGTCAATTCTTAAGCGGCTGCTATACCGCTATCTCTCCCCCCACAATCGTTCCAGTTTGGATAAGCCAAACACGGGAGTGAAACAGAAGCACGCAAGTTCCTGATTGTCAGTGACTGCTGAATGTCGCGATATATGCCGAGATATCCTCGGCGCCTTTCTTCAGCTTGACGCTCATGTTCGGGCGGGCGGTGTCGTCGTCCAGATATTCGCGGATGAATCCGATCGGGTCCTTGGCGTAGGTTGCAATGTTTTCCTCGGTCCAGATCAAGCCCTGTTCACCCGCGCGGATCATGTCATCGGTAAACATGCCCACTGGCAAACGCTCACTGCCATAGCGGTAATCGGGCTCGGCTCCGGCAACGCGACCGATGACGCCATACAGATTCGGCCCGGTAATTCCGCCTTTCACCAGAACTTCGCCGTCCTTGATGATCGCATGGCAGGACGAGCACCGGTTATACAGTTTTTCACCTTTTACAGGGTCACCAGCAGCCAGAGCCGGTGCGCCGCTTGTTAGCACGAGCAAAATTGCGGTCAGAGTTTTTGTAATCATTTTGGTGTCCCCAACTGGTGTTCGCGCGATTCGCGTTATGAGGTTTCACGCTAAAAGTGCAACAGGGAATTTGGCAAAGTTCGCTTGTGAAAATATCTATTTAAAATAACACTTTATCTAGCACCGTGGGTGCGTGAAGAATGCTCTAGGAGCAGGCGGTTTTTCCTGAGTGTTAACTGCAGCAGACTGGGACATAATTTTGAGATGGCCGGCCTCAACATGGCCTCGGGCACACGAATCAGCCGGAAAGGTGGGGACAGGGTTTTCATGTCGCACTGAAACAGGCGTTAGTCCGCGTGTTTTTAGGGGATATTCTTGAAATTATGTGTCCGCGTTGCGACATGAAAGACCAGATGCGGCGTAGTGCGCGCCTATGACCGCTGGACGAACCGTTTTCTCCCGGATAGATAGCCGCGATGAGATGCCGCTTTGATGCGGTACTGATGCATGTTTGCCCGTTAAGCCGGGCGCTGGAATTCGGAGAAAACCTCGTGTCCCACGCAGAAGACCACGAAGGCACCCGCAGAGATTTCCTCTACTACGTCGCTGGCGGCGCAGGTGTCGTAGCCACGGGGGCCGTTGTCTGGCCTCTGGTCAACCAAATGAACCCTTCGGCTGACGTTCAGGCGCTGTCCTCAATCCGCGTGGATGTGAGCGGTGTCGAGATCGGAACCCAGATCACCGTGAAATGGCTGGGTAAACCGGTTTTCATCCGCCGCCGGACGCAGGAAGAGATTGACGAGGCACGCGCCGTCGAAATCTCGGAACTGCCTGACCAGGACGACCGCAACGCCAACAAGCCCGGTCTGGATGCGGCCGACGAAAACCGTTCGCTGGACGAAGCGGGTGAATGGCTGGTGATGATGGGTGTGTGTACGCACCTTGGCTGTGTGCCTCTGGGTGATGGCGCCGGTGATTATCACGGCTGGTTCTGCCCCTGCCACGGTTCGCACTATGATACGTCCGGACGTATCCGCAAGGGCCCCGCGCCCGAGAACCTGCCTGTGCCTGTCGCCGAGTTCGTCGACGAAACCACCATCAAGCTGGGATAAGGAGACGCGCCTATGTCCGGTATTCCGCACGATCATTATGAGCCGAAGACGAATGGCGAAAAGTGGCTGAACAGCCGCCTGCCCATCGTAGGCCTTTTGTATGACACCCTCATGATTCCCACCCCCAAGAACCTGAACTGGTGGTGGATCTGGGGCATCGTTCTGGCGTTCTGCCTTGCGTTGCAAATCGTCACCGGCATCGTTCTGGTGATGCACTACACCCCGCATGTCGATCTGGCCTTTGCCAGCGTCGAGCACATCATGCGCAACGTGAATGGCGGCTATATGCTGCGCTATCTGCACATGAACGGCGCGTCGCTGTTCTTTGTTGCGGTCTACATTCACATCTTCCGCGGCCTTTTCTATGGATCCTACAAGGCGCCGCGTGAGGTGACATGGATCATCGGGATGCTGATCTACCTCTGCATGATGGGCACTGCGTTCATGGGCTATGTTCTGCCCTGGGGTCAGATGTCCTTCTGGGGTGCGACCGTGATCACCGGCCTGTTTGGCGCGATCCCGTTTGTGGGAGACGCGATCCAGACCTGGCTGCTGGGCGGACCGGCGGTGGACAACGCCACGCTGAACCGCTTCTTCTCGCTGCATTACCTGCTGCCGTTCGTTATCGCGGCACTGGTTGTGGTGCATATCTGGGCCTTCCACACCACCGGCAACAACAACCCCACGGGTGTTGAAGTTCGCCGTGGATCCAAGGCCGAGGCCGAGAAGGATACACTGCCGTTCTGGCCGTATTTCGTGATCAAGGACCTGTTCGCACTGGCGATTGTTCTGGTGATCTTCTGGGCCATCGTCGGTTACATGCCGAACTACCTGGGCCACCCTGACAACTATATCGAAGCCAACCCGCTGGTTACGCCTGCACACATCGTGCCTGAATGGTACTTCCTGCCGTTCTACGCGATCCTGCGCGCCTTTACCGGTGAGGTCTGGGTCGTTCAGTTCGCAAGCTTCATCACCGGTGGCATCATCGACGCCAAGTTCTTTGGTGTGATTGCGATGTTCGGTGCGATCCTGGCGATGGCGCTGGCGCCCTGGCTGGACACGTCGAGCGTGCGTTCGGGCAAATACCGTCCGATGTTCAAATGGTGGTTCTACCTGCTGGTCATCGACTTCTTCGCCCTGATGTGGCTGGGTGCGATGCCCGCCGAGGAGCCCTATGCGACCTTCTCGCTGATCGCGTCCGCCTACTGGTTTGCCTATTTCTTCGTGATCCTGCCGATCCTGGGTGTGATCGAGAAGCCCGAGGCGCAGCCGGACACCATCGAAGAAGACTTCAACGCGCATTATGGCAAGGCTGACGCCGACGCCACGCCCGCCGAGTAAGAGGGACTGGAAATCATGTTCAAGAAACTTGCAATCGGCGCTGCTGCAGCTCTGGCCCTTGCGCCCGCCTCGACCTTTGCGGCAGGTGGCGGTGAGCAGCACATCGAGGACTTTGCGTTCTCGTTCGAAGGTCCGTTCGGCACCTACGATCAGCATCAGCTGCAACGCGGCCTGCAGATCTATACCGAGGTCTGCGCGGCCTGCCATGGCCTACGCTATGTGCCTCTGCGCACGCTGTCCGATGAGGACGGTGTCGGCCTGAGCGAAGAGGCGGTCCGCGCCTATGCGGCCCAGAACTTTGAGGTGTTCGATCCCGAGCTTGACGATTTCCGTCCGGCACTGCCAACCGATCACTTCCCGGTCAACGATGGTGTTGGCGCACCCGACCTGAGCCTGATGGCCAAGGCCCGCGCCGGGTTCCACGGCCCTTACGGTCTGGGGATCAACCAGCTGTTCAAGGGCATGGGCGGTGCGGAATACATCGCCTCGCTGCTGGACGGCTATACCGGCGAGGAAAAGGAAGAAGCAGGCACCATCCTGTACGAAAACACCGCCTTCCCCGGCGGCTGGATTTCGATGGCCCCGCCGCTGTCGGACGAGCAGGTCGAGTTTGCCGATGGTCATGAAAACACCGTCGAAGCGATGTCCGAGGATGTCGCGGCCTTCCTGATGTGGACCGCCGAACCCAAGATGATGGCCCGCAAGAATGCCGGATTTGTTGGTGTGCTGTTCCTGATCGGGCTGTCTGTACTGCTGTACCTGACCAACAAGCGCCTGTGGGCACCCGTCAAGGGCAAGAAGCTAAGCTAAGCGACCAAACGCTTGGAACTGGAGGCTCCGCAGCTGGTCTGCGGAGCCTTTGTTTTTGGGCTCAGCTTCCTGCGGGCGGCTTGGCATTTGCGTTGGCGTTGAAGTTCACGCCGCGATTTGCGCACAACCCTTTCCATTTACCGCGCCACTTGCCTTTATTGTTTTTGTCGAGGTTGAGGGTGCCGTGTGAGTTCTTGCCACAATTTCCCCCAGTGAATTCGATTTTGACCACCATCGACGAGGCCGTCGATTTAAGCGTGGAAACCTTGGTGGCCGTGCTGGTTCCCACCTTGCCATCCGGAATCGTGACCTGACCATTTGAGACATTCATCGTCAGTGTGAACGGGTTTTTGGAGCTTACTTTTGTCTTCCAGACACCTGCCGGAAGCCCCTCTGCAAACGCTGTACCGGAAAAGACGCAAAGTATCGCGACGAGCGCAAATTTACTTGGTTTCATAACTACCTCACTCAGAAAAACGTCTGAAAACGTAAGACGCGCAGAGTTTCCGAGTCAATGTTTGAGGCAGAGCAATAAATCTGGCGAATGGTCCGGGTCGGTGAAATTCCGGTGGTACAGAGTGCTTATTCTCCGCACAGGCACTCGCCGGACACACCAGTGATTGTTGCCGAAATCACTGAACCCTCGACCCGGGGGCTATTGAATTCCACTTCGGTAAACTGCTCCGTCCGGCCCATGTGGGGGTTTTCCATCAGGATACTGTGGGTTTTGCCAACCTGTGCCGCCAGATGCCTCTCAACCTGCGCTGCACCCGCGTCCCGCAGCCTGGCGGCGCGTTCCTTGATGACGTTGCCGTTCACTTGCTGGGGAATGCGTGCAGCAGGCGTGCCTTCGCGTTTGGAGTAGGGAAACACATGCAGCCAGGTCAGATCGCAGTCGGTGACAAGCTTGAGAGAATTTTCGAAATGCGCATCGGATTCCGTTGGGAAGCCTGCGATGATGTCGGCCCCAAAAGTCATGTCGGGGCGCAGCTTGCGCGCCTCTTCGGTAAAACGGATCGCGTCGTCGCGCAAATGGCGGCGCTTCATCCGTTTCAGGATCAGATCGTCGCCATGCTGTAGCGACAAGTGCAGGTGTGGCATCAGGCGAGATTCGGTGGCAATAGCCCGCATCAGGTTCTCATCCACTTCGATCGAATCGATCGAGCTGATGCGCAGACGCGGCAGGTCCGGAACCAGTTTCAAAATCCGCATAACCAGATCGCCAAGTTTGGGCTGCGCTGGCAGGTCAGTCCCCCACGAGGTCAGGTCAACCCCGGTCAGCACAACCTCGTTATACCCTTTGTCCACAAGGCGCTTGATCTGATCCACGACGATCCCCGCCGGAACACTGCGAGAGTTCCCACGGCCATAAGGAATGATGCAGAAGGTACAGCGGTGATCACATCCGTTCTGAACCTGAACATAGGCGCGCGAACGGGTGCCAAAACCGTCGATCAGGTGACCTGCGGTTTCGGTAACCGACATGATATCGTCCACCTGCACCGCCTCGGTCTCACCAATGAAATCTGCGGCCATGCCTTTCCACGTCTCGGGGCGCATCTTCTCGGAATTGCCGATGACCGCGTCCACCTCGTCCATTTGCGCAAAGGTCTCGGGTTCGGTTTGCGCCGCGCAACCGGTGACGATCAGGCGGGCATCCGGATTCTCACGCCGCAACTTGCGGATTTCCTGGCGGGCCTTGCGGACCGCTTCGGACGTCACCGCGCAGGTGTTTACGATCACCGCATCGCTCAGGCCCGCCTGTTGCGACAGTTCCTTCATCGCCTCGGTCTCATAGGCGTTCAGGCGACATCCAAGCGTGGTGAATTTCGGAGGCTTCATTCAATAGTCCCCAGAAATTCAGGCGTCAGCGTTCCGCTGAACACATGACATGTCGGACCAGTCATCCAGACACCGTCCTCGCGCCAGTCGATCCAGATCGTCCCGCCGTCGAGTTTAATCTGAACTTTGCGCCCCGTCAGGCCGCGCCGGGCGGCTGCAACCGCCGTCGCGCAGGACGAAGACCCGGAGGCAAGGGTTATGCCCACGCCGCGCTCCCAGACACGCATACGGATGTGGTCAGGGCCGATGATCTGCGCCACCTGCACGTTGGTACGTTCTGGATACAACGGATGATATTCATAGCGCGCGCCAAACTGCTCCAGCGGGACCGATTCGGCGTCTTCAACAAAAAATGTGCAGTGCGGGTTTCCCATCCCGGTTGCGGTAGGGCCGCCTTCGATTGGCAGTTCCAGCGTTTCCACATCTTCGGCCAGTGGGATTTCCTGCCAATTAAGCTGAGGCTGGCCCATGTTGACGGACGTCAGCCCCTCTCCGGCGTCTTCGGCAAACAGGATGCCGCGTTCCGTCGACAATGTAAGGCTGGACTTTCCTGTCTCGTCCATCAGATGACGGGCGATGCAACGTGTTGCATTTCCACAGGCGGCAGAGGTTGAACCGTCAGAATTATAGAACACCAGATGCGCGTCAGCGTCACCATTCGTGATGATCGCCAGCTGATCGAACCCAACCCCGAATTGCCGATGCGCAATTACCTGCGCCAGAGCCGGCGTGACCTCGACGGTTTGCGCGCGCGCGTCGACAATGACAAAGTCATTGCCCAGCCCGTGCATCTTCATGAAGGGCAAACCGGTTTCGCGAAAGTGTTGCATGGCGGGCATATAGCGCCGCGCTTCGAATGAATCCACCCTGTCCCGAAGATTCCTTAAAAAAGGGGTTGACCCCTTCGGCGGCTCTCCCTAATTAGGCCGCCTATCGGGTCGCCGGAAACTTTCGGGTCAAGGCGAAACGAGGCGCAGAAAAGGGCCTTGAACCCAGTCGGGAATTTGGTCTAGAGAGCGCTGCGGGTCGAAGAGATCCAACAAAAGAGTGGGCCGTTAGCTCAGTTGGTAGAGCAACTGACTTTTAATCAGTGGGTCGCAGGTTCGAATCCTGCACGGCTCACCACTTTTTTAATAAAGGCAGAATATTGCGCGCAAGTCTCGCCGGTGAGCTTGAAGGCGCGTTCGTTCCGGAAGCTATACGGAAGCATTGTGACTAAGAAAAAGTGTCGTTGCGGTTGTATCACAAGAACAGCATCAGACATGTATAGCCAGACGCGGTCTTCGGGACACAGGGGTAAAACTGTCAGGATTCGCGAAATGGGCGCGAACAAAATTGAGTTCGGTTCGTTACCTACCAACAAGCGGTGTCAATGAAGGTCGCCTCAAAAGATGCAAGCAGCCCGCTACGGTTCCTGTGTTGGCGCATGAACCTTAGTGGGCAACAAAATGGGCATTCTCAGAAAAAGAATGAAAGCCCCAATTTTAGCTGACTATCTGGCCCACCGGTTGGCTTACGGTCCAGTGCATAGTATCCGACACTGACATCCATCGCGGTTCCCTTTTCTTCGTTTAGGATGGATGTTTTACCGACGGTCAGACCTATTGGGATGGTCCACGCCTCACGGCTGTTTGCTGCCTTCCAATTGTAGGACATCACGTTGTTGTAGCCAAAATACCAGCCTTGTCCGAGCCCATAGGTTAGAATGGGCTGAATGATTGAGACGCTGAAATCGTTCTCTCCCCACATATGTCCCAAGACGCCACCCCAGGATAGATCGCCGGCTTGTCCGAAAACAACAAAGGCTGGCCCCGCACCCCAACCTGCACCGGCAAGGGCGGAATCACTGTGCGTCGGTAGCGATACCTGCATGCCGTAACCAACCGCGATTCCACTTTCCCCCGGCGTCGGAGCGTAGAAGGCTTGAACCGTCGTATCGCCAATCCCCCAGGTCAAATCGTTCGCGGGTGAGGGTACGTTGATACTCGGCGGCAGCACTGCACTTGGCTGGACGCCTTGAATGGGAATAATCCCTCGTAGCACCAGGTTCGCGTCATTCAATGGCACCGAGTAAACTGGTTGGAGTTGGAAATTATAGCTGTCTTCGTCGTTGGTGCCGGTTCGAAATGCAATCGTGTTGTCCGTCATCAAAGCTTTGGTGTCGGCAAGAGGGTTCGCCGCCTTACGCGCCGCCTGACACGCGGCGTCGCATGCATGGGCGATGTTTCCGAGGAAGGTTGCCACGCCAAGCGTCAAAACTAAAAGTAGCGCAAGCAGGGCCTGTTGTTTCCTCCCCTTAGAGGGGATGATCATCTCAAAGTCCCTCACGATGGGTGAATTCACCATTAAGCAAAGTACCCACGACAATTGCTTCAGCGATCATGTTTTCGGGTTCAATCTCGCGCAGGCTTTTCTCCCAAATCGCGATATCAGCATATTTTCCAACTTCGAGAGACCCGATCACGTCTTCCATACCCATTTGCCAGGCTGGGGCTCGCGTATAGGCGTTCAGAACCTGATCAATAGTCATAACCGGACGCCAGTCGGGGAAGGGTTGCGCGCCTTCAATCGAAGGCTCGATCAGGGTCATTGACTGCTGGAACAGATAGGCAGGGTAAGCGCGTTCGATAGCGGCGCCGGGCGCGTCACCTGACAGCGAAAGATTGTCGTACATCTGCGCAATCTGAGAATATTGTCCATGGGCCTCACGGGCGAACGCTTCCTGCATGATCTTGAACAACTCAGAGCCATTCCGACCGGCATCCAGCTCGTTGTAAAACAATGGGCTCGCGTTGGTTGGAATGTTGTGCAGGACCACCTTATCGCGCGTTTCATCGTCCATTGAGGTAAAGTGATCGATCCGATTGCGGGCGTCGGGGTACGACTTCTTCGCCTCGATGATGATGTCTGTGTATCGTTTGATCAAACGCGAGCCATCTGCATGCGTGATGATGTCGAGACCATTTGCATTTGCCCGATTGACCATTTCGAACAACCGGTCGGGTGATACGCCATACTCGCCCCACGTCAGCGGATCGCCGTCGTTTTCTGGAAGGTATGGAACAAGCTGAGTCGCTCCGCGCGACAACCACGCGTTCTCAGGGTGGATCTTGATCTTGTCGGTGCGTAGCATGTCAGTGTTGTAAAGCGACTGCATCTCCAGAGCGAAATCTACGATGTCCTGTGCGTCCGCATCCGGCAGCTTGAACCAAGGCATGATGTTGAATCGCATCTTCAGTTCGCCGCTGTCCTCGCGCTCCTTCATGACGGCCATGATGTCGCGCATGTCCTGCTTCATGTTCTCGGTACTTATCGAAAATCCGGGTGTCACGAGACCCGGAACCATCGCTGTGGTCACGCCCTTGCTGGCGAGGTAATCTTGGAGAAAGTCGGCAGAGTCCGGGACAAGTTTGTCCGGATCCCAGGCCCCAATGTTCACAAATGCCTCAAAGAAGATCGTTTCGATACCAAGGCCCGTCGGGTTACCGTCCGTGTCGCGCTCCCAATAGATAACGCCGGGTTGCGTATCCGGGGTATCCTTTGTGATCCCTGCGGCTTCGAGCGCAAGCGTGTTCAGCACCGCATCGTGAGATGCGTTGCCGAATACCATCGTGGGGCGACCCAG
Source organism: Ruegeria sp. C11 (assembly GCF_056537725.1). Lineage (NCBI taxonomy): Bacteria > Pseudomonadati > Pseudomonadota > Alphaproteobacteria > Rhodobacterales > Roseobacteraceae > Ruegeria > Ruegeria sp. C11. Next base: position 159,591 of record NZ_JBQFSB010000010.1, on the reverse strand, counting down.
ATCCCACTTGTCCAGATCGGCGGCGCGGGGTTGCGCATTGCCAAGATTGGCGGGCACCCAGCCATACCCGGTCAAGGGGCCAGTCTCGTCTGGGTTGGCGTCCACATATTCTTTCATCAACCGTCCGACATCATCGACGGACCGTGCTGAACTTACATCGACGCCGGTCGTGATCCACTTTGAAGAAACGACGTGATTATGGGATTCGATCATGCCTGGTGTGACGTACTTTCCACCAAGATCGATTACATCTGTCTCGTCTCCAGCAAATGACTTGGCATCTTCCGTGTCACCTACGAACAGAATTTTCCCGCCTTTGATAGCGATGGCTTCAGCCACTGGCTGAATAGGGTTCATCGTCTCAATGTTGCCATTGAGCAGCAATCGATCCGCTGTTTGAGCATGCAAGGCAGCTGCGGAGCCCATGAAAGCAGCAACGGTAAACACTATTCTTTTAAATGTCATATCTAACACCAGGCCAGTCTGTTTCATTCAAAGAGAAGAATGCCTAAAAGTGTTTTTGCTGGCTATCCGATCTGAGCAAGCTACTTTGGAAAGGGTGGTTGTGGCCGTGTCGCCATTCCGAAAACACCTTTAGAAACCAGAGCGCTCAATGTACGAAAAACTCATTGTCCTGTCGGTGGAACACCTTCCTGTCTATCAAGATGTAGAGCTGGAGGCGCTCCCTTTGTGTTCACAAGGGCCAAAGATGAGCCTGCGGAGGGCCGCTCTGGGCGACGTAACAGTGCATGCCGAGGCGTTTCTGAGCCGGATCAGATATAGTGAAATTCAGCAGGGCGATGTCGTCTATTACGGCTTGTTTCTGCCCCAAGGCGACCCTGTTCGATTTCGCGGAGCGGTTTTCGCCAAACCATTCCTCGTGTGTTGGCATGGCATTGGGCGTACCGAATACGACTATATCGTCGAAGGCGGAACGAAGATTTACTTACTGGAGGTTTCAACCTCTCTTGTGCATCGCCGAGGGTGGCAATTTCCACCCGCTTCACTTGTTCCGGTGCAAGCGGACCGTGTTCCTCGCTTCACGCAGTTGTTGGAAAGCGGTCTGAAGCTTGCCAAAGAGCAATCTGGCGAGGACTTATTTCGACGGGGCCAAATCATTTTGAAGCAATTTGAACTGCTGATTGGAGATGAGCTGTTTCATTACCCCAAGTCCTTCCAACTGGACAAAGCCAACGCCCGTCATAGGAGGCTGGTTGTAGAGGCTGAGGAATTATTGTTTGAGAACGCGCACCAAGAACAACTGACTGGGCACGAAATTGCCCGGTTCCTTGGTGTCCCGAGGCGTACTCTCTACGCTGCGTTTCACAGTCAGATGGGTCTTGGTCCCAGTGAATTTCAAAGGCTGGTACGAGTTTACCGGTTGCGTCACCTTCTGAAGAATACGCCCTATCAGAAAGGGATCGTCTCAAAACTTATGCAGGACGTAGGTTTCAATCACTTCGGTCGTGCGTCTAACATCTACCGTAGTCACTTCGGCGAAACACCAAGCGACACTATTCGCGCAATGAACCATTGAGCTTGATAGAAATTCCTCTGGGTGGCGGTTCTTTCCCCGCACAACAAACGATGTTTCTACCGTTAGAGTAGTATTCTCTCCCTTCATGCTGAACGTCTGCTTTTGGTTAATCAGTCGGCCGCAGGTTCGACGCGCGCCAGCAACCTCACGCTTCACGTTCACCAAAGAAGTTCTTACGGGCTGATTTTGTGGTGCTGTAACCCAGTAGGCGCACCAATTCTCCGTTGTTGATGCAGACACGTGCAGATCGAAATCCAAATTTTTGGATTGGTAACATATGCCTAAGTCGTTCAGAATTTATCTTCGCGACTGAAACCTAAACCGTCACCCCCTGTAAGACCTGATCGCGGGAAAGCTCCGATTTAGTTCCTGCCATCAGGATTTCGCCTCGTCTGAGAACGACGAACCGATCTGCAAGATCATAGGCGAAATCGAAATATTGTTCGACCAGAACAATCGCCATCTCACCTTTGGTTCTGACGTGGCGGATGACCTCTCCGATCTGCTGGATGATGTTGGGCTGAATGCCCTCGGTGGGTTCATCAAGAAGCAACAGCTTTGGCTTCGTGATCAGTGCCCGTGCGATGGCTAGCTGTTGTTGTTGACCGCCCGATAAATCTCCGCCACGCCGGTTCTGCATTTTCTTGAGCACCGGGAACAGGTCGAAAATCTCGTCCGGGATAAAATGATCACTGACAGGCAGACAGGCGAACCCGGTTTCCAGATTTTCACGCACGCTCAGCAGCGGGAATATTTCGCGCCCCTGCGGAACATAAGCCACGCCTTTCCACGCCATTTTATGCGCAGGCAGAATACCTAGTTCTTCATCATTCAACTCTACCTCGCCGCCGGACCGTGGATGCGTACCAGATATGGCCTTTATCAGGCTGGTTTTGCCGACACCATTGGTTCCCATCACACAGGTGACTTCCCCCTGTTTCGCCTCCATCGAAATCCCGTGAAGAATTTGCGAATGCCCATAGTACAACGTCAGATCGGTCAGTTTCAGCATTGCTCAGCGCCCCAGATAGACGTCGATGACGTCCTGATTTGATGTGACATGGTCGAGACTGCCCTCGGCCAGAACTGACCCCTCGTGCAGGACAGTGACCTTGCAGTTCAGGCGGCGAACGAATTCCATATCGTGTTCGACCACCACCACCGCGCGGGTTCTGGCGGCTTTCACCAGCAAATCAGTGGTATGTTCGCGCTCTTGCGAGGTCATACCGGCGGCGGGTTCATCCACCAGAAGCAGACGAGGCTCCTGCGCCAGCAACATACCGATTTCCAGCCATTGTTTCTGTCCGTGGCTAAGTTCTCCGGATTTTCGGTTCAGTTCCGCCTTCAACCCGATGTCGGTGGCCAGCGATTGCACTTTTTGCAGATCAGCCTCGGCAGGTCGGTAGAACAAAACACGCAACCAGCCGCGCTTGTTCTTTAACGCCATCAACAGATTTTCCTGCACGGTCTGATCTTCAAAAACCGTGGGTTTCTGGAACTTTCGCCCGATGCCCGCCTGTGCGATCCTGGCCTCGCTCATCCGCAGCAGCGACACAGATTTTTCACCCCAGATCACTCGCCCTTCGTCTGGGCGGGTTTTGCCGGTGATAATGTCCATGAATGTGGTCTTACCCGCCCCGTTTGGCCCGATCACCGCCCGCAATTCAGCGTTACCGATCTGAAACGACAGGTTGTTGATGGCGCGGAACCCGTCAAAGCTGACAGAGACGCCGCTCACCTCTAGCAGAGTGTTCATTCAGTGGCCTCCTTCTCGCGCAAGGCGCCGTCATCGGGGCCGAGGTTGGCGCCATGTCGGTCGGGATGGCGGCGGTTGCCGACCAGATCGAACAAACCGCCGATGCCTTGCGGGGCGAATAGGGTGACCAGCACAAAGGAAACGCCCAACAGGACCTGCCACCAGTCCACCCATTTGATTGTATAAAATCCCAGCGGGATATCCGGTGCCTGCCCGCCGGTGAACCATGTGCTGAGCAGGCTGACAAAGGCCGCGCCGATAACTGCCCCATACAGACGTCCACGCCCGCCTATAGCAACCCAGACAACCAGATAGATTGATGCGATTGGCGCCATTTCCTCGGGGTTGATGATACCCGCCTGTGGGTAATACAGCGCGCCCGCGACGGCCGCGATACAGGCAGTCAGCGTAAAAACCGTCAACTTGTAGACTTCGACCGAGTAACCCAGAAACCGCACCCGCGCTTCGTTATCACGGATACCGCGAATGACCGAACCAAACTTGCCCGAAACAATCCACGCCGCCAGCAAATAGCCCAGACCCAATGCAAGCGCCGAAGCCCAGAAAAACCAGACCGACACTACATCCTGAGCGGCAGAGACTCCGGGCAAATTCTGCAATCCCGACAAGCCGTTATTGCCGCGCAGTCCACTGTCATTCTGAAAAAGATACAACGCCAGCGCCAGGGTCATCGCCTGTGTCAGGATCGACAGGTAAACACCCGTGACCCGGCTGCGGAAGGCCAGCCAGCCAAACACCAGCGCCAGCAGGCCCGGCACCAGCACCACCATGATCAGTTGCAATGTCAGCGAATGCGAAAACGCCCAGATCAACGGAAAGTCGGACGCGCCCACTACGCCGAAAATCTGATTGGCAATGGCGTCAGTGACCTCGGATTGGGTCGGCGGGATTTCCGACTGCGACAGCGACTCGACCACGATCAAGCGGGTGCGCTCATACATCAGCCACATGCCGATCATGTAACCCCCCAGCCCAAAAAACGCGAAATGACCCAGTGACAGGATGCCGGTAAAGCCCCAGACCAGATCCATCGCAACCGCGATCAGACACAGGCACAGGGTCTTGCCCAGAGTCTTTATGAAACTGGTTGAGATCACGCCGATCCCGAACCCTTCAGAGAGGACGGTCACGCCCAACGTGAACAGGGACAGAATGGCGAGAAAGACCAGAACAGATGGGTTTTTAGCGATAAAACTACGTTCCATGGCTCAATCCCCCGCTGCGCGGCCTTTAAGGGCGATGATGCCCCGTGGCCGGAACTGAATGAAAATGATGATGAAGATGATCATGTAGGTCTGCGCGGCCAGCGTGTTCGAGGGGTTCATCCATTCGATCCCCTTTTGCAGAAAGCCGATCAACCCAGCCCCGGCAAGCGCCCCCCAGATGTTGCCGACACCGCCGACAACCACGGTCATAAAGCTCTGCACGATATAGTTGCTGCCCAGATCCGACGTTACCTTGGCAAAAAGGCCAATGGCCACCCCAGCGATCCCGGCAATGCCTGAGCCAAGGCCAAAGGTCAGCATATTCACCCGCCCCGGGTTGATCCCCATCGAGCCTGCCATGCGCCGGTTCTGCGTCACCGCGCGCATTTCCAGCCCCAGCCGCGTGCGCTTCATGATGAAAAGAAACAGAACCAGAAAAATCAGCGCCAGTACAAAGATCGCAATCCGGATATAACTGATCGAAACCACATCGTTCAGCACCCACGCCCCGTCCAGCCAGCCGGGCGCGGTCAGCGGTCGGGCCTGCGTACCAAAGATGTTCTTGGCCAGTTGTTGCAGCGCAATCGAGATGCCAAAGGTTGCCAGCAGCGTTTCCAGTGGCCGCGCATACAGCCAGCGGATCACCAGACGCTCCATCGCCACGCCCATCGCAAAAGTGACAGCAAATGCCAGTGGAATCGCAACAAGGATCGAAAGCGTGTGATCCGGAACGAATTGCTGCACCACGTAGCCTGTATAGGCGCCCATCATGATGAACTCGCCATACGCCATGTTGATCACACCCATGACGCCAAAGGTGATCGCCAGCCCAACGGCGGCCAGGAAATAGATCGACGCCAGAGAAATCGCATCCAGCGTCAGATCAAGCGTCTGGTTCAGGCCAACCTTCAATTCGACCTGTTCCAGTGCCCTTGCGGCGGCGGCCGTGACTTCGGATGACGGCTCAGCGTAGGTTTCAATGAAAACATGCGCGCCCAATGCAGCGTCGATGTCGGCCTCCGTTACCAAAGCAGGCACGAGTCCGGCTTCGGCCAGTGCGGCATACGCCTTTGTCCGTGAAGAATCGGTGTTCAGTTGCGCGACCGGAACTCCGCCTACGCGGCCACCCTCGATATTCGCGGCCAGAGCCACGCGGATGTCGCCCACCGACACACGCGGCGCAGCGAGATCGCCAGCGACCAACAGATCATATGCCTCGTCCCGGGACAGGGATTCCGAACCGGGCACCAGAACAACGGCAACGTTTGCATCCGACGGCAACTCCTTAACCGCCTTTCGTACGGTCACGACCAGGGGGTTCAGCGCCGCGCGGACATCGACGCCCAGATCGCCGGACATTTCTTCGATGGCGGCTACGCGGGCCGCTGCGTCTTTGTCGAACCCGATAGTCAGCAAGCGTTCGAGCCGTTGTTTCTGCGCCTTCACGTCCGCATCCGGTTCGCCCTCGATCGAGGCGCGCAGAGGTTCCAGCAAAGCAGCTTCGGGATCGCGCTGGATGGATTGCAATGCTGCCAGACGTTTCGGGCGGCTCGGGTCGGTCAACTGGAACTGAACCAGCGCCGTGCCAATCATGGCGCGGATGCCGCTATTGGGCTTTAGCTGTTTCAGATCGGATTTCTCAAACCTGCCCACCACCTCGCCGGTGTCGAAATCCGTCAGCTCATAGGACCTCCCCTCGACCTTTTTCCCAGCAAAGAACAGACCATCCGACTTTCGCATCCACATGTCCTTTGCGGCCCATGTTTCAAGCATGGTCTGCGCCTGCGGCAGGCCGCTGGTCGCGATCGCATCAATCGCCGGCTTGATCGTCTTGCGCGAGCTTTTGGCGATGGCCGCCTGATGCTCCTGCAGGACCGGTTGCAAACTGGCCTCCTGCGCGCTGGCCGTCAGGCAGGCGCACAGCACTGCGAGGCCCGCTAGGAATAGTCGTAACATTTGGAGAAACCCGAGTATCTTTGGTGGTAAGGCGGGCGATGACACCCGCCTTTCAGCTTGACTTAGTAGTTCGACAGAGTCTGAACGCAGGTCTTGGTCTCGGTGTTGTACATACCGCAGCCCAGATTTTTCCAATCCGATTTCAGCACTGCCGATTCCGGCAGGTAATCGGTCCAGGCATCTCCCGGCACCACTTCGGTTTCACTGATAATGTCGAACTGACCGTCTTCCTGAATCTCACCGATCAGCACTGGCTTGGCCAGGTGGTGGTTCGGAAGCATCACGGCGGTGCCGCCGGTCAGGTTCGGAAATTCCTGCCCATACATGGCGGAACGCACGGCGTCGACTTCGGTCGAACCCGCCTCGGTCGCGGCGTTCACCCACATGTTGAAGCCGATGTAATGCGCCTCCATCGGGTCGTTGGTCACGCGCTCTTCGCCCATGGTGGCTTTCCAGGTCTCGACAAATTCAGCGTTGGCCTCGGTGTCGGCCGACTGGAAATAGTTCCATGCTGCCAGATGGCCCACAAGGTTGGCCGTATCCAGACCCGACAGTTCCTCTTCACCGACCGAGAAGGCCACGACCGGAATGTCATCGGCGGAAACACCGGCAGCGGCCAGTTCCTTGTAAAAGCCAATGTTGGCGTCACCATTGATCGTCGAGATCACGCCGACCTTCTTGCCATCTGCGCCCAGCGCAACCACGTCGGCCACGATCTTGGACCAATCAGAATGGCCAAACGGGGTGTAGTTCACAAAGATATCGTCATCCGCGATACCGTTGCCCTTCAGATAGCTTTCCAGAATGTTGTTGGTGGTGCGGGGATAGACATAGTCGGTGCCCAGCAGCGCAAATTTCTCAACTCCCAGTTCCTCTAGGAAATAGTCCGTCGCCGGAATCGCCTGTTGGTTCGGGGCCGCGCCGGTGTAGAACACGTTTTTCGAGCTTTCCTCGCCCTCATACTGCACCGGATAGAACAGCAGCCCGTTCAGTTCCTCGATCACCGGCAGAACAGATTTCCGGCTGACCGAAGTCCAGTTGCCAAAGATCACGTCAACCTCATGCACGGTCAGCAGCTCGCGCGCTTTTTCAGCGAACAGCGGCCAGTCGGATGCCGGGTCGACGACAACGGCCTCAAGCTGTTTGCCCAGCAGGCCACCTTTGGCGTTTTGCTGGTCGATCAGCATAAGCATAGTGTCTTTCAGCGTGGTTTCCGAGATCGCCATCGTACCCGAAAGCGAATGCAGCACACCGACCTTGATCGTGTCTTCGGCAGACAAAGCCGCCGTTGCCATGGCTGCAAAAATCGCCGACCCGGCGAGTGTGGATTTGAGAAATGACATGTAAGCCTCCTGGCGGGACCACAGGAGAGGGCTTGCGCATGGGCGCGCTCTTCTTCTACCTGTTCCCCGCAACTGTTGTTGCGTTCCGTGTGGCGGTTGTGTTCGAGGTCCAATTCGCGCAGCCGTCACACACCCCCGGGGTCGTCTCCGCGGCGGGTATCCATACTGTTTCTGCATTGCGGCAATCTTGGCAAATCGACACCAATTCAATCTTTTAAATTGGCCTTACCTGCCCAATTTTTGACCACAGGTTTCAGCTTGTGTCCAAAAATTAGTCACGCATATCGGAAAATCACCTGATTACGGCACCGCAGAATAGAGTTCCGGCGCACTACCGATGAAACAAGTGGCACAAATCTTAATCTCGCAGGTATGCCATCACTCATCTCGCCACCACATTGCCCAAGCAGTATGCGACGCCTCCACGTGCCAAGGGTGCGATTCGTCTGAGCGCCAAGCAATCGGGCGGCAGATCGGTACTGGACGGATTTCGCCAGTCAGGTTCGTTCAAATGTCTTTTCCCTCGCAGTAGCGACAGTGGGCTGGATGCGGTTCTACTGAACACGGCAGGCGGGGTAACGGGTGGGGATGCATTCCGGTTCACCGGGCACGCCGCTTCTGGAACCACCCTTACCCTGACGACGCAAGCCTGCGAGCGCGCCTACAAGGCGCAGCCCGGACCGTATGGCCAGATCACGAACCAGCTGAGCGTTGATGCAGGCGCCCGGCTGAACTGGCTTCCACAGGAAACCATCCTGTTCAACGGTAGTGCGCTGGATCGCCGGTTGCGGATCGATCTGGCCCCCGACGCAACCGCGCTGATGGTCGAGCCGCTGGTTTTCGGGCGTGCTGCCATGGGCGAGACACTGACCGATATTCGCCTGCGTGACCGGATCGAAATCCGGCGCAGTGGCGCGCCCGCGTTTCTGGATGCCACGCGATACTCGGGCGATCTGCACGCGCATCTGGCCAAACCACATATTGCCGATGGTGCGGGCGCGATGGCGCTGGTCCTCTTCGCCTCACCCACCGCCGAAGGCCAGCTGAGTCCGGTCCGACAGATGCTGCCCGACAGCGCCGGGGCCAGCCTGCTTCACGGCGACTTGCTGGTGATACGAATGCTGGCCGAAAACAGCTTTACCCTCCGCCGAGCTTTGATGCCCGTGCTGCGGCGGCTGAACGATGACCGCCTTCCCAGATGCTGGATGATCTGACATGAACCTGACCCCCCGAGAAAAAGACAAGCTGCTGGTCGCCATGGCCGCCGAGGTCGCCCGCAAACGGCTGGCGCGCGGCGTCAGGCTGAACCACCCCGAAGCAATCGCACTGATTACCGATGCCGTGGTCGAAGGTGCCCGTGACGGACGTTCGGTCGCCGACATGATGCAGGCCGGGGCCGAGGTGATAACCCGCGATCAATGCATGGAGGGCGTACCTGAGATGATCCACGAAGTTCAGGTTGAGGCCACCTTTCCTGACGGCACCAAGCTGGTGACCGTGCACAACCCAATCCGCTAACCTAAAAAGGATTTCCTCATGACCCGAATTCTGTTCCCCGCCCTGATCCTTGCTGGCCCCGCAGTGGCGCATACCGATACGCATATCCACGCGCATGGCACCGACTATGCCAGCCTTGGCGTCGGTCTGGCGCTGCTGGCGCTGGCCGTGGTTGCCCTAATCGCCAAGCTGCCGAAATGATCCCGGGCGAAATCATTCCGGCGGACGGAATGCTGACGCTCAACGCAGGGCGCAGCGGGCGGCTTGTGATGGTGGCCAACACCGGTGACCGTCCTGTGCAGGTCGGCAGCCACTACCATTTTGCCGAGGCCAACCCGGCGCTGGATTTCGATCGTTATGCGGCTTTGGGAATGCGTCTGGATATTCCGGCCGGCACCGCCGTTCGGTTCGAACCGGGACAAATGCGCGAGGTAATGCTCGTACCTTATGGGGGTCGGCGCCACATTTACGGTTTCAACAAACATATCATGGGGGCTTTGAAAGATGCCGGGCAAGATCAGTCGGAGTGACTATGCCGCCATGTTCGGCCCGACGGTGGGCGACAGGGTGCGTCTGGCCGACACGGACCTGATCATCGAGGTCGAAAAGAACCTGATCGTTGATCGCGCGACCGCAGCCCGGTTCAGTGAATCGGGCCATCGCGAAGATGTCTATGGCGAAGAGGTCAAGTTCGGCGGTGGCAAGGTGATCCGCGATGGGATGGGGCAATCTCAGGCAACCCGTGCCGAGGGAGCCGTGGACACCGTCATCACCAATGCTCTGATCGTGGATCATTCGGGTATCTTCAAGGCGGATGTCGGCCTGAAAGACGGGCGCATTGCCGGACTTGGCAAGGCCGGAAATCCGGATACCCAGCCCGGTGTGGACCTTATCATCGGCCCGGGCACCGAGATCATCGCGGGCGAAGGTCGCATCCTGACCGCTGGCGGGATCGACAGCCATATCCATTTCATCTGCCCGCAACAGATCGAGGATGCGCTGCACTCGGGTCTGACCACCATGATCGGCGGCGGCACTGGCCCAGCGCATGGCACTTTGGCCACCACCTGCACCCCTGGACCCTGGCATATCGGGCGAATGCTGCAGGCGGCGGATGCCTTCCCGATGAATCTGGCCTTCGCGGGCAAAGGCAACGCCTCGCTGCCTGCCGCACTGGAGGAACAGGTCAAGGCCGGTGCCTGCGCCCTGAAACTTCACGAGGATTGGGGCACTACCCCCGCCGCCATCGACTGCTGCTTGTCGGTGGCCGATGCAATGGACGTGCAGGTGATGATCCACACCGACACGCTGAATGAATCAGGCTTTGTCGAAAACACCGTGGCCGCCATGAAGGGCCGCACCATCCACGCCTTTCACACCGAAGGCGCAGGCGGTGGCCATGCCCCCGACATCATCCGCATCTGCGGCGAAGACCACGTGTTGCCGTCCTCGACCAACCCGACACGACCCTTCACCGTCAACACGGTCGAAGAGCATCTGGACATGCTCATGGTCTGCCATCACCTCGACAAGTCGATCCCCGAAGACGTGGCCTTTGCCGAAAGCCGCATCCGGCGCGAGACTATCGCCGCCGAGGATATCCTGCACGACATGGGTGCGTTCTCGATCATCGCATCCGACAGTCAGGCCATGGGCCGCGTGGGTGAGGTGCTGATCCGCACCTGGCAAACCGCCGACAAGATGAAGAAACAGCGCGGTCGCCTTTCCGATGAAACCGGCGACAACGACAATCTGCGGGTGCGCCGCTATATCGCGAAATACACCATCAACCCGGCAATTGCCCACGGGCTCAGCCATGAGATTGGCAGCATCGAAGAAGGCAAGCGCGCCGATCTGGTGCTATGGAACCCCGCCTTTTTCGGCGTGAAGCCCGAAATGGTCCTGCTGGGTGGCACGATAGCCTGCGCACAGATGGGTGATCCCAATGCCTCGATCCCCACGCCGCAGCCGGTTTATAGCCGCCCGATGTTCGGGGCTTATGGCCGCTCGGTCGAACATTCTGCGATCACGTTTGTTTCCGAGGCCGCGCAGGCCGAAGGGATCGGTGAAACACTTGGGCTTGCAAAACAGACCGTCGCCGTACGCAATACGCGGGATATCGGAAAACGGGACCTGATGCTCAACAACGCGACTCCCCGGATCGACGTCGATCCCGAAACCTACGAAGTCCGCGCCGATGGCGAATTGCTGACCTGCCAGCCCGCCGAAGTACTACCGATGGCGCAACGCTATTTCATGTTTTGAGAATAAAGGAGGCCCCGATGACCACCGCGATCAAAACCGCCCGCATCTATCACGACCACCAACACTCTCAGGCCCATGCACAGGTCTCGCTGAACTATGACGGTCGCTTTCTGCGCCGCAAGATGCTGACGACGGATGACGGCGAGGCCTTTCTGGTCGATCTGGCGCAAACCAAATCTCTGGATCATGGCGGAGTGCTGGTGCTGGAAGACGGTCGCCAGATTGAAATTGTCGCCGCCCCCGAAAACCTGTTGGAAGTGACGGGTGGCAACCTGCTGAGGTTGGCCTGGCATATCGGCAACCGCCATACCCCCTGCCAGATCGAGGATAACCGCCTGCTGATCCAGCACGATCACGTCATCCGCGATATGCTGGAGAAGCTGGGCGCTGACATCCGGGAAACCGTTGAACCCTTTACCCCCGAAGGCGGCGCTTATGGCCACGGCAGGACCCATGGCCATTCCCACTGACACCGATATCCTGACCCTGACGCAATGGTTGTCGCCTGCTTACCCGGTGGGCGGGTTCGCCTATTCGCATGGGCTGGAATGGGCCATTGACTGTGGCGCCGTGGCCAATGCCCCGGACACTGGTGAATGGATCGCCGATGTGATCAAGCACGGCTCGGGGCGCAATGACTGTGTGTTCCTTGGGGCGGCCTATCGGGCGGAAACCTGCGAGGAACTGCACGAAATCGACCGCACGTCCCGGGCCTTTTGCGCCTCGTCCGAACGCCTGCGCGAAACACATCTGTTGGGCGAAGCGTTCTGCGGCGTGACCTCGGATGTTTGGACGCTGGACATGGGAACTCTGACCTACCCCGTTGCCATTGGGCATGCCGCAAGGGCCCGGAATCTACCGGTGCAACTGACAGCGCAGATGTTCCTGCACAGCTTCATGGCCAATCTGGTGGCCTGTGCAACACGACTGGTGCCTCTGGGCCAGACTGATGGACAGCGGTTGATCCGGGATCTGATGCCCCTGTGTCAGCGCACCGCGTCCGAGGCGATCAAGGCCGGGTTGGACGATCTGGGATCGACCACGTTCCTGCCCGACATCGCGTCGATGAAACACGAAACTCAATATTCAAGGATGTTCCGAACATGAGCAACATGAACGGCCCTCTGCGCGTTGGCATCGGCGGCCCGGTGGGCGCGGGCAAAACTACCCTGACCGCCGCCCTGTCCGAGGCGCTGCGTGACAAGGTTTCTATCGGTGTGATCACCAATGACATCTACACCCGCGAAGACGCCGAGGCGCTGATGCGGATGCAGGTTCTGCCGCAGGACCGGATCATCGGCGTTGAAACGGGCGGCTGCCCGCATACGGCGATCCGCGAGGATGCCTCGATCAACCTGGCCGCCGTGGCCGAGATGCAGGCCCGTCACCCGGATATCGAGGTCGTCCTGATCGAAAGCGGCGGCGACAATCTTTCGGCCACGTTCAGCCCGGAACTGGCAGATGTGACGCTTTACGTAATCGACGTGGCCGCGGGTGAGGAAATCCCGCGCAAAGGCGGGCCTGCGATCACCAAATCCGACGTGCTGATTATCAACAAGACAGATCTGGCCCCCCATGTCGGCGCTTCACTTGAGGTGATGAACCGGGATGCAGCCAGAATGCGCAACGGTCGTCCTTTTGTGTTTTCGTCCCTTCGGCACAAAAAAGGGGTCGATGAGATCACCACATTATTGGCGCAAATTGGGGGCCTGGAAATACCGGACGACATGCGTTCACGCCGCGCTTAAAACACGCGAGCTGCCACGGAAGCCCTCTGTTCAAGAATTTACAGCGACAGGTAATTCGGCAGTTCGACCAAGGCAAACGTCGCTGTTGCACAGTCCGGGCTAACCGCTGCAGGCGCAAGTTTTCGAGCTGGTCGAACATGCGCATTGCGCAACAAGCCAGGAAACGCGGCACAGACACAAAGTTGATCGTGCTTGGTGCAATCGATAAGGGCTCAAAACCTGATCCGAAAACTGGCGCCGTGCTTTGGAGTCATTGCCTCAATCACCGCATTGGCTTGTTTCAACACGGCAGCAACAATGGAAAGGCCCAGACCGGTTCCACCTTGATCCCGTCTGGTCGTAAAGAATGGGTCTGTGATGCGAGCACTGTTTCGCGCGGAGATTCCCGTGCCGTTGTCGGCAACAATCAGGCTGGTTGAAGCCGCTTCATAGGTTATGTCGACACGCGTTGCCCCATGCTGGAACGCATTTTGCAGAAGATGGTGCAGAACAATTTGCCCCTGATCCTTGGACAATGGCAGATACGTGTCGGACGGCGCGTGACACTCGATGACGTGATCCGGGAACGAAGCTGACGCGGCCCCGACAATATCCGCCAGTGACGTTGGGGCCGGGTCTGTCTGAACGCTGGCCCGGGCCAGTTCGCGCAGACGCCCCAGCAGAGCGTTCATGCGCAGACCTTCTTGCTGAATGTTATGAACCAGTTTCTGATTGCGATCACCGGACACCGCAGACGGCCCGTCAGACAGCAGCTCAGCCGCGCCGAGAATTGCAGTGACCGGTGATTTCAATTCATGCGTGACATGGCTTGTGTAAGTCTCGATCGCTGTGGATCGATCCGACAAAGTTGCGGCCATCGAAACGACATTGCTGCCCAAATCCGCAAGCTCCTGCACACCATAGTGCTGCACGGGATCAGGTATTGGTTTCGATCCGCTTGCGACATCCCGGCTCTGACTGCTGAGATCGCGAATTGGCTTTGAGATCAGCCGCCACATCATCCAACCGATCCCAGCCGCGGACACCAGCATGAATACGGCGACAGAACCCAGCGTGAACCGTTCCTGAAACAGAAATTTCCTCAGGTCCATCGGCGTGCGAGACAGATAAACAGCGCCGATAACCCTGTTCTCCAACACCACCGGATGGGCGACAAACACGCGGTAAGTGGTGTCTCGGCTGATCGAGTTCAGAAGGTGCCGTTTGGATGGGTCGTCCCGATATCTCAGCAATGAGACGGTTTCTCCCTGCAGGGCCTGCGACACTTCTGGTACATGCAGAAAAGACCCGCTGACCGGTCCGCTGCCAGCAATGACCTGTCCGGAGTGATCTAAAAAGACATATCCCGTCAGAGTCGTTTTTTTCGCCGAACTCGCCAGCTGTGACAGAGTTGAAGAGATCGCTGCATAGGTCACACCCAAAGGTTCGACAGCTTCAACCGGGTCGGGACGAGGCGGCAAGACCTGACTGCGGAACAGATCCAAACTGGGTGGGATGGGATGAAAATCCCGCGCAAGTCGTTCTATCTGCTCGTTGGACAAGCGATGACCGAGATCGGGCGAAGCCTGCAGTTCCGAGAACGCCGCAGCGTACATTTCGGCAAGGATAACCGCCTGAGACAGCAAACCGCGCTCAGTCTCACGCGCGAACTGGTTGCTGGACAGCCGGGCGCCCAGTACGCCGATAATCGGGAGGGTCACCAACGCTATGCAGACCAGCGCAATTACCAGCGCAAGCGATGGCCTCCATTTTTTCTTGATGGTCAACACTGGCAAATGCCCAGTTTCACCCCAACCCCGTGCACGGTTTGGATCAGGTCAGGATAGCCCAGCACACGCGCCTTTTGACGGATATTACGGATATGACTGTCGACCGTGCGACCGGACAGATAGGTGTTGTGACCATAGACCAGTTCGATCAGCCGCGCGCGCGAATAGACTCTGCTTGGTGTCTTTGCCAGGATCGACAACACCGAAAACTCGATCCCGGTCAGCTGAATCTCAGCCTCGGCAAGGGTGCAGCAATGTGCGCTATGATCCAGTCGAAGGTCCTGAAATACTGTCACTTCGTCCGGCGCGTCTGAAGCGCTGGCGCGGGCAAGGATGGCCTTGATCCGCAGCACCAGCTCTCGTGGGCTGAAGGGTTTGGTGACATAGTCATCCCCACCAAGCTGAAAGCCCAGAATACGATCAATCTCATCATCGCGCGCAGTCAGAAACAGGATCGGCACAGTCGAGCATTTGCGAAGCTCCCTGCAGGCTTCCAGCCCGTCCATTTCCGGCATCCCGATATCCAGAACCACCAGATCAGCCGGAGATTTTCCGAATAGCTCCAGTGCATCCTGACCGGTGGCCGCCTCGGTTGTCCGAAAGCCGGAATCTTCCAGCGCAAAGCGAACGACATCACGAATGCGGGCATCATCGTCTACGATCAGGATGTTGTTCACTATACGCGTCCGTCATCGAAGTTTCACCGAAGTCACGATCAGAGATCATACTGCCATTGGCCGGGTCAAGTGGAGCCTGAACCTGCGGTCTGCGCCAGGCGAAATCATCCCCCAGCCACCAGGCATCTGTGCGCAGTTTGTAGGGGACGTTTCTCATGCCGCGCCCCTCCGACCACGGGTCAGACGCAGCGCGCCCAGAGCCGCAAGAATAATCAATCCAAATATCGTTTGGGGCTCGGGTGTGGATGATCCACTAAACGCGGTTTTGGGATAGGCCCCGGCGCCAACACCCGCCACCTGAGGCAAGGCTACCGGAGTAGTGGCTGTTGGCACATCGCCAGTGTTGACGATCAACTTTGACACGGCAACAAATGAGGTGAACTGCGTCTGAAGATTGAACTGCAACCCAAGATCGGTGATCTGCGCCTCAAGCTCCTTGGGATCGCCAGCCTGTACCGCGATGGCACGGTCAAGATCCGCAATTCTGGTACGGGCCCAGGTCAATGGGATCGCAGCGCCCTGATGCGTATCGCCCTCTGGATCGGAAACTGTTGGCAGAACCGGCGACAGTGGCATTCGTGCTTTTCTACCCTGCACCAGGCCATTGATCGTGATGTCGGCAGGCCCACCACCGTCGTACCGGGCCAGAACCCGGATTGAGCCGCCATCGAACAGGTCTGGAATGTGGTATGGTACCACTTCGCTGACATTCAACTCGCCCCAATCAATGGAGATATCAGTCAACACCGGCGATTTCAGGTCTCGGGCCAGCGTATCCGCTACATCCGAGGCGCGCTGAGTCGGATCAACATAGCGGGCATAGCCGCGGCCTTCTTCGGCCATCGCGTCCAAAAGGTAACGATTTACCGAAGTACCCACCCCAAAGGCATATATACGGGCATCGCCGATTTGCCGCCGGATTGTGCGCAGAACACGCGACTCGTGACCGATATAGCCATCGCTGAGGAAAACGACGATGCGCAGCGTGTTGGCGGGCTGTTGCGTTGCAAAAGCATGACGAATTGCATTGTCGATTTCAGTGCCACCCCCGGCACGAAGACCGCGCACATAGCGCAAGCCAGACCGGATGTTGCCATGCGTAGCAGGAACGGCTTGGGATGCGAACTCGGACGCACCCGAAGAAAACCGGATCACGCGAAAATAATCCTCGGGGCGCAGCCCCTGCAGTGCGGATTCCATAAACCGTTTGCTGGCATCCAGAGGCGCGCCGTCCATCGAACCCGAGGTATCCAGAACAAAAACCAGCTCTCGTGCGGTGATCTGATCCGCTTGCGGGATCTTGGGCGGTTCAACCAGCAACGATACAAAGCCGCCCCGCTCATCGTGATAGGCCAGCACTCCGGCAGTTGTCTCATCGCCCCCAAGTTCGTAGCGCAAAATAAGGTCACGGTTGTCGATCACCCGCCCGTCCCGAAAAATGGCGCTGATCACTCCTTCTGACTGTTGGACTTGCAAGTCATGCGTTGCGCTTGTCAGATTGGATACGGGAACAGCCGCGCGCAGGTTCAGATCCAGCGAGACCCGCGCGGGTTCGATGACATCCGGGTTCGAAAGGTGTGGAACCGGTGGGTATTCCGGCAGTTCGGAAACAGTCCAACCGTCGACCTTGGTTGAGGCAGCCGGGTCTTCTTCGTGGAAATCCGCCAACACAACGTGCTCGGACGTTGGGTTGGAGTTCACTGCCCCCTGATAGCGCGGCCCGACGACCAGCGGCAGAACCAGTTCATAAGAATCGTCGATCTTGGGAACGGCCTGCACATAGCTAAGCGTCACCGTGATCGGCTGCCCCGGCATCAGGTTGGCGACTTTCTGTGTGAACATGTTGGGACGATGCTGGGTCAAAAGGGCCGCTGCCTTGCCCTCTTGCTTTGCGGTCTCAAAGGTCTGTTCGGCCTGCTGCTTTTTCTGAATCTGTGCCTCAACCACTTCATCCCCCACCTGCATCTGCATCGCATAGACGGCAGCCTTTTGGTTGAGAGGGAACAGATATTCCGCCGACATCGGATCATCCGACGGGTTCACGAACACCTGCCGCACCTGAACAGTTGCCATATCTCCCTGAATATCAACGGAAAGGTCCGATTTCAGCAGAGGCAAGTCCAGTTGCCCGGCTGCCCCGCTGCCGATCAAACGGCCTGCGATCTCGTCGTCGGGCTGTGCGTACACAGCCCCGGGCAGCAGCAGAAAAACAAAAGCAAAATAGCGTATCATGTGTCCGTTCCTTCGATGGTTTGAATGTCCAGAGCTGCGATCGTGGCAGCGTCGAGTTCGGCGCGCAGTGCAGTGTCCAGAGCCCATGGGGTGATCCTTTGCACGCTGCTCCAGGTGCCGCCGGTCCCGTTCAACCAGCGCCAGATCGCTTCGCCGACGCTGGGAGTGACCTGCCCGCTCTGCGAGACATAGCTGACCGCAACCAACCATCGGTCTCCGTCGGGACCCGTGGCCCGATAGTAGGCGCTGGGAACGCCGTCATAGCGTGTGCCCAGAAACCGCACTTTGTAGCCAAGACCCCGCAGGCAGATTTCGGGGGCATGAAGATGCCGCAGCGGCGCGCGCGTGCTGACCACATTCAGCCCCAGCGGACCGAACTGGGCCTTCTGTGCCTGCCCGCCATAGGCTTCGAAATAACGAGATTCCATCTGTGTCAGAGGCACTTTCTGCCCCTGAAATCCTTGGATTTGCGCGGGCAGGATCGGCACCGTCACGCTACCCGAAACGTCCACCGGATTTGCCTTTAGGGACACGATGACAATGCTGCCGATAAGGCAAGCAATCCCCGCCAGCATTTTGATGGGTTTCGGCAGAATAAATGGCTTGGGCCGTGGGCGGCTTTCACGCGTCTTTCTGCTGCAGGGCCGATAGAACAGGGCAAAGGGTGCGACGGTCAGGCCAAGTGTCGTCAACCCAATAAGGCTGTGCCAAGGCTCGGCCATCACATCCAGATCATAAGCGAGGCCAGTTGCAAGCAGCGAAATACGAAGGCTGTTTCCAAGTGTGGCGCATCCAATTACGGCCAACAGGCTGAGACCGCCGACATGCCACCGTGGCCTCATAACCGCGTTTTGGGTCACCACGAAGGCCAACGACAGCAAAAGACCCGAGGCTCCGGAACAGGGCAGGTCTACCAGAATGTCCTTCCGCTCCAGGGTGATGCGCACCCCGTCGCAGGCCACATTCGAGAACAGTGTGACGAGCATGTGGCAGGCCAATTCCGCCGAAACCATTTGCAACGGGAACCCAAGCGTGCGCTGCAGGACCATTTCTGTTGGCAGGGAAAACAGAAACAACGCAGCCATCCAGAATGGTGAAATCGCAAAGGGTCGACGATTTAGCTGCAGCAGTACAACCAGAGCAAAAACATCTACAGCAAGCGCAAGTGCACTGAGAATGTTGATCGCCAATATCTGCCCCAAAAACCGGATCAAAGCGGCCATCAACAACAAGGCAATCGCCGGCATCCGAGAGACAACTTCTTTCGGCCGCCCGCTCAGCAAACTCATCCCGGCCAGACACAAAATCAGCAGGACGTAGGCGTACCCGTAAGACCCGTAAGCAGGACTGAGCCAACTTCGGACAAGCCATTGCAGAGGCTGCGCGGCCAATATTGCAGAGGCAATCGCGAATGCGCACCAAGCCACTGTATCTGTGGAAAAACTTTTCATGCCGCCAGTTGTGAACGGCGAACGCGCATTTACTCTGCCCAAGTTGTGCAGATTCTGATGAGATTGCCGCTATTTGCGAACCTGATCCCATCATTGTCCTGGCAAATTTACGAAGAAATGGCCGACATTAGAGGACAACCCATCTATTTCGTTTCCGCCGTCATCAACTTCTGCAAGAAGCGGTGGATACGCAGAAAACTGTTGTTGGTGATAATGCGGGCAAATTAAGCTATCAATAATTCAGGGTGTTGAGTTTCAGGAGGAGTGAGTGCGCTTTGGGCAGCGAATAACGGGTGAGAACCGGGGCGCACGCCATATATTTTCGGTGTGCCTGCTGATCCTTGTTTCCGGCTGCTTCGAGAAAGAGTCGGATGAAACAAAAGCCAAAGCACCGAAGGTTGTCGTCGCACAGGCAAAGACACAAGAAGTACCGCTTTTTCTTGAGCTGACCGGACGTACCGAGTCGCCCAACACGGTGTCCGTTCGGTCGCGCGTCGATGGTCACGTTGAATCGCGTCCCTTCAAAGAAGGTACAGATATCGTCAAAGGCGATACCCTGTTCGTAATTGACCAACGTCCTTACGCAACTGAACTAAAGCGCCTCAAGGGCGAGCGAGACAAAAGCCAGGCCAGCTTAGACTTCGCCAACAGGGAGAAGGAGAGGGTTTCCGCTCTGGCGAGTGATGGAACAGTCGCACAGGAGAAATTGGACGAGAAAACCACCAGCGCGGCCGAAGCGAAGGGCGATCTCGACAGTAGCCAGGGCGCGGTGGACTCGGCTCAGGTCAACCTTGATTACGCGACGGTTTCCGCCCCAATTGATGGACGTATCGGACGGGTTTATCAGGATGTCGGCAATGTCGTTTCGGGAAATGACACTGTCCTGACTGAACTGGTCCAGATGGATCCCTTGTTCGTTTATGTAAGCCCAAGTGAGGCGCAATTTCTGGAACTGGAAAAATACAGATCGGCAAATCCCGATCTGAAGGTCGCGATCACGCTGGTCGACGGCAGCGTACATCCGCACGAAGGTGCGCTTGATTTTTCGGAACCGGGCATTGATCCCACGACAGGCACTATTGCTGTGCGTGCCGTGTTTCCCAATCCCGACAAAACGCTGCGCCCCGGTCAATATGCCAGAGTGAACATCCAGCTAGCCGAGCAGTCAGGCCAGATAACAGTACCCTCTGAAGCGGTTGCGCAGGATCAGGCCGGATTCTTTGTTTTTGTCGTCGACAAAACCGACAAGGCCGAAATGCGCCGGGTAACCGTTGGCCGCAACTACGAAGGTCGCCGCATCGTCATGACGGGGCTCAAGGACGCTGAAGTGGTGATCATCAAGGGGCAACAACGCGTCCGGTCAGGCATGGCTGTGGAGGTCACAAAACCTTCCGCCGGTTCGGGTACAGACAAGGCTGATGGCTGAATGCTGAGCCGGTTCTTCATCTTCAGGCCAGTCTTTGCCTCGGTTATCGCGCTGGTCATCGTGATCGCCGGATTGATTTCGATACCACTGCTTCCCGTCGGCGAATTTCCCGAAGTCGTGCCTCCGACGGTTGTCGTCAGCGCCACGTATACCGGCGGCAGCGCCGAAGTTGTCGAAGAGGCTGTGACAATTCCCCTTGAGGAGCAGATCAACGGCGTTCAAGGGATGGTTTACATGTCGTCCACCAGCTCCAATGACGGCACCTCGAACATAACCGTCACTTTCGAGGAAGGTTACGACCTTAGTATTGCAGCCGTGGACACGCAAAACAGGGTTTCCACAGCGATGGCGCAACTTCCGGATGAGGTCGTCGCCTCGGGAGTGACCGTAACAAAGGAGTCGGTTGACCTGATCATGGGGGTTAACCTTATTTCGCCGAACGGCCAGTTCGACGAACTCTTCATCTCAAACTACGCGGACATCCACATCACGGATCGTCTCAAGCGTATTCCGGGTGTTGGAACGGTTATGGTTTGGGGTGAGCGGGTCTATGCAATGCGGATCTGGCTTGATCCCGAAAAGATGGCAAGCCTCGGCCTGACCGCATCTGATGTTTATGACGCGATAACCGAACAAAACCAGCAGGTCGCCGCAGGTTCGTTGGGCGCGCCGCCGAACCATAACAGCCAGAAATTCCAACTGACGCTGACTGCAAAAGGAAGGCTGCAAAACAAGGAAGAGTTTGAAGATATCGTTCTGGGCATCGGCGGTGACAGTGCTGTTATCAGGCTTAAGGACGTGGCGCGGGTGGAACTGGGCGCCGAGGACTATTCGTTCAACTCGACCTTGGATAGCGGCCCTACAGTGGGCCTTGGTGTCATGCAGCTTCCGGGGGCCAACGCCCTGCAACTGGCATCGCAGGTTCGCGAAACCATGGCGGAACTGTCACAGGATTTCCCTGAGGGTCTTGAATATACAGTTATCTACGACACAACGAACTTCGATCGAGAAGCAATTCGGGACGTTCTCTTCACACTTGGACAGGCTATCCTGCTTGTCGTTTTTGTCATTGTCATCTTCCTGCCCAACCTGCGGGCTGCGCTAATCCCGGTGATAACAATTCCGGTCTGTCTGATCGGCACTTTCGCTTTGATGTACGCTTTGGGCTTTTCAATCAACCTGCTGACGCTGTTCGGTCTTGTGCTGGCGGTTGGTCTGGTTGTCGATGACGCAATCGTCGTGGTCGAGAACGTATCGAGGCATATCGAAAACGGTGAGACGGATGCCAAAATAGCCGCACGTCGCGCAATGGACGAAGTCACCAGCCCGATTGTGGCCACTTCGCTGGTTCTGATGGCAGTTTTCATACCTGTTGCCCTGATGCCCGGGCTGACGGGCAAGTTATATCAGCAATTCGCCCTGACCATTGCCTCGGCCGTTGCTATTTCAGCGATCAACGCCCTGACACTCAGCCCAGCCTTATGTGGTTTGCTTTTGGGCGGGGCACGACCAAAAGCCAAGATAATCCAAAAATTCGATGCCGGATTTGCGTGGTTTACCCGGCGCTATGAGGCGGTTGTCGGCTGGTTCATCCGGGTCTGGCAACCTGTGGCACTGGGCTTTGCGGCGCTACTGGCGGGAACTGTCTACATGTTTACCGTCGTGCCCGTGGGTTTTATCCCAAACGAAGATCAGGGCTATTTCATCATCAGCTTGGAAACGCCGGAAGGTACCGCGCTGGGTCAGACCCAAAAGGTCGTCGATGAAGCTTACGAAATTCTGCATGATCTGCCGGGGGTCAAAGGTGTCATTACTTTCACCGGTTTCAGCATTTTGACAAACACGTCAGCGCCCAATCAGGGCAACCTGTTCGCAGTTCTCGAATCCTGGGACAAGAGAAAGGGGTCGGGTGAAAGCGTAGCGGCGCTCATTGCCAAGGCGCAGGCGCAATTCGATGAGATCCCCGGCGGAATACTGACCACCTTCAACCCGCCCCCCATTTTTGGCCTATCGCCAACCGGGGGGTTCCAGTTCGAATTGCAGGACACAACGGGCGGCTCGCTGCAGGACCTGGAGCAGCTGACTAGGGAAATGGTTGCGTCTGGAAATGCCCGGCCTGAGTTGTCCGGCCTGTACAGCCCGTTTTCCGCCAGCACGCCGCAGCTGCATATCGAGCTTGACCGAACCAAGGCTCTGACCGAGGGCATTTCGATTGGTGATGTCTTTGATGCGCTGCAGACGTTTTTGGGCGGCGTCTACGTCAACGATTTCAACGTCTACGGCAGAGTTTACAAAGTATATCTGCAAGCCGATGTAGATGCCCGGCAAGCCGAAGAAGACATTGGTCGGCTTTACGTGCGCAACGACAAGGGCAGCATGGTACCGTTGAGTGCTTTGGTAAAGTTGCAGCCCCAGATCGGCGCACGCACCATCAATCATTACAACCTGTTCCGTTCGACCAGTATCAGCGGTGCCGCAGGTGAAGGTCACAGTTCCAGTCAGGCGATCACGGCCATGAACACTTTGGCGAAACAGACGCTTCCAAGGGGGTATACCTTTGAGTGGACCGGTAATGCGTATCAGGAAATCAAAGCGGGGAACGTAGCGCCGATCCTCTTCACGCTGGCTGTCGTATTCGCTTTTCTGTTTCTGGCCGCCCAGTATGAAAGCTTTGTGATGCCGCTAATGGTTCTGTTGGCGGTTCCGCTCGCGATTTTCGGGGCATTGGTGGCGCAATGGTTTCGAGGCTACGACAACAACATCTATTGCCAGATCGGATTGGTCATGTTGATCGGTCTGGCAAGCAAAGGCGCCATTCTGATTGTCGAGTTCGCCCGACGTCGACGCCAGGAGGGTCTTTCGATCGAAGAGTCGGCAATGGAAGCCGCACGCATCCGGATAAGGCCATTGTTGATGACTGCATTTGCTTTCATCCTGGGCGTAGTGCCGCTGGTCATTGCCAGCGGTGCTGGATCTGCCGCTCGAAGATCCCTTGGAACTGCTGTCTTTGGCGGGATGATAGTCGCTACAGTGCTTAGCCTCGTGCTTGTACCGGTATTGTACGTCGTTATCGAACGGCTACGCGAGCGTCTGACGAAACGCCGCGCGATCTCCGGTTGAGACCGCACAGTCAGGCTATTCGAGCCTAAGGGCCAACGGCAGCTCTAGGCCGTCGTTACCACAACAAATGGCGACAAGAGGCGCAAATCTCCAACCGTTGCACTTCAAGACATAGCGCGGTTCGAATTGTGACGATCGTGATGCGTCAAACAGCGTCGCGCTGCGCGATCCAGTCGTGATCCGGATCGTTCTGAAAACGCCACTTTCGCAGCGGCCCGGCCATGACGTTCAGATAGTACATCTCATATCCGTAAGGCGCCCCGCAAGGGTGGTGGCCGCGTGGGACCAGCACGACGTCGCCATCCCTGACCGCCATGGTTTCATCCAGCGATCCGTCCTCGGCATAGACCCTTTGAATACCGAAACCCTGCGCCGGGTTGAGGCGGTGATAATAGGTCTCTTCAAGGTATGTCATGTTCGGATAATCATCCTCATCATGGCGATGGCTTGGATAGGACGACCAGTTGCCGTCAGGCGTAAACACCTCGGTCACCAGCAAGCTGTCGGCCACATCGCGGCCTTCCATTGCAATGTTGTTGATATAGCGGATGTTCTGCCCCTTGCCGCGCGGCGTCAGTTCGATGCCTTCCGGGCCCAGTCGGCATGCGGGATAGTTTCTCTTGCCGGGCGCACTGCATACCGCCAGAACGCATTTTGTGGTTGCCGTGGCCGACCACGCGTTGTCGTTGGGAACATAGGCACAATGCGGTGGCGTCTTTTCGAACACACTCATCCGGTCGCCCATTTCGCCGAAATCCATACTGTCGCAGCTGACGTTTGCCTTGCCCTCGACCAGCACCAGAATGACTTCGCGGCTGCCCGTGGATTCGGCCACAGTCTCACCCGGTTCCAGATGGTAAAGACCAAAGCCCACATAGCTCCAGTCCGGGTTCAGCGGACCGCGGGCGCTATCGGGCGTAATATCATGAACCTTGCCTGATGTCGCAGACGGTTTGCACAGCAGATCACCCACCAAGACCAACTCCTCGTGCCGTTTGTTTCAGAGATTTGAGCCCCATCGACTGATAGTGATGTGGATTGCGTTGCTCGGGGTCCTGTTCGGCTTCGATCACAATCCAGCCGTCATAGTTCTGATCCTTGAGGATCCGCAGCAGCGGCGTGAAATCCACCCCGCCCTCGCTATCACCGGGAACTGTAAAGACGCCTGCACGAACGCCATCCATAAAGGACAGGCCCTTCTCACGTACCTCGGCCATGACGTCGGGGCGCACATTCTTGGCATGGAAATGGCGTACGCGATCCCTGTACTTCCGCAGGATTGGCGCGGGGTCCTGCCCATTCGCGCCAAAATAGCAGTGACCCGCATCGAACAACAGTTTTGTCGCCGGGCCAGTGGCCGCCATGAAAGCGTCGATCTCCTCCGGTGTTTCCACCACCGTTCCCATGTGATGGTGATAGACCAGATCAATCCCCTGATCGGCACAGTATTGAGCGATTTCTTCGATTTTTGCCCCAAACGAGGTCATTTGCTCGGGCGTCAGAACGGGTGCATCGTCTACCGGAACATCCAGCCCCTGCACCGAATTCGATGTCTCACACACGATACAAACCTTGCAGCCATTGTGTTTCAGCTTGTCCAGATGGGGCTGTATCGCCGCTTTTTCCTCTTCGACCGAGTGGTCCAGCAGGTTCAGTGAGTGCCAGCCCGAGATGAACTTCAGGCCATGCCCGCCCAACAGTTGTTTCAGCGCCTCAGGGTCATCCTGCGGCCAGCGATGCCCATTCTCTATCCCATCGAACCCGATCTGGCTGGCCTCGGTCAGGATTTGTTCGGTGGGGATATGCGCGCCCAGAGACTGGTCGTCATCATTCGCCCATGCGATGGGATTGGTGCCGTAAAGGATCATGGCTGTGTCCATCTTCTGATTATTTCGAAAACGCGCGCCCGGCTGAGGTGACGCGCCTAATTCAAGCGCGCGCGCAAGGCTGCTTCGTACCCAAGGCGCGCTTCCTTCACCTCATCACGGTCACTGACTTCAGGCACCGCCACGTCCCACCAAGAACCGCCATCGGGTGTGCTGGGGTAAGGATCGGTATCGATGACGATTACAAAAGGACCTTCCGCGGTTTTGGCTCGGTTCAAAGCATCCTCCAACTCGGCAACCGTCCCGACATGCACTGCGGCCGCACCCATTGCGGCCGCGTGTGCGGCAAAGTCGATATTCGATGGGTTGGTGTGATGCGCGTGGTCCAGCAGATTGTTGAACTCGGCCCCGCCGGTGCCCATTTGCAACCGGTTGATGCACCCGAAACCACGGTTATCGGTAATCACGATCGTGATTTTGATACCCATCATGCAGGCGGTGGCCAGCTCGGAATTCGCCATCATGTAGGACCCGTCGCCGATCATGCAGACCACATCGCGATCCGGCTGCGCCATCTTGATGCCCATGGCCCCTGCAATCTCGTACCCCATGCAGGAATAGCCATATTCCATGTGATACGCCCCGGGACGCGGCGCTTTCCAGAGCTTATGCAATTCACCCGGCATCGTGCCCGCTGCACACATGACCACCGTGTCCGGCCCGCTGGCACGTTGCACAGCGCCGATGACCTGCTGGTCTGTCGGCAGCGCATTGCCATCCCCGGACGTTTCAGTCAGGGAATCAACGGCTGCAAACCAATCGGTTTTCAGAGCCGCATCGGGCGCGCTGGCTGCGTGACTGCCCAATGCGCGCGTCAATTCCTCAAGCCCTACCCTCGCATCGGCCTGTAGTGGCATTGCCCCATGTTTCACGGCGTCATAGGCAGCGACATTCAAGCTGACCAGTTTACAGTCCAGGTTCTTGAACAGCGCCCATGACCCGGTGGTAAAATCCTGAAACCGGGTGCCGACCCCCAGAGCCAGATCGGCCTTTTCGCACAGCGTATTGGCGCTGGAGGCTCCGGTCACCCCAACAGGGCCAAGGTTCAGTGGATGATCCCACGCCAGTGCCGATTTGCCGGCCTGACTTTCAACAACCGGTATCTGATGCGCTTCGGCAAAGCTTTGCAGCGCGGCGCAGGCATCCGAATAATGCACCCCTCCTCCTGCAACGATCACGGGGTTCTTCGCCGTTTTTACCGCATCCGCCACACGCGCCAGTTCGCCCTCATCAGGGCGCATACGTCTCTGATGCCATGTTTTTTCATCAAAAAAACTTTCGGGCCAATCATAGGCTTCGGCCTGTACATCCTGACAAAAGGCCAGCGTCACTGGTCCGCAATCTGCCGGGTCAGTCATGGTAGCAAAGGCACGGGGCAGCGCGGTGAGCAACTGTTCGGGCCGGGTGATGCGGTCGAAATATCTGCTGACCGGGCGGAAGCAATCGTTGGCGCTGACGGTTCCGTCACCAAAATCCTCAATCTGCTGCAAAACTGGGTCAGGACCGCGACCGGCAAATACATCGCCGGGGATCAGTAACAACGGCAACCGGTTGACATGCGCCAGCGCCGCAGCGGTCACCATGTTGGTGGCGCCCGGACCGATCGAGGACGTCACTGCCATCGCCCGCCGCCGACCGGATTGCTTGGCATAGGCAATCGCAGCGTGGGCCATGGTCTGTTCGTTGTGTCCGCGATAGGTCTGAAGAGTGTCACGTTCCGCATACAGCGCCTCGCCCAGACCGGCGACATTGCCATGTCCGAAAATCGCCCAGACACCAGCAATAAATGGCGCACCGTCTTCGTTTTTTTGCGCCGAAAGATAGCGCACCAGTGCCTGTGCCGCAGTTAGCCGGATCGTGCTCATGCTGCCTGTTCCTTTGCTTGCGCGCGCACCTGATCCCAGATCGCGCAAAGGTCTTCATATCTCGCCGCCATCTGTGCAACGGCATCCGTGTCGCCAAGCTCACCCTTCATCCAGGCGCGAGCGGCATCACCA
The DNA here is from genome assembly GCF_056537725.1 of Ruegeria sp. C11. NCBI lineage: Bacteria > Pseudomonadati > Pseudomonadota > Alphaproteobacteria > Rhodobacterales > Roseobacteraceae > Ruegeria > Ruegeria sp. C11. The sequence continues at coordinate 131,705 of NZ_JBQFSB010000010.1, read as the reverse complement.
AAAATCGTGCGCCCCACGGCAAATCCCCGGACCAGATCGAATTTGGCAGCCTGCGCGAACGAGGCCGCCAGTTCATCCGCCGGGGCATCCAGCCCCAGAACAACGATCCCTCGCGTATGGGCATCATTGCGCTGGACGGCCTCGACCACAGCTGCCCATTCCCCATCGGTCCTGAGCGGCTCCAGCTTCCACCAATCCGGATAGACACCAATATCATAGAACCGCTGGATGATCTTTGGTGTGGTTGCAGATCGCACAGCCCCCACCTTGGACGGAATGACTTCGAGCAGAAACTCCAGTCGGTTACGCCGGGCTGCCGTGAACAAACGCTTCACGACGTCTTCCTGCCGGGCCTTCATCTCATCGCTGTCATCAGGGTGATAAAAGCACAGGCATTTCACCACATGTTCCGACGGCCATTCGCCCAACCCACCGAAATCCGGCCCGATCTCGGGCTCGGCCCGCAATGGGCGCGAGGCGGGCAGTTCTACGGGGTGGCCGATCCACAGCCCTTGCCCGGCTGCCTTGTACAGGGCGTCTCGTCCCAGACGCGAGTCGCATAGCAGGCCATAACCCGGCCGACCACCAGCCACCCGCGTTGCAGCCTCCAGGCAGAGCGATTTGAACGCACCGATCTTTTTGGGCGTTGCGCCCTCCATCTCTTCGAACTGGATGCGGTGATCAAACGCAAAGACCCGCATTGTGGACCAGTCGCCTTTGCGGTTCGTGGACCAGTGCAACTGTTCCAGCTGGGCATCCTTTCGCAACGCCTTTTCCCTGACACCGCGGGTCAGGAAAAACTGCAGCTCTTCCCAGCTGGGATAGGCCGGGGTACAGCCATGGCGGCTGACGGCAAAGGCGCCGCAGGCATTGGCGTATCCCAGAGCAGTTGGCCAATTCTCCCCATCCAGCCAGCCTTTGAGTAGACCGGACATGAAACCGTCACCGGCACCCAGAACGTTGAATACATCAATGGGAAAGCCCGGGCCGCTCTGCCCCTCATCCAAAGTAGCGGGAATGTCGCCCACAAAGGCCGATGCGCCCATTGGCCCCCGTTTGCAGATCAACACGGCATTTGAAACGGCCCGCACCGCACGCAGGGCGGCCATGATATCAGTGGTGCCGCCTGCAATATGAAACTCTTCTTCGGTGCCTACGATCAGATCGAACAGGTGCAGGGTCGATTGCAGCTTTGCAGTGACCTCGGCGCTTTCCACATACCGGCTTTCGCCATCCCCATGCCCGGCCACGCCCCACAGGTTCGGGCGATAGTCGATATCCAGTGCTGTCTGCGCCCCATTTTCGCGTGCCAGTTTCAGCGCCTTTAGCGTTGCGGCTTCGACCTGCGGATGGCTCAGATGTGTGCCGGTCGCCACAACCGCGCGCGCTTCGGCGATGAAGGCCGGGTCGATGTCATCCTCGCTTAACGCCATGTCGGCGCAATTCTCGCGGTAGAATATCAGGGGAAACTGCTCCTGATTGCGAATACCCAGCAACACCAGCGCAGTCAGCCGGTCAGGATCGGTTTTGATCCCGCGCACATCAACGCCCTCGCGCGCCAGTTCCTCGCGGAGGAAACGGCCCATATGCTCATTCCCGACACGGGTGATAAGCGCGGATTTCAACCCCAGCCGCGCGGTGCCTGCCGCCATATTGGTTGGCGATCCGCCGATATATTTGTTGAAGGAAGCCATATCCTCCAACCGGCCGCCCACCTGCGCCCCATAAAGGTCAACCGACGAGCGTCCAATGGTGATGACATCAAGCGTCTTTGTCATACGGTTCCCCCAAGACTGCCTTCGAGCTGAGCCAGTTCCTCACCATCAGCAATCATGTCCTGCAACTGGTCCGGTGTGATCTCACCGCGCACAGCCGTGCCCAGCGTCTGACCCCGGTTCAGCACCGTGAAACGATCACCCACCGCCATCGCATGCCGAACGTTATGCGTGATGAAGACTACGCCAATTCCATTTTTGCGGACCCTGTCTATCGTGGCCAGAACATTCGCAGTCTGCCGCACACCCGATGCCGAAGTAGGCTCATCCAGAATCAGAACCTTGGCCCCGAAATGCACCGCGCGCGCGATGGTCACGATGATGCCATGCGGATCGGTGGCGGTAGCCTGTTCAACAATCCGCGCCATATCGGCCAGATCGCCCGTTGGCGGATTGCGATACTCGACATCCGCGCCCATCTGCTCACCTGCGAGCGAAATTGCGTTCTTGATCGTATTCCACCAGCTGTCGCTGTCCGGTGCGTGGCTGATTAAAATGATCTTTTCACCTTCGGCGGCTGCCGGCGCCGCAAAGCCAGTCGCGCAAATTGCGGCAGCAGCTACGGCTGTCAGCAATTTCTTCATGAGATCCTCCCAAATTCATGCGAGCCGCGGCTCGTTTTCTGCGCGGGCTTCGAACGGTAAAGGTCCGCAAAGCACCATGTATGGAATAAACATTCCAAAGTAGTAATAATCAATAGCTAAATTCCAAAATCAGGAACTCCTTCCCGCACCAACGGAGACAGCCAGTGCCACGGCCAGCGACAAGGTAGCAGATAGCGCGCGGAACGCGCCAAAATCGACTTCGGCCACTGACAAGGACAATACGCCCTGCATTTGGAGGGGGCTTAGTCCGGTATCCGTAATCGCAACAACAGGAACTTTGCGCGCAACGCTTTCACGCGCCAGCGCCACCGTCTCTTCGGAATAGGGCGCAAAGGTAATGGCGATCAGCGCATCACCCGGCCGAACGGCATGTACATGGTTCAGGTTGCCGACGCTGTCATGCAACATTGCCGGGATTTCCATCTTTTCAAAGACATAAGCCAGATACGACGCCACGGGAAATGCGCGCCGCAAGCCAATGACATGTATCATCTCGGCCTGCACCAGTTTTGCCACCGCTTGGTCCAGAACGCGGGAATCCACGGTATTTGCAAGGTTTTCCAAAGACATACGACCCGCATCTACAAACTCGGCCAGCAGGGCCGAAGGGCTGCCGGCACCACGTTCGCGCAAGGCTGCAAGGCGGCTGGCATAATCAGGAAACCCCTGGGCTACCGACTCGCGGAATAGTTTCTGCATTTCGGAATAGCCGGAAAAGCCCATGATCTGGCAAAACCGCATCATCGCGGATGGCTGCACCTGTGCGCCCGCTGCCATTTCGGCCACAGTCCCCAGCGCGATCCTGTCGGAATGCGCCGCAAGATACTCCGCGCACTGTTTCATTCGCTTCGGAAGCGTATCGGAAATTTCGCGCAGGCGGTGATGAAAGGCTTCGACACTTTTTGGTGCGGGCAGGTCGTGCATCAGGGGTCCATTTGTTCTTGACAGAATGCTTGCAGATCACGATAGCGATAATGGAACAAATATTCCATAGAGCTTTCGCAAACGACAAGACGGGAGATCAAGATGAGCACGCCGTTGGGCATCGGATTGATTGGGACCGGATTTATGGGCAAAGCCCATGCGCTGGCTTATCGCAATGCGCGCGCCGTCATGGGCAATCTTCCCGCGATCCGGCTGCGCACATTGTGCGACACGCCGCTTTCAAAGGCCGGCGCGATGGCAGATCAATTCGGGTTCGAACAAGCGGTCGACGACTGGCGTCTAATGCTGGATGATCCAGACATTCACATCGTTTCGGTCACCACGCCAAATCAGATGCATAAGGACATGGCATTGTCGCATTGTCCGCAATCTCCGCTGGCAAACATATCTGGTGTGAGAAACCAATGGCACTGACACTGGAAGACGCCGCAGAAATGGAAAAGGCCGCGCGCAAGGCCGGGGTCGTCACCCTTGTCGGATACAATTACGTTCGGAATCCAACATTCAAGCTGGCGCAACAGTTGATCGACGACGGCGCAATTGGCCAACTGGTACATTTTCGCGGCTGGGTGGACGAAGATTATCAGGCCGATCCGGACCCTCCATGGACATGGCGGGCCCGTCTGGCAGATGCCGGGCTAGGAACGCTAGGTGATCTTGGCTGTCACCTGGTTTCGATGGCCTATGGCCTCGTGGGCCCAATCGACAACCTGGTAGCTGACATTCAAACGGTGCACGCCACGCGTCCGCTTCCGGATGGATCAGGCATCGGCCAAGTGGAAAACGAAGATGCCGCCAGCGCGCTGGTGCGCTTTGCCAATGGCGTTCACGGCTCATTGTCCACGTCACGGTCCGCCTGGGGCCGCAAAAACCGACTGGCATGGGAAGTGCACGGCACGCACGGCATGATCTGCTTTGATCAGGAACGAAAGAACGAGTTGCAGATCTATCAGAACAAAGGGGACAGGGCGGAGCAGGGTTTCAAGACCAACCTCACCGGACCCGAGCACGAGCCATACGACAGTTTTTGCCCGGCACCCGGACATCAGCTTGGTTTCAACGACCTGAAAATCATCGAGGCCGCCGAGCTGCTCGGAACCATTTCCGATGGGCGCACAGCCTATCCCGATTTCACCGCCGCGCTGGAATTCGAAAAAGTTATCCACGCCATGGCACGGTCCCCACAAACCGGCGCCCGCGTTTCGATCTGAGAAAGGTTTGTCATGACACTACGTATCGCCATTCTGGGCGCAGGCCGCATCGGGCAGGTTCACGCCAAAGCCGTCGCCGCCAATTCCGACGCAGAACTGATTGCCATTGCCGATGCTTCGGCACAGGCTGCGGAAGCGCTGGCAAACAGATATGGCGGTGAAACCCGCACGATCGACCAGATCGAAGGCGCTGCCGACATTGATGCAATCATCATTTGCACACCCACCGACACCCATGCCGATCTGATCGAGCGGTTTGCCCACGCAAACAAGGCTGTATTTTGCGAAAAGCCCGTGGACCTGAGCCTGCCCCGCGTCGAAGCCTGTCTGAAAACCGTCGCAGAAGCCGGTACACCACTCATGGTCGGCTTCAACCGCCGGTTTGACCCTCATTTCGCCGCGTTGAAACAGGCGATTGACACAGGCCGGATCGGTAATGTCGAGCAGGTGACAATCACCTCGCGCGATCCGGGGCTGCCGCCGTCTGACTATATCAGCGTCTCGGGCGGCATCTTTCGCGATATGACCATCCATGATTTTGACATGGCCCGGCACCTTTTGGACGAAGAAATTACGCAGGTGTTTGCCACCGCCTCGACGCTGGTCGACCCGTGCGTTCGCGAACTTGGGGACTATGACACTGCCACGGTTCTGCTGACCACGGCCAGCGGGCGGCAGGTGACAATCCTGAATTCGCGCCGGGCCACCTACGGGTATGATCAACGGATCGAGGTTCATGGCTCCAAGGGCATGGTACACGCGGAAAACCAGCGTCCGGTCGGGATCGAGGTGGCCACAAAAGACGGATACGCCCGCCCGCCGCTGCACGATTTTTTCATGACCCGGTATATCGATGCCTACGCAGCCGAACTGGACGCCTTTATTTCCGGCCTGCGTTCGGGCCGGCCCCTTATGCCCAGCGGAACAGACGGGCTGGAAGCGTTGCGTCTGGCCGAGGCCGCGCTGGAATCTGTCAACTCGGGCAAACCCGTCAAACTGTAACGGTTTACAAGCCGCCACAGACAGGGGTGTGGATCATCGATTCACGCCCTTTTTCTTTTCTTGTGGATTTTGGATACAAAATCCCATATTGCACGAAGAACCCGTGACGGCACTCTATCTGGACGCACAGACGCCGTCACAAACTGACAACCGAGCAAACCAACAGAGGCACACATGCAGGACAACGTTTTCACCGGAACCATGCCAGCGCTAATGACCCCTTGCACCGCTGACAGAACACCGGATTACGACGCCCTTGTCAGAAAAGGTCGTGAAATGATCGATGCCGGTATGTCCGCCGTTGTGTATTGCGGTTCGATGGGGGACTGGCCGCTGTTAACAGATCAGGAGCGCATGACCGGTGTCGAGCGTCTGGTTAATGCGGGCCTGCCCGTGGTGGTCGGGACCGGTGCGATCAACTCGAAATCAGCCGTAGCCCTTGCAGCGCACGCTCAGAAAGTTGGTGCCGCCGGTTTGATGGTTATTCCAAGAGTTCTGTCGCGCGGCCAGTCGATTGCCGCGCAGAAAAACCACTTCAAGGCGATCCTGTCGGCGGCCCCAGATGTGCCCGCGATCATCTACAACAGCCCGGTCTACGGTTTTGCCACACGCGCCGAGCTGTTCTTTACCTTGCGGGCAGAACATCCCAATCTGGTTGGGTTCAAGGAATTCGGCGGCAAGGACGATCTGCGCTATGCCGCCGAGCACATCACCAGCAAGGATGATCAGGTCACGCTGATGGTCGGGGTCGATACCGAGGTGTATCACGGCTTTGTCAATTGCGGGGCGACCGGGTCCATCACCGGCATCGGAACCGCCCTGCCCAAAGAAGCGTTGTTGCTGGCCGCCCTGTGTCAGAAAGCGGCCGATGGAAACGCCGAGGCCCGGCTGCGGGCCCGCGAACTGGAAGAAGCATTCGGTGTTCTGGCCAGCTTTGACGAAGGCACCGATCTGGTGCTGTATTACAAACACCTGCTCGTCCTGAACGGTGAAGAGGAATATCGCCTGCATTTTGTCGAAACCGACGCGCTGTCCGACGCCCAGCGCAATTATTGCGAACAACAATATTCCCTGTTCCGAAAGTGGTTCGCCGACTGGTCCGCGCAAGGCGGAGTAATAGCCGAATGCATGTGATCGACAGCCATACCGGCGGAGAACCCACCCGGGTGATCCTGGATGGCGGCCCCGATCTTGGCTCGGGATCATTGGCAGAACGTGCGCGGCGCCTGTCCGACGAACACAAGGATTTCTACCTTTCGGTCATGCTTGAACCGCGCGGTCAACCCGCCATGGTCGGCGCCCTTCTGGTGGAACCTACGGACCCGGAATGCGTCACAGGTGTTATCTATTTCGACGCGGGCGCGGTGCTTGGCATGTGCGGGCATGGCACGATAGGGGTGGCGGTAACGCTGGCGCATCTCGGGCGGATAGGTCCAGGCACGCATCGGATCGAGACCCCGGTGGGCATTGTCGAAGTCGCGCTTTCTGATGCCAACACAGTTACCCTCACCAACATTGAAAGCCGCCAGATCGCACAAGCCGTATCGCTGGACGTACCTGGACATGGGCAAGTGACCGGGGATGTCGCCTATGGTGGCAACTGGTTCTACATCCTCGACCCCAGCCCGATCCCGGTCGAACCCGGCAACATCCGCGCCTTGACCGATCTGGGAATCGCAATCCGCGATGCGGCCAATTCTGCAGGCATTGGTGGTGAAAAGGGCGAACCCATAGATCACGTGATCTTTCAGGGCCCCCCACCTGTTGATGGAGTACACAGCCGAAACTTCGTACTTTGTCCGGACGATGCCTATGACCGCTCTCCTTGTGGCACCGGCTCGTCGGCGCGGCTGGCCTGTCTGGCAGCGCAGGGTCAACTGCAACCGGGCGAAGAGATCGTTCAGCATAGTGTGATTGGCAGCCCCTATCGCCTGTCCTATCAGCCGGGTCCGCAAGGGGGCGTTATCCCGACCATCACGGGTCAGGCTTTTGTCACAGCCGAAGCCCGACTGATCTTTGGCGATGCAGACCCGTTCCGGTCCGGGATCAGGATTTAGGGATCCTTCAGAAACCGAGCAGGCAAAGCGCAGAAAGCAAACGCAGGATGCAGCAACAGGACGTCATCGTCATAGGGGCCGGAATTATTGGCATCAGTACAGCGCTTGCCCTGCAGATGCGCGGGCTGAATGTATGTGTTCTGGACCGCAAGGGCGTCGCAGCTGAGGCATCACAGGGCAACGCTGGTGCATTTGCTTTTACCGACATCGAACCTCTGGCGGCGCCGGGCATCATGCGCAAGGCGCCAAAGTGGCTGTTCGATCCTTTGGGCCCTCTATCTGTGCCACCGTCATACGCATGCAAAATCACACCCTGGATGCTACGGTTCTGGCGCGCCAGCTGGCCTGACCGCTACAAAGCCTCCGTTGTCGCGCAAGCCCGCCTGATGGATCACTCGAAAGCCGCGCTTGAACGCCAGATCACGGCGGTTAACGGCGAAAAGATGATGCGGCGCGAAGGTCAGTTGCAGCTTTACGAAGGGGGCAGGCAATTCCGCGACAGCCTTCCCGGATGGCAGCTGCGCAAGGAACATGGCATCGTGTTCGACATCCTGAACGGTCGCGACGCAATCGCCGAGATACAACCAGGCATCCATCCGCGCTTCACCCATGCCGTATATACTCCTGACTGGATGAACGTGACGGACCCCTTGAAGTGGACCGAGCATTTGGCCGGTTGCTTTCGGGCGATGGGCGGAACAATCGAGATTGCCACAATCAACGCCTTGGAAATTCAGGGGGATGAGGTCGCACTGCTCACCGCAAAGGACAGTTTCAAGGCCAGTAAAGTTGTCGTCGCCGCCGGAGCGTGGTCTCATTATCTGGCCCGCAGTCTGCAAGACAATATCCCATTGGAAACTGAACGCGGCTACAACACCACCTTACCCGGTCAGGCCTTCTCGTTGCGTACACAACTTACGTTTGGAAACCACGGCTTTGTTGTCACAAAAATTGGTTACGGATTGCGGGTCGGCGGTGCGGTAGAGCTGGGCGGGCTGACATTGCCGCCAAATTTTGACCGGGCCAGTACGTTGCTTGCAAAAGCCGCACAATTCCTGCCCGGTCTGAACACGACGGGGGGCAAGCAATGGATGGGATTTCGGCCTTCATTGCCTGACAGTTTGCCGGTGATCGGACCATCTCCGCGGTCTGGCAACGTGATTTATGCCTTCGGGCACGGACACCTTGGGCTGACTCAGGCGGCCGGAACCTCAGAGCTGGTTGCTGACATTGTATCAGGGGCTGAAGCACGCCTTCACCTTGCTCCTTACGGGGCGAACCGGTTTTGACCACCGCGGAACTTTCGGTGTGAGAGCCCACTCCTTTGGCGACGGGTACCACGCTGCAGTGGAAACAAGGCGCGTCGAAGTACCATGAACACAAACCATCGCGCGTAATTGTTCCCCAGCCGGCTGCAACGCACCCTGGTCCGGACGGAGCAATCCGATTTGTTGGGTCCTGCTCGGGCAGGTTACGAAACAGCAGTGGACAAAGGCCAAACTGGCCGGGTAAGACCCAAGAACGCCCATTGCGTCGAGTTGGCTCATACCTATGGTACCGAGAACATGACTATCTGTGGCATTGCAGTCTGACCGGGTCACATTCGGTCAAATCAGAAGACTTGAAGAAAGCGACAGACTCTTTGATGAATTTCGCAGTTGCAGTTGCAGTGTTTCTGCCTTGGACTTTGTTAATCTGGCTTGCAGTTCACCACAGGAAATCAAGCCGTGCCCGCAAGAAAACCATCGCGGATACAAGACAGCAGTTGGAAAACGTCACTGATAGTCTTTCCCGCCGGGCGGAACGTGCGGAAAATGAAAATAGAACATTTGCCCCGAAACTGGATCGGGTGGAAAAAGAAAAAGAAGCACTTTCCCAGAAAATTAAGGGTCTTAAAACCGAGGTCGGTAATCACTTTGAAAAGATAGTGGACATTGCGAAGGCGATTCCCGAAGTCACCGGAAATATTATTGAAATTCCGGAAGTGGACCCCTCGGAAAACAGGGAAAATACGATCTGGATTTACTGGGATTCCGGTCTCAATTCGGCTCCGGATATTGTCTTGCATTCCTACAAGCTGTGGGTGGAAAAGAATCCGGACTTCCAGGTAGTTTTCCTAGATGACGAAAAGCTGAAATCCATCGTCGGGTTTGACTTTGCGGCAGATGCAAATTGCTTTCCTTTCGTCAAACTGACGAAAGCTTCGTTTTCCGACCTTCTTCGGGTGTATCTGCTGTATCGGTTTGGTGGCGTTTGGGTCGACTCGACGACGTTGTGTGTCGAGCCCATTTCGACCTGGCTCCCTAAAGAACAACGGGATCTTTTCTGCTTCAGGCAACCGCCGGATCATCCTGACAGGCAGTTGGTGTCTTGGTTTTTGGCGTCCCGGCAGGGGCATCCTGTCATTCGCGAGCTTCTGGAAGAAATCCTGCGCTTCCTTGGGAAGGAAAGAAACGGTCTTGCAACCGTAAATATGCCCGTCCTGCACAATGCCATCGCAAATAAGCGGGATGATCTGGTGTCACGGGAAGGCACAGGGTTGGACTTCCTCTCATACTGTGAAGACCGAAATGTGATCCCTTACTTCTGGATGTTCTACCTTTGGAACGAGGTTATGAAAAATAACCAGGACACGAAAAGGGAACTGGACAACAAGATCAACAGCTACTGCCAGCCTTATGCCGAATGGGACGAATTCAGATCATCAAAAGTTGCCAAGCAAACGCGCAAAAATACCAACAACAAAGATCTGGAAAAGAAGACAATCTATCTGCTGAAAAATTCAACTCCAAAGGCAAGGCTGAGCTTTCTTCACATACCCAAGGCCGCCGGCTCGTCGATTGAGAATGCTGCCCTGAAAAGAGGAATCTTCTGGGGCAGGTTCGACAGAACGCTTGAGAGGAACGATCTCGGGGTATCGCGTTGGCACTATCCTCAAAAGACTCTGTTCAAGGGCTTTTGTGTCATTCGAAATCCGTATGAGCGGGTGATCAGCCAGTTTCGGCACGAACACGAAACCAATGATTATGACGAAAACAAGCTGAACGCTTGGGTTGAAAAGAAGTTCGAACTGTTACGCGCAAACCCCAACCTGTCGGACGGCCATTTCATTCCACAGGTGGATTTCTTCAAGTTTTGCGATTTCGCAGTCGATTTTGGCAGGCTTGACGCACAGCTGCAAAGCCTCCTTTCAGAGTTTGGAGTGCCCGACTTTACAATCGGAAGAAATTTTGGCGGCGCCGTTCAGGATCAAAAAAGGCGCAACTCGACCTACAAACATCTGGGGATTGAACATCTGTCGACATCATCGGTCGACATCCTAGGCGCATACTACAAAGATGACTGCGACTTGTACGAAACTGTTGCATCCAGCCCTGACTTTCTTACCAAGTGAATGTGCTGTCGGGCTGATTGCAATAGCCTCCGCAGCAAGTTAGGAAGCAGTAGCAGGACACCTGTCGCGTGCGGGCGTGATGGAATGGTAGACATATCGGACTTAAAATCCGAAGGCCTTAGCGCCGTGTGGGTTCGAGTCCCACCGCCCGCACCACCGACCAATAAAAATGCTGAACTCGGATCGTCAAAGCCAGTCGCGCAGTATCGGGATCAACGGTATGTCTGCAGCGGGCATTGGGTAGTTCCGCAAATCCGCCGCGCGCACCCATTTCAGGGCCTGCCCCTCGTTTGACCGGGGGATACCCTCCCACTTGCGGCACGCAAACAGCGGCATCAGCAGGTGAAAATCGTCATAGCTGTGACTGGCGAAGGTCAGCGGCGCAAGGCATGAAGCCCATGTGCCGATCCCCAGTTCTTCGTCCAGCTCACGGATCAGGGCTGCTTCGGGGGTTTCACCGTTTTCAACCTTGCCACCGGGAAATTCCCACAGCCCGGCCATGGACTTGCCTTCCGGGCGCTGCGCCAGCAGCACCCGGCCATCGACGTCGATCAGAGCAACGGCAGATACCAGAATGGTTTTCACGACCGGTAATCCGCGTTGATCTCGATATAACCGTGGGTCAGGTCGCAGGTCCAAACTGTGGATGCCCCTTCGCCAAGCCCCAGATCTACAGCGATCACAAGGTTCTGGCCTTTCATATAGGCGGCGGCCTCTTCCTCGCGGTATTTGGGGCTGACCCAGCCATTTTCAGCAACCAAGATGTCACCAAACGAGATGCTCAACCGGTCCCGATCCGCCTGTGCGCCGGATTTGCCGATAGCCATGACCACACGGCCCCAGTTCGGGTCTTCGCCCGCGATGGCTGTTTTGATCAGCGGTGAATTGGCAATCGCCAAAGCATGCACTTTGGCATCCGCATCCGAAGCAGCGCCGGTCACACGAATTTCCACGAATTTCGTGGCCCCTTCGCCGTCGCGCACCACTTGCTGCGCCAGATCCAGCATCACGCTTTCCAGCGCCTCGGCAAACGCTGCATTTCCGGTGGCGTCGACGCCCGAGGTACCCGTCGCGCACAAAAGCAGGCTGTCCGAAGTTGACGTGTCGCTGTCGACGGTGATGCAGTTGAAGGTACGATCCGTCTGCGCACCGAGCATGGCCTGCAGTGCAGATTGTTCAAACTGCGCATCTGTAAAGATATAGACCAGCATCGTCGCCATATCCGGCGCAATCATGCCCGAACCTTTGGCAATCCCCGCTATAGAGACTGTTTTGCCATCAATATCGACCTGTGCGCTGGCCCCTTTCGGGAAGGTGTCCGTGGTCATGATGGCGCGCGCCGCGTCCTCGATCGCGTGGCGGCTGAGCCTCGATTTCAGCGCTTCAAGCTGCGCAACGATGCGGTCATGCGGCAGTGGCTCTCCGATCACGCCGGTTGACGAGGTCAAGACCCGTTCGACTGCAACTCCGGTCGCCTGGGACACGGCATGTGTCACCTCGGTTACCGAGGTCTGTCCGTAATGCCCGGTAAACGCATTGGCGTTGCCCGAGTTGACGAGAATTGCAGCAGGCCCGTCACTGGAGCCACCGATCTTGTCCTGACAATCCAGGACGGGCGCGGCGCGTGTGGCTGAGCGGGTGAAAACCCCGGCCACCGAAGTGCCCGGGTCCATCACCGCCAACATGACATCTGTTCGGCCCTGATAGCGTACGCCCGCCGCAACCGTGGCAAAGCGGACGCCTTCAATGACAGGCAGTTCGGGAAATTCCGCCGGTGCCAGCGGGGAAACTTTGGGTGCAGCGGCCAAGGGCGTTACTCCTGAATCAGGTCCAGTTGCCGGATGACTTCGGGCCCGACGCCTTCAAGTTCGGGGCGTTCGACCTGACCCTGTTGCGTCAGTTCATCGATACGGGCCTGAATGGCCTCCTGCCGAATGGTGCTGGCGATATCACCGCGCACGGCCTCAAGTCCCGGCGCTTCGGATTTGCGCTTGTCGTTCAGGATAAGAACATGCCAGCCGAACTGGGTCTGAACCGGCTCGGAAATCTGACCCTTTTCCAGTGCAAGCACCGCCTGTTCGAATTCTGGCACCATCGCCCCTTTGCCGAACCAGCCCAGCTCGCCGCCATTTGGACCGGACGGACCGGTGGATTTTTCCTTTGCCGTTTCGGCAAAATCCGCACCATCGTCCAACGCCGCCTTGATGGCCTGTGCCTCTTCTTCGGTCTCAACAAGGATATGCGAAGCGTTGAATTCGTCTTCGCCTTCGAAATTGGCGAACTGCGCGTCGTAAGCCGCCTGAATGGTATCTTCGGTCACGGCACTTTCGGTGATTTCTTCGATGGTCTGAACCGCACGCAGCGACCGTTCCTCGTTCTCCAATGTCAGAGCGACCAGTTTGGAAACATCATCACCCTGCACCTGACTCAGCAGGTGCTGCTGTACAAGCTGTTCAAGGATGAAGTCATACAGAACCTTGTCTTCCAGCTGCTGATACTGCTGCGGCAGGTTGGCAGCGGTTGCGATAATGTGACCCAAAGTGATGGCATCACCATTAACCTGCGCGACCACGGTGTCGGCATCCGGCTTGGTTTCGGCGGCAAGGGGCAGCGCCATCGCTGCTGCAAGTGCCAGCGATGGCAGAAAAGTGAGGCCTTTGGGCATGGATTCATCCTATTTCTTTGCCGCGACAGGGCGCGACGTTGACACTCTCTGGCCTGCCGCTTACATCGCCTTGAAGCCTTGGACAGGGCCGCCTTTCACCCCCCGTATCTATGGGTTGCGCGCAAGGTGGGCAAGCCTGTCGCAACCAAGACAAGAACAGATCCGCTGGAGTGAACATGCTGGGACTCGGAACGCTCGCCAAAAAGGTGTTCGGAACACCGAACGACCGCAAGATCAAGGCGACCCGCCCCCTGATCGAAAAGATCAATTCGCTGGAACCAGAGTTCGAAAAACTGTCGGATGAGGGTCTGATCGAAAAAACCGCTGAATTGCGCAAACGTGCGCTGGATGGCGAAAGCCTGGATGATCTGCTTCCCGAAGCCTTTGCCAACGTACGCGAAGGGGCAAGGCGCGCTCTGGGTCTGCGCGCCTTCGACGTACAGCTGATGGGCGGAACCTTCCTGCATCAGGGCAATATCTCGGAAATGAAGACGGGCGAAGGCAAGACACTTGTCGCCACCTTCCCCGCCTATCTGAACGCACTGACCGGGAAGGGCGTGCACATTGTCACGGTAAACGAATACCTGGCCAAGCGTGACTCGGAATGGATGGGCAAGGTGTTCGGGGCATTGGGCATGACCACCGGCGTGATCTGGTCGGGGCAGCCCGATCCCGAGAAGAAGGCCGCATACGCCTGCGACATCACCTATGCCACCAATAACGAGCTGGGTTTTGACTACCTGCGCGACAACATGAAGGCGGATCTGGAAGAGGTTTACCAGAAACAGCACAACTTTGCGATTGTGGACGAGGTGGACTCGATCCTGATTGATGAAGCGCGGACACCGCTGATCATCTCGGGTCCTTCACAGGACCGCTCGGATCTGTATACCGCAATCGACGCCCTGATCCCGTCGCTGCAGGATGATCACTACACCATGGACGAAAAGTCCCGGAATGTGACCTTTACCGATGAGGGTAACGAGTTTCTGGAACAGCAACTGCTAGCCGCTGAACTGATCCCCGAAGGCCATTCGCTGTATGATCCCGAAAGCACCACTGTCGTGCACCATGTCAACCAAGGCCTGCGCGCGCACAAACTGTTCCAGCGGGACAAGGATTACATCGTGCGTGACGGCAATGTTGTCCTGATCGACGAGTTCACCGGCCGCATGATGCCGGGCCGTCGTCTGTCCGAGGGTCTGCACCAGGCCATCGAGGCCAAGGAAGGTGTCGCCATCCAGCCAGAGAACGTGACGCTGGCAAGCGTAACGTTCCAAAACTACTTCCGGCTCTATGACAAGCTTGCGGGCATGACCGGTACCGCCCTGACCGAGGCCGAGGAATTCGCCGAAATCTATGGTCTTGGTGTTGTCGAAGTACCGACCAACAGGCCAATCGCCCGTCTGGACGAAGACGATCAGGTCTATCGCTCGGCCGCCGAGAAATACGGTGCCATGATAGACGAGGTGAAAGAGGCAAACGCCAAAGGCCAGCCGGTACTGGTCGGCACGACCTCGATCGAAAAGTCCGAGATGCTCAGCCAGCTTCTGACCAAGGATGGCATTCAGCACAACGTTCTGAACGCCCGCCAGCACGAGCAGGAAGCCAAGATCGTGGCTGAAGCAGGACGTCTGGGCGCGGTGACCATTGCCACCAACATGGCGGGACGCGGTACCGACATTCAGCTGGGCGGCAATGTCGAACTGAAGGTGCTTGAAGCCATCGCGGAAAACCCCGACGCTGATCCTGCAGAATTGCGCGCGGCCGAAGAGGCGCGCCATTCTGAGGAGAAGCAAAAGGTACTCGACGCCGGCGGCCTGTATGTAATTGCCTCCGAGCGGCACGAAAGCCGCCGCATCGACAACCAGCTGCGCGGTCGTTCAGGTCGTCAGGGCGATCCCGGTCGCACGGCATTTTACCTGAGTCTCGAAGACGACCTGATGCGCATTTTCGGGTCCGAACGTCTGGACAAAGTTCTGAAAACGCTTGGTATGCAAGAAGGCGAAGCGATCGTGCACCCTTGGGTGAACAAGTCTCTTGAGCGCGCCCAGGCCAAGGTCGAAGGCCGCAACTTTGACATGCGCAAGAACATCCTGAAATTCGACGATGTGATGAACGATCAGCGCAAGGTAATCTTTAACCAGCGGCGCGAAATCATGTCTGCCGATGACCTGTCCGAGATCGTGTCAGACATGCGCGAACAAGTGATCGACGACCTGATCGACCAGTATATGCCGCCGAAAACCTACGCCGATCAATGGGATACGGATGGCCTTCATGCAGCTGTTGTCGAAGGCCTGAATATCGATGTGCCCGTGCAGGATTGGGCGGCAGAGGAAGGCGTGGACGATGACGAAATCCGTGAACGTCTGACCAGAGCTGCGGATGACATGATGGCGAAGAAAGCCGTCGATTTCGGCCCCGAGAACATGCGCAATATCGAAAAGCAGGTTCTGTTGCAGACCATCGACAGCAAATGGCGCGAACATCTTGTGACGCTGGAACATCTGCGCTCGGTCGTGGGTTTCCGCGGCTATGCCCAGCGCGATCCGCTGAACGAATACAAAAACGAAAGCTTTCAGCTGTTCGAAACGCTGCTGGACACCCTTCGCGAAACGGTCACGCAACAACTGGCCCGTGTCCGCCCCCTGACCGAAGAGGAACAACGTCAGATGCTGGCGCAGATGGCGGCGCAACAGGCGCAGATGCAAAAGGCAGGCCAGCAGGCCGAAGCTATCGCCGAAGCAGATGCTTCGGGCGACGCGCGTCCGGGTTTCGTCGAGGACGACCCCTCTACCTGGGGCAACCCCTCGCGGAACGACAAATGCCCCTGCGGGTCCGGCAAGAAGTTCAAGCATTGCCACGGGCGTTTGTCCTGACCCGGACAGAATCGCGACACAATGACTCCCCGGCGCGGCCACAGATTGGCCGCGTTTCTTAACGAAATTGACCATCGCTCCTTCAACTGGGGAGGGTGTCTTGAGTTATATTCGAAATTTCTTGACCGTGGGCGGCACGGTCGGGTGCGCGCTTGGTGTCGGCTTTTTCATGCAGCATGGCCTGTCATGGATGTCACCCGCGGATTCACCCGGACAACAGCTGGCCTCAAATGCTGACAAATTGCCCGAAGGTGCCGTTATCGCCGGGCTGGAGGATATCGTCCTCACTGCTTCGTCTCCGTCGCAGGAACAGGCATCTGGCGCATCGGACCATCGGGCAAGTATCGAAAACGCACCTGAACCCAAGTTTCAGAAGACCTGCAATTTGAGTGCCGTGGCCGTCGCAGGGCCGATGGCCAGCGCAAAGTTAAGCGTAACAGCGCCCTGTAACGCAAACGAACGCGTGTCGATCCATCACAGCGGGCTCGTGTTCACTGAAATGACCGGTGCTGACGGGGATCTGGAACTGATGGTGCCCGCCATTACCGAGAATGCGGTTTTCCTGGTTTCATTCGAAAATGGGAAAGGAACCGTGGCCACCACGCATGTGGATGACCTGGATGCATACGAACGGATCGCCCTGCAATGGGACACTGATGCCGGTTTCCAGATCCACGCACTGGAATTCGGAGCAGGCTATGGCGAAGACGGACATGTCTGGGCAGACCGCTCTGCTCGAGGGGTGGGCCACGTCGTTCACCTTGGCAACAAAAAGGCATCCAAGGCGCAGTTTGCAGAGGTTTACACTTTTCCATCCCGCGAGTCCGATAGAACGGGGTCTGTTGCGCTGTCGATCGAAGCTGAGGTGACGCAGGCCAATTGTGGTCGTGACATTCACGCGCAATCCCTGGAACTGCGGCGGGATCGTAAACTGCGGTCACGCGATTTCACGCTGACAATTCCCGATTGTACAGCTGCAGGTGATTTTCTGGTGTTGAATAATCTGCTCCAAGACCTGAAAATCGCTTCAAAGTAATTCGCAGGCAATCTCAGGTATCACATGAACCGGCTCCGTGCGGCGGCGATCGCCGCACTTTCGTTACTGACAATCGCAACCGGTGCTGCGGCGCAGGATATCACTTTGACTTCGCATGACGGCAAGGTCGAAGTGACCGGTTCTCTGTTGGGGTTTGACGGAGAATTCTATCGAATCGAAACACAGTTTGGCGAACTGACCGTGGATGGTTCGGGCGTCACCTGTGATGGCCCCGCCTGCCCTCGTCTGACCGACTTCGTCGCCGAGGTGGTGTTTTCAGGCTCTTCTGTCATGGGAGAGTCACTGTTGCCAGCCCTTGTCGAGGGGTTTGCGCAGCAAACCGGGCTGAATGCACAACGCAAATCGCTGGGGGATACGCATTTTGTCTATTCTCTGCACCAGCCCGGACGGCAAGCTCCGCTTGCGCGGCTGACCTTCAGACTTGCGCATACCGATCAGGGATTTGCCGATCTTCTGAGCGATGAAGCGGATATAGTTATGGCGCAAAGGGAAATACGCCCTCTGGAAAAGGATCAGGCAATACAGGCCGGCATGGGCGACCTGACTCAACCCAGCCGGTCCCGCATTCTGGCGCTGGACGCGATGGTTCCCGTGGTGTCCACCGACAACCCGGTCCGGCAGGTCACGACCGCCGATCTTGCCGATATCTTTGCTGGTAAAATTGCCAATTGGTCCGAATTGGGCGGGCCAGATGCTCCGGTGACACTGCATCTGCCTGATGCGGGATCTGGTCTGGCGCAGGCTGTTGTTGACCAGCTTTTGAATCCGGTCAATCTGACGCTTGCGACGGATATCGTTCGGCACACGCGAAGCAGCGATCTGGGTCGTTCTATTTCCAGCGATCCATTTTCAATCGGTATTGCCAGCCATGCCGAAACAGCGGCCGCGCGCGCGTTGACTTTGGCGGGTCCCTGTGGGTTTTCCCTGTCGGCAACCCGCTGGACTATTAAAACCGAAGACTATCCTTTGACGTCGCCCATGTTTCTGTATCTGCCTGCTCGCCGCCTGCCAAAGATTGCGCGGCAGTTTCTGGCATACGCCCAGAGCCCTGATGCTCAACTGGTCATCCGCCGGGCGGGTTTTGTGGATCAGTCGACCGAAACCATCAGCATCGGACTGCAAGGTGATCGTCTTGCCAATGTCATCGCATCCAGTGGGGATGAAATTCAGATTGAAGAAATGCGGCGCATGATTGAAACGCTCAGGCCGATGGCGCGCCTGACAACGTCATTTCGTTTTGAACCCGGTTCGTCCCGCCCGGACGCGCAATCAAGATCGAACATTTTGCAGTTGGCGCAAGCGCTGGAGAGCGGAGAATACGACACGCGAAAGCTGATGTTTATCGGCTTCAGCGATGGCGACGGGCCAGCAAACGGCAACGCCCGCATCGCACTGAAACGTGCTGAATCCGTGCGCGATGCGGTTCTGGCGGCAATTGAAACCACATTGCCGGAAAGCGTCGAAATCGCCGTAGATGCCTTTGGCGAGGCGATGCCCATGGCCTGCGACAGCAGCGAGTGGGGTCGGAAAATTAACCGGCGGGTCGAAGTTTGGGTCGAGTGAACGCCACACTTCTCATGAAGTTATCGATGGCGGATACGTAACCTTTTGCAGACCTACATGCACTGGCTTTCGGGAACAAAACCCGTTGGCGTGCAGTAAGTAGACAAGAAACGAGGGTTCAATGTGGCAATTGGCACATCACCTCAACCGCATGATCTGGCTGATTTGCGGTTTAAAGTTGTTGCTTTATTCGATGCGTTTCTATCAAATTCTTGCCAATGGCGGGTATTCAGCTCTCCAGAATGAAGGATGACAGTGAAACCTGTTCGGTATTTGATTGCATTTGTTTCCTGCGCTTTGTCCCCACCTGTTTTGGCGCAGGGTGTTGAGCCGGATGTATCAGAAGTGGCCGCCAAAGCCGCATTGGCAGCGCTTAGCGTTGCTGCCACACCAAATGATATCCTGCCGTCATTCACTTTCCTGAACGCGTCCGGCCCGACCCGGGATTTTCGCTCAACGCAAATCAGGGGCGGCTTCAACCCGTTGGACAACAATCTTTATATCGAGTGGCTTGCGGCCTACCAAAACTATAATCCCGTTCTCATTTTTCCCGAGATAGCTCCGGGAAGGGAATTGGACGTGACCTGGGCGAGCATCGCCGGAACGGTGGGGGTTGGCTGGGATTTTTCACTGGGACGCGATTGGACAGTCCGACCTGTCGGCCATTTGTCATTTGGTCATGTTTCCACAGACGCGATTTTATCCGGCTCTCCACTGTCGCGAATGGCAACAAACCCGAATGACGATGCCGATGGAAATCTGGATGCTGTCGGGGTCGGCGCGTCACTCAGCCTGCTCCGCGAGGAAAAGTTTGGGCTTCTGGAAGGTGAGTACCGAATTCGCCAGACCTTTCTCAAATTTTATCCAATTGACGAACCATTGGCTGGGGATGCGACCGCAAGATCCAACCAGACCACTTTGTTTGCCCGACACAGATACCCCTTGCCCAAGGTCCGGCCCTTCAAACGCCCTACACGTCTGGTGATCGATACCGGCGTCGCCTTTTTTCACGGGGATAGTGCAACTGTATTGGATACAGACTGGATGGTATCAACCGGTCTGGGGTTGGAAGTCGATACAGGTACCGGCGGAAGATCGGGGATCAGGGCAGGTCGAATTATGTTAAATGGTGTATTCGCCCAAGATTTTAACGGCGTTGCTATCGGGTTCGGATTAAGTTTCTGACACCAAATCGTGGGTCAGATTATCCGATTGCACTGCTCTGCATTTTGGCTATCCCTACTCCGTCGGTAGAACGCGGCCGTGTTTTGAGATCACGACAAAGACTTCGGGGTCTGGCAGGGCCGCCCCAATATCTTTCTGCAGCTGCAAGGTCAGGTCATCAATATGCTCGGCAAGCACGGGGCGGTTTGGATCGTAGTAAACGAAGACCGTGAAAAGACGCCCCAGCTTGGAGACCGACAGATCACAAAGCAAACCCCCATCCTGTGTCAATGTGTGCCGGGCGGCGCGGCGCGCTGCGGCGACGTGCCGGGGGCTGGCAGTGACACCCGCCAATTCACCAAGGCCGCGTATAAAGTCCCGGAAATACTGTGCAACGACAGTTGTACACAGAACCAGAACAATGACCGAGTCCCCTACCGGAGCAATGGGTGCAAGAAATCCGTCCTTGAGAAAATGAATACCCAAAAGGCCCACGGCTGCGGCACCGGTGATTACGCCGTCAAAGGCAGCGGCCTTACTTTCCAGCCGCAGCACCTCGCTGAGATTTCCGGTTTTCTTCCATGACCAGCGATGAAAGGCCCATAACAGGACACAGGTCAGACCGACGACCACAAAATAGATGGCCATTGGTTCGAATACCAGTTTCGCCTGAGGTGCTCCGTTCACATAGCCAAGGATGTTCATCAGAGCGTTGGCTATGGCGAACAGAACCAGACCAAGAAGGGACAGCGCGCGAAATGTGGTGAAAATCGCCTCGTCACCGGCATAGCCGTATGGCCGGAACTTGTCCGGTTGACGGCGCGCATTTCGCGCAACGCGTTTGCCCAGCAGGGCAGCGGAAAAGCCGATCAGCGAAAACAACCCATCAACCAGAATGGCCTGTGAGTGCGAAAGATAGGCCGCTATCACCCCCGCCACACCCATAAACAGGTTACCGATCATTCCGGCAGTCAGGGCGCGGCTTTCAAGCTTTTCGGTGTCTTCTTTTGAAATGACCGTCATTGGCGTTCTCGATCCGCGATGTGTCTTTTGTTGGCGTACTGGGTTCACATTATTCATTATGTCGCGCAGGTCTATGCCCGGACTGGGCAGTGCTGCGGCCTGCAGGGAAAACAAATTCCAACTATTGAAACACTGGCTGATCGAAAAAACGGTTGGCACAAAGTTTCTGAAACTGGACTCAAGCGCGATTACCGCTATCGTGAAACGAGAATTCCAGATTATCCATAGTTGAGTAACGTATATGAAACGCCTAGCTGCGCTTATCACGTTGGTTTTTGTCTCGTCGGGCGGCCTTTCAGCTCCGGCCTTTGCGCAGTCCGGCGAACAGGCACCACCCAAACCGAAAGTGACCGTTGTTCCGGTCGAGTCAAAGCAGGTCTCGGAATCCGAAGTGTTCTCGGGCAGGGTCGTACCGGTGAACCAGATAGACATTCTTGCCCGTGTTCCGGGCTATGTTGAATCCATCGGGTTCGAGGAAGGCGGGCGCGTGGCAAAGGGCGACCTGCTGATTCAGATCGAACCGGACGCTTATGAGGCGGCGATCACCCAGATACAGGGCCAGATCAAATCCGCGCAGGCCGCAAAGACACTGGCGGACATCGAACTGGATCGTCAGCAAAAGCTATTTGAAAAAGATGATGTTGCCGAAAACATCGTGCAAAAAGCGCAGGCCCAGCAGGGACAGGTCGAAGGTGAGTTGTTGCAACTGAAGGGCAGCCTGCAGAATGCGCAGCTTAACTTGTCCTATACCAAGATCGCAGCGCCTTTCGATGGGCGGATGAGCTTTAGCAGCCTGTCGGTAGGGGCCTATGTGAACCCGGGCAGCGGGGTGCTTGTGAACCTCGCCAGTATCGATCCGATCTATGTCTCGTTTCCCGTATCCGAAACCGAGCTTCTGAAGTTCAGGGCTGAGCGGTCAAAGAACAAGGGCGGAGCACCTCTGGAAATCGACCTGATTCTGGCTGACGGCACGGACTATGCGCATAGCGGAAAGGTTTCGCTGCTTGATACCAGCGTTCAGTCCGGAACCGACACCATTATGATAAAGGCAACCTTCCCGAACCCGGACGGGGCGTTACTGAACGATCAGCTTGTTCGCGTAAAGGTTGTCGACCAACCGCAGGACAAGTCTTTGGTCATACCTGCGATTGCCCTGCAGCGGGATCAGTCCGGATATTTTGTCCTGACGGTCGATGACAGCGGAAAGGTCGCAAAACAGGAAATCGACGTGGCACGCATTGCCGGCACCGAGGCGGTTGTGGGCAGCGGTCTGAAAGAAGGTGATCAGGTCATCACCGAAGGGTTGCAGCGCGTCCATGCCGGTATCGAAGTGGATGCCGTGCAAAAGACATCTGCGAAATCCGGGCAGGACGGTCAAACCGACACCACCGGGGGTAATGCAACGGCAAAAGAGGATTGATCCGTGATCTCTCAACTCTTCATTCGCCGTCCCCGATTTGCGCTGGTCATTTCGATTGTCATTACGCTGGCCGGTCTTATTTCGCTGACCCAGCTGCCGGTCGAACAGTTGCCCGATATCGTACCGCCACAGGTTCAGGTTTCGACCGCCTATCCGGGTGCCGGCGCAGATGTCGTGGAATCCACAGTCGCGCAGATCATCGAAGAGCAGGTCGTCGGCGTATCCGACATGCTCTATATGAAATCGACCAGCGGTTCGGACGGAAGCTATAGCCTGCAGGTAACGTTTGAACCGGGAACCGACCCCGATATCAACGCGGTGAACGTCCAGAACCGGGTCAGTCTGGCCATGTCCAGCCTCCCGGATGAAGTTGTCCGGGCCGGTGTCAGCACCAAAAAGAAAAGCTCGGCGCTGTTGCAGGTCATTGCGATAACGTCGGACAATCCGAAACACGACGCGCTGTTTTTGTCGAACTTCGCCACGATTAACGTTCTGGACAGTATCAAGCGGTCGCCCGGTGTGGGGGATGCAGAGATATTCGGCGCGCAGGATTATTCCATGCGGGTGTGGCTGGACGTGGACCGGATGACCAGCCTGCAGGTGTCGGTTGACGATGTGATCAATGCAGTGAACGGACAGAACGTGCAGGCTGCGGTGGGCCGGGTAGGCGCGCAGCCGATGACCGATGATCCGGTCTTTCAGCTCAATATCCAGACGCAGGGCCGCCTGAGCAGCGTTGAAGAGTTCGAGCAGATCGTTGTCCGGTCCCTGCCCGATGGTTCGTTTGTGCTGCTTGGCGATGTCGGCTCGATTGAGCTGGGCGCCAAATCACAGGATTCCTTTTCCAAGTTCAAAGGCAAACCCACTGCGATGATCGGCGTCTATCTGGCGCCCGGCGCCAATGCGCTTGCAACATCCGAGGGGGTGAACAACGCCATCGACGCCCTGCAAAGCTCGTTCCCGCAGGATGTCAGCTGGAGCGTGCCCTACAACTCGGTCACATTCGTAAAGGCCAGTATCGAAGAAGTCATCAAGACACTGCTTGAAGCCTTTGTGCTGGTGGTGATTGTCGTCTTTCTGTTCCTCGGCAGTTTCCGAATGGCACTGATCCCCCTGATCGCAGTCCCGGTTTCGCTGATCGGAGCGCTTAGCTTTATTCTCGCGCTTGGCTTTTCACTCAACACGGTTTCGCTGCTGGCCTTGGTGCTGGCAATCGGCATTGTTGTGGATGACGCCATTGTTGTCATCGAGAACGTCGAAAAGGTGATGAGCGAGCGGCCGGAACTGTCGGTGGCCGAAGCAACCGGCGAGGCGATGAACCAGATCACCGCCCCGATTCTAGCCATCACTTTCGTTCTACTGTCGGTGTTTGTCCCGGTTGCTTTCATTCCCGGCATCACAGGATCGATGTTCCAGCAGTTTGCCGTGGCCGTGTCCTTTTCGATGCTGATATCTGCATTGAACGCCCTGACGCTCAGCCCTGCGCTGTGCACGCTTTTGCTGAAACATGACAACGAGCCAAAGCGCGGCCCACTGGCGTGGATATCCCGGCGGATCGACGATGCGCGCGATGGTTATGCCTTTGTCGTCACCCGGCTGGCCCGGCGTGCGCTGTTGTCGATCCTGTTTCTTGGGTTCGCCCTGTTCGGCGCCGGTGCGCTGTTCAAGATTACACCGTCAGGGTTTCTGCCCACCGAAGATCAGGGTGTCTATTTTGTCGAGGTGGCGTTGCCCGAAGGGGCCTCGATCAACCGGACCGCCGTCGTGCTGGACGATGTCTATGACATCCTAAAGGACGGGCCGGGCGTCGAGGAAGTGATGACCGTCACGGGTTTCAGCTTTGTCGACGGCATCTCGAAGTCCAATGGCGGTTTCGCAATTGTCATCATGAAACCCTTTGAGGAAAGGACCGACCCGGCGCTTTCGGTCAATGCCTCAATCCGCTACGCGCGACGGAGTTTCGCCGGGCTGGAATCCGCGGTTGCGTTTCCTTTCAACCTGCCGCCGATC
Source organism: Ruegeria sp. C11 (assembly GCF_056537725.1). NCBI lineage: Bacteria > Pseudomonadati > Pseudomonadota > Alphaproteobacteria > Rhodobacterales > Roseobacteraceae > Ruegeria > Ruegeria sp. C11. The sequence goes on along the minus strand of NZ_JBQFSB010000010.1, from coordinate 106,932 downwards.
ATGGGGCTTGGTACGGGTGCCGGATTTGAATTCCAGCTTCTGGATCTGCATGGTGGCGATGTTGTCGATCTGGGGGCAACCGCGATGGGTCTTGTGACGTCGGCCAATGCGGATGACCGGCTTGCGGGCGTCTATACGACCTTTTCGGCGCAGACCCCGAAACTGGACCTCAAGCTGGATCGGAAAAAGCTTCAGACCCTTGGCGTCGATGTGGATGAGTTGTTCCGCGCCATGCAGGTGACGCTGGGCGGGTATTATGTGAACGACATGAACCTCTTTGGCCGCACCTGGCAGGTCAATCTGCAGGCGGATGAAAAGTACCGCAAAAGCGCCACGGATATCGGACGCATTCATGTGCGCAACAAGGATGGCGAGATGGTACCGATCCGCGCAGTGGCCGAAACGGACCTGATCCTTGGGCCGCAATTGCTGGTTCGCTACAACAACTTCCGATCCGTGACCATCAATGGTGCTCCGGCGCCAGGCGTGTCTTCGGGTGCGTCGCTGACGGCGATGGATCAGGTAGCTACCCAGACACTGCCGCAGGGCTATAGCTATGAATGGACCGGAACCGCCCAGCAAGAGATCGAGGCGGCCGGTAAGACCCCCATCGTTCTAGGACTGGCTGTATTGTTTGCCTATCTGTTCCTCGTCGCCCTTTACGAAAGCTGGAGCATTCCGCTGGCGGTTCTGTTGTCCGTGTCGTTTGGCGTGTGCGGGGCATTGGGGGCGCTCTTGCTGTTGGGGCTTGAAAACAACCTTTATGCCCAGATCGGTCTGGTCGTCCTGATTGCGCTGGCGGCAAAGAACGCGATCCTGATCGTCGAATTTGCGATGGATCGGTACAATAGCGGAATGAATGTCGTTGACGCCGCGATTGATGGCGCACGTGCACGTTTTCGGGCGGTCATGATGACCAGCTTTGCCTTCATCGCGGGGCTTTACCCGCTGGTTGTTGCAGAAGGCGCGTCAGAACTGGCGCGGCGCGGCGTCGGTACACCTGTGTTTGGCGGTATGCTGGCGGCCTCGCTTGTCGGGATTTTCATCATCCCGTCGCTTTATGTTTTGGCTCAGAAATTTCGGGAAAAGGTGCACGGCCAGCGGAAACAGGCAGAAACGTAAGCAGTGCAAAACTCGATCACCGTCAGGGGAGGAAGACTATGATCGACTGGTTTGTGGGTGTGCTTCGGAACTATCCGGAGCTTGCCGTATTTTTATCCATTGGAATCGGCTTTCTGGTCGGCCCATGGAAATTCATGGGGTTCAGTCTGGGGACGGTCACGGGCACGTTGTTGGCCGCCGTGGTCATCGGACAGGCGCATATCGACATCGATTCCGCCGTCAAATCCACTTTCTTCATCATGTTCATTTTTGCCGTTGGCTATGGCGTTGGACCACAATTTATCCGGGGCCTGAAAGTCGATGGCGCAAGAGAGGTTCTGTTTGCGCTCAGCGTCCTTGCGCTGTGCCTGATTGTGCCGCTGATCTCGGCCAAGGTTGCTGGTCTGGAGCTGGGTTATGCCGCAGGGTTTTATGCGGGGTCGCAGACCATCTCGGCTGCGATTGGCGTTGCGACGGATCAGATCAATCAACTCGGACTGTCATCGGAGGACGCTCAGAAATACGCAAATCAAATTCCGATCGCCTATGCCGTCACCTATATCTACGGCACCATCGGTTCGGCCATCATTCTGGCCAAGATCGGGCCGCGATTGATCGGCGTCGATCTGGTTGCTGCCTGCAAAGAGTATGAGGCCCAACTGGGTGGCGGCGCTGCGGCGGAAACTGGCGGCGGCATGGTCTCGGCCTACCGCGCGATCGAGGCCCGCGCCTTTGAAATCCCTCAGGGCAGTGCCCTTCTGGGGCAGCCTGTCAAGGATCTGCTGCCGGGCGTGCGGGTGTTTGCGGAACGGCTGCGACGGGACGGCAAAATCATCGAAGTGGACGATGATACCGTTCTGCAGGCAGGGGACACCGTCATGTTCTCGGGGCGGCGGGCCGATCTGGTCGGCCAGCTGGAACCAACCCTGAAAGAAGCCGATGCGCCGGAATTGCTGAGCATTCCATCGGAAAAGCTGGATGTTCTGATCACCAACAAAGAGGTTCACGGCAAAACCCTGCAAGACCTCAGCGAGATGCATCAGGCCCGCGGTATTTATGCCACCAAACTGATGCGCAACATGATCGACCTGCCGCTTTTGCCGGGAACGGTACTGCATCGTGGCGACATCCTGACAATCATGGGCAGCAAGCGCCACGTCGAAGCCGCCATTGCCGAACTGGGGTATGCAGACCGCCCCGTTGATACGACCGATCTGGCCTTTGTGGGCTGGGGTATTTTCATCGGCGGCCTGATCGGCACATTCGCGATCATGATGGGCGGCTTTCCGATCAGTCTGTCGACCACCGGTGGAGCGCTGCTGGCTGGCCTCGTCCTCGGCTGGCTGAGGACCGTTCACCCAACCTTTGGCCGGATACCCGGACCATCGCTTTGGCTGATGAATACCCTCGGGCTAAACGTCTTTATCGCGGTGGTCGGAATCTCGGCCGGGCCGGGTTTCGTCGCGGGCCTTCAGCAGGCGGGATTGGCGCTGCTGCTTTGGGGCATCGTGGCGACGTCACTGCCGATGATCTTTTCGGTTTATGTCGGCCACTATGTCTTCAAGTTTCACCCGGCAATCCTGTTCGGCGCCTGCGCGGGCGCCCGAACGACAACCGCTGCGCTGGGCATGATTCAAGAGGCCGCGCAAAGCCGCATCCCCGCGCTTGGGTATGGCATGCCCTATGCCATCGGAAACACGCTTTTGACCATTTTCGGAATGGTCGTCGTACTTGTTCTCAGCTGATTCAGAGAGGCTATTGCAATGGATAGATTGAAACTGCACGACTATGAGGCGCTCAGCCCGTTTCAGATCAAGGATGAGCTTATTCAACTGGCGTCAGCCGAGGCCCAAAAAGCCAACAGCGTCTTTCTGAACGCCGGACGCGGAAACCCCAACTGGGTCGCGACCCGCCCGCGAGAGGCTTTCTTTGCGCTGGGGCAATTCGCGATAACCGAATCCAAACGTGTCATGAACCATCCCGCAGGCCTGGGCGGAATGCCGGAAATGGCTGGCAGTCATGGCCGCCTGATGGGTTGGCTTGATGAAAACGGTGACATGCCGGGATCGGAAACCCTGCGCCAGGTGGTCGATCACGCCATTTCAGCCTTTGACTTTGATGCGGATGAATTTGTGCACGAGCTGACGGATTCGATCATCGGCGACAACTACCCCGTTCCGGATCGTATCCTGAAGCACAATGCGATCATCGCCCATGAATATCTGATGTGGTCCATGTGTTCGGGTCATAGACCCGACGCAAAATTCGATCTGTTCGCGGTCGAGGGCGGCACAGCGGCGATGTGTTATATTTTCAAGTCTCTCAAAGCTAATCGCCTACTGAATCCAGGCGACACGATTGCGTTGTGCACACCGATATTCACGCCCTATCTCGAGATGCCCGAGCTTGAGGACTACAATCTGGAATCCGTCCATGTAGAGACTGATGAGGAAGACGGATTTCAACTTACCGATGCGGCCGTGGAAAAGCTGAAAGACCCAAAGGTCAAAGCGTTCTTTCTGGTGAATCCCGGTAATCCGTCTTCGGTCGCACTGAATGACGCGTCGCTGCGCAAGCTGGATGATCTGGTGACCAACCACCGGCCCGACCTGATCGTGCTGACCGACGATGTTTATGGGACCTTTGTTCATGATTTCACATCGGTCATGGGGCAGCTGCCGCGCAACACGATCGGGGTCTATTCCTATTCCAAGTATTTCGGCTGTACGGGATGGCGGCTGGGTGTGATCGCGGTGGCCGAAGACAATATCTTTGACGAAAAACTCGCGAACCTGCCGGAAGAGATCAAAGAAGCGCTGGATCGCCGCTACGGCACGCTGAGCCTTACGCCACGCGATATCAGGTTCATCGACAGGCTGGTGGCCGACAGTCGCGATGTTGCTCTGAACCACACTGCCGGATTGTCCCTGCCGCAACAGGTGATGATGACGCTGTTCTCGCTTTGCGAACTGGTGGACACAAAGAAACTGTATCAGACCGCGTGCATGGAACTTGTCCACCGCCGGTTCAAATTGCTGACCGAGGCAATGGGTATCGAGGTGGATGCCGGTGCGCATTACGACGCATATTACGGGATCATCGACTTTGAATACTGGCTTCGGAAATACGTGGGCGACGATGTGGTCGAATGGATCAAGAAAAACGTTCATCCGTTGGATATCGCCTTCAAGCTGGCGGAGGATTACGGGATCGTGCTTTTGAACGGCAGCGGGTTTGACGCACCCGGCTGGTCCGCGCGCGTGTCCTTTGCCAACTTGCCAGATGAGGCCTATTCGCAAATTGGCCGTGCCGTCCGGTCCGTCGCCCGTGGATACGTTCAGGCATATCGGGCCGCAAACAATAAGCCGTTGCACGGGTGATCAGACAAACCGTTCCGGTGTTGGCGCACCGGAACGCCAGCATCCGGTAGGTTGCCTTCACGGGCCACGGCCGGATGCAGCTTTTCCGCGCCTGCAGTTGGCAGGCAACCTTTCGATCAAAGATATCCCTGCGAGCGGAAACTCAACTCGGTTGATTTTCCAATGATCAGATGGTCATGCAGAACCAGGCCAAGTGCGGTACAGGCGTCCTGAATTCGATTGGTCATGTCGATGTCGGATTGCGATGGTGTCGGGTCGCCTGACGGGTGATTGTGCACGAGAATCAGCGCGGATGCGTTCAGTTCCAACGCCCGTTTCGCAACCTCTCTCGGATAAACGGGAACATGATCCACGGTGCCTTTGGCCTGCTCTTCGTCTGCGATCAGGACATTTTTCCGATCCAGATAGAACACCCGAAACTGCTCTGTCTCACGATGCGCCATGGTGGTGTGGCAATAGTCCAGCAATGCGTCCCAGCCTGAGATCACGTGCCGTTGCATCACCCGCGCACGCGCCATCCTGTGGGCGCAAGCCTCAAGAATTTTGAGATCGGTGATCACGGTATCACCGACGCCCTTGATCTGGCGCAGCCGCTCTTCGGGCGCAGTCAGCACGCGATTGAAGTCGCCAAATGCATCCATCAAGGCCCGCGCCAGCGGTTTCACGTCCTGTCGGGAAATCGAACGAAACAAAACCAGTTCCAGCAGTTCATAATCCGGCATCGCCGCCGAACCGCCCGACATGAACCGTTCACGCAGGCGCTTGCGGTGATCCTTGATGTAGGACGGCAACCGGCCTGCGGGCAGCGGTTGCACCGGGGCTTCATCCGTTTCAAACAGCGTCGGGGCTTCGGCAAAGGTGTCCTGAGTCATATGCTCAGACTGGCTCAGAACTGGTTTCCGATTGGTTAATGCGACTCACCGGCCATGCGCGCGGTCGCACGCCGCACAGCCATATGCAACACAACCGAAAACACCCCCAAGGTCAGCATCGCGGCAAACATCAGATCAGTTTTGGCACGACCATTCGCTAGCAGCATCAGATAGCCCAGCCCCTGCGATGACCCTACCCATTCACCGATCACCGCACCAATTGGCGCGTAAACCGCAGCCAGTCGCATTCCGGATGCAAGTGAGGGCAGCGCGGCGGGAATGCGGATATGCCACAACACCGCGCGCGGCCCGGCCTGCATGGTGCGCGCAAGATCCAGATATCCGGGTGGCGTCCGCATCAGCCCGTCAAAGAATGACGAGGTAATCGGGAAATAGATGATCAAAACAGCCATCGCCACCTTGGACCAAAGCCCATAGCCCAGCCACAAGGTCAACAGAGGTGCCAGCGCAAAAACGGGCAACGCCTGTGTGAACACAAGCATCGGCTGCACCAATACCCGTGCGGCCCGCGAATTGGCCAGTTGCAGGGCGGTGATTACACCCAATAACGTCCCGCAAGCGAGGCCAATCAGCACCTCAACCGCGGTGATCCATGTATGTTCCGCAATCAGCCAGCGGTTTTGCCACCAGGTTTCGGCCACCAGCGCTGGCCCCGGCAGTATGAACTTGGGCAGACCCGTCAGGGTGACGATGGCCTGCCAGACAGCAACCGCGAACACGGTTGCGGCAAGGGCGGACAGGTATTTCATGCCGAACCCTCCCGCAACAGACGCAGCAAAGACCCCTGAGTCTCCAGCGTCTCTAGATCATCCACCTTTCTCGGAGCGGGTGCGTGCGGCGGCTGACAGTGGGTCAAGCCATGCTGCGTCATGACGACAATGGTTTGCCCCAGTCGTGCGGCCTCTCCGGGATCATGGGTGACCAGCAGGACGGTGCGCCCCAACAGCGCTTCGGCGGCCAGGTCCTGCATGTCGGCGCGGGTGCGCGCATCAAGGGCCGAAAAGGGTTCATCCAACAGGACAATGGGGCGATCTTCCATCAACGTGCGTGCCAGCGCGACGCGCTGGCGCTGACCGCCTGAAAGCTCGCCGGGCTTTTTTGACATATGATCCTGCAGGCGCATCCGCTTGATCAGGCGCTCGCGTCGATCCAGATCGACCCTCTCGCCCCGCAGTCGCGCACCCAACGAGACATTCTGCGCAACCGTAGCCCAAGGCAGCAACAGATCATCCTGCGCCATATAGGCCACCCGGTCCGGGACCGATACGCTGTCTGTCGCGGTAATTTCCCCTACAAACTCAGCGCCGGTCGCCAGACCTGCGATCAGGCGCAGGACCGTGGTTTTTCCGACGCCCGAGCCACCCAGAAGACAGGTCCATTGCCCCGCCGCAAGCGTCAGGGACAACGGCGCGAACAGCGGCGCAGCGTCAATGCGGGCCTGTCCACTGATGGTGATTTCGGGCGCAGGTGTCACGGGGTCAGACCCATTTGCCAGAAGTTTACCTCCAGTTCAGTGGCTGTACGGAAGGTTCGGCACAGGCGTTCCCAGCGTGGCGAGGCAGCGAAATCCGGGCCAATCCTTCGAGTTAGAGCCGAATCCAGCAATTCTCCAACTGCACGGCAGGCATCTTGATACTCATCACCCGCATAGGTATCGATCCAGTCGCGATAGGTTTCCGAAGTAGCCTCGGAACTCAGGCGCGTGCCAATTTCGCCGTAACCCATAACGCAGGGCGCAAGGGCTGCCAGAAGATCCAGCAAATCGCCGCTGTACCCTGCTTCGAGAACAAAGCGCGTATAGGCCAGATTCTCAGAACGTTCCGGTGTTGCGAATAATTCGTCCTGCGGAATGCCCGCTGCTTCGCAGACACCGATATGCAGCTTCATCTCTTCGCTGATCAGCCCGTTTACTGTACGCGCGGCGGCCAGCATCTCTTCATGCGTTTCCGACTTTACCACCGCCAGCGCCCAGGCGCGTGAGAAATGGATCAGGAACACATAGTCCTGTCGCAGATAATGCAGAAATGCCGGGCGCGGCAGTGTGCCGTCCTTCATCCCTTCGACAAAGGCGTGGCGGGTGTAATCCCGCCACGGCTCCTGCGCCGCATCGCGCATCAGCGCGAAGGCGCGGCCATAGTCCTGACCGCTCATTGCGCGGTCACGTCAATGGCAATGTCGCTGACCGGGTTGATGCTGTCGATCATGCCGCTGTCTTTCAGGAAGGCCTCGAACCGGGCATACCGACCCGCCTCAAGACCCGCCGGGCGCAGTGCGAAACGGGGCAGCGTATCAACCCAGGCGCGGGCGTTCAGCTCGTCCTGAAGCTCGGGCGAGGTGGACGAGAAGATCTCCCAGCTTTTGTCGGGGTTGTTGACAATGTACTGGGTCGCCTTTTCGGTCGAGGCCAAAAAACGTGCGACCTTGTCCTGATCCATGGTGTCCGGATTGGCGACATAGATCAGTTCATCATAGGCCGGAACGCCCTCTTCCTCGATGTAAAAGCAGGTGCCGGGACGGCCTTCGATGTCCATCTGATTCAGTTCGAAATTGCGATATGCGCCGATCACAGCATCCACCTGACCGGACATCAGCGAAGGCGACAGCGAGAAGTTGACGTTGATCAGCTCAACATCATCCAGTTTGACGTCATATTTGCCCAGAACAGTGCTCAGAACCGCCTCTTCAACGCCCGCGACCGAGAAGCCGATCTTCTTTCCTTTCAGGTCTGCAGGCGATTTGATCGGCCCGTCCTTCAGGACCAGCAGGCAGTTGAGCGGCGTGGCGACCAGCGTCCCAACGCGTTTCAGGGGCAGACCTTCGTGGATTTGCAGATGCAGTTGCGGCTGGTAGGACACGGCCAGATCAGCCTGACCAGCAGCGACCAGGCGCGGCGGGGCCGAAGGGTCTGCGGGTGGTACGATTTCGACCTCAAGCCCCTGTTCTGCAAAATAACCATTTTCCTGTGCCACGATGATCGGCCCGTGATCAGGGTTGATGAACCAGTCCAGCAGCACGGTCATCTTATCTTCGGCCCAGGCTGGTGCAGCGGCCAGCAGGGTGATTGCAGCGATCAGCTTTTTCATGTCTCGCGTTTCCTTCTGTTCACGAGGTTGAAGCCGCGACGAGGACAATCTCGCCCGGCCAATCCGGTTGAATACGCTCGGCCGCGCGCCATGCGCGCAGACCGGTGGCACAGCAAAGGGCCAATCTTTGCCCTTTGTTAGGCTCTATTTTGAGATTTTCCGGTGATATCCGACGAGCATCCGGGTGGATCGGTGTCGGTGCCTCATCCACATCTCGCAGCTCGACGATCAGATCAGTTTCGGTCAACGCGCTGGCGGTGACGAAGGGGAAGAATTGTGCCGGCTCAGGAGCGCGATCAAACCGGAATCCGGAGCTGCGGCAGGTGGTTGCATCGAACTGGACAAGCTGCCCCAAAGGGGACGGTTCCAGATCAAGGATCACACTCAATGCCATCTGTGCCTGCATCGCGCCCAGCATCGCAACAACCGGTCCCAGCACGCCCGCGGTGGCGCAGCTTGCGCCGCTGTCAGGAGCATCGGGGAACACCGCGCGCAGGGATGGGGCCCCTCCACAGAACCCGCCGACATATCCCGACAGACCGAGGACGGAGGCGCTGATCAGAGGTTTGCCCAGCGCAAGACAGGTATCAGACAGCGTGTAGCTGGCGGCGTAGCTGTCGGCGCAATCCAGCACCAGATCGGCGTTTTGTACAAATCCTACAGCATTTTCAGGGGTGATCTTCTGGTTCGTACCGATGATTTCGATATCGGAATTGATCCGGCGGCAGCGGTCGGCGGCGGCCTCGGCCTTGGGACGACCACAATCCTGTTCAGTGAACAGCGTCTGGCGATGCAGGTTCGACAGCGAGACGGTGTCCGCGTCGATGATCATCAGGTGACCGATGCCTGCGCCCGCCAGCAGCGGCAGCGCCGGGGCGGCAAGCCCGCCTGCGCCGACGACCAGAACCCGCGCAGCGGCAAGGCGGCTTTGCCCCTGCTCACCCACCTCGGGCAGGATCATCTGGCGGGCATAGCGTGTCATCGGCTGACCTCGATCCATGCGCGCACGCGCGCCTCGGGGTCGGCGTTCAGCGTGATGTCGGTGACGGCTGAGACGATATCGGCCCCCGCTGCAAAGACGCCGGGCGCGCGTTCGACACTCATGCCGCCGATCCCGACCAGCGGGATATCCCCCACGCGCGCCTTCCATTCGGTCACGCGCGGCAGGCCCTGCTGTTCCCATTTCATCTTTTTCAGGATGGTTGGATAGACCGGACCCAACGCCACATAGTCGGGGCCCATCGACAAAACACGCTCGAGCTCGTCATCGTCATGGGTGGAAACACCTAGTTTTAGACCCGCTTTGCGGATTGCCTTCAGATCGGCGTCGTCCAGATCTTCCTGCCCCAGATGAATCCAGTCGCACCCGGCGTCGATGGCGGCCTGCCAATAGTCGTTCACCACCAGAACCGCGCCATGTTCAGCGCACAGCGCCTGTGAAGTGGCGATTTCCTGACGAACAACCTCATCCGGCTGGTCCTTAATGCGCAACTGCACCAGTTTGACACCCAGCGGTAGCATCCGGCGCAACCAGTCGGAGTGGTCGAAGATCGGGTAGAACCGGTCGAGAGTCATGACAGGAATGCCTTTCCGATAACTGGGGTCGAGGCCTCGGCCATGTCGCGCGCCTCGATCGGGTCGGCCTGATGGGCCTGTTGCCCGGCTTGAATCGCCAGCGCCATGGCGCGCGCCATAGCCGCGGGATCGCCGGCACGGGCCACGGCCGTGTTCAGCAAAACCGCATCGAACCCAAGCTCCATCGCGTGAGCCGCATGGCTGGGCAAGCCGATGCCGGCATCAATGACCAGCGGCACATCGGGAAATTCGGCGCGCATGGCACGCAGGGCATATTCGTTGTTCAACCCCCGGCCCGAGCCGATGGGCGCGCCCCAGGGCATCAACACCTCACAACCGGCTTCGAGCAGACGTTCGCCCACGATCAGATCGTCAGTGGTGTAGGGAAAGACCTGAAACCCGTCCTCGGTCAGGATGCGCGCGGCCTCGACCAGTTGGAACACATCCGGCTGCAGGCTGTCGGTGTGGCCGATCAGCTCTAGCTTGATCCATTTTGTGTCGAACACCTCGCGCGCCATATGGGCGGTGGTCACGGCCTCTTTCACCGTGTGGCAACCGGCAGTGTTGGGCAGGACCAGCACGCCCAGATCGCGGATCATCTGCCAGAATGTCTGCCCGGCACCGCCCGCGCCTTCTCGGCGCAGGGATACGGTGGCAACCCCTGCCCCGCTGTCACGGAACACCTGTTCCAGAATGGCCGGGCTGGGATATTGCGCCGTGCCCAGCATCAGCGGGTTTGGCAGTTCAGTGCCGTAGAAGCGTTTCATTCTCAGCCCCCCTGCATCGGCGCGACGACCTCGACCCGGTCGCCATCGGTCAGTTTGTGGGCGACGCGCAGGCCCGAGGGCACGAAATCTTCGTTCACCGCTGTGGCGACGCGACCGGAAAACCCGCATTCGGCCAGCAGTTCAGACAGGGTTTCGGCGCGCACCTCGCGCGGTTCGCCGTTAAGCACGATCTTCATCGACCATCTCCGAATGTTTGTTTTCCAGCGCCAGATCGGCCACCCCCTGCGCCAGCGCGGGCGCCAGCAGGTAGCCGTGACGATAGAGACCGTTGGCATAGATTGTCCGCCCCAGCCGCCGGATACGCGGCAGATTGTCGGGGAAGGCGGGGCGCAGATCGACGCCGATTTCCAGCACCTCGGCCTCGCCAAAGGCAGGGTTCAGGGCATAGGCGGCGCTGAGCATTTCCAGCATCGAGCGGGCGGTGATCCGGCTGCTGTCCTCGGATTCGATCATCGTCGCGCCCAGCATGTAAACGCCGTCTCCGCGCGGTACGATGTACAGCGGCATACGCGGATGCAGCAGGCGCACTGGGCGCGACAGAGTGACATCCGGGCAGCGGATCACCAGCATCTCGCCTTTGACGCCGCGCAGGTCATAGAGCAGGTCGCGGGCGTGCAGGCCCCGGCAGTCGATCGCGTTTTCAAGACGCGCCGGAGCCAGTTTGCGGTGAAACACCACGCCGTTGTCCTGCAATCTGCGCGCGAGATCCTGCAGTGCCTTGCGCGGGTCAAGATGCGCCTCGTCCGCAAAGAAAAGACCTTTGCCGAATTTGTGCAGATCAGGCTCTAACTCGGCTATTTTCGCCCGATCCACCTCGGCAAAGCCTTCGGTACGGCGGGCAAAACGGCGCAGATCGGGCATGTCCCGGCCACTGGCGACAACCAGGGTCCCGTGACGTGTTACCTGAGTTTTTTCGGCCCACCAGCCGATGGCTTGCTGCCCCAGCCGCAGCACGGGTTCTTCGGCGTTTTCGTACTCGCACCAAGGCGCCAGCATGCCGCCTGCCCACCAGGAACAGCAATGCGGCCCCGGCACCCCGCCGGGGTCGAAGATTTGAACCGTTGCCCCGCGCGCGACCAGTTCGGTCGCAACCGCAAGGCCGGAGACACCGGCACCTATGACCGAGAAATCCGTCACGCGCCCCAGACCCGATGGAAGTGATGCACCGGACCATGTCCATGTCCAACCGCAAGACCATCCGCCTGCGAGATCGCACCCTGCAGATAGTCATGCGCCTGCGCCGTCGCCTCGGGCACCGTCAGCCCCATGGCCAGTCCGGCTGTAATCGAGGATGACAGGGTGCAGCCGGTTCCATGGGTGTTTTTCGTGTCCTGTCGCGGGGCCTCGAACTGCGCCAAAACGCCGGTACTGTCGATCAGCAGGTCGCGGCACAGATCGCCCTTGCCGTGCCCGCCTTTCATCAGGACAGATTTGGCCCCCATGGCGGACAGAGCATATCCCTGCCGGATCATCTCATCATCCGTTTCGGCGACCATTTCATTCAACAGACAGGCGGCCTCGGGCAAGTTCGGGGTCAGCACCGTGGCGCGGGGAACCAGCAGGTCGCGCAGGGATTGTACCGCATCGCGGGCCAGCAACGCATCGCCGGATTTGGCGATCATCACCGGGTCGAGGACCACCGGGCCGTCAAAGCCGGAAATCCCATCAGCGACCGTCTGGATGATTTCGGGTGTGGCAAGCATCCCGATCTTGATCGCCCGGACATCCAGATCACTCAGAACCGCGTCGATCTGGGCCGCAATAACGTCCAGCGGAATCCCGTGAACCGCAGTAACCGCCTGCGTGTTCTGGGCAGTGACCGCCGTAATCACGCTGGCGCCGTAAACGCCCAGCGCGGACATGGCCTTGAGGTCGGCCTGAATGCCCGCTCCGCCGCCGCTGTCAGATCCCGCTATTGTCAACGCGATATGCGCCATGTGGTTGCTCCAATTCACTTGGGCAACGCGGGGCATAAAAAACGTTCTCTTGTCTTTAGACCGTTCCCTACGCCGGAATTGCCCGGATCAGGTTCGATGGGTTAACGCATCCACGCCTCTCAGCCCGCAATCGGGCACCCCAACGGTTGGCGCGGACAATCTCAGGGGATGGCGCAGGAATCAAGGGCCAATCCTGTGGGGATTGAGGCCAATCTGGACTTATTGATCAGGCCAAAAAAAGGCCGGCCCGATTGGGCCGGCCTGAATTCGGGTTGTGGTCGGGCTTAGCCCTTCATCCCGTCCCAAAAGGTTTTCACCGAGGAAAAGAAGCTTTTGGATTCGGGATGGTTGTCTTCGCCCAGCTCTTCGAACTCGCGCAGCAGCTCTTTCTGGCGGCTGGTCAGGTTGACCGGGGTTTCGACGGCCAGTTCGATGAACATGTCGCCAACACCGCCGCCGCGCAGGGCTGGCATACCCTTGCTGCGCAGGCGCATCTGGCGGCCGGACTGGCTGCCGGCCGGGATCTGAACGCGGCCGCGACCGCCATCAATGGTGGGAACCTCGATCGATCCGCCCAGTGCAGCCTTGGCCATGCTGACCGGAACACGGCAATAGAGGTTCACGCTATCGCGTTCGAACAGCTGATGTGGAGAAACCTCGACAAAGATGTAAAGATCACCCGGAGGGCCGCCGCGCATTCCGGCCTCTCCCTCGCCTGCCAGGCGGATGCGGGTGCCGGTTTCGACACCGGCGGGAATGTTGACGGACAGCGCGCGTTCTTTTTCAACGCGGCCAGCACCCTGACAGGATTTACAGGGATTGTTGATAATCTGACCCAGCCCGGAGCAGGTGGGGCATGTGCGTTCAACCGTGAAAAAGCCCTGCTGAGCCCGCACCTTGCCCATGCCCGAACAGGTCGGACAGGTCGAGGGTTCGGCACCGCCTTCGGCACCGGTTCCATCACAGGACGAGCAACCAACCGCAGTGGGGACGTTGATCGTCTTTTGCATCCCCGCAAACGCCTCTTCCAGCGTTACGCGCAGGTTATAGCGCAGGTCGGACCCGCGCGCGGCCCGGCGTCCGCCGCCACCTCCGCGCTGACCACCCATGAAATCACCGAACAGGTCATCGAACACGTCCGAAAACGCGCTGGAGAAATCGCCCGACCCGAAACCGCCACCGGGGCGGCCACCGCCACCCATGCCGTTTTCGAACGCCGCGTGGCCAAAGCGGTCATAGGCGGCCTTTTTCTCACCGTCTTTCAGAACGTCATAGGCTTCGTTCGCTTCCTTGAACTGCGCCTCGGCATCCGGGTTGTCCTTGTTGCGGTCGGGATGCAATTCCTTGGCTTTCCTGCGAAAGCCCTTTTTGATCTCGTCCGCCGATGCGCCCTTGGACACGCCGAGCACATCGTAGTAGTCGCGTTTTGACATCAGTTTTTCCTTCTGCCTCAACGTAATCGGGCCGGCCCGGCAACCGGACCGGCCCGCATTGGCCCGGTTACCCGTTAGTTACGCTTGTCGTCATCCAGATCTTCGAATTCGGCATCGACGATGTCATCATCGCCGGGCGCAGCGTCTGCTGCTGCCGGTTCATCATCCGCTTCTTCAGCCTGCGCCTTGTAGATGGCTTCGCCCAGCTTCATGGCGGCTTCGGTCACGTTCTGGATGCCGGACTTGATCTTGTCGGCATTGTCCGTCTCGATCTCGTCCTTAAGCGCGGCAATCGCCAGCTCGATGGCTTCGATCGTGGTCGGATCGACCTTGTCCGAATGCTCTTCCATCGACTTTTCGGTCGAGTGGATCAGGCTTTCGGCCTGGTTCTTCGCCTCGATCAGCTCGCGACGTTCCTTATCTGCCTCGGCATTGTCCTCGGCGTCCTTGACCATCTTGTCGATGTCCTCTTCGGACAGACCACCAGAGGCCTGAATGGTGATCTTCTGCTCTTTGCCGGTGCCTTTGTCCTTGGCCGAAACCGAGACAATGCCGTTGGCATCGATGTCAAAAGTCACCTCGATCTGAGGCATGCCGCGCGGTGCGGGCGGGATGTCTTCGAGGTTGAACTGACCCAGGATCTTGTTGTCCGCGGCCATTTCACGCTCACCCTGGAACACGCGGATGGTCACGGCGTTCTGGTTGTCCTCGGCGGTCGAGAAGACCTGAGACTTTTTCGTCGGGATCGTGGTGTTGCGGTCGATCAGGCGGGTGAACACGCCACCCAGCGTTTCGATACCCAGCGACAGCGGGGTCACGTCCAGCAGAACCACGTCCTTGACGTCGCCCTGCAGAACACCGGCCTGAATGGCGGCGCCCATGGCAACCACTTCGTCCGGGTTCACACCCTTGTGCGGCTCTTTACCGAAGAACTTGGTGACCTCTTCGATCACTTTCGGCATCCGGGTCATACCACCGACCAGAACAACCTCATCCACATCCGAAGGCGACAGACCTGCGTCTTTCAGAGCGGCCTGGCACGGCTTCATCGATTTCTTGATCAGGTCGCCAACCAGCGATTCCAGCTTGGCACGGGTCAGTTTCATGACCATGTGCAGCGGCTGACCGTTCGAACCCATCGAGATGAACGGCTGGTTGATTTCGGTCTGCGATGTCGAGGACAGCTCGATCTTGGCTTTTTCAGCGGCTTCTTTCAGACGCTGCAGGGCCATCTTGTCAGCGGACAGATCGACACCGTGTTCCTTTTTGAACTCATCCGCCAGGTAGTTGACGATGCGCATGTCAAAGTCTTCACCACCCAGGAAGGTGTCACCGTTGGTCGATTTGACCTCGAACAGGCCGTCGTCGATTTCCAGGATGGTCACGTCGAAGGTACCACCACCAAGGTCATAGACTGCGATGGTCTGGGTTTCTTCTTTGTCCAGACCATAAGCCAGAGCAGCCGCTGTCGGTTCGTTGATGATCCGCAGCACTTCCAGACCGGCGATCTTGCCAGCGTCTTTGGTGGCCTGACGCTGTGCGTCGTTGAAGTATGCCGGAACGGTGATGACCGCCTGCGTGACTTCCTCACCCAGATAGCTCTCGGCGGTTTCCTTCATCTTGCCCAGAGTGAAGGCCGAGATCTGGCTTGGGGAGTACTTTTCACCGCGGGCTTCGACCCACGCGTCGCCATTGCCGCCATTTACGATGGCATAGGGCACCATTTTCTTGTCTTTTTCGACTTCTGCATCATCCACACGACGACCGATCAGACGCTTGACGCCGAAAATCGTGTTGTCGGGGTTGGTGACCGCCTGACGTTTAGCAGGCTGACCGACCAGTCGCTCATCTTCGGTGAAGGCGACGATCGAGGGCGTGGTCCGCGCCCCTTCCGCATTTTCGATGACCTTCGGCTGAGAGCCGTCCATGATTGCCACGCACGAGTTGGTTGTGCCGAGGTCAATGCCAATTACTTTTCCCATAGGTTCGATCCCTTTCTCTTCAAGGCGATGTCCCGAGGCCTGAACCCGTTACGGCATCCCGGCCCCGATCTGATGTGCGCGACAGCACTACACCATCGCGCGTCCCGGCGTATATAAGGGCCGGAAACGTGGCCTGCAAGCGTCGTGAAATGCAGGTTTTCACGATTTTCGGGCCTTTTTTGGCAAGGATTTGGAAAGGATTGGGGTTTCCGGGATGACTCAGCTGCTGTTGCGCGGTTTCGACATCAGAAAAGGCTATCTGGACGGGGCGGCACAGTCGGGTCTTATCGAGGAGTTGCGGCCGATTCTGAAGGCCGCCCCGCTGGTCCGGCCAACGACCCCGTCCGGGAAACAGATGTCGGTTCGCATGACCTCGGCCGGGGCGCTGGGATGGGTCACCGACAAAAGCGGCTACAGATATCAGCCCACCCACCCCACGGGCGTGACATGGCCCGACATTCCGGCATCGGTTTTGGATATCTGGCGACACCTGACCGGGGCTGACCGCGCGCCGGATTGTTGTCTCATCAACTATTATGGCGAGGGCAGCCGGATGGGATTGCATCAGGACAAGGACGAGGCGGATTTTTCCTGGCCTGTTGTCTCGATCTCGTTGGGGGATGACGCACTGTTCAGGATCGGCAACACCAGCCGGGGCGGCAAAACCGAATCGCTGTGGCTGAGTTCGGGGGATGTGGTGGTCATGGGCGGGCCAGCGCGCCTGACCTATCATGGTGTGGATCGAATCCGGTTCGGTTCGTCCCGCCTGCTGCTCAAGGGCGGGCGGCTCAACCTGACGCTGCGCGTCGCGACCTGACACTCAGCGGCGGGCGAACCAGCTTTTCGACACCTGCTGCCGGGTATAGAATTCGGCCATCAGGCCAATCATCACCAGAACAATGCCGACCCATAGGGCGTATTCCCAGCTGGTCACACGCGGAAAATAGTTTCGGAAGATGAAGCCACGGCATTGGTCGATGGCATGAAACAGCGGATTCCAGTCGAAAACCTTCAGCATGAAGGGCGGCAAGGCGTTGGCAACGACCATTTTGCCGGAAAACACCATATTCATGCGCCGGTAAACGCTGCTTCCGATACTTGCAACCGTGGGAAACCACGGCTGGATCGCCAGAAATACCAGCCCCACAGCGCAGCCTGTGAACCAAGCCAGAACAAGCATGGCAAATGCGCCGCCCGGATCCTGAATTTCCAACGGGTTGATCGTGACATGATAGATGAACAGGATAGCGATCAGAGACATTATCTGGACATAGAGTGTCTGGAACGCCGCCGCCAAAAGAACCACCATCATGTTCATTGGTGAATGAAGCATCATCGGATTGTTGCCGGTTCCCACCCCTGAAATGGCAGCAACAGCCTTGATATGGCCCTGAAACAGAAACACGCCCGACAGCAGGTACAGAATGAATTCGCCCCGAATTCGCGCGACACGCCCACCCATCACAAAGGTCATGATCAGGTAGAAGACGGCGACCATCAGGACGACCTGAATGATATTCAGCACAATCGCCAGAACGGCATTCGAATGCTTCGAACGCACATTGCGCACGATGCCATGAAACACCAGTTCAGCCGTCGAAATGGCGGCACCGATCAGGGTTCTATTGCGCTTGTACTGAAACACCGAAGAATTTTACCTGCGTCATTTCCGGGATCATGCCATGTAAATCTTGCCGAACCCTTTGCATCACACCATAAGATCGACAAGTTTGCAGATCAACAAATCACAGGATCGGAGCAATTTTGTGACCTACGAAACCCTTATCCCCGTTATCCGCCGTCTGGCCCTGGAAGCAGGCGACAAGATCATGGAGATTTACAACGCCGACGATTTCGACGTGAAGGTCAAATCCGATTCCAGCCCGGTGACCGAGGCGGATGAAGCGGCGGATGCGCTGATCTCGGCCGGATTGCGTGACGCCTTTCCCGATATCCTGCTCGTGACCGAAGAACAGGCCGCATCCCATTCGGAAAAGGGCGATACGTTTCTGATCGTCGATCCGCTGGACGGCACCAAGGAATTCATCAACCGGCGGGGCGATTTCACCGTGAATATCGCGCTTGTGGAAAACGGTGTGCCGACCCGCGGCGTGGTCTATGCCCCGGCCAAAGGGCGGATGTTCTACACACAGGCCGATGGTCAGTCGGTCGAGGAAACCGGCGCGCTGGACAAAGCACAGGCCGGGGAATTGGCGCCGATATCAGTGTCTAAACCGGACAATTCAGCGCTTTTGATCGTGGCGTCCAAATCGCACAGGGATCAGGCGACCGAGGATTACATCAACAAGTATCAGGTGCAGGACAGCAAAAGCGCGGGCTCGTCGCTCAAGTTCTGTCTGGTGGCGACCGGCGAGGCGGATCTCTATCCCCGCGTTGGCCGCACGATGGAGTGGGACACTGCCGCAGGCCACGCCGTGTTGGCGGGTGCAGGGGGCAAAGTGGTACGCTTTGATGATCATTCACCGCTGGGATACGGCAAGGATGGCTATGCCAATCCGTTTTTCATCGCCTATGCTCCGGGTGTTGAACTGAAGGAGGCCTGATGTCCGTTCTGATCGCGATCCCCGCCCGTTACGCTTCGACCCGGTATCCCGGCAAACCGCTGGTGCCGCTGACCGGCGCTAATGGAACTTCGATGACGCTAATCGAACGGTCGTGGCGCGCGGCCAAAGCCGTGTCGGGCGTAGACCGTGTCGTGGTTGCAACGGATGACGACCGCATCCGCGAGGTGGCCGAAGGTTTCGGGGCCGACGTGGTGATGACCTCGGAATCCTGCGTCAACGGAACCGAGCGCTGCGCCGAGGCGCATACGGTGCTGGGCGGAGATTACGAGATTATCGTGAACCTGCAGGGCGACGCGCCGCTGACACCGCACTGGTTTGTCGAGGATCTGGTTCAGGGGCTGCGCGCGGCACCTGATGCCGGGGTGGCGACGCCAGTTCTGCGCTGTGACGGCGATGCGCTCAACAGTTTGCTGAACGACCGCAAGAACGGACGTGTAGGCGGCACCACCGCCGTGTTCGGGGCAGATCACAGCGCGATGTATTTTTCGAAAGAGGTCATTCCCTATACCTCGGACACTTATGCCAGCACCGATAACACACCGGTTTTTCACCATGTTGGTGTCTATGCCTATCGCCCCGATGCGCTAAGCGCCTATCCGGCCTGGGCAGCAGGACCGTTGGAAAATCTAGAAGGGCTGGAGCAGCTGCGCTTCATGGAAAACGGTCGCAAAGTACTGTGCGTCGAGGTCGAGGCCAGGGGTCGCCAGTTCTGGGAGCTGAACAACCCACAAGACGTGCCGAAAATCGAAGAGATGATGACCGCCATGGGGTTGGACTGAACCGTTTTCCCCGTGGCGCGCAGCTTCGATGACACGTAGATACCTCAGAAAATTACGGATTTCAGATCGGGATTCATCATGACGAATATCTTGGTAACCGGTGGAGCGGGATACATCGGATCCCATGCCTGCAAGGCACTGAGCAGGGCGGGCTACACCCCGGTGACCTACGACAATCTGGTCACCGGTTGGCAGGACGCAGTCAAGTTCGGGCCGTTCGAACAGGGTGATTTGCTGGACCGGCAGCGTCTGGACGAGGTTTTTGCCAAATACGAGCCGGCGGCGGTCATGCATTTCGCCGCCCTCAGCCAGGTGGGCGAGGCGATGTCGCAGCCGGGCAGGTACTGGTCAAACAATGTCACCGGCTCGTTGAACCTGATCGAAGCGGCGGTGGCCGCAAACTGCCTGAACTTTGTATTTTCCTCGACCTGCGCCACCTACGGCGAGCACGATAACGTTGTTCTGGATGAGAACACGCCGCAGCATCCGCTCAACTCCTATGGCGCATCAAAACGGGCGATCGAGGATATTCTGAGAGATTTCCAGTCGGCACACGATCTGAATCACGTCATTTTCAGATATTTCAACGTCGCGGGCGCCGACCCAGACAGTGAAGTGGGCGAGTTTCACCGCCCCGAAACGCATCTGGTTCCGCTGATGCTGGACGCCATCGATGGCAAACGGGATGCCCTGACCGTATTCGGGACGGATTATGACACGCCGGACGGCACCTGCATCCGTGATTATGTGCATGTCTGTGATCTGGTGGATGCCCATGTTCTTGGCCTTAAGTGGCTGGAACAGGGGAAGGAAAGCCGCGTCTTCAATCTGGGCACGGGGTCGGGGTTTTCGGTGATGGAAGTGATCGAACACTCCAAAGCAGTCACAAATCGGACGGTCCCCTACACGATCGGCCCCCGCCGGGCCGGGGATTGCACCAAGCTGGTATCCGGTTCGACCCGCGCCGAAAGTGAACTGGGATGGCAGCCCAAAAGATCAACGTTAGAGACTATGGTCGCGGATGCCTGGCGCTGGCATCAGAACGGGCATTACGAGAAATGAAGCGGAGATGAGCGCAGCCGAAGCCCGATCCCCCGGCTGGGTACAGTCCTACCGGTTGCGATGGAAGCGGCGGCGGCTTTTGTGGCGATCCTTTCGCAGCAGGCATCAATTGGCCTGCCTGTCGGACCGCACCAACCAGATCGCGCCCGGCGACATTCTGGCCTTTACCACGCTACGGAACGAAGCCGGCCGTTTGCCTTGGTTTTTCAACCATTATCGCCGGTTGGGCGTGAACCATTTTCTGGTGGTGGACAACCACAGCGACGACGGGTCGGCTGAGGTGCTGCGGGAACAGCCGGACGTGTCCCTGTGGCAGACCGGCAGCAGCTATCGCGCAGCCCGGTTCGGGCTGGACTGGCTGACATGGCTGCAGATGCGTTACGGCCACGGGCACTGGACGCTGATGGTGGATGCCGACGAGTTGCTGATCTATGCCCATCACGACACCCGGTCCCTGCACGAACTGACAAACTGGCTGGACGCCGCAGGGCAAAAAGTGTTCGGCGCGCATTTGCTGGACCTTTATCCAAAGGGGCTGCTGGGCATTCAGACCTGTGCGCCGGAAACCGATCCCACAGAGATTCTTCCATGGTTCGACAGCGGGCCATACCGGGCGCAGAGGCAGAACCCGCTGGGCAATCTGTGGGTGCAGGGCGGTGTTCGTGAACGCATGTTTTTCAGCGACCGCCCCGAACGCTCACCCACGCTCAACAAAATTCCGCTGATGCGCTGGTCGCGCCGGTATGCCTATGTCAACTCCTGCCATTCGGTTTTGCCCGCTCACCTGAATTGCGGCTATGACGGCCCGGGGGGTTCGGCGCCCTCGGGCGTTTTGCTGCACACCAAGTTCCTGCCCGAGATTGTCGAAAAATCCCGGATCGAAAAGATGCGCCGCCAGCATTTCCATAGCCCGGATCAGTTCGGATCATACTATGACGGGATAATCGGCCAGCCCGATCTTTGGACAGAAAATTCAGTGCGCTACACGGGATGGCGGCAGCTGGATCAGTTGAAACTGATGCGGGCCGGAGGATTTGAATAAGGCGCCGAATGACGGACCCAATCAGCTACACCATCGCTAAGATTATTTAAATTCATTGCCTTGCAAGATACAAAAGTGTCATAAAGCGTCAAATGCCCGGCACCACTCTGGCCTCAACCAGCCCCGGGCATGCTCGCGTATCAAAAAGGTTGGGCAGTCGCGTGAGCCTGTTGGACTCTTACCGGATGAGATTGCGGCGCAGGCGCCGTGTGTTGCGCTGTCTGCGCAAGGGGCGCGAGCTTGAGCCGGTCAGCGACAATACGGCTGATATCCAACCCCAGGACGTGCTGCTGCTGAGCGTGGTTCGGAACGAAAAGACCCGGCTTCCCTATTTTCTGGAATATTACCGCAAACTGGGCGTGAACCATTTTCTGTTCGTCGACAATGGCAGCGACGACGACACCCGCGCCTACCTGACCAGTCAGCCCGACACATCCGTCTGGGAAACGGGCCACAGCTACAAACGCGCCACCTACGGCGTGGACTGGATGAATTACCTTTTACGCAAATACGCCCACAAGCACTGGGTGCTTACGGTCGATCCGGACGAGTTCTTTGTCTATCCGTTTTGCGATACGCGCCCCATCCGCGCCCTGACCGACTGGCTGGACGGAACCGGCATCCGCAGCTTTGGCACGATGCTGATCGACATCTATCCCAAAGGCCCCATAGACGCGGCGCATTATCACGAAGGGCAGAACCCGCTGGACATTGCACCGTGGTTCGACACGGGAAACTACACGATCACCAAGAATCCGGCCTATGGGAACCTCTGGATTCAGGGTGGTCCCCGGTGCCGGATGTTCTTTCGGGACAACCCCAAAAAAGCACCCGCCCTGAACAAAATTCCCCTTGTTCGGTGGGACCGGCGTTACACATATGTCAGCTCGACCCACTCGCTACTACCAAGGGGGCTGAACCAGGTGTACGAAGAATCCGGCGGTGAAAAGACCAGCGGTGCCCTGTTGCACGCCAAACTGATCGGATCTCTGGGTGTGAAAGCGGTTGAAGAGCTGAGCCGCGGGCAACATTACCGATCCTCCGAAGAATACAAGGCCTATGCCGGACACCTGAAGGATTGCCCGGATTTCTGGTGCAACTGGTCCGAGAAGTACATCAACTGGCGGCAGCTTGAGATTCTCGGCCTCATGTCGAAAGGCAACTGGGCATGAGCCGTCTGGGCGTCGTCATGCTGGTGCACACCGCGCTGGATCGGGCCGAGCAGGTCGCGCGCCACTGGACCGCGGCGGGCTGCCCGGTTGTGATCCATGTGGACCGCAAGGTGCCCAAAAGCACCTTTTCCGCCTTTGCAGAGGCTTGTTCCGATGACAGCCTGATCCGCTTTTCCCAACGCCATCTGTGCGAGTGGGGCACCTGGGGGATTGTCGCGGCCTCGCAATCGGCATCGGAACTGATGCTGGAGACGTTCCCGGACGTTCACCACGTTTTCCTGACTTCAGGCGCCTGCCTGCCCTTGCGGCCGGTACAGGAACTGACTGATTACCTTGCCGACCGCCCGCGCGCGGATTTCATCGAAAGCGCCACCACATCGGATGTGACCTGGACGGTCGGGGGGCTGGATCGCGAACGCTTTACGTTGCGGTTTCCGTTTTCATGGCGCAAGCACCGCAAACTGTTCGACGCCTATGTCAGGCTGCAGCGCCGCATGAATGTCAGGCGAAAGATACCCGATGGGCTGGTTCCGCATATGGGCAGCCAGTGGTGGTGTCTGTCCCGGCAAACGCTGTCGGCCATCCTGCAGGATCCCCAGCGAAAGACCTATGATGCCTATTTCAGGCATGTGTGGATTCCCGATGAAAGTTATTTCCAGACTCTGGCGCGGGTGTATTCGACCTGTATCGAAAGCCGGTCCCTGACCCTGTCAAAGTTTGACTATCAGGGTCGTCCGCACATTTTTTACGATGATCACCTGCAACTGCTGCGCCGGTCTGATTGCTTTGTGGCCCGCAAGATCTGGCCGCAGGCCGACCGTCTGTATCAGGCTTTTCTGACCGACCGGGCAACGGCAATGAAACCGGCCGAGCCCAATCCCGGCAAGATCGACCGGGTGTTTGCCAAGGCGGTCGAGCGCCGAACCCGCGGACGTGACGGGTTGTACATGCAAAGCAGATTTCCGCGAAAAAGCTGCGAAAAGGGCGTTTCAGCCCACCCTTATTCTGTGTTTCAGGGGTTTTCCGAACTGTTTGAGGATTTCCAGCCATGGCTGGCCAACGCAACCGGTACGCGGGTTCACGGGCATCTGTTCGGACCCGACAGGGCGGAATTCTCTGACGGTGAAACCATGATGAACG
This sequence comes from Ruegeria sp. C11, assembly GCF_056537725.1. Classification (NCBI taxonomy): domain Bacteria; kingdom Pseudomonadati; phylum Pseudomonadota; class Alphaproteobacteria; order Rhodobacterales; family Roseobacteraceae; genus Ruegeria; species Ruegeria sp. C11. The sequence continues at coordinate 82,980 of NZ_JBQFSB010000010.1, read as the reverse complement.
GGTCGCTTTGCGACGCTGCCACCTTGCGAGACTATAATCCCACGGCGTTTCTTCAGAACCTGATCTGGAACACCAGAGGGGAGCGTCAGTGTTTCCAATACGGCCCCGCCGACAACCAAAAGCTCAACGCGCTTTTTGCCCGTGACAAGAACCTGCAAATCTCAGTCATCACAGGCGCATGGGCTGTCCCGTTGTTCCGGTCGAACATGAATTTCGCGGATATCCGCCAGCAGGCCGCACAAATGCAGCAGACCGAAACGAAACAACTGGAGGTTCTGCGAGGGGCCGACACCAAGGCGCGGGTCAGAATCTGGTCGCTGGCCGAATTCATCGAAGCACCGATGGAACCGCTGCAAACGATAATCGAGGAAATCAGCCCAATCCCCCTGAGGCCCGTGTCCGAAGCGCCAACCCTTGTTGATCTGACCGGTTTTGGAAAGTTTCTTCAGAACCTGAAGAACCAGGGCATGCATCCCTATTTGGTTGGCGACTTTCCGGCCGACGATGATTTTGAACCGGCTCCGCGGCCTGTGCGGAAACCCTATCTGGTGCAATAATCAGCCATGGGTGCGAAGTTCGACTATTTCATTGTTTTCGCGGAGATGCGCACCGGATCCAACTTTCTGGAATCCAATCTGAACGCGCTTGATGGCGTCACCTGCCATGGAGAAGCGTTCAATCCCCACTTCATCGGATACCCCAATCGAACCGATGTTCTGGGAGTGAGCCAGCCACAACGCGACGACGATCCGGCCCGCCTCATCGACGCGATCAGGAATGGTCCGGGCGTGCTGAACGGGTTTCGCTACTTTCACGACCACGACCCCAGGGTACTGGAGCCGGCGCTTGAAGACGCCCGATGCGCCAAGATCATACTGACGCGCAACCCTCTGGACAGCTACGTGTCGTGGAAGATCGCGCGCGAAACCGGACAGTGGAAACTGACCAACATCAAACGGCGCCGGGAAGCGCGGGCTCGGTTCGATTCCACGGAATTCACCGACTATGTCGGCAAGCTGCAGGAATTTCAGATCGTCCTGCTGAACCGGTTGCAGCGGTCGGGCCAGACACCGTTTTATTTGTCTTACGAAGACCTCGATCAGATCGACGTCATAAACGGCCTTGCAAAATGGTTGGGCGTAGAGTCCCGGCTAGAACGCGTGAATCAGAGTCTGACTCGGCAAAATCCGGCACCTGTTCTGTCCAAGGTGACAAATCCGGATGACATGAAGGCGGCGCTGGCCGATCTTGATCCGCTCAACCTGAGCCGAACGCCGAATTTTGAACCCAGACGGGGGCCTGCGGTTCCCAACTACATCGCCGGGATCGAAACGCCCCTGATGTATCTGCCGGTGCGTGGCGGACCCGAGGATGAGGTGCGCAGATGGCTGGCCGATCTTGACCGAGCCGACACTGAGGCTCTGGTGACGAACCGCAATCAGAAACAGGTGCGCAAGTGGATGCGGACACATCCGCAGCATCGCAAATTCACCGTACTGCGCCACCCGTTGGCGCGGGCGCATTCGGCATTCTGCCAACGCATTCTGCCCAAGGGACCGGGCAGCTACAGCAAAATCCGAAATCTGCTGAGAAAACAGTTCAAGGCGCCGATCCCCGCCGAAAATCCGGGAAAGGACTATTCCCTGACACAGCATCGCGACGCTTTTGCCGGGTTTCTTGAATTCCTGCGCCTGAACCTTGCCGGTCAGACGGCGGCGCGGGTCGATGGCCTTTGGTGCAGTCAGTCGCAGGCGCTGTCAGGCTTTGCAGAATTCGCGCTGCCCGATCACGTGATCCGGGAAGAGGACATGGCGTCTGACCTACCCGATCTAGCCCGGAAATTGGGGCATCCCGCCCCGCCTACGCCCGCAGCGGCGACACCGGACACGCCATTCGAACTTGACCAAATCTATGATGAGGACCTTGAGAAGATGGCGGCGGAAATTTACCGCCGCGACTATCTGCAACTTGGGTTCGGACGCTGGAGACCGGTCTGAACCGGATCAGGGCCGCAATGTGATCAGCGTGCCTTCGTTGACCATCGAATAAATCTCTTCGATCTCATCGTTTTTGACCGCGATGCATCCGGCGGTCCAATCCGGCGTTTTCTTGGCGCGCTTGCGCTCTTTCTTCCGGTTGGGTTGCCCGTGAATAAAGATGTCGCCACCCGGATCAATGCCCGCCGCCTTGGCCTCGGCGATATCCTGTGAATTCGGATAAGAGATACCCAGCGACAGGTGATAGCGGCTGTTGGGGTTGCGGCGGTCGATCAGATAGGTTCCCTCGGGCGTCTTGCCGTCGCCCCGGACCTTTTTCGTACCGTTGGGCGCAAAACCCAGATCAACTTCGTACTCCTTCAGGATTTTCTCGTTATGAAGGAGGTACATTTTACGCGCGCCCTTGTTGATGACCAATGATGTCACCTCGGGCCCGTTATAGGTAAGAAATCTTGGGGAATTTGCCGACGCGCAAGCCGAAAGGCTCAGAGTCGCCAACGCTCCCATTCCAAATGCTCGACGGTCCATTTTTTTCACTGCCTGCTGCCTGTTTTGCCTGCCATTATGCCAAAATTTCAGAAATTCAAAATCACTTTTTGATGTTCTGCTGCTCTCTAAGCCGGTTTTCTATGGATTCCAGCCGCTCAAGCACCTCATCCCGATAGGCGTCGGTTTTTACCTCATCTTCGGCGTGATGGGCATCCTGCATCGAGTTCACGATCAGACCAACCAGCAGGTTTACCACCGCAAAGGTCGTGATCATGATGAAGGGCACAAAGAACAGCCACGCGTATGGATAGACCTCCATCACCGGACGCACGATGCCCATGGACCAGCTTTCCAGCGTCATGATCTGAAACAAAGTATAGGCGGACAGGCCCAGATCACCGAACCAGTCGGGAAACGATTGGGAAAACAGCTTGGTCGCGATCACGGCGCCGATGTAAAAGATGATCGCCATCAGCAGGAACACACTGGCCATGCCAGGCAAGGCCTGAATAAAGCCTTCGACCACGCGCCGCAGACGCGGAGCCACGGAAATGACGCGCAATACCCGCAAGATTCTGAGCGCCCGCAGCACCGACAGGCCCGCACCGCCAGGAACCAATGCAATGCTGACGATGGTAAAATCAAAAACGTTCCACCCGTTTTTGAAGAACCTGCCCCCCTGCGAGATCAGTTTCATCGCGATTTCAATGATGAATATCGTCAGGCACAACCCGTCGAGAAACACGATGACCGGCCCAAAATCCTCCATCAGGCCAGGTGCGGTTTCCATGCCCAGAAGGATCGCGTTGAAGATGATGACGCCGGTGATGAAGCGCCCGAAAATAGGAGACTCGGTCAGGTTCCGCAGCCGCTGCCTGATCCCGCCGGGAATGCTCTGCTGATCGGTCATGCTGTTTTCTTCCCCAGTCTGAATGACGCTGCCAGTTCCACATGTGTCGACCATCGAAATTGGTCAACGACCTGCACCCAATCAAGGGTGTATCCGACATCAACCAGTCTTTTTGCATCGCGGGCAAAGGTGACGGGGTTGCATGAGACATAGGCGATCACAGGTGGTTTCGCTTGGGCAAGCTCGGCCACCTGCGCCTCGGCCCCGGCGCGGGGTGGATCCAGAACAACGGCATCAAAGGGTTTCAGCTCATCCGGGGTCAGGGGGCGGCGGAACAGGTCCCGGGCCTCTGCGGTCACACGTCTGAGCCCCTGCGCCTTGCGCCAGCCCTGATCCAGGGCGCGGATCATCTCGACCTCGCCCTCGACCGCGTGAATCTCGGCCGTTTGAGCCAGCGGCAGCGAGAAGGTTCCGCTGCCTGCAAACAGGTCGGCAATTGTCTTTGCCCCCTCAACAGCCTCAAGAACTGCCTGTAACAGAGTCTGTTCACCGTCTTTTGTCGCCTGCAGGAATGCTCCGGGCGGAGGAACCACCGCAGCCGGACCAAAGGTCTGAACGGGTGCGTTCCGCATGGCGACAACCTCTCCATCCCAAGCCAGCCGCGCCAGATTGTACCGTTCGGTCGCCTGCGCCAGCGCCAGTTCCAGCGGACCATCGAGGGGCTTTCCCCCCTGAACCGAAACATCCAGCCCAGCCGTGGACAGGGTGAGTGTCACCGCCAGAACGCCCTTTCGGCTGCCGCCGAGAAGTGCCAGCGCTTCGGCCACGGGAATGGCGTCGATCAAAGCCGGATCAAGCAGGTGGCAATCCGGGATTTCGGTGATGGTGTCCGAGGCGCGCCCGTGAAATCCGGCCAGCGCCCCCTTTTTGGTACGGCGCACGGCAATCGTGGCGCGGCGGCGCGAGCGCGCGGCAGATGTGTGGATCGGACGCAGATCGGCACTCAAGCCCTGCCCGGTCAGCGCAGTGCGCACCACATCGGTCTTCCACTGCGCGACAAAGCTGTCGGAGGCATGTTGTAACTGGCAACCGCCGCAAGATTTATAATGTCTGCAAGGCGCCTTGACTCGCTGGTCCGACGGTTCGATCACGCGGATGTCGATCAGGTGAGAGCCGTCCAGCGTTCCTTGCACGGTTTCGCCGGGCAGGGTGCGCGGTGCGTAAACGGGACCATCGGCGATACCGTCACCCTGATGGCCGAGGCGGAGTATGGTGAATTCCTGCATCATGACGGGCCTGATAGCCGGGCTTGGCCTGCGACAAAACCCTTATTCGGCAGCTTCCGTCTGAATGAAGCCACCTGACTGGCGATGCCAGAACCGGGCATAAAGCCCGCCCTTGGCCAGCAGGGTGGCATGCGTACCGCTTTCCACGATGCGCCCCTGATCCAGCACGATGATACGGTCCATTTCGCTGAGCGTTGACAGGCGGTGGGCAATGGCAAGCACCGTCTTTCCCTCCATCACCCGATGCAGTGCGGTTTGGATTGCGGCCTCGACCTCGGAATCGAGGGCGGATGTCGCTTCATCCAGAACCAGAATGGGCGCGTCCTTGAGGATAGCGCGCGCTAGAGCGATACGCTGCCGCTGACCGCCGCTCAGCTTGACGCCGCGTTCGCCCAGATGCGCTTGATACCCGGTGCGGCCTTGCCCGTCCTGAAGACCGAGGATGAATTCATGTGCTTCGGCTTTCTGTGCTGCCGCGATCAGGTCCTCTTCGGAGGCGTCTGGGCGGCCATACAGGATGTTCTCGCGCGCCGAGCGGTTGAACATCGCCGTTTCCTGCGTGACCATGCCAATGGCGCGGCGCAAACTGTCCTGCGTGACCGTTGAGACGTTCTGATCATCAATGCGAATGGCGCCATCTTCGCTGTCATAGAGTCGCAAAAGCAGGGAAACCAACGTGGATTTCCCGGCGCCGGACGCCCCCACGATGCCCAGCTTTTCACCGGGCTTCACGCTAAGCGTCAGGTTCGCGACGCCGCCAATATCACGCCCATAGGCAAAGCTGACATCGTCAAAATCGATCTGTCCTTGGGGAACCGACAGCTCTGTTGCGGTGCTTCCGTCCTCAACCCGGTTGCGCACAGCAAGGGTCTTCATGCCGTTTTCAACTTCGCCGACATTGGCGTAAAGACCCATCAGCGTGAAACTGACCCAACCCGTCATCTGGGCAATACGGATCGACACGGCACCTGCGGCCACGATATCCCCCGGCGTCGCACTTCCTGCCTGCCACAACAGCAGCGTCGCCCCCAGCAACAACACGGGCAGAACCCCGGCCAGTACCATCAGTATGAACCGGAAACTGGCGGACAGGCGGCCAAAATCCAGCGATTTCTCGCGCAGTTCGACCATGGCTGTACGTGCGGCCTGATCCTCGTGATCGGAATGGGCGAACAGTTTCACCGTTTTGATATTGGTGATCGTGTCGACGATCTGTCCCGTCACCATCGCCCGCGCGCCTGCCCGGGCACCGGACCGCTTGCGGATACGCGGCAAATACCAGCGGATCAGCGCAAAATAGACCACAAGCCAAAGTACAAAGGGCAGCGTCACCAGCGGGTGAATAGACCCTAACAAGGCCAAAGACCCCGCCAGAGACGCCAGCGCAAAGACAATGGCGCTGATGGTTTCCGAGACGACCGACGTCAGCGCATTGGAGGTCTGCATCTGCTTTTGCGCAATCCGACCGGCGAAGTCGTCATCGAAATAGGTCACCGACTGGCCCAGCGTCCAGCGGTTCAGACGGGCCAGAACCAGCGGAGAGATATTGGGCATGACGATATAGTTGTTCGACACTGATGACAGGCCGAACAGTGCGGGCCGCAGGATCATGAAGAACAGAACCGCCCCGCCGATCATCCACATGTTCTGCGCGGTCAGGAAATTTTCAGGCCCGCTTGATGAGGCAAGGTCGATCACGCGCCCCAATATCCAGGCCGTGCCTGCCTCCATCACGCCTGCTGCTGCCGAAAAGAATGCCGCCACGAACAACATTGGCCAGGCACCCGACAGGCACCAGCGTATGAACGCCCCCAGCGTTTGCGGTGGGGGCGTTTCGGTGGTGCGAAACGGGTCGATAAGATCGGCTATCCTCATTCCGCGGCCTCCGGGTTCAGGAAGCCACCAGATTGCCGTGCCCAGAACTGCGCGTAAAGCCCGCCCTGCGCCAGAAGTTCGCCATGTCCGCCTTCTTCCACGATCCGGCCCTGATCCATGACCAGAATGCGGTCCATCTGGGCGATGGTGCTCAGCCGGTGAGCAATGGCGATCACGGTCTTGCCCTGCATCATGCCATAAAGCGTTTCCTGAATTGACGCCTCGACCTCGGAATCAAGGGCCGATGTGGCCTCGTCCAACAGCAGGATCGGCGCATCTTTTAGGATCACACGCGCAAGCGTCACGCGCTGACGCTGGCCACCGCTCAGCTTGACGCCGCGCTCACCCACATGCGCGTCATATCCCGTCCGCCCCTGTGGGTCCTGAAGATCCAGGATGAACTCATGCGCCTCGGCCTGCTTGGCGGCCCTGATCATCTCCTCCTCGGTGGCCTCGGGACGGCCATACAGGATATTGTCGCGCACCGAACGATGCAGCAGTGCACTGTCCTGCTGAACCATGCCGATATGGCTACGCAAACTGTCCTGCGACACGTGCGAGATGTCCTGACCATCGATTAGGATGGCACCGCGTTCGACGTCGTAAAATCGCAAAAGCAGCTTTACCAGAGTCGATTTACCGGCACCCGAGCGACCGATCAGGCCAATCTTTTCGCCCGGCTGAATGGTCAGGTTGATGTGATCCAGACCGCCGGTTTCCCGACCATAGTGATGTGACAGATCGCGAACCTCGATCCGGCCATTGTCGAGTTGCAGCGGGGCCGCAGCCGGCGTGTCCAGCAGGTCGATGGGCTGCGCAATGGTCTCCATCCCCTCAGCAACGACGCCCAGTTGGCGGAAGAAACTGGTCAGCGCCCACATGATCCAGCCGGTCATGGCGTTTAGCCGCAGGGTCAGGGCCGTGGCCGCTGCGACGACGCCGACGGTGGCGCTGCCCTGCATCCAAAGCATGATCGCCCAGCCAACCACACCGACGATCAGCAATCCGTTTAGCGTGACCAGCACCGCATCCATGATGGTGAATATCCGCATCTCGGCCTGAAATGTGCGGCGCGTTTCCTCGATGGCTTCGCGTGCATAATCCAGTTCCTGATCGTCATGCGCGAACATCTTGACCGAGTGGATGTTGGTATAGCTGTCCACGACCCGGCCCGTGACGGTAGAGCGCGCATCCGACGCAGCCTTTGATGCAGGCCCGACGCGCCGGATGGTCCAGCGCACCAGCAGCGCATAAAGCGCAAACCAGATCAGAAGAGGCACCAGCAGCCGGACATCCGCCGCCATCAGCAGAATGGCGGCCCCGATCAGGTAGGCCAGCGAAAAGGAAATCGCGTCAAAGACCTGAAACACGGCCTCGCCCGCAGCGGGCGGGGTCTGCATGATCCGGTTGGCAATGCGTCCGGCAAAGTCATTTTCGAACCAGCCCACGGATTGCCGCAGCACGTGTTTGTGCGCGCGCCAACGGAAAATCGAGCCTATGTTCGGCAAGATCGCATTGTTCAGCAGCAGCACGTCCACGATATGCAGCATCGGACGCAGCAACAGCACAAAAATCGCCATCAGGATCAATTCCGTGCCATGCACCTGCCAGACCTCGGACGGAGAGCCGGACAACAGATCAACCACCCGGCCCATGTAATAGATCAAGCCGATCTCGACCCCGGCCACAATCACCGACAGAAGGGCCGTCCAGAAGAATACGCGAAAGAACGGGCGGGTATATTCCACCATAAAGGGCCACAGCCGCGTCGGCGGTGCGTCGGTTTCCTGATAGTCGGCAAAAGGGTCAACGAGGTTTTCGAAATAGCGAAACATGGAAAGTGCTCCGATTGAGCAGTAACATTGGACATGCGAAGAAAGATGGCACCGAAACACCACCCCAACGGGTCAGGCGTTCCGGGTTTAGCCGAACCAGATCCCGTAATACATTCGCATTCCTCCATCCATGTGCCATGTGACAGGCGCACCCTAGCCACAAATGATCCGCTTTGTCATCCCTTTTTGAGACTTCAGGCTATTCCGCCAGCAATTCCTGACGGTTCAGCCGAAAGTCCGACGCGATCCAGCGGGCCTCGAGCTCGGCCAGTTTCTTGCCCAGCGCCGGGCCGGTATATTCCGGAATCAGGTCATTGGCCTTTATCGGAAAGCTGGCCGCAGCGCCTTTTTCAAGGGCCTCGGTCAGGTCGTGCGACCACGGCTGTTCCAGAAACGCACATCTCAGAAGCGTTTCATGCAGCCCGCCATCGGAACCGTACCGATAGCCCAGTTCCGCGACCCCTGCCGGGCCGGAGGCCTCGTCCCTCATTCTGGTCAGGCGCTGTATCTGGGCCCTGCTGAGGCGCAGGGTAGATGCCTGTTCCGGGTTCGCGATCGCGGCCAGACGGCGAATCGGATCGGGTGCGGCGCCGGCATTACCCTCAAGCGCCACAAGCAGTGCCAGAGACCGATCATCGGCGCCCGGCAAAAGTTGCGTCAGAACGCCGGTGTTGCGCATCGCAGCCACAGACGGGGCCGGATCAGCGGCTGACAAAAGCTTAAGCAGTTCGGCTCCTACCCGTTCGCGCGAGAGCTTTGCCAGGCCATCCAGATTGGCCGCGATCGCGGCCAGCGCGTCGGGGTCAAAGCCCGCGTCGGCATCCCCGTACCACGCGTGAAACCGAAAATAGCGCAGTGAGCGCAGGTAATCCTCGCGAATACGGTCCCCGGCATTGCCGATGAAACGAACATGCCGGGCCTGCAGGTCGGACAATCCGCCAAGCGGGTCCAGAATGGTTCCATCCGGACTGGCATACAGCGCGTTCATGGTGAAATCGCGCCGCGCCGCGTCTTCTTCGACCCGATCCGAAAAGGCGACCGTTGCGCGCCTGCCATCGGTTTCGATATCGCGGCGGAAGGTCGTGACCTCGTGCGGGACGCCCTTGCTGACAAGTGTCACGGTACCATGATCAATCCCGGTGGGAATGGCCTTGATCCCAGCTTTTTCGGAATAGGCGATGACCTGTTCAGGCCGGGCATCGGTTGCAATGTCGATATCGGCCACGGGCGCACCCAACAGCGCATTGCGGACGCAACCCCCGACAAACAAGGCCTGCGCGCCTGCATCGGTCAGGGCCGCGCAAACATCTTGCGTCGCCGTTTGCGAGACCCAGTTATCCGTGATCCGGTTCATTCATTCACCCTGGCCGCCAGCCCCCTCAGGATTCGTGCTGTCGCCCCCCAGATGTAATAAGGCCCGAAGGGTACGGCGAAATAATACCGCCGCTGGCCGCGCCATAAACGCGACTCGATGACATAGTTGCCGGGGTTCAGAACGTGATCGAGCGGGACGGAAAACACCTCGTCCACCTCGCCGGGTTCTGCAACGGGAGAGAACTGTTCGGTCAAAACCGCAAGCACCGGGGTGACGTTAAAGGACGTGACGGTCTCGTGCGCGGGCAAATGACCCAGCACCTGCGGCAACGTGGTTGGTAGGCCGATCTCTTCCTGTGCTTCGCGCAGGGCAGTTGCGGTCACGTCCGCATCATCTTCGTCCTGTTTCCCGCCGGGAAAAGCGATCTGGCCGGGGTGATGTTTCAGTGCCGAGGACCGCTTGGTCAGAATGACCCGTGGTTCGTCACCGACCAACGAGACCGGGACCAGAACGCCGGCTGGGCGCAGCCTGCGACCGGCGGGCAATACGGTGTCGGGGTTCAGGTCGAAATCGCTCGACCCGTTTCCCGGGCGGTTCAGGGCCGCCGTCAGTTCAGCGGCAGGATCACGCACTGTCCGGATTTTCGGCGTCGAATCCGACCGTGCCGGGAGCAAGGACATAATGCGCGCTGCAGAACTGGCAATCCGCCGTCACAGTGCCCTCGGGCGTGGTCATCTTTTCAATATCTCTGGCCGAATAGATCGACAGGCTTTGGCGCACACGTTCCTCAGAGCATGTGCAGCCGAACTGAACCTGCTGCGCGTCATAGACCCGAGGCTGTTCTTCGTGGAACAGACGGACGAGCAGGTCTGTCGGCTGGACTGTGGGGCCGATCAGTTCCAGATCATCGACTGTGTCCAGCAGGATGTTCACCCGGCCCCAGTTTTCACCCGCTTCTCCGTCGACCAGATCTTCGGCACTCAGAACCTCGCCGCTGCCTTCGCCCTTGGCCGCGAAAGGCGACGCCTTGGGCATATGCTGCAACATGATGCCGCCAGCGCGCCAATGCTCGTCGACGCCGGGTTCGATGGATTTCCCGAAGCTTAGCGAAAACCGGGTGGGCAGCTGTTCGGACTGGGCAAAATACGATTCGGCGCAGGCGCTCAGCGACCCACCGGCCAGAGGGGTGATGCCCTGATAGGGCTGCGTGCCCTTTCCCTGATCGATCAGAATGGCAAAATACCCTTCGCCAACCTGATCGAAAGGTGCGCCGCTGGTCAGACGCTCGCGGTCAAAGCTGGCATAGGCGCGAATCTTTGCGGGCTGTCCTTCTTCCTGCGGGGCGTAGTAGTCGGTGGCAATCATCCGCACCGGGCCCTTGGACTGCACCTGCAGGGAAAGCTTCCAGCGCAATGCGACGGTCTGACCGATCAGCGCGGTCAGCAGGGCCATTTCGGCCACCAGCGCCTCGACCTGTTCGGGATAGTCGTGCTGTTTCAGGATGCCGTCCAGCACGCCGTCCAGCCGGGCCACACGACCCCGCATATCCGATACGTCGAGTTGAAAGGGCAGGACCGTATCGTCCCACGCGATTTTCGTTCCAATAGACATGGGGTTTCCTTACACGCCACGGGTTGGCATACCGCCACCATATAGGTCCAACAGACTGGGTTGAAAGGGGCCATACATGATCAGACGGTTTGGTGAAACCCCACAAGCCGGGCGCAGGTATACCCGGCGCATCGGCGTTTATGCCCTGTTACCTGCGGGCGGTCGCCTGTTACTGACCTGCCAGACCGAACCCGGCCCGGACCTGCAGCTGCCCGGAGGCGGGATCGACCCCGGAGAATCACCGGTGTCCGCACTGCATCGTGAGGTATTTGAAGAGACCGGATGGCTGATCGCGGCACCCCGTCGGCTGGGGGCCTTCAGGCGGTTCACCTATATGCCGGAATACGACCTTTGGGCCGAAAAGGTCTGTGTCATCTACCGCGCCCGACCGGTGCGCCGCATGGGGCCGCCGACCGAAGCCTGTCATGAGGCGGTTTGGATGGATGCCGTCGATGCAGTTACCCTTCTAGGCAATGCCGGAGACCGGCATTTTGCAGCGCGCCATATGCGGGGGATTTAAGGCCCGTTATATTCGAAGAAAACGGCAGAGGTGTCGTCTTCCATCCCGCCTCCGGCAGGGATGTTCTGCGTCAGCCGCCAGAACATGTCGTCCAGAAATTCCGGCCCGTCGGCGTCAGCCGCGCAGTTGAGCGCCATGCCAAGCAGGCCGGATTCATCCAGGTGACTTCCATCCGCCAATCGACATTCGGTAAAACCATCGGAATAGAGCAACAATTTGTCACCAGGCTGAAGGTAAGTGTCGATCTGCTGAAACGATACATCGGGCAGCAGGCCGATGGGCATGCCGCCCTTGCCAAGAAATTCCGCGCTGCCATCCGCGCGCAGCAACAGCGGATGCGGATGGCCCGCCTGCACCATCTTCAGATGACCATTGCGCAGATCGATGATGGCGTAAGCCATGGTAAAATATTCCTCGATCCCCGTATCGGCCATAAGCCGGGCGTTCAGGATTGCGGCGACCTTCTCGGGCGGCAGCAGAGAATAGAACTTGTCGAACCGTTTCTCCATCGCGACGTTCTGGTCGAAATGCGCGCTGGACAGATACCCCCCCAGACGCGCGGTCATCATTGCCGAGGTGATGCCATGCCCTGAGACATCGATGCTGTAGAACCCCAGCCGATTGACGCCGGGTGAGAACATGCCCACCAGATCGCCGCCGATATGTCCGCAGGGTTTCAGCAGCAGGCTGACACGAGATTTGCCGAATTGCCGCGTCAGTTCGGGAACAAGCGAATCCTGAATTTTCCGAGCCTGTACCAGATCCTTGTCGATGGCCTCATGCGCCAGCTTCAATTCATCCAGCGCCTTTTCGATAAGTCGGTTCTTGTCCGACAATTCCCGCTGCATCCCCAGAATTCGGGCCCCGGCGGAGATGCGCGCGCGCAACTCATCCGCCCCAAGCGGCTTGATCAGGAAATCGTCGGCCCCGGCATCCAGCCCCTGCGCCACTTCCTGTTTTTCACTTTTCGAGGTCAGCAGGATGAAATACGCATACTGGTCGTTTTCCAGACGTCTGAACGCCTTGCAGAATTCCAACCCGCTCATCCCCGGCATGACCCAGTCGCTGAGCACCAGATCGGGGGGATCGGCGCAACAGATGTCAATCGCAGTCTGCCCGTTGTCGGCCTCGACAACGTCAAACCCCCATTTCCTGAGTGAAGCAACAAGGATACGGCGCTGCAGGCGGCTGTCGTCGACAACCATCACCTTTTTGATGGCACCAAAATCCTGTTCACAACCTACATCCGCTTCTACACCTTGTAACACATTGAATTTCCTGTTGTCCGCGACAGACCGGTTAGTCGCAAACTAGGGGCCACGCCTTAACATCCGGTGAAACCGGTTTTTGCGATTTTCACTCAGCCTCTTAACCGCGGCTTTACCTGCAAACGAATATCAACAGACCACCGGCGTATCAGCAGTGAGGTTTGGACATGATCGACTGGCCCAGGGTCAGGCAGTTGCACCACGAAGTCGGAGCAAGCGAATTTGACGAAGTCGTCGCGCTTTTTCTGGACGAGGTCACAGAGATGATTGCCCGGCTGCAGGCGGATAAGGGGCGTGCGCAGATCGAACAGAACCTGCATTTCCTGAAAGGCAGCGGGCTGAGCCTTGGGTTCGAGACATTTTCCAGATTGTGCCAGGATGGCGAGCGCAATGCGTCTGCCGGCAACAGGATGGATATCGACCTGGACGCAATTATTGCCTGTTTCGAGCAGTCAAAAACTGTCTTTCAGAATGAACTGGCCAAACAGATTTGAAATTCAGATCACGAACTGAACCAGAGTTTCGTCGTCGGTGATGTCGGTATAGGTGAACCCCGCATCATCCAGATGCGCGAACAGGCGCACGAAATTCTCGGGCCTGCTGGTTTCGATCCCGATCAGGACCGAGCCGAAGTTACGCGCCGATTTCTTCAGGTATTCAAAGCGGGCAATGTCATCGTCCGGGCCAAGGATGCCCAGAAACTCTTTCAGCGCACCGGGACGCTGCGGCAGACGCAGAATGAAGTATTTCTTTACCCCGGAGTAGCGCTGGGCGCGTTCCTTGACCTCTGGCAGGCGTTCAAAGTCGAAGTTGCCGCCCGAGGTGACACAGACCACGGTCTTGCCACGAATAAAGCTTTGAACATCCGCAACCGCTTCGACCGCCAGCGCGCCTGCGGGTTCCAGAACGATACCTTCGACATTCAGCATTTCGATCATCGTGGTACAAATCCGATCCTCGGGCATGACAAGAACGTCCGAAAGGTGTTGTTTCTTAAGCAATTCAAATGGCTTGTCGCCAATCCGTCCCACGGCGGCGCCATCGACAAAGGTATCCACGCGATCCAGTGCCACCGGATGACCGGCCGCCAGCGCCGCGCGCAGGCAGGCACCGCCCGCCGGTTCGACAAACAGACAATGGGTGCGATCCCCGAACCACGTTGCCACGCCCGAGGACATGCCCCCGCCGCCCACCGGCAACACCACGTGATCCGGTACGCCGCCCAGTTGTGCTTCGATCTCGACCGCCAGTGACGCCTGACCTTCGATCACGTCCGCATCGTCAAACGGCGACAGGAAATGCCCGCCCTGACGCGTACACCACTGCTGCGCTGCTGCCAGCGTGTCATCGAAATAGTCCCCGATCAGGTGAATCTCGACATTGTCGCCGCCGAACATGCGCGTTTTCTGGATTTTCTGCTGCGGCGTGGTCACCGGCATGAAGATCACGCCTTTCACGTCCAGATGCCTGCACATGAAAGCCACACCCTGCGCGTGATTTCCGGCGCTGGCGCAGACGAACAGGTCCTGTCCCTGCTGCTTGCGCATGGCGTTGAACGCACCGCGGATTTTGTACGACCGCACCGGGCTGAGGTCCTCGCGCTTGAGCCAGATATCGGCGCCAAAACGGTCGGACAGATGGGCATTCCGCTGCAACGGGGTTGCCGGGAAAACGGTGCGCATCGCCTGTTCGGCGGCGCGGGCGCGGGTCATGAAATCGCTCATGTCCGTTTCAGTGCCGCATCACCGCCGAAAGGGCAAGGAATACATATGTGTACGCGGGTCAGGAGAGTTCGCGTTTTTCGACGAAGACGCCATACATTGTGGTCAGGATGCTGACGTTGATCAATGGCAGAACAAGCATCGCGACAAAGACAAGGATCAGCGGGCCGATCACCGGGATAAAGATCAGCAATCCACCCAGAAACTGAATAAGAAGCTGAAACAGGGTGGCCACGACAAGCAGAACAACTATCGCACCGCTTGCACCTGTTGTTGCCGCCCATGCCTCGGAGAAAGTCAGCGAATTTCCGATGGCCGCAGCGGGCAGAATAGGCGATAGCCGATAAAACGCGATCAGAATCATCAGCAAGAAAACAAACATTACCCCGACGCTGATCGCAGGCGACGCCTGCGCCGCCACTCCGGCAATGAAGGACGCGGGCAGCAAGGCAATGAGCCCAAGCAAGCCCAACAAAACAGCGCGCCCGAAATAAGCCAGGATTCTGTCAAATCGGAACGGGGGCAGAAATCCGCGCGGATATTCCTCGAGCAGAACAAACCGGTGCCAGGACACCACGATCCAGAACACCGTGCCAACGAAAACGGCCAACATGCAAAGAATGAACGCCATAATCGAGCCGGGACTTGTCCCCGGCGGCAATCCTGGTTCGGAGCTGTCCAGCGCCTCAAGCGGGATATCGAAGACATAGAGCAGGGCGGTGATCAGTACCCCTCCGACCAGTGCCGGAACAACCGAAATCTGCAATGCCTGTTTTAAGTTGCGCAGAACCATCTTTACGGAATGTACAAATATCTCGAGTCCCAACATCAAACCCGCCCTCTCAACCATTCTTTGTATTACTTGCAACCGTTTCACCCCAATTCCCGGGCGGCGTCAATCCACACCGCTTGCCCCCACGTCCAAAACCCGCTAGGGGCCAATCGTCGTTTGAATTAGGGGAAGTCAGATGTCCGCGCCCAAGAAAGTTGTTCTGGCCTATTCCGGTGGCCTTGATACCTCGATCATCCTGAAATGGCTGCAGACCGAGTATGGTTGTGAGGTTGTGACCTTCACCGCCGATCTGGGTCAGGGTGAGGAACTGGAACCCGCCCGAAAAAAGGCCGAGCTGCTGGGGATCAAGCCCGAAAACATCTATATCGAAGACATCCGCGAGGAATTTGTCCGCGACTTCGTCTTCCCGATGTTCCGCGCCAATGCGCAGTATGAGGGGCTGTATCTGCTGGGCACCTCGATCGCGCGGCCGCTGATCTCGAAACGTCTGGTTGAGATTGCCGAGGCAACAGGTGCCGATGCCGTCGCACATGGCGCGACCGGCAAGGGCAACGATCAAGTCCGCTTTGAACTGGCGGCCTACGCGCTGAACCCTGACATCAAGGTGATTGCACCCTGGCGCGAATGGGACCTGACCAGCCGCACCAAGCTGCTGGAGTTTGCCGAAGCCAACCAGATCCCGATTGCCAAAGACAAACGCGGCGAGGCGCCATTCTCGGTCGATGCCAACCTGCTGCACACCTCGTCCGAGGGCAAGGTTCTGGAAGATCCCGCCGATATGGCGCCCGACTATGTCTATCAGCGCACCGTCCACCCCGAAGACGCGCCGAACGAGCCGGAATTCATCGAGATCGGCTTTGAAAAAGGTGACGCGGTCAGCATCAATGGCGAGGCGATGAGCCCGGCCACCATCCTGACCAAACTGAACGAATATGGCGGCAAGCACGGCATTGGCCGTCTCGATCTGGTCGAGGGTCGGTTTGTCGGAATGAAGTCGCGCGGCATCTATGAAACGCCGGGCGGCACCATCCTGCTGGAGGCACATCGCGGGATCGAGTCGATCACCATGGATCGCGGCGCAATGCACCTGAAAGACCAGCTAATGCCGCAATATGCGGAACTGATCTATAACGGCTTCTGGTACAGCCCCGAGCGTGAGATGCTGCAGGCCGCCATCGACAAGAGCCAGGAACACGTCACCGGCACCGTCCGCGTGAAACTGTACAAAGGTTTGGCCTCGACCGTGGGCCGCTGGTCGGATCATTCGCTGTATTCCGAGGCACATGTGACCTTTGAGGAAGACGCCGGCGCCTATGATCAAACGGATGCGGCGGGCTTTATCCAGCTGAACGCTCTGCGTCTGAAACTGCTGGCGGCACGCGACAAGCGTACCGGCAAATGATGGATGATGACGGCATAGGCGACGAACTGGAAATGTTCGTCGAGGCGCAGGACACCGTGTGGAATGATGTCCTGCGTGAACTGACCGATGGCAAGAAAACCAGCCACTGGATGTGGTTCGTATTCCCTCAGCTTGCTGATCTCGGCCGGTCCCACATGGCGCAGCTTTATGGGATCGAGGATCTGGAAGAGGCAACCGCCTATCTGGAACATCCCGAACTGCGCAGCCGCCTGATTGAAGTCAGCCGGTTGATGCTGTCCCATACCGGTGCCAATCCCGAAGATATTCTGGGCGGCATAGACGCCAAAAAGCTGCGGTCCTGCATGACGCTGTTCACCAATGTTGCGGATGCGCCGGGTGAGTTTCAGGGCGTTCTGGATGCGTTTTACGGCGGGACTCCCTGCCCATTGACCCTGCAGGCCCTTGGACGCGCCTGACACCCCGTAATTCTGACCCGTTATCGTTGGGTCAGCCTTGCCATTCTCTGTGCTCATTCTTTACCCGAAGGTAAAGAGCGGAGGGCAGGACTATGCTTCAGGATATCGCCGAAGGCATTCAGAAAGGTCTGGATGGCAAGGTTTTCGACGGGTCATTGAAATTCGATTGCGGTGATGACGGTGTCATCGTTCTGGCCGACAACGCGGCCTCGACAGAAGACCGCGAAACCGATTGCACCATCCGCATCTCACGCGAGAACCTGACCAAATTGCTGACCGGCAAGCTGAACCCCATGACCGGCGTGATGATGGGCAAGCTCAAGATATCCGGCGACATGGGGGTCGCGATGAAACTGGGACAGCTTCTCGGTTAAGCCGCGGCCGTCAGGCCGAATTCGGTCAGGGTTTGGCCTCGGCCTCGACGGGTTCTGCTTCAATCTCAACGGTTTCGGCGTCCGGAGTGTCCGGAGTGTCCGGGTCTGCCGAGTCCGATTCCGGAGCTTCATCGACATCGGCGGCGACCTTGTCCTCCAACGCGCCCACGATCAGCGGAAGCATGTGAACGCCTGTGGCGGTTGCGATTTCCGGTGTTTGCGGCGTTTGCCAGCTGAGGGTGTCAAAGCTGTTGCAGTTCTGACAGACCGGCGCCCATTCGGCGTGAATGTCGTGGCAGTTGTCGCACACCCACTGCGGACCACGCGGCGCATTCAGAGCCTTGGCAAGCCATCCCTGCACAACTGCGTCCGTCGCGCCTTCACCTCGTTCGATTGCGGCCATCAGGGTATAGGCCCGGGCATCTGCCTGTTTTTCGACGACATCGCCCAGCGCCCGGCGGGCTTCGGGGAAATCTTCGGCGACGATATTCAGCTCGGCCAGAATCAAACGGGTTTCCGGGTTTTCCGGGTGAATCCGCGTCAGGGCAGTGAACCGTTTGACGCGCGCATCAGGAGATTCTTCGGGCTCGATCTCGGCAAAGACGTGGGCCAGATCAGGATGCGGCTGCGCCTCCCACGCTTTTTTGATGATCTTGGTCGCGTAACGCGCCTTACCCTTGGCGATATAGGCACGGGCGGCCATTGCAGCGGCTGGCACCAGATCGGGGGAAAGCCGGTTCGCCTCGATCGCGCGTTCCTGCTGGTCGATGCTGGCGTCTTCGTCCAGAATGCCCTTGGCCTCGGACAGGGCCAAAACCGCATCGCGGCGTTTGTAGACATCGCGCGGCAGGGCGCCTGACTTGAGCTTGGCCGTCAGGGTCGAGCGCGCACCGGCCCAGTCCTGGGCCTTGGTCTGCAGGTTCAGCAGAACATCCTGCGTTTCCTCGTGGCGGGGTTTCAGCTCCAGCGCCTTTTCGGCAAGTTTGCGGGCGGTTTCGTCATCCCCTTCGGCCAGCTTCTGTTTCATGATGCCGCGAACGCCGACGAACCGGGTCGCATTGTTGGAAACCAATTGCTTGTAGGTATCCGAGGCTTTCTTGGTATCCCCGGTCATTTCCGCAGCTTGCGCCACCAGCAGGTTGGTCAGTTCGGGCTTGTTCAGCAGCTTTTCGGCCTTGGTCGCCTTGGTCATGGCCACCCGCCCCTCGCCTGAGGCCAGCGCCATCAAACCATCCGCCAGCGCTTGATAGCCACGCTGTTCACGGCTGCGGTCAAAGTAACGCGACAGCGCGGTTTCATCGCCATTGAGGAACTTCAGCGTGGCGATCAGCAGGCTGAGCAGCTTGAAGAACAGCCAGACCCCGACCACAAGAACGCCCAGCGCGATGACGGATTGCAGCGGACCAAGCGTGTATTCGGTCCCCGCCACGGTAACCTGCACGCCACCGCTTGTTTCCATGAGAAAACCAGCACCCAGTGCCAGCAGACCGATAATCGCCACAAAAACCAATATCTTTAACAATGACCACAGCATGGCAGGTCCTTCAGTTCGAGTTCGCGCTTTGCGCAAGCGCATCGGCGGCTTGCACAGCCGACAAACGGGTCGTCGCGGTTTGTTCCCAATCCGCCATCGCGGCCTGAGCGGCATCCGGAAGCGCCTTCAGTTCGGTCAGCGCATCAGAAAGGTTTCCACTGACCAGCGCCGCTTCGGCACGGGACAGGATCGCGTCGGGGTCATCGCCCTCTTTCGGCGAGACCGAGCGCGCACCGGTCTGACGTTGCAGGAAGGCAACGATGCCGGTTCCGGCCTGCGTATCCCGCGCATCGGCCAGTGCCGTGCGGGCAGCAGGCGCAAACGAGGCGCGCAGCGCCGAGAGGGTCGCGACACCTTTGTCAGCCGGGGCGGAAAGAGCGTCAGGGATATCCACGCCACCGGCCTTGAGTTCGGCCAGCAGGTCGGAATACGGAACACCCGCATCCAGTTGACCGTGCAGGCGCGAGATGATGGCGGCATTTGTCGCAGCCCGAGCCTCGGCCGATGCCTTGGCCTCAAGCGCCTGCGCGTCGGACACCATCTTTTCAACCTCTGCCCGCTGGGTGGCCAGCGAGTCCTGCAATTTCTTGAGCTCTGCCTCATAGGCGGCAACGGCCTCGGGCGAGGCACCTTCGGTGATCGGGCGTTTTTCCAGTTCCGTCAGCCGGTTGGCCAATGGATCGACCTTGCTGCTCAGCGCATCAACACTGGATTTCACCGCCCCCAGATCACTTTCGATCGGGTCCAGCTGACTGGTCAGGGCGGTTACCTTGTCGGAAAGGCCGGACAGGTCCGGCGCATCGGTCACCGCTTTCGAGAGTTTTGCGATCTGATCGGTCTGGTCGGCCAGCTTTGCCTCAAGCGCGGCTATCGCATCGGATGGTCCGGAATCGGCGGGAAAGATCATGTCGCTGCGGCCGGCAACAAACCCAAGGCCCGCCGCGATGATGCCGCCGATCAGTGCCGGAACAAAGCCGCCGCGTTTTTCCACTGTGCGCTCGACGATCTTTTCTTCGACCGCAGGAGGGGCTTCGGCTTCGGCTTCGGCTTCGGCTTCGGCTTCGGCTTCGGCTTCGGCTTCGGCTTCGGCTTCGGCTTCGGCTTCGGCTTCGGCTTCGGAAATCAGCTCATCTTTTGACTTACCGGCGTCAAGAGATTCGTCATCCGCGGCAGCACCGGTTTCGCCGGTCTGATCCTCTGACACACCTTCCGATTTGGGATCGGTGCCCGGTTCCTGATCCGCGTCTTTCTTATCAGCCACCGTCACACCCCCTTATTGATTCTGTAAAAAACCTGAACAACAGACCGATACAAGGTTAATCCGCGTCCATCGCTCTCTCAACCCGCATCACATCTTTCACCAGCTTTTTTACGGCCTTGCGCATCTTTTTCGGGGTTGGTCGCCTGGCAATGCGCAAACGTTCGAAATCCAGTGTTTCAAGGGGTTCTGCGGTTGCTTCGCTGATCGATGCCACCCAAAGCGGCGCCGGTCCGGACCAGAGGTCGGCAAATTGTCGCGCGGTACGAGGAGAAAAGATCGGGGCGATCACAGGGGCCTTTCCGGCCATGATGCGGCGTGCCTCATCAGAAAATGGCAGCAGACGTTGCTGGTAAATCACCTTCTCCTGCACGGTCAGACCCATTTGTGTCAGCCGCTCGGCGACATTTCCCCGGCTGTGCTCGCCGCGCAAGTGCAGCAGCGGGGATTGAGGGCGCTGTCGCAACAGGGCGGCGACAAGCTCTTCGGCGGTTTCGCCCACCATCTCCGCAGACCATCCGGCCTGATTGGCCGCCTGTGTCGTTGCCGGGCCAACGCAATAGGCGGGAAGATTCGGATCAACGTGCAATTTGACGGCCGCGTTTACACCATTGGCCGACGTAAAGATTAACCCGCGAACACCGTCGGTTTCGACCTCGCCAGTGGTTGTCCGTATGTCGAGAAGCGGGGAATGCACGACCTGAACCCGGCCCTGAAGCCGGGCGGGCAGCTGCGCGACAAACCTTTCCGAGGCGGCGCGAGGGCGGGTCATCAGCAAATACAAGGGTCGGCGCCTTCGGCCTCGGGATTGTTTGCGTCCGCGCGGAGTGATACCCCGCAGTCGGATCATGATGCAACGGTTCAGGTCAATGGCGCAAACACTTACGATTCTGGGACTGGAAAGCAGCTGTGATGACACAGCCGCCGCCGTTGTGCGCCAAACTGCGGGTAGACCGGCCGAAATCCTGTCTTCGGTCGTCTTCGGACAGACCGAACTGCACAGCGCCTTTGGCGGCGTCGTACCCGAGATTGCCGCGCGCGCCCACGCGGAAAAGCTGGATGTTTGCGTGATACAGGCGTTGGATGCGGCCGGTCTGTCGCTGAGGCAGATGGATGCCATTGCGGTCACTGCCGGTCCCGGCCTGATCGGCGGCGTGATGTCGGGTGTGATGTGCGCCAAGGGACTGAGCGCCGCGACGGGTCTGCCGCTGGTTGGTGTGAACCACCTTGCGGGCCATGCGCTGACTCCCCGTCTTACGGATGGCGTGGCCTTTCCCTATCTGATGCTTCTGGTTTCGGGCGGGCATTGCCAATATCTGATTGCGCACGGGCCCGACCGCTTTACCCGGCTTGGCGGCACGATTGATGACGCCCCCGGCGAAGCCTTTGACAAAACCGCCCGGTTGCTTGGACTGCCGCAGCCCGGTGGTCCGTCGGTTGAGGCTGAGGCGAAGCTTGGCGATCCAAAGCGATTTCGTTTTCCCCGCCCTCTGCTGGACCGGCCCGACTGCAACCTGTCCTTTTCTGGACTGAAAACCGCGCTGATGCGGATGCGGGATCAGATCGTTGCCGAAAAGGGCGGCCTGACACGCCAGGACCGCGCCGACTTGTGCGCCGGGTTTCAGCAGGCCATTGTCGATACGCTAGCCGAAAAAACCCGCCGGGCGATATTGGTGTATCTACAGGAACAGCCCTTGGAGCCGGTTGTCGCGGTGGCTGGCGGTGTGGCCGCAAATTCCAGCATTCGCGCCGAATTAGAGTCTGTTTGTGAAGCGCATGGCGCGCGTTTCACGGCCCCGCCCCTATCCCTTTGCACGGATAACGCGGCAATGATCGCCTATGCCGGAATGGAACGGTTTCGCGCGGGCGAACGCGATGGTCTGGACCTGACTGCCCGGCCCCGATGGCCATTGGATCAAAGCAGCCCCGCCCTTTTGGGTGGTGGAAAGAAAGGGGCCAAGGCATGACGGTTTCGGTTCTTGGCGCGGGGGCTTTTGGCACTGCGCTGGCCATTTCACTTGCCGGGAACGGACGCGTAACACTACTGTGCCGGTCTGCAGAACAGGCGCAACGGATGCAGGATCAGCGTGAAAACACCCAACGCCTGCCCGGTGTCCCCCTGCCCGATACGTTGCGCGTGACCACCGGATTCGAGGATGCGGCAGACGGTGATGTGGTTTTGCTGGCCGTGCCGATGCAAAAACTGCGCGATGCCTTGACGGAACACGCCCGGCAACTGGACGGCAAGGTTCTGGTTGCCTGCTGCAAGGGGATCGAACTGAAATCAGGTCAGGGCCCGCTTTCGGTGATTGCCGAAGTGATGCCACAGGCCCAGTCCGCCCTTTTGACCGGCCCGAGTTTTGCCCATGACATTGCGCGCGGGCTGCCCACGGCTCTGACGCTGGCCTGCGCGGATGCTGAACTGGGTGAGCGGTTGCAGGTCGAACTGACGACCGCCAATCTGCGCCTTTACCGCACGACGGACACAATCGGGGCCGAGCTTGGTGGCGCCCTGAAAAACGTCATGGCCATTGGCTGCGGTGCCTGTATTGGCGAAGGCATGGGCGAAAGCGCGCGCGCCGCGCTGATGACTCGGGGATTCGCCGAGATGCAGCGCTTTGCGGCCTTGCGCGGTGCTAGACCGGAAACGTTGATGGGGCTGTCGGGGCTTGGGGATCTGGCATTGACCTGCGCATCGGACCTGTCGCGGAACTTTCGCTTTGGGCTTGCCCTTGGAAGGCAGGAGGCCTTTGATGGCACGACAACGGTCGAGGGTGTTGCCACCGCGCGCGCAGTGGCCGAAATTGCGGTTGCCGAAGGTCTGGACATGCCCATCAGTACCGCTGTGGCCGAACTGAGCGGCGGAAAATACAGCGTGGCCGAGGCCATCCAGTCTCTGCTCAACCGACCCCTGAAGGAGGAATGAAATGCTGATCGCCCTGATTGCCCGCGACAAGGACAATGCCCTGCAGACCCGGCTTGATAATCGCGCGGCGCATTTGGCCTATATCGAGGAGACTGGCGTTGTGTCTCAGGCTGGGCCGTTGCTGGATGGCGATCAGATGATCGGATCGCTGATCATTCTGGACGTGGCGGATCTGGCGGCAGCGCAGGCCTGGGCCGATGGTGACCCCTATGCCAAGGCCGGGCTGTTTCAGTCGGTTGAACTGATCCCATGGAAAAAGGTTATCGGCTGATGGCGAACTGGTTGTTCAAATCCGAACCGTCCACCTGGAGCTGGGACCAGCAGGTTGCCAAAGGCGAGGTTGGTGAGGAATGGGACGGTGTGCGCAACTATCAGGCGCGGAATTTCATGCGCGAGATGAAGCTGGGTGATCGCGGTTTTTTCTATCACTCGCAAAAGGACAAAGCGATTGTGGGGATCGTCGAGGTCTGCGCCGAATCCCACCCTGACAGCACAACGGACGATGAGCGTTGGGAATGTGTGGACATAAGGGCCGTCCGGGCATTTGAGGTTCCGGTCACACTGGATCAGATCAAAGGTGATGAGCGGCTCTCTGAAATGGTGCTGGTCAGAAACTCGCGCCTGTCGGTTCAGCCCGTAAGCGACGCTGAATGGGCGGTGATTTGCGATCTGGGACAGACCCGCGCCGATTGACGGCGTGGGCCGGAAAAGACGAGAAACTTCTCACAAACGTGAAAAAATGCTATTATTTTCTGGCTGCGCCATGCGGGGGGCTGTTGGCGGCGGTTTTCGCAGGTCCAGATCGTTTGGCGTTGCTCTGATAGAGATCGGTCATTTTTTGAGAGTTTAAAAACCCATGTCTGACGTTAAGGGCAGCAGGGGAACACCCAGAAAGTTTGTCGCGGCGAAGGACTCCGGCAAGTGGGAAGATCGCCTTGAACTGGCGCGAAAACAGCGAGCCAAGGCGCTGGCCAAGACACGACAGCAACCGACGGCAAATACAGCCCCTGATGAGGCCCCAAATAAGCCCGAGCCTGTGCCGGATTCCTCGCGGGTCGAGGCTACGCCCGTAGCCGATGCCGAGGAATGGATTCGCCCGCGCGAGCGGACACGACCCAAAAAGCGCCAACGCCGGTATAGCATTGTTCTGATCGTGTTGGCGGCAATGCTGTGCGGTGCCTTTCTTCAGTGGGGTGCAGCCAAAGTCACGGACGATCGGCAACCCGAGAATATCGTGACCCGGAATGACGCCCCTTCATTGGGCGTGGCTCTTTCGAGCGAAGCTGCGTTTGATGGCTCGTTGCCCGCGGGAATTGATACATTGCCTTCGGATATCCAGATGTTGAACCGTTATTCGAGCCTGTCAAATACGACGGTTTCGCCAACCGACTCTCCGGGCCGGACGACCGGTCCGCCAGAACTGAATTTTGCGCCCGCCCCCGGTGGGGACGCCGTATTGGTATACGATCCGCAGCCACCAGTACCAAAAGCACCATTCGAACCGCAGTATTCCGAGGTAAAACCCCTTCCGATTCCGACGCGAACGACCGGAATTGAGGTCGGGTTGTTTGTGCCCCGAAGGGTTTCGGATGATGCCAGCAACAAAGCGCTGGAGGCTTTGACAAACGGCAAGGCCACTGTGGTCGCGACTGCGCGGGTGCCCTATTCGGTCCGCGAAACGCATGTTCGGTATTACCACCCGGATGATGCCATCAATGCAACGCTGGCCGCCGAAGCGCTTGGCGGAATTGCACGGGATTTCACGAAAGCCGGCAGCAAGACTCAACCCGGACGGATCGAGGTTTATCTGGCTGGAAGGGGCGGTTCCGGCAACACGGGTAACTCTAACCGGCAACCGACCGATTTTGACCTGTTCATTGCGCGGCTGCTTGACGAAATCAGATGAGTTTTCGGGAAGGCCCTGACTGATCAGAACCTTCCCTGCCCCGCGTGCTCCCTACTCACCACACGCATCTGCAAAACTCTGGTTCCGACCATCCTGGTCGCAAGTTGACACTAGCGAAACATGCACAACTTGCAATCGGCGAGTTTGAACAATTCGACTCAAATACAAAGGCACCCGCATTATGAAATGCGGGTGCCCTAAAAAATTTAGCGCTGAAATTCAGCTGTATACGGATTCTTTGCCGAATTGCTTGGTCAGCATGTAGTAGACGACAGCCCGGTACTTGTTACGTTCGGACTGACCATAAGTTTCCATGGCCTTGCTGATCGCATCCATCAGTTCGGGGCCATCGGACAGGCCCAGCTTTTTGATGAGGAAGTTGTTCTTGACGGTTTCCAACTCACCTTCCTGGGTGGCCGCGACGGTCGCTGCATCTGCGTCATAAATAGCGGGGCCGCAACCGATCGTGACCTTGGTCAACAAGTCCATATCAGGCTCTATTCCGCACTTATTTTTCAGATCATCTGCGTACTTCGCAATCAACTCGTCACGTTTTCCCATTGCTGTCTCCTGATCGGGTTGGTTTCCGTAAAAATCACCGAAAACGGTAGCGGCATTAAAAAAAATCATCAAAGGGAAAAATTTTGACCTTTCCCCCTAACCCGCCTGGACCCGCACAACGACGTGGTTGAAATCTCATCACCAATCATTTAACATTTTTGTTAAATAATATAGCCGGAGATTCGTAATGCCCATTTCCCTGCCAAACGAAAGCCCCGAATACCGTACCGCAAGAAACAAACTGCTGGCGGCCGAAACGGCATTGCGCGCGCAAGTCGAAGAAGTGGCCGCCCTGCGCCGGTCCCTTCCGAAGGGCGGATTGATCCCGCAGGACTACACGTTCACCGGGCCGGGTGGTGAGCCAGTCAATCTGTCATCGCTGTTTGGTGACCATGACGCGCTGGCGGTCTATTCCCTGATGTACGGTCCCAACGCCAAGGCCCCCTGCCCGATGTGTTCGGCCTTTCTGGACGGTCTGAACGGTCAGGTCGACCATATTATGCAAAAAGTGGCGGTGGCTGTGGTGGCGCAGAACGAGCCGCAGAAGCTGAAAGAGCTTAAGGCGCAGATGAACTGGGACAGCCTGCCGCTATATTCTGCGCTCGGGACCAGCTATCAACGCGATTATTTTGCTGAAAGCGACAAAGGCGACCAGCTGCCCATCCTGAACATATTCGTCCGCGATCCGGATGGCGTCCGTCATTTCTGGAGTTCCGAGCTGTTCTTTGAGCCCAGCAACTGGCAACCCCGCCATATCGATACGATCTGGCCACTGTGGAACCTGCTTGACCTGACACCGCAAGGACGCGGAGATTTCATGCCGCCGCTGCGCTAAAAAGAAACGCCATCAAGCGCGCCGTGGTCGGTTTTCCAGTCGAAAAGCCGGTCCTGAAAGCGCCATTTCAGGATCGTTGAATATGCGCCTTTGCACCCCTGCCGGGCAATCTGCTCGGCCGCGCGATGTCCATGGCGAGCGTGTTGCTTTTCATGAGCGGTCAATCCGGACAGCATAACATTCCATCTGGACCGCACGTTCAACGGCAATGAATTCGGGTCGGTGTGGCGGGGTAAGGTTATGGAAACGCGCAGCTTCACGTTACAATCAGCGTCCCAGTCCAAGGACCATCTGGTGTAACCCCACCATCCATAGGGGCCACCCGCTTTCATTTCGGCGCGCAATTCAGGAACCGAATTGCCAGACACCGAATAGTATACGGTTTCTTCTTCTACCGCGTATTGGGCGGCCGCGGGGGCCGCCCATAAAGCCACGCAAAAAGCGCAGGCCCTGATCATCAGTAACGGTAATGTTCCGGCTTGAACGGGCCCTCGGGTTTCACACCGATGTAGTCAGCCTGCTCGTTATCCAGCTGGGTCAACCGGACGCCGATACGGTCAAGATGCAGCCGGGCGACCTTTTCATCCAGATGCTTGGGCAGGATGTAGACGTCATTGTTGTACTCATCACCCTTGGTGAACAGCTCGATCTGCGCCAGAACCTGATTGGTGAACGAGGCCGACATCACGAACGACGGGTGGCCGGTGGCGTTGCCAAGGTTCAGCAGACGGCCTTCGGACAACAGGATGATGCGGTTGCCCGAGGGCATTTCGATCATGTCCACCTGGTCCTTGATGTTGGTCCATTTGTGGTTCTTCAGATTGGCCACCTGAATTTCGTTGTCGAAGTGACCGATATTGCCGACGATGGCCATATCCTTCATCTCGCGCATATGCTCGATGCGGATCACATCCTTGTTGCCGGTGGTGGTGATAAAGATATCTGCGCTGTCGACGACGTCTTCCAGCAGCACCACCTCGAAGCCGTCCATGGCGGCCTGCAGGGCACAGATCGGATCGACTTCGGTGACTTTCACGCGGGCACCCGCACCACGCAGCGACGCGGCCGAGCCTTTGCCCACATCGCCATAGCCGCAAACCACAGCAACCTTGCCCGCCATCATGGTGTCGGTGGCGCGGCGGATACCGTCGACCAGCGATTCCTTACAGCCATATTTGTTGTCGAACTTCGACTTGGTGACGCTGTCGTTCACGTTGATCGCCGGGAACGGCAGGTGGCCGTCCCTGACCAGCTGATACAGACGGTTCACGCCGGTGGTGGTTTCCTCGGACACGCCCTGGATCTGGTCGCGCATCTTGGTGAACCAGCCCGGAGAGGCCGCCATGCGCTTGGAAATCTGCGCCTTGATCACCTCTTCCTCTTCCGAACCCGGAACGGGGATGATGTCCTCACCCGCTTCGGCGCGCGCGCCCAACAGGATATACAGCGTTGCATCGCCACCATCATCCAGGATCATGTTCGGGCCATCTTCGAACAGGAAGGATTTGTCGAGGTAATCCCAATGCTCTTCAAGGGTCTGGCCCTTGATGGCAAATACTGGAATTTCTGCCTTGGCGATTGCAGCCGCGGCGTGGTCCTGCGTCGAAAAGATGTTGCACGACGCCCAACGCACATCCGCGCCCAGCGCCACCAGTGTTTCAATCAGAACGGCGGTCTGGATGGTCATGTGCAGCGAGCCGACGATGCGCGCGCCCTTCAGTGGCTTACTGTCCCCGTATTCGGTGCGCAACGCCATCAGGCCCGGCATCTCGGTTTCCGCAATATCCAGTTCCTTGCGGCCAAAATCAGCCAGCGAAATGTCTTTGACGATATAGTCCCCGGCCATCAGATGCTCCATTCCGGTTAATAATGTTCCGGAAAGCCCCTAACATCCCCTGAAACAGGTGGCAACGCAGATGGCAGGACTATGGGCCGCGCAGCTGCAAATCAGCTTGGCGTGCCTTCTGCCTTTATTTTTGGTATCGCTTCAAAAAAATCTGTGCCGGCGGCAACAATGCAGCTTATGCCGTTGGCATTGGTCAAAAGCACGGTGTAGGTGCCCGTAGCCTTCGAGGACCAGACCTCCATCACCGACTGTGCACCACGTGATTTCTGCAGCCCTCCAAAGGTCAGTTCCTCGGAATAGGTACTCTGCAGTTTCGCGATGACATCATCGCGTTGCGCACAGCTGGCGGCAAGGGCAGGCGGCGCAGTGGCGGCCATGCCGAATGCAAGGGCGACACCCAACAGACGTTTGAACATGACATGCTCCTTTCGTAACTGGTTTCGTTTCGAGAGGGGCACACCGGGAGAAGCATGCGCCCCCCTCAGGTCTTTATGTCGGGATCACCACGTGCCGGTTCAAAGCACGAATGCTCAAGAAAAAGTTGGCAGCATGTGATCCTGACAGGTAAAGCATACCATAAAAATGCGGCTTAATCGCGGCTGTTCGGACGAGGCATGGCATAATGGCAACACAACCCAGAGCATGGCAGCGGATGCTGTCGGGCCGCAGGCTGGACCTGCTGGACCCGACGCCGGTGGATATCGAGATCGAAGATATCGCCCACGGACTGGCCTTTGTGGCGCGCTGGAACGGGCAGACGGCGGGGGATTTTGCTTATTCCGTGGCCGAACATTCCCTGCTGGTCGAAGAACTTTTTGGCCGTATTTCGCCCAACGCACCGGCAAAATGGCGGCTGGCGGCCCTGTTACACGACGCTCCGGAATATGTGATCGGCGACATGATCTCGCCCGTAAAATCCGCCGTCGGTCCCGACTACGGCGCGCTAGATGATCGGCTGGCGGCGGCCATCCACATCCGGTTCGGCTTGCCTGCGGCGGTGCCCAAAACGGTGAAGCGGCAGATCAAGAAGGCCGACAAGATCAGCGCATGGATGGAGGCCACCCAGATCGCGGGCTTTTCCGAGGCCGAGGCGACGAAGTTCTTTGGTCGCCCGGACAAGTCAGTAATGGAGGGGCTGGAAATCCGGTTACGCCCGCCACTTGAGGTGCGGGAGGCATATACGGCAAGGCATGGGGCGTTGTTGGAGTTACTTTAGTTATCCGTTTTGAGCCAATGCTTGCCCTGAACGTGTGCACAAAGCTGGGTAAGCGCTAACTGTCGTGAATTGCGATGAGAGGTGCGAAACAGGCATCACACCATGACTGGTGCGCGTGTTATCGTGTAGTCTACAATTGGTTAGACGCTATCACGACAGACCTCAGATCAAAAATGTCAGACGATAGGTTACAATTTGAGCGCGAAAAGTGGCGCGACGAGATTCAGCTTCGCCGTGACGAACACGAACTCAAAAAGCGCGAAATGTCCCGCTCTGGGTGGAGAAGCCCATTGGTCGTTGCAATTGCAGCGGCTGCATTGGCTGCGATTAGCAATGGTGCGATCTCATTCCTAGACGCAAGACAACAGCGTGCTTTGGAGTTTCAGAGAACACAAGCACAGCTGAAGCTTGAAGATCAACGGGCTGAAGCCGCTCGTATCTTGGAAATGATCAAGAGTGGGGATGCGTCAGCTGTTCGCAACAACTTGCAATTTTTGATCGAGGCCGGCCTCATCGAAAATGAAGACCTGATCAGGCGCCTTGCGATTTATCTCAAAACAACGCCCGATGAGAGAATACCTCGATTGCCTCAACAGATTGCGCCGGGTGATGTTCCTTCGCGCAGGCTACATGTTCTGGCTGTGGGTGTTGGGGACTATCAGGCTTCTGCGATTTATTCCCTTAGCGCGCCCGTGGGTGATGCTGAAGCTGTTGTTGCAAACGCAATTCGACAACGTGGAGGACTCTATAGTGATGTCTCATCATTTCTCCTTACCGACGCAGAGGCGACCCGAAGCAACATTCTAAGAGCTGTTGAAGATCTCAATCACAGAGCCTCTGCAGCTAGTGGCGATGTTGCACTCATTCACTTTTCCGGACATGCCCATCAGGTAGACGAAGAGTTCTTTATCGTGCCTTATGACGCGGAATTTAATAGCGAAGCCGGACCTATTGATGCGTCATTCATTTCGATCTCTGAGCTTGGGGAGCTGCTGTCTGAACTAATCGAAACTACGTTCGTCGTGCTCACGATAGACGCATGTCCGGGTGGGAATTATCGCGCATTAGAGACTGTGCTCCCCCAAGAGAGGCTAACATTGGTTGTTGCCTCGCTTCCTGGTCAAGCTTGTTTGGATACTGCTTCCCAAAACCATGGCGCGTTGACTCTTGCTCTCCTGGAGGCCCTCGCAGGTGATGGTGATGAGGACGGCAATGGGGCAATAACCGTATCGGAGTTTGTTAACTACGTGCTTCAACGCGTACCTGAAGTGACCGACGGACATCAGGTTCCAGCCGCATCGTTAGGGTTCGATGGCGTAATTCTCACCGCTAGCGACGAGACTCCGATGACAAATAGGAACCTTCCTACCGGCGATACAGAATAAAGCAGGCGCTCTCTGCAAAGCAGGCCTTCATCATTTGCCCGCTTAGCAGACATATTCGAATTCTTGAGATCAGAGCCCGAATATTGAGTATTCCCGATAGGCAGTGCCCTACCGTGGACTACGCTTTGCCAGAATCCGCTGCAACGTCCGGCGGTGCATGTTCAGACGCCGTGCGGTCTCGGAAACGTTCCGGTCACACAGCTCATAGACCCGCTGAATATGCTCCCAGCGTACGCGATCCGCGCTCATGGGGTTTTCCGGTGGTGGGGGCAGTTCGTCGCCCTTGGCCAGTAGCGCGTTGGTGATGTCGGTCGCATCGGCGGGCTTCGACAGGTAGTCCGTCGCGCCGATCTTGACCGCTGCCACGGCGGTGGCAATCGCGCCGTACCCGGTCAGCACCACGACCCGGCTGTCAGGGCGTTTTTCACGCAATACCTCGACCACATCCAGCCCGTTGCCGTCTTCCAGCCGCAGGTCGACGACGGCGTAGGCGGGCGGGCGGGCGGTGGCGATGGCCTTGCCTGCGGCGACGGAACCGGCGGTTTCAATCTCGAAACCGCGTTTTTCCATGGCCTTGGCCAGACGTCTCAGAAACGGCTCATCGTCATCCACCAGAAGCAACGACTTGTCGGGACCGATTTCCAGCTGAGGGGTGTCTGCCATGCCTATACTTTCCGCTATTGCTGTTCTTTGGCTTAACAGAGAGTATTAGCAGCGCCTTGAGAAAGATCAAACGCCCTATTTCGGTTACATCTTTTCCAGAAAACATCCGATCTTGTCGGCCATCTGTTCTGGCGTCTCTTCGCGTTTGAAGAATTCGACAAAACCGTCCTGTGGCGTCACCAGATAGGAAAAGGTCGAATGATCGACCAGGTAATACTCGTCGCTTTTGTCATGGGCCTTGGAATAGGCCCTGTATGATTTTTTGGCCGCCTTGACCTGTTCCGGCGATCCGGTCAGCCCGATCATTCTTTCATGCAGGTTAAACGCGAAATCTCCGACCACTTCGGGCGTGTCGCGATCGGGGTCGACGGAGATGAAGACAGGCGTGACGGATTGACCGCGTTCGGCAAGAACATCAATCACTTCCGCGTTGCGGGCCACATCTAGAGGGCATACATCCGGACAGAAGGTATAGCCGAAATAAAGAAGCGTCGGTTCGGTGATCACATCCTTGTCAGTCACCGTCTCGCCCTTGGCATTGACCAGTTCGAACGGGCCGCCAATAGCCCCTGCACCACCGGCGATCTGGCTGGACCGGCATTGTGCGAATTTGTCGTCCGAGCCGTTTCTCTGTGTCAGCAGCCACATAGCTCCCAGTCCGACGGCAAGAACGACGGTTGCGGCAATGGCAAGAAGGCGGGTCATGACAAAATACCTGACGTTTGGGCTTGTTGATCGTTTCGGCCGGGACACCTATCAAGTTGCACAGCCGTTGCAACAGGACATAATCGACGCATGACGGATTCCAAGACAAGCCTTTGGCGCGGGCATGAGCGCAGCAGCTGGATTCGCCTGCGCACGCTGATCCTGTTGCGCTGGGTGGCAATCATCGGGCAGATCACGGCGATCACCGTTGCCCAGCGCACCTATCACGTACAGCTGGAACTGGGTCTGTGTTATTTCGCGGTCGGCGTGTCCGTTATGGGCAACCTGACCGCGATCCTGCTGTTTCCGGAAAACAAGCGTCTGTCGGAATTCGAAAACTTTCTGATGGTGCTGTTCGACCTGCTGCAGCTGGCCTTTCTGCTGTATCTGACCGGCGGGTTGAACAACCCCTTTGCCCTGTTGCTTCTGGGGCCGGTGACGATTTCGGCAAATGTCATGAGCCTGCGTTCAACCCTGATCATCGGTGGTGTTGCCGTCATACTGACAAGCCTGCTGGCCCAGTTTCACCTCCCACTCAGGACCGAGCTGGGCCTTGTTCTGCACATTCCCGAAATTCTGGTGTTCGGAAACTGGGCCGCGATCGTGATCGCCATCGTCTTTCTTGGCGCCTATTCCTATCGCATCAGCTCCGAGATCCAATCCATGTCCGAAGCGTTGTCAGCCACCCATATGGCACTGGCGCGCGAGCAGAAGCTGACCGATCTTGGCGGTGTCGTCGCGGCCGCCGCGCACGAACTTGGCACGCCTCTGGCCACGATCAAGCTGACAAGTTCCGAGCTGATCGAAGAACTGGATGACCAGCCTGACCTGAAAGAAGACGCGGCCCTGATCCGGGAACAGGCGGACAGGTGCCGCGATATTCTTCGGGACATGGGGCGGGCGGGCAAGGACGACCTGCATCTGCGTCAAGCACCGCTTTCGACGGTGATTCACGAGGCGGCAGAGCCTCATATCAACCGGGGCAAAAACGTTCTGTTCGATGAAGGCCCCGGTGTCGGGGGCGACGTTCAGCAACCATCAATCCTGCGCAAACCCGAGATCATACACGGACTGCGCAACCTGATTCAGAATGCGGTGGATTTTGCCCGTTCGGACGTCTGGGTCGAAGCGGAATGGACAGAAGACTGGATCACGATTGACATCATGGATGATGGTCGCGGGTTTCCTCCGCAGATGATCGGCCGGATTGGTGACCCGTTCATGCGTCGGCGGCGCGCCGAATCCGAACAGAAAAGACGCCCCGAATACGAAGGCATGGGGCTTGGCCTGTTCATCGCCAAAACCCTTCTGGAACGCAGCGGTGCAGAGCTGAAATTTGCCAACGGATCCGACCCTTACCAAAATCTGACGGATCAACCGGACCGGCGTGGCGCGATCGTAAAGGTCATCTGGCCACGCAAACTGGTTGACGCGCAAACCGGCGACAACCCGGTGCCCTCGGGCGCGAACCAGCAGATTCAGGTGTGAGTTAACACGCCGTTAACCATTGTGGCGGCATAGTCCACGCAGTTTCCCCCGCAAGGGCATTTTCGTGATGATTGATTGGATCATTCTGATCGCAGTGAGCCTGACCTCTGCCTGTCTGGCGGTGTTATGGCTGCGCCCAAGGCAAACCCATGGGGACACAACGTTTGGCCTGTCGTCACCAAACTCGATCTTTGACACCGTATTCCTGTTCGACGGCCCCAAACTGATCAGCCATTCGGACATTGCCCTTGCGGGATATGAAACCGTCGCCGACTGGGATGATCTGCGCCGACTGCTGCAACGGGATTTTCCCACCTTTCCCGAAACACCCGATATCGTTCGTGCGCGTGGTGACGTGGTGGTCTCGGCCATCGACTGCACGGTCCAGCGCGTTGTGTCATGCGAATGGATCGACGGCGTTGTCCGTGTCAGGTTGCACGACATGGCCGATAAACCCGGCCCGGTTCACACCGAAACCAGCGATCCCATGCGACTGGCTATGGAAAAGGCGCCCTATCCGGTCTGGTTTCAGGATCATCGGATTAAGGTTAGCTGGTGCAACGCAGCTTACATCGCGCTGGTGCGCAGGGTCCGGGGACCGGACGCCGACCTGACAGAGCCGCTTTTTACCGGGCTCGACAACTCTGTTCAGCACCACAACAGGCTTCGGGTTTCGATTGATGCCGACCCATCGGGTCGAAAACTGTGGTTCGATCTGACACCGGTGAACCGGAATGATGGCGTGCTTTGCTACGCGGCAGACATAAACCCGATTGTCGAGGCGGAAACCGCACAGCGGAAATTTGTGCAGACAATGGCCAAGACCTTTGCGCAGCTTTCAATCGGGCTGGCCATTTTTGATCGAAACCGGCAACTGGCCCTGTTCAATCCGGCGCTCATCGACCTGACCAGACTGCCACCCGATTTCCTGAGTTGCCGTCCCAGCCTGCCCAGCTTTTTCGATCGCCTGCGCGATCAGAACATGATGCCCGAGCCGAAAAATTACCGCAGCTGGCGCAGCCAGATGGATGATCTGCTGGAGGCGGCAGAGGGGGGCAACTATCAGGAAACCTGGTCTTTGCCTTCGGGATCGGTGTATTCCGTCAATGGCCGCCCACACCCGGATGGCGCAGTGGCCTTTCTGTTCGAGGATATCACGGCGGAAATCACCCTGACCCGCCGGTTCCGGTCCGAGATGGACCTCATGCAGTCGGTATTCGATAAGCTGGCCGACGCAATCGCAGTGTTTTCGGATGACGGAACGCTGGCATTCTCAAACTACGCACACCAGATTCTTTGGGATGAAAGCGCGGAAGAAGGGTTCGCCCCGATGACGGTGCTAGAGGCCACCCGGACCTGGCAGGAACGATGCGCTGCCACGCCGATATGGGGCGAAATACGTGATTTCGTTGAGATGCGGGAAAATCGGGCGGAATGGTCCGCCGAAATCCGCCTGCGCTCGGGCGAAGGTCTGACCTGTACGGTCAGCCCAATCCAGAACGGGGCCACCATTGTTCGTTTTACCGGGGACACGGTTCCGGTTGAAATTCCCGATCTCAGACAAATCCACGCCTGAACCGGGTTGCGGCTGAGTCGCGGCAAGGCCATTGTGGCGCCATGATGCAAACGCCGCATTCGATCACGCTGCGAACACCCGACGAAACGGCGTCGTTCGCCACCCGGCTTGGGGCTCAACTGGCCCCTGGCGACTGCCTTTTGCTGGGCGGAACCATCGGTAGTGGCAAGACCCATTTTGCGCGCAATCTGATTCAGTCGCTGATGGCGGTGCCCGAGGACGTCCCCTCGCCCACATTCACGCTGGTTCAGGTGTATGAAACCCAAAAAGGTGAGGTCTGGCATTCGGATCTGTATCGCCTCAGCGCCGTAGAAGAGCTTGAGGAACTGGGTCTGACCGAAGCGTTCGACTCGGCCATTTGCCTGATTGAATGGCCTGAAAAACTCGGACCGTTACGGCCAGAATCGGCCCTAACACTAACCTTTTCAACCGATCCCGACCATGAGGAGGTCCGCCAGCTATCGATGATCTGGTCGGATCCGAAATGGTCGACGCTGATGGAGAAAATTTCATGACCAACCGGACAGTGCTGGCCAAGGCGCTGATTGCGCAGACCCCATGGGTCAATGCGTCCAGTGCTCCGCTGGCCGGGGATGCGTCTTACCGACGATATGAACGCCTGACCGATCCGGACACGGGACGGACTGCGGTATTGATGGATGCGCCTCCGGATACCGGCGAAGACGTACATGCATTTGTCAGAGTTGCCGAATATCTGCGTTCAGCCGGACTGAACGCGCCCGAGATTTATGCCGAAGATTCAGAGTTCGGATTTCTGCTGCTGGAAGATTTCGGAGATGGCCTGTTTGCGCGCGTGCTAAAAAAGCAGCCGGAACTGGAACGCCCGCTTTACGAGGCCGCGACGGATGTCCTTGTCCACCTGCATCAGGCGCCGGTTCTGCCGCTCAACACTTATGATCCTTCAATGATGGCGGATCTGGCCGCGCTGGCGTTTACAAAATATGCTCAGGGCATTCTGGGGCAACATGATGCGACCGCGCGCGAACAGTTCGAGCGCCGGTTCGCCGACCTGCTGCATCAGGAAACGCATGGAACCAAGGTCGTGATCCTCAGGGACTATCACGCGGAAAATCTGATCTGGCTGCCCGAACGCGAAGGTCTTGCCCGCGTCGGCTTGCTGGATTTCCAAAGCGCCATGCTGGGGCATCCGGCCTATGATCTGGTCTCGCTTTTACAGGACGTGCGCCGGAACGTACCGGTTGGAATCGAGATGCGTATGCTCAATCGCTATATCGCGGCGACTGGTGTTGATGATCACGATTTCCGAACTGCTTATGCCGTTCTGGGCGTGCAGCGAAATCTGCGTATTCTTGGTGTTTTTGCCCGGCTGGCCCTGGAACGGGGCAAGCACCAGTATGTGGATCTGATCCCGGCGACCTGGACGCAACTGATGCGCGGGCTGGAAAATCCGGCGCTTGTTTCCGTCGCCGAATTGCTGCGCGAGGCGCTGCCGAAACCCACATCTGAAAATCTGGCGAGGCTTAAGGCGTCATGACCCGGCATCCGCAGTCCATCATGCTGTTTGCCGCCGGGTTCGGAACGCGCATGGGCGCGCTGACCCGAAACCAGCCCAAACCTCTGATCGAAGTGGGTGGGCGCCCTCTGGTCGATCACACGCTTGATCTGGTTCAGGGGGCTGGACCCCTGCGTACGGTTGCAAACCTGCACTACCTCGCGGATCAGCTTGAGGCGCATCTGAAACCCAAAGGGGTACTGCTGTCACGTGAAGAGCCTGAAATACTCGAGACGGGCGGCGGGTTGCGCGCGGCACTGCCCCTGTTGGGGGCCGAGCCGGTTTTCACCCTGAATACAGACGCCATCTGGGCCGGGCCGAACCCCCTGACCCTTTTGCAGGACTCGTGGAACCCCGACATCATGGATGCGCTGCTGATGTGCGTGCCGGTACCCAACGCAATCGGCCATGCCGGCTCCGGAGACTTTACCGCTGATGCCGAGGGCCGGATCACACGCGGCCCCGGCCTGATCTATGGCGGTGCGCAGATCATCAAGACCGATGGGTTGAGCGAGTTTCCGGAAAAGGCCTTTTCGCTCAACCGGCTTTGGGATCGAATGCACGATCAACGGCGGCTGTTCGCGGTCGAATATCCGGGAAAATGGTGCGATGTCGGCCGGCCCGAAGGCATCGCTTTGGCGGAAGGTCTGCTTGCGGATGTTTGAAACGGGCGACACCCCGCGTGTTTTTGCCGTACCTCCCGGCGCGGATTTCCCAAAGGTTCTGGTGGACGGGCTGCAGCACCGCAGCGCGCATCACCCGCCACAAGAGCTTGCCCGGGTTCAGCTGGTCGTGAACACCCGGCGCATGGCACGGCGGGTCAGGGACCTGTTCGATCAGGGGCCACCTTGCCTCTTACCACAAATCTCACTGGTCACGGATCTGGGTGAAGCGGCTGAGCTGTCTGATCTGCCCCCCGCCATACCCCCGTTGCGCCGACGGCTGGAGCTGACTCAGCTGATTTCAAAGCTCCTTGAGCAGCAACCCGATCTTGCCGCACGATCCTCGCTGTTCGACCTGTCGGACAGTCTTGCCGCCCTGATCGACGAGATGCAGGGCGAAGGCGTGCTGCCTGAGGCCATTCGCCAGCTGGATGTCAGCGACCTGTCCGGTCACTGGGCGCGTGCTCAGGCATTTATCGGGATCGCGGATCGGTTCATCGGCACCGATGACTCGGCGCTGGACGTTCAGGCGCGACAGCGCCGGGTTGTGCAGAACCTGATAAGCCGATGGCAGGCCGCACCGCCGCAACATCCGGTCATTTTGGCCGGTTCAACCGGATCGCGCGGCACAACAATGATGTTGATGCAGGCAATTGCGCGCCTGCCGCAAGGGGCTCTGATCCTTCCGGGATATGATTTCGATCAGCCGGATCACGTCTGGTCCGGCCTTGATGACGCGCTTTTGTCGGAAGACCATCCGCAATACCGGTTCCGCAAGCTAATGCGGGAACTGAACATGAATCCCGGACAGATTCAGCGCTGGTCCGATGAACAGGCCCCCTCGCCCGACCGTAACAGATTGATTTCCTTGGCATTGCGCCCGGCGCCCGTCACCGACGCGTGGATGAGCGAAGGTCCGCAGCTTGCCAACCTGCAAGACGCCACGGCCGACCTAACGCTGGTCGAGGCGCAATCGCCGCGTGCCGAAGCGCTGGCCATTGCGCTGCGTCTGAGGCAAGCCGCCGAAACTGGGCAAACCGCCGCCCTGATCACACCCGACCGCATGCTGACCCGTCAGGTCAGCGCCGCGCTGGATCGCTGGAACATCCTGCCCGACGACAGCGCCGGGCTTCCCCTGCAACTGTCACCGCCGGGCCGTTTCCTGAGACATGTCGCAGGGCTGTTCACCCGGCGGCTGGATGGTGAGGCGCTGCTGACGCTTTTGAAGCACCCGCTTTGCCACGACGGCGGCGAACGGGGTGCACATCTGCTGCACACCCGTGATCTCGAGCTTGACCTGCGCCGCAACGGACCACCTTTTCCGGACCGGCAAAGCCTGACCTCGTTCGGCACCCGCAAGGATGCGGACCAAAACTGGGTCAACTGGGTCGCAGAACGGTTCTGCGATCAGCAAGTGGACGGGGTTTTGCCGCTGAAAGACTGGGTTACCAGACTGCGCCTGAGCGCCGAGGCCATCTCGGCAGGCTATACGGGTGAGGATGGTACGATCTGGGATAAGAACGCCGGACAAAAGGCGCTGGCGGTGATTTCTCAGCTTGAGGATGAGGCTGACCATGGCGGTCCGATGACAGCCCGTGATTTTGCCGATCTGCTGGGCGCCTTGCTGGCGGGCGAGGAAGTGAGGGACCGGGACGCGCCGCATCCGCACATCATGATCTGGGGAACGCTTGAGGCGCGCGTTCAGGGGGCCGACCTGCTGATCCTGGGCGGTCTGAACGAAGGAAGCTGGCCCGAAGCACCGTCGCCCGATCCGTGGCTGAACCGACAGATGCGCGACAAGGCCGGATTACTATTGCCGGAAAGGCGGATCGGCCTGTCGGCCCATGATTTTCAGCAGGCCATCGGTGCCCCCGAGGTCTGGCTGACCCGGGCAACCCGATCCGACGATGCGGAAACCGTGCCGTCACGCTGGCTGAACCGGCTTTCGAACCTTTTGCAGGGACTGGCAGAGCAGGGCGGGCGGCGCAGCCTGCGCGCAATGCGCGACCGGGGTCAGAAATGGCTGCACTGGGCTGAAGCCCTTGAAAAGGCGTCGAATATCGACCCGGCGGAACGCCCGTCGCCGCAACCTCCGGTCAGCGCGCGACCGGACCGGTTGTCGGTAACCGAGATCAAGCGGCTGATCCGCGACCCGTATGCGATCTACGCAAAACATGTCCTGCGCCTGAAACCTCTGGACCCGTTGGTTCAGGCACCAGATGCCCTGTTGCGCGGGATTGTGATTCATGAAGTTCTGGAACATTTCATCAAGGACAGTGTCGTGGATACTGCGCTGTTAACCCGTGAAAATTTCCTGAAACGCGCCGAGGCAATCCTGATGGAACATGTTGCCTGGCCGACGGCCCGCAAGCTGTGGCTGGCGCGGCTGAACAGGATTGCCGACGCGTTTCTGACTGCCGAGGCGGCGCGCCGG
This sequence comes from Ruegeria sp. C11, assembly GCF_056537725.1. Lineage (NCBI taxonomy): Bacteria > Pseudomonadati > Pseudomonadota > Alphaproteobacteria > Rhodobacterales > Roseobacteraceae > Ruegeria > Ruegeria sp. C11. Next base: position 42,678 of record NZ_JBQFSB010000010.1, on the reverse strand, counting down.
GCAGATGGTGGCCCTGTCGCGTTTGAAGTTGATATGAATCTGCGCCTTGATCCGCTGAACTTTTCCATAGTGGGCCGTGCTGATCGCATCGACCTCAACAACCGCGGCGCTTTGCGGATCATTGACTACAAGACTGGCGCACCACCGACGGAATCGCAGCAGGCAAAGTTCGACAAGCAACTGCTGATCGAGGCCGCAATGGCCGAAGAGGGCGGCATAGACGGGTTTGATCCGACACCCGTTGGGCAGGCCATATTTATTGGCATGGGCGGCACCTACAAAGAGGTGCCCGCACCGCTGCAGAAAGAACCGTCAGACAAGGTTCTGGCAGAACTAATACAGCTGATATCAGCCTATTTAGAGCCTGATCAGGGCTTCTCGTCGCGCCGGATGCTGCACAAGGACAGCGATATCGGAGATTATGATCACCTCGCCCGGTTCGGAGAATGGGACCGAACCGCCGAACCCAAACCCGAGAGGCTGACGTGACCCCACGCGATGAAGCAACCGAGCGTCAGGTCCAGGCCGCGCGCCCCAACGCGTCCACATGGCTGGCGGCAAATGCCGGGTCCGGCAAGACCCGCGTTCTGACCGATCGCGTTGCGCGATTGCTTCTGAGTGGCGTCCAGCCACAGCATATTCTGTGCCTGACCTATACCAAGGCCGCCGCCAGCGAGATGCAGAACCGGCTGTTCAAGCGGTTGGGTGAATGGGCGATGCTGGATGATGCAAATCTGCTGAAACAGCTGACGGAACTGGGTGCCGAAGGTCACATCGACCTTTCGAGCCTGTCGCACGCGCGAACTCTTTTTGCCCGCGCGATCGAGACACCGGGCGGTTTGAAGATTCAGACCATTCACTCGTTCTGCGCGTCTTTGCTGCGCCGCTTCCCGCTTGAGGCAGGTGTCAGCCCGCAGTTTTCGGAGATGGAAGACCGCGCCGCCGCCTTGCTGCGCGAAGAGGTCATCGAGGATTTTGCAGGTGGCCCGCAGGCGCATCTGATCGATGGCATTGCCCGTTTTGTCACCGATACCGGTTTTGATACCCTTGCGGGTGCAATCACTCATAAACGAAACGGATTTGGCCGGTCGCTGGACAGGGATGCGCTGTTGGAGCTGTTTGGCCTGCCCGGCACTTTTGACGACAGCGCCTTGCTGAGTGAGGTCTTTGTTGGTGGTGAGGTCGAGCTGATCCAATCAATACTGACACCTCTCGCGGAAAGCGGCGGCAACAATGCAAAGGCTGCGGACAAGCTGGCCAGCATTGCCTCACCGGATCTGACAAGTCTGCCGCTATTGGAGAACGTTCTGCTGACAGGTGCCTCGGCAAAAGAACCCTTTACCGCCAAAATCGGTTCCTTTCCGACCAAGGCGTTGCGGGAAGGGGCCTTGGCTGGCCAGATGCCACAGCTTGAGGCGCTGATGCTTCGGGTCGAAGCCGCCCGCGAGCGGCGCCTTGCGTATGTTGCAGCGCAGAAATCACTGGCGCTGCACCGCTTTGCCGCCGCGTTCCTGCCGGAATATGAGCGACGCAAGCAGCTGCGCGGATGGCTGGATTTCGACGATCTGATCCTCAAGGCGCGGCAGTTGTTGAATGACCCCGCAGTTGCCGAATGGGTGCTGTACCGGCTGGATGGCGGGATCGATCATATCCTTGTGGATGAGGCGCAGGATACCAGCCCCGACCAGTGGGATGTGGTCGAAAAACTGGCACAGGAATTCACCAGCGGCGAGGGCGCAAGATCCGGGGTTGAGCGCACGATTTTCGTTGTCGGGGACAAGAAGCAATCGATCTATTCCTTTCAGGGCGCCGACCCCGAAGCGTTCGACCGGATGCAGGCCGAGTTTGGGCGAAAACTGCTGGAATCAGGCTCTAACCTGACGGATTTGACGCTTGAGTTTTCCTTCCGTTCGTCCAGCGCAATCCTGAATCTGGTTGATCTGGTGTTCGATGGCCGCACTGATGCGGGGTTTCACAAGGAATCGCTTCATCGCGCCTTCAAGTCAGACCTGCCGGGCCGTGTCGATCTGTGGCCGGTCGTGGAAAAGGTCGAAGAAGCACAGGATGGCGACTGGACCGATCCGGTGGACCGGCCCGGCGCGCGTCATCACACCGTCATTCTGGCAGAACAGGTGGCGCAGTCGATCAAGGCGATGATCGACAACGGTGACACGATCCCCGAGGACGGTGTAACGCGGGGTAGTTTTGTACGCCGCAAGGTCAGGCCGGGGGACTTTCTGATCCTCGTCCAGCGCCGGTCGGACCTGTTTGCCGAGATCATCCGCGCCTGCAAGACGGCCGGCCTGCCCATTGCGGGGGCGGACCGGTTGAAGGTGGGCGCGGAACTGGCGGTCAAGGATCTGGCGGCGCTACTGAGTTTTCTGGCCACGCCCGAAGACAGCCTTTCGCTTGCCACTGTGCTCCGCTCGCCCTTGTTCGGGTGGACAGAACAGCAGCTTTTCGATCTGGCGCATCGGCGGCAGGAAAAATTCCTGTGGGCCGCGCTGCGCAAGCGTGAAGGCGAGTTTCCCGAAACCCTTGCCGTTTTGAACGATCTGCGGGGACAAACGGATTTCCTGCGCCCCTATGACCTGATCGAACGCATTCTGACCCGCCATGATGGTCGGCGAAAACTGCTGGGCAGGTTGGGAGCCGAGGCCGAGGACGGGATCAACGCCCTGCTGTCACAGGCTTTGGCCTATGAGCGTACGGACATTCCAAGCCTCACCGGGTTTCTGGTCTGGATGCAGACCGACGATCTTGAGATCAAAAGACAAATGAGTGGCGTTGGTGACATGATCCGTGTCATGACCGTGCATGGCTCAAAGGGGTTGGAGGCGCCCATCGTGATCCTGCCGGATACCGGCAAACGGCAGCCGCCGCGCGATGCCGAGATCATGATGGCCGACGGAACGCCGGTGTGGAAAGTTCCGGCGGACGCTTCCCCAGCCATCATTGCCAAAGCCCGCGAAGCTGCGCGGACCCGGGAAGAAAATGAGCGTCTGCGTCTGTTATATGTGGCTCTGACACGGGCGGAAAAGTGGCTGATCGTCTGTGCCGCGGGGGATGTCGGCAAGGACGGCAACAGCTGGTACCAGATGGTCGAAGGCGCAATGGCGCAGGCCGGGGCCACACTTGTTACCGGCACAGACACCCGCAGGCTAGAGCATGGCGACTGGTATGGTTTGCCAGTCGTGGACAGCGAAGTCGTCGTCGAACATCCGGAACCGTTACCGGACATGTTCCATAAACCGGCGGATGCTCCGCCGGAAACACCCGAAGTTCTGAGCCCGTCAAATCTGGGCGGCGCCAAAGCTCTGGCCGGCGATGCAGGTCTGGATGAGGAGGCGGCAAAGGTTCGGGGTACACGGTTGCACCTGCTTCTTGAGCACCTGCCTCAAAGTGCCGAATCCGATTGGGCCGAGGTTTGCGGCAGGCTTCTGCCTGATATGCAGCAGGGTGAACGGGTTGCCCTGCTGAACGAGGCCACGGGCGTTCTTACCGCGCCTCATCTGCAGGTCGTATTCCATCCCGATGCGCTGGCCGAAGTTTCCGTTACAGCCAATTTGGGCGAGCGCCGGATTCACGGGGTGATCGACCGGCTGATCGTGACGGATACCGAGGTTCAGATCATTGATTTCAAATCAAATATGACCGTTCCGGCGGATGTGCACGACTGCCCCGAAGGACTGCTGCGCCAGATGGGGGCCTATGCCGAGGCCTTGCGCCAGATCTATCCGGATCGGGGTATCCGCACAGCCATCCTGTGGACCCGTACCGCCAACCTGATGTGGTTACCGCACGATCTTGTGACTGATGCACTTGAGCGAGCCCACATATCTTGACCTCCCATAGCGCGGCACATACTTTCAGTTCCCAAGCGTATCTCATTCAGGAGACAGAATATGTCCACCGTAGCCGTCACTGACGAAACCTTTGACGCAGAAGTCAAGAACTCGGACGTTCCCGTTGTCGTGGACTTCTGGGCCGAATGGTGCGGACCGTGCAAACAGATTGGCCCGGCTCTGGAAGAACTGGCTGCCGAGTATGGCGGCAAGGTGAAGATCGCCAAGGTTGACGTTGACAGCAACCCGAACGCCGCCGCTGCCATGGGCGTGCGTGGCATTCCGGCGCTGTTCATCTTCAAGGACGGTCAGGTCATTTCGAACCGGGCAGGCGCAGCACCCAAGGCGGCGCTGCAAAGCTGGATCGACGAGTCGATCTGAGCGATCCCAACGAAGAATTCAAAAGGCGCCTGTTTCAAGGCGCCTTTTTTTGTGCGCAAGAACGCCCCTGGAACAGGGCGTGGCTCAATCCAATGCCCAGCTTACTGAAATCCCGCTGCCCTCTTTGTGTGTGAAGGTGACAATGTTTCCTTCAACGGTAACTGTCTGGCAGTCATGCGGCAGCGTTTCTCCGTCAATTACGATATCACGGCAGTAATACCTTCCCTTCCATTCCCATGTGCCGGTGATGTCACCTTGATCAGGACCTTTGCCTTCGACCGTCCCGTTCCTGAGAATCCTTACCCAACTGTTATCCAGAACAAGCTTTTTATCGGACACCAATTCGATAAATTCTTGTTTTCCTTTAATTTCCTCAGCCATAACCAATGTTGAAACTGAGCTAAGCAATAAGAAGGCAGGTATAAGTCTTAGAAATTTCATCACTCGAATCCTTTCCTTTATTGAACTGAACAATAGACGTTTAGAAAATTTGGCTAAACGACTTCTCTGGCGCTACTAAATCCCTCGACCAGCTAACGGTTCAGGTGGCCGGATGTACCCGGCCATTCTGGTCCTTTCTATTTGTGCAAAGTCGTGCAGGTCTGGCCATGGAATTATGAAAAGGAGGCCACATGCCCAAAACACGCGTACTTGTGGAATTCGGAATGGGCACGTCGCTCAGGCGGGAAGATTATACCGAGGCCGCACTGCGGGCGGTCAGGGATGCGCTGTGGCGCAACTCGGTCAACATGGCCGAGCTGTTCGGCTTTCCCAAGGAAGCGATGATCATTGAAGCCGAGATCGGAGTGCAGCAACCCGACAAGGTGGATGCCGAGGCGCTGAAAGCAGTGTTCCCGTATGGCCAGCCGTCGATCACCGTCACGCAGGGCGGGTTGGACATCGACAAACCACAAGGCCAGGGCCGAACCGTCATTGCCAATGCGGCCATTGCCGTTTCGTTTGACATGGAGCGCACCGCATGACCGACAAACGCATCATTTTGGAAATGGGCACCGGCAATGACCTATATGGTCAGGATTATACCAAAGCCGCCCGCCGCGCGGTTCAGGACGCGCTGCACCATTCGTCGATCACCCTGTTTTCAAACCTTGGTATCGATCACAGCGAAATGCGGGTCGAAGTGACCATTGCCGTGCAGCAGCCTGACAAGGTGGATTGCGCGCTGGTCGCTGCCGATCTGCCGCGCGGGCGGGCGAAGGTGCGGGCCGTCAAGGGCGGGCTGGATGTCGAGGATGCCGACACGGGCACACGTCACGTCGTGGCGACTGCGGCTGTCGAGGCGTTTTTGCCGGATCTTTCCGGTCAATACCAGCAGAGCTGACAAAAAAGGCCGCTCATTCACATGAGCGGCCTGTCTTAATTTGGTGATCCGTTGTCGGGATCAGATTTTTTCGATGTCGCTACGGCTCAGGCCGATATCGGAAAGCTGGGCGTTGCTCAGCTTCGAAAGAATTTTGCGGGTCACCCGGGCTTCGTTCCATTCGATGATGGCGTTTTTGGCCGAGATGAAAGCGTCCACTACATGGAGAACGGTAGCTGCTCCGAGCGGCGCATGGATGTTTGCGGTAGTTGCCATTTTGCGCGTTCCTTTTAACTCAAACAGCCGACCCCTCGTCGGTTGTAAGCCTCATGTAAGTGCATTCACTGAGTCCCACAATTGCCGGTTCGACAGCCCCGGAATGCAATTTATGCATATCTTTGAGGTGGTTTGAGAACCGGTTGCGTCACACGCGCAGTCGGCCCATATAGTTCTGCGAACCCAACGGAGGCTTTCATGGCAGATAACGATTTTCCCGGTTGGCACGGCACGACCATCATCGGCGTCAAGAAGGGCGGCAAGGTTGTCATTGCCGGGGACGGTCAGGTCAGCCTAGGGCAGACCGTGATCAAGGGAGCCGCACGTAAGGTGCGCCGCCTGTCGCCGGGCGGGTTCGAGGTTGTGGCAGGCTTTGCCGGATCGACCGCGGATGCCTTCACCCTGCTCGAGCGGCTTGAGGCCAAACTGGAGGCGACACCGGGTCAGCTGACGCGGGCCTCTGTAGAGCTGGCCAAGGACTGGCGCACCGACAAGTACCTGCAAAAGCTGGAGGCGATGTTGATCGTGACCGACGGCACCGAGCTATTGGTGATCACCGGGGCAGGGGATGTGCTGGAGCCCGAGCATGATGTGGCTGCCATCGGATCGGGTGGTAACTTCGCGCTGGCCGCCGCGCGGGCCATGATGGACAGCGACAAGACTGCAGAAGAGGTTGCGCGCGAGGCAATGGCGATTGCCGCCGATATCTGCGTGTATACCAACGGCAACCTGACGGTTGAAACCATCTAGTGACGGGTCAGGCCAACAGCGCGGCGATCTCTTTGCCGCGCCATCTGCGATACATCCCGATGATGCCGATGATGGCCGAGGCGATCACGATGTAATACGGTACGCGGATGTCGATGCTCATCAACCCGCCGCCAATCAGTGACATGATGCCGCCTGCTAGGCAGAACACGGCGGTCGTGACGCCCATGACCCAGCCCTGATCCCCTTCGCTGACGCTTGAGGAAAACAGGCCCAGCATTGTCGGATAGGCAACCCCGAACAGGAAATAGAATAAGAACACCGGGATATAGCTGAGCACGCCGCTGGGGCTGAAGGCGAATGCAAAGCCGCAGATGACCATGGTCACAAGTGAAGTGTGAATGATGCTGTGCTTGCTGAACCGTTCCTGCGCAGGCTTCACCAGAAAAGTGCTGGAAAAGGCCAGTGCAAAACCGATGGTCACCATCGCCATGCTGCCGCCCACGACGCCGTAACCGAAAGCGCTCGTCAGGAAGTTATCGACGAAGACGTAAAACGTGACGTTGGCGATCATGAAAAAGGTATAGACGGGCAGGATTTTCAGCACCATCGGATGGCCGCGTACCGCGATCAGGCTGTCGGTGATGTCACGCGCACGAAAGACGAACTGCACCCTTTCGGTCCGGGTGTTCTTGAAAAAGAACAGCACCAGAAAAATCGCGATGAAAACAAGGATGAAGGCGCCGTAGAAAGGTGTTTTGAGTGTTGCGGCGCTGCCCAGCAGGGTTTTGTCCGACAAGACAGCGCCGATGATCGGGCCGCCGACAAGGCCAAAGCTGACACCTGTCACGATATAACCCATGTTGCGGTCTCGATCCGCCGCATCTGTGCTGCCATCGATCATGGCGGCCTGCGCTATGGGCTGGTTTCCGGCCGTAAACCCGGTGATGCACCTTCCAAGGATCAGCAGGGCCAGACTGTTGAGATATAGCGACACGATCGTGATGGCATACCCGGCCAACGCGCCACCCAGACAGATCAGCAGAGCATTCTTGCGGCCAATCGAATCCGAAACCTTGGAAACGTAAACAACGCCCAGAAACCACGACAGGAAAAACGATCCGATGACGAGGCCATAATAGAAATGGCGGCTGCCCATCGGCGTCGATTTGGGGAGAAACCCGGAATCCGTTTCCATGATCAGCGAGTTGATGATCGGAAAGACCAATCCCTGTCCGATCAGGTCGACAAAAACAACAAAAAGCAATGTGATCCGGGTAATGGTTGTCATGCAAAATTCCCCCAATGGCGGGAGTTTAGCAGAATTTCCGTTTTTTCCCACCGGATCGGAAGGGCTGGGTTCGGAATGCAAGTGGGGCCGGCGGATCCGGCCCCTTTTACACCGCGTTTTGCGCCTGATTTAGTTCAGCGTCGCTACGCCCAATGGCACACCGGCGACTTCGCACCAGATGTAAACCTCGTTGTATTTCGACGTGTCCAGCGTTGGCGGCACCGCGTAAGACTGACTGCCGGTTAGATTCAGCAGCGCACCCAGTTTGGTGTCGGGATCGTATGTTCCGTCCGTGCCCAGCGCCACGCGCGGATCCGGGCCGCCATCCAGTGAGAAGTTATCGCCGAGTTCGACGATATAGCGGTCACCATCTTTGACCAGCTTGACGGAACCGCTGGTGACATGGTTCGAACGGCCTTCGAAGCTGCCTTTTTTGTAGCCACCAGCCAATGCGGTAGTAGCACTGGCAAGGGTCAGGGCCGCGCCCGAAGCAGCAGCGGTAAGAAACAGGGAACGGCGAGTCAGCATTTCGGTTGGTCTCCATTGAATAGATACAGGCGACATGCCTGATGCCGTTCTTTATGTCGGAGGATGAGGTGAGTAAGCCACTCACAACACAACGAGAAAGCGTGCGCGTTTCGTGTGCACGCGTGATCTTTTCGTGATCGGCTTGTGTTTTTGCGCCCCATGATTAGGTTCCGGGGCGGAACAATTGGATAGAAAACACATGACCGACCTGACCCCGCGCGAGATCGTCTCGGAACTGGACCGTTTCATCATTGGCCAGAAGGATGCTAAACGCGCGGTTGCCGTGGCCCTGCGCAATCGCTGGCGGCGCAAGCAGCTGCCCGATGACATCCGCGAAGAGGTCTATCCCAAGAATATCCTGATGATCGGCCCCACCGGCGTCGGCAAGACCGAAATCAGCCGCCGTCTGGCCAAACTAGCGCGGGCGCCCTTCATCAAGGTCGAGGCGACCAAGTTCACCGAGGTTGGTTATGTCGGGCGCGACGTGGAACAGATCGTGCGCGATCTGGCAGATGCGGCGATCTTACAAACGCGTGAGTACATGCGTGAGGATGTGAAGGCGCGGGCGCACCAGGCCGCCGAGGATCGGGTCATTGCCGCCATCGCCGGTGAGGACGCCCGCGAAGGTACGCGCGAAATGTTCCGCAAAAAGCTGAAAGCGGGTGAGCTGGATGACACGGTGATCGAGCTGGAACTGTCGGATACATCGAATCCAATGCCGATGTTCGACATTCCCGGCCAGCCCGGCAGCCAGATGGGGATGATGAATCTGGGTGACATATTCGGCAAGGCTTTCGGGGGTCGGACGGTCAAGCGCAAGATGACCGTCGCGGACAGTTATGAAGCGCTGATCGGCGAAGAGGCCGACAAGCTGCTGGATGACGAAACTGTCGCCCGCACCGCGCTGGAAGCGGTCGAACAGAACGGCATCGTGTTTCTGGACGAGATCGACAAGGTCTGCGCCCGGACCGAGGCGCGTGGCGGCGATGTCAGCCGTGAAGGCGTGCAGCGTGACCTGCTGCCGCTGATCGAAGGCACCACGGTGTCAACGAAACACGGCCCGGTCAAAACCGACCATATCCTGTTCATCGCCAGTGGCGCATTTCACATCGCCAAACCATCCGACCTGTTGCCCGAACTTCAGGGCCGTTTGCCCATCCGGGTCGAGCTGCGCGCGCTGACCGAGGGGGATTTCGTGCGCATCCTGACCGAAACCGACAACGCGCTGACGCTGCAATACACCGCGCTGATGGGTACCGAAGAGGTCACAGTGGATTTCAGCGAGGATGGCATAGCAGCCCTTGCCCGGATCGCGGCCGAAGTGAACCAGAGCGTCGAAAACATCGGCGCGCGGCGGCTTTACACGGTCATGGAGCGAGTGTTCGAGGAGCTGTCCTTTGTGGCGCCCGACAAGGCGGGCACACAGATCACGGTGGACGCGAAATTCGTGCAGGACAACCTTGGCGAACTGACGAAATCGACCGACCTGAGCCGCTACGTCCTGTAGCGGCTGGCAGGCATTCGCGGATTAACCACCATATGCCCGAACCCACTGGACGCGTCCCTTTTTTTATATAACGTGACGCTGACTAAATTGGAGTTGGGCTCAGGTGCGGATTCTTCTTGGCTTTCTGCTCGTGTTCGCGATGGCCGCGTGTACAGATCGCAGTGTTTCGGTCACGGTGCCCGAAGCGCTGGAGGTTGGCACACCGGAAACGGTGTTCGCAGCAACGATCCGCGCACAGGAACTGGACGGAACATACGGGTTCCAGCGCGCGGATCGGCTTCGGTTTATGAAAATGACGGTATCCGTTCCGCCGACGCACACGCCGGGCAGTCTGAATTTCTCATACGGCAATCCTAATCCGGATAAGCAGTTCGTGCTGGCCGGTGTGACCGAGTACAATTCGGCGCAGGATTTCGGTCGGCATCTGCGGAACAAGATGGGCAGACCCGCCCGCGAAGTGACCATCTTTGTGCACGGCTATAACGCCACTCAGACCGAGACGGCGTTTCGCGCGGCGCAGCTGTCGCATGATATCGGTATCCCCGGATCGATCCTGATCTATTCCTGGCCCAGCCGGGCCAGGGCAGGTGGCTATGCCTATGACATCGACAGTATGCTTTTTGCGCGCGACGGGCTGGAACAGACAATTCGCGACCTTAAGGCCCTCGGGGTGGAGCGTGTGGTCATTGTCGCCCATTCTATGGGATCGGCCCTGACGATGGAGATGATGCGCCAGGCCGAGCTACGCCAGCCGGGTTGGTCAGCGAAAAACATCGAAGGTGTGATCCTGATCTCACCCGATCTGGATGTGGATGTATTCAGATCACAGATGGACAGCATCAAGAACCCACCTCAGCCCTTCGTCGTGATGGTGTCCGAGAAGGACAAGATACTGAACATTTCGGCACGCATTCGAGGCACATCCAGAAGCGATCGGCTGGGCAGCATCGACTCGGTCGAGAAGGTGGCGGAATATCCGATTGATGTTCTGAATACGACGGCGTTCAGTGGCGATGCGGAATCATCTCACTTTGTTGCGGCGACATCCCCTGCATTGCTGTCCATTCTCAGTTCGGCACGCAAGGTCAGCGATACGTTTGGCCCCGACAAACCAGGAATTGATCTGCTGGTTCCGCCGAATGCCCGGCATAACTCGGGCGCTACGGAAATCGTACTGACCGAAAGCGGGTCTGCGACCGTCGCAACCGAATGATGATGGCCGGGTTGCGCCGGTACCTTGCCGGGAACGCAACCTGGTTGAGCGCGGGAATTCTACTGACATTTCTGTCCAGTTTCGGTCAGACCTTTCTTATCTCGGTCTTTGCCGGGGAAATCCGGGCCGAGTACGGGCTGAGCCACGGGGGATGGGGCGGCATCTATTCGCTGGGAACTACCGCGTCGGCGGTTGTCATGATCTGGGCGGGCGGTCTGACCGACATATTCCGGGTCCGGGTTCTGGGGCCGGCAGTTCTGGGCGGACTGGGGCTGGCGGCGCTGGCAATGGCATTCAACACCTGGTTGTTGTTGCTGCCGGTGGTGATTTTCCTGCTGCGTTTTTTTGGACAAGGCATGAGCAACCATCTGGCGCTGGTGGCCATGGCGCGCTGGTTTACGGCGACGCGGGGCAGGGCGCTGGCCATCGCCACGCTTGGCTTTGCCGCCGGTGAGGCACTGTTGCCGCTGTTGTTCGTTTCAGCGATGGCTGTTATCGACTGGCGTCTGCTGTGGGTCGGGTCCGCCTGCGTCGCCTTTCTGGGAATCCCCGTGCTGATGCGGTTGCTGCGCAGGGAGCGTACACCGCAAAGCCTGTCCACCTCATACTCGGCAACCGGCATGGAAGGCCGTCACTGGACACGGCGCGAAGCGCTGTTGCATCCGCTGTTCTGGTTCATGACACCGGCGTTGCTGGGCCCATCCGCCTTCATTACCGCGTTTTTCTTTCATCAGGTTCATCTGGCCGAGACAAAAGGCTGGCAGCATGTGGAGCTGGTCGCGCTGTTTCCCGCCTTTACCGCAGTTGCGATGATTTCCATGTTCGCTTCGGGCTGGGCGCTGGACAAATGGGGCACCGCGAGGATGATGCCGTTTTCCCTGCTGCCAATGGCGATCGGGTTCGGCATTCTATCCACCATCCAGTCGATCGGCGGTGCACTGGTGGCCATGTCTTTTCTTGCTGTGACCATGGGCGCGAACGGCACGTTGCCCAGCGCCTTCTGGGCCGAGTTCTACGGCACCCGGCACATCGGTGCGATCAAGGCAACCGCAGCTGCGGTCATGGTTCTGGGGTCGGCCATCGGGCCGGGCCTGACGGGCGTACTGATCGATCAGGGGGTCGGGCTGGAAACACAGTTCGGATGGATCGCCGTCTTTTTCCTGCTGGCCTGTCTGTCGGTGGGATTCGGTATCGCCCGCGCTGTGCGCAGCCTTTAGCGGGTGCGGCGGAGATAGACGTAGTAGGCCCCATCACCGCCATGGCTGATATGCGCGGGCGTGACCTGCATCACCGCCTGCGTCAGCGGCGGCAGGGATAGCCATTGCGGCACCTGATTGCGCAGAACACCGCGGGGTGTGGGAATGGGGCCGGGTTCGTCCCGGTCCTTGCCCTTGCCGGTGATCACCAAAACCAGCCGCTTGCCCGACGCCTGTGCCGACAGGATGAACCGGATCAGGGCCGGATGGGCGGTGTCTATCCGCATCCCGTGCAGGTCAATCCGGCCTTCGGGTTTCAGCTTACCCCGTTTCATCCGGCCAAACGCCTTTTTGTCCATCTGAACCGGCGCAGCGCGCAGGCTTTCGGTCAGGGTAGGTTTGAACCGATCCGCAGGCGCCTTGGGTTTGGCGGATTGCCCAACATCAAATTCGTCAATGCGGGGTTTCGGCGTTTTCTTCGGCTTGGGTTTGGGCAGGCTCACCGGGTGAACCGATTGCGGGATTTCGGGATGCAGACGCTCGGTCTGGCGCGAAACCTTGCGCCACAACTCGATCTCTTCTGATGTCAGCTTGCGGCGCGACATCAGAATTCATCCGGTAAAAGGGCATAGGCACGCTGAATCGGCAACAAAACCACCATCCGGCCCGGATCTTTCAGCCTGCCCGCCGCCTGACCCGCAGCATCGCCGGTACCGTAAAAGATATCGGCGCGCTGAGCGCCCTTGATAGCTGATCCGGTATCCTGCGCGACCATCAGGCGGCGCATGGGAGTTTTGCCATCCTTTTCGACCCAGACCGGCGCACCCAGCGGGGTAAAGGCCGGATCGGCGGCAATCGTGCGCAGGGTTGTGACCGACCGGTTCATCGCACCTAGCGGCCCAAGTTCGGGCGCCACGCGCGTGACCTCGCGAAAGAACACATAGGAGGGATTGTGGAACAAAAGCTCGGCCCCGGCCTCAGGGTTCTTGCGGACCCAGCTTCGGATCATCTGGGCGCTGACCTGATGCGCCCCCAACAAGCCACGCCGGACCAGCTCGGCCCCGATGGAACGGTAGGGATGGCCGTTTGCGCCGCCATATCCGACCCGCAGCATCTTACCATCCGGCAAACGGATACGGCCCGAACCCTGTATCTGCAGAAAGAACAGCTCGACCGGGTCGTCTACCCATGCAATTTCGAGACCGCGATTTTCCATCACGCCGCTGCTCAGCAACTCGCGCCGGTCGAGCCACTGGGATGCATCGCGCGCCTCTGGCGGGATGCGATACAGCGGGTATCTGTATCTGTCAGAGCGGGTCTTGGACCCGTCTAGCTCCGGTTCGAAATAGCCAGTGAACAGGGCGTCATCGCCGTCTTCGACCAGAACCGGGCGAAAGAACAGCTCGAAAAACGACTTGGCGGCGTCACCGGAATATGTCCGCGCCACCCCACACAGGGCACGCCAGTCCGGATCGTCCAGATCCCCGCAAGTGTTCAGAAAAGTGGAAAGGGCCGCCCCATGGTCATCAGCGGCCCAGCCATCCAGTTCGTCAAACGACAGGATCGTTCGCGTCACTTCTGCTCCGGCCGCGCTTGCCGCAGTCATCGCACCCGCCAGAGCAAGCGACCGGAGGGCACCAATCATGCGTCCGTTGCAACAAGCAGCCAGTTCGGATCGTCGGTGCCCATAACACGGGCAAAGGTCCAGCTGTCCTTTTGGCGTTTCACGGTGTTCGGGTTGCCTTCGATGATATCGCCGCCGCGGTCACGCACGACCGAGGTCAGTTCGCCCACAAACCGCATGGTGATTTCGGCGCGGTTGGTATCCTTGTCGAACTGTGCATCCGCCAGCACCGTTTCGCGAACGCCGATGAATTCGGCCTCGATGGTCAGGCCTTGATCTTCGCGGGCGGCGACAACCGAGACGAAGGTGTCAAACACGTCTTCCGCCAGGAAAGGCTGAATTTCATCCAGATTGCCGCGTTCGAACCCCATCACGATCATTTCATAGGCGCCGCGCGAACCCTGAACGAATTCGCTGACCGAAAAGGTCGGCTCCACCCGCTTCATTGCGGCCAGCGTCTGCGCCTGTTCGCTGTCTTCGGGCACATGATCTGTGATGTCGTGATCAGGGCCACCTTCGATCACCTCGAAATCCCGGCGCGACTTGTTGTTGTCGGGTTGCTGCGACAGGGGCGGCTTTTCAAACCCTTCGCGCGTACCCAACACGTTCTTCAGACGCAGGATCAGGAAAACTGCAATGCCGGCCAGCACTAGAAGCTGGATCAGGGGTGAATTCATTTCGTCCTCTTTTCAGAACCGAGACTTGGTATACATGGCCTCGTGCTACTATGTAGGTGACAGTCGGGGGCAAGTCCACAGCCCGCCGTGCATGAAAGGATAACCCGGATGTACCTTTTTCTGGCTTTTTTGCTGGTTCCGATCATCGAAATCGCCCTGTTCATACAGGTTGGCGGTCTGATTGGGCTGTGGCCGACCCTTGCCATCGTCGTTCTGACGGCCGTAATGGGCACGGTTCTGGTCCGGACACAAGGTCGCATGGCGCTTGGACAGCTGCAGCGTTCGTTTGCCGAACTGGACGACCCGACCGAGCCGTTGGCCCATGGCGCGATGATCCTGCTGTCGGGTGTTCTGCTGCTGACGCCGGGGTTTTTCACCGACGCCATCGGGTTTGCATTACTGATCCCCGCCGTCCGGGTGGGCGTGTTCCGCTACGTTCAGTCGAAAGTTACCGTTTCCCATTTCCAGATGGGAACCCGGACCAATTTCAGATCCGGGCAGGATCCGTTTGGTCAGGGTGACACGATCGACGGCGAATTCACCGAAGTACAGCCTAAAAGAGAATCGTCCGGACCCTCGAAATGGGTCGAAGGCCCGCACCGGCATTGAGGTGCCGCGCGCAAGTTGCTAAGCAGTGGCGAATTTCATTTTTGGAGTAGTTCCATGACCGAAGAAAGCGCCGCAGGAAACGCCGCGGCCGAACAGGCACCACAGGTTCAGATGCGTGTTCTGGGGCAGTTCATCCGCGACATGTCCTTTGAAAACGTAATGGCGCAGAAAGGTGTATCGGGCGATATACAGCCCGAGGTCGCCGTTCAGGTAAATCTGGACGCCAAGAAACGGCCAACCGAGCATCAGTATGAAGTTTCGATCAAGCTGAGCGTCAAATCCAAGGCCAAAGGCATGGAAGACGTTCTGTTCCTGTTCGAGGTCGACTATTGCGGGCTGTTCCACGTCGAGGGTGTGCCCGAGGATCAAATGCATCCATTCCTTCTGATCGAATGCCCACGCATGCTGTTCCCGTTCCTGCGCCGCATCGTCAGCGACGTGACCCGCGATGGTGGGTATCCGCCGGTCAACCTGGACAACATCGACTTTGTTGCGCTGTATCGCAACGAGCTGATGCGCCGTCAGGCCGAACAGGCGCAGAAATCCGAAGCCTGATCAGATAATCCGCGCCTGATATCGGTCAGGCGCGGTTCCACAGGGCGTTTTCGCCCAATTTCCCGACAAAAGTTTCATGCGCGGCGCGCTCGTCCTCGGTGATCCGCGAGGGTAACGGCGTTGCGCGCGGGGTGGGGCGCCAGTCTCCGGCCCCGCCGGAACCCATCGAGGCCGCGGATGTCGCCAGCCCAAAGTCGGGCTGACGCCCGCCGATCAGTTCCAGATAGACCTCAGCCAGAATTTCCGAGTCTAGCAACGCGCCGTGCAAAACACGGTTAGAGTTGTCGATGCCGAACCGGCGGCACAAAGCATCCAGCGATGCGGGCGAGCCCGGAAACCGTTTGCGCGCGATGGCCAGCGTGTCGATAGCCTGATCCATCGGGATCAGGGGCACATTCATCCAACCCAGTTCGGCGTTCAGGAATTTCATATCGAAGGACGCGTTGTGGATCACCAGCTTGGCGTCGCCCACGAAATCGCGGAACTCCTGCCCAACCTTTGCAAAGACCGGCTTGTCCCTAAGCGTGATCTGCCCCGATTCCGGCGGGCGCGGGGGGTCCAGCAGGTCGGGACCGATGCCGTGAACGCCAAACGCCTCTTCGGGCATCGACCGTTCGGGATTGATGTAGACGTGATAGGTTTCGCCCGTGGCCACGTGGTTCCACAGCTCAACCGCGCCGATTTCAACGATCCGGTCGCCGCTTTCCGGATCAAAGCCGGTGGTTTCGGTGTCGAGAACGATCTCACGCATGTGTCAGCCCTGCCCGTATCTGCCTGACGATATCCTGCACCTGCGCGCGCGCATGGTCCAGAGTGTCCGTGACAATCACGAAATCCGAACGGGCGCATTTTTCATCGTTGGGCATCTGTTTGGAACGGATCTGTTCGAACTGCTCTGCCGTCATGGTTCCGCGCGCCATCACGCGGTCTTTCTGAACTTCGGCGGGGACGGACACGCAAGCAACCGCGTCCATCGCAGCCTCGCCGCCGGTTTCAAACAGCAGTGGAATGTCAAAAACCAGAATGTCGGCGTCCGCATCCTGACGGAATTGCGCACGATCCATAGCCACCAGCGGATGAACAATGCCCTCAATGCGTTTCAGAGTTTCGGGGGTTTCCGAGATGATCCGTTTTAGTGCGTCGCGGCTGACGGCACCGTTGACAATAGCCTGCGGAAAGACCGCGCGCATTGGCTCAACCGCCGCTCCGCCCTTTGAATAGAGTCTATGTACGGCTGCATCCGCATCCCACAACGCGCAGCCTTCCTGGACGAACATCTGCGCTGTGGTGCTTTTTCCCATGCCGATCGAGCCGGTCAGACCAAGCAGAAAACTCATGCCAGGGCCGCCGTGCGGGTTGCCTCATCCACCTCGGGGCGCTGACCGAACCAGCGCTCAAAACCCGGAACTGCCTGATGCAGCAACATGCCCAGACCGTCGACGGTGGTACATCCTGCCTTTTCCGCCTCATGCAGCAGGTGGGTTTGCAGAGGAGCATAGACCAGATCAGTTACAACTGTACCCGGCTGGAGACCGTCCAGAGGGACACGCAGTTCGGGCTGGCCAGTCATGCCAAGCGAGGTGGTGTTTACCACCAGCTCGGACCCTTCGATAACATTTCCCGCCTGAACCCAGTCAACTACGGTGATCCGTTGACCGAATTCCTCTTTCAGATGATCGGCCCTGCTGCGGGTGCGATTGGTCAGCATAATCTCGGGGACGCCTGCATCGGACAGGGCGGCAATCACCGCGCGGGCCGCACCGCCCGCGCCAAACACGACGGCCGGCCCATCCTGCGGGTTCCAGTCGGGCGCACCTGCGCGCAGGTTTTCCATGAAACCATAGCCATCCGTATTGTCCGCATGAATGGTTCCGTCCGTGCGGAAAGTCAGGGTATTTGCCGCCCCGATCACCGATGCGCTGTCCGAGACATGATCGGCCAGACGCAGTGCGGCCTCTTTATGCGGAACGGTGATGTTGGCACCCACGAAACCGGTCTTGGGCAATGCGCGCAACACCTGTTCCAGATCGGCGGGCGCGACGTCCATCGGAACATAATGCCCCGGCAGATCATAAGTTCTGAGCCAGTGACCATGCAGCTTTGGCGATCTGGAATGCGCAATGGGATGCCCGATCACCCCGGCCAGTGGAATCCGCTTGTCGGTCATTGTTCGATCACCCCTCGCAACGCCAGAAAATTGAGAAGCTCCAGCAGGGGCATACCCAAAACGTTAAAATAGTCGCCGTCAATGGTGGCGAACAGGCGCACGCCTTCTTCCTCGAGCTTGTAGGCACCCACCGCGTGGCGGATGCTGTCCCAGTTTCGCGCCACATAAGATTTCAGATAAGCGTCCGAACTGGCGCGCATCCGCAACCGCACCTGCCCGACGTGCCGCCACACCGGTTCGCCGTTTTGATAGATCACGGCTGCCGACAACAACATGTGCCGCTTGCCGCGCATCTTTTTCAGCTGCGCCAGCGCCTCGTCGGGCGATTGAGACTTCGACAGAAGCTGACCGTCAAAGTCCAGAACCTGATCGCAGCCCAAAACCATTGCACCGGGGTTCTTGTCGCTGATCCTGCGCGCCTTCAGCTCGGCCAGCGCATCGGCAATATCGCGGGGCGGTGCGTCCTCGGCCAGAAGGGCGCGTTTCACCGTATCTTCGTCGACACGCGGAATCTGGACAGCAAATGGAACACCCGCATTTTCCAGCAACTGCGCGCGGATCGCTGAGCCTGATGCAAGGATAAGGGGGACAGACATGTGGAAAACCCCGTGGGCAAATCGTTGAACGTTCCTGAACGGTTTGTATGGGTTTCCGGTTGACACGCAACCCCGCGAATTTCGCCCGAAACTTCCCTGAGTCGCCCGAACTCTGTCCAGCCGGGACAAGGATAAGTGGCCTGATCAGGATAACCGGGATATTCCGTAACCATCCTGTAGTTATCCCCAGATTGATACCCTTTCGTGTTCAGGTAAATATTTGATATTATTCCATTAATCAGGTTTCTGGGAAACATTCCGTATGCCCCGGAACTTTCCTTTCCACCTGGGGAAAACTGAGGGGTAAAAAAGTAATCCACGGTTTTTGTTCACACTACAAAACCATCATCCTTTTTCTTTTCTTTCTTTTTTATTAGGGATGACCCGTCCAACGCCCGGAGCCGGAATGACCGATCTGCTTTACACACTGTACCCATGGGTGAAATCGTTTCACATCATGGCTGTCATTTCCTGGATGGCTGGCCTGTTCTACCTGCCCCGGCTTTTCGTCTATCACGTCGAACAGGCTCAGGAAGTTGACGGTGCATCGAAAATCTTCCTTGAGATGGAAGACAAGCTGTTGCGTGTCATCATGCGCCCAGCGATGATTGTGACATGGGCCTGCGGGCTGATCATGGTCTTTACCCCCGGCGTTGTCGGCTGGGACTGGGCCTGGCCCTGGGCCAAGGGCGCAGCGGTGATCGGCATGACGTGGTTTCATCACTGGCTGCTGGCGCGACGCAGGGATTTCGCAGAAGGGCGAAACACCCTGACAGGGCGTCAGTACCGCATGATGAACGAGGTTCCCACCGTTCTGATGGTGGTGATCGTGCTTGCCGTGGTTTTGAAATTCTGAAGCAGGTTTGACTCCGGACGGCAGTCAGCCTATGTAGGTCAAAACGCGCCCGTCCGGGTGGCGTCTCTTTCCTGTTTGAAATCCAACTCTGAGCCGCAACTGATGTGGCCAAGGTCCGTATCATCATGACAACTGAATCCCTGAATCTTGCCGACCTCAAGGCAAAAAGCCCCAAAGACCTTCTGGCGATGGCCGAAGAGCTGGAGATCGAAAACGCCTCGACCATGCGTAAGGGCGAAATGATGTTCCAGATTCTGCGCGAACGTGCGGACGAAGGATGGGTCGTTGGCGGTGACGGGGTGCTGGAGGTCCTGCAGGATGGTTTCGGCTTTCTACGGTCGCCTGAGGCGAACTATCTGCCGGGTCCGGACGACATCTATGTGTCGCCTGACATGATCCGTCAGCATTCGCTGCGCACCGGGGATACGGTCGAAGGTGAAATCAAGGCACCCGACGATAACGAGCGTTACTTTGCCCTGACCAAAGTCACCAAGATCAACTTTGAGAACCCCGAAAAGGCCAAACACAAGATCCTGTTCGACAACCTGACGCCGCTGTATCCCGACGAGCGGCTGAAGATGGAGATCGAGGATCCCACCATCAAGGACAAGTCGGCCCGTGTGATCGACCTGGTGGCCCCCATCGGTAAGGGTCAGCGTTCGCTGATCGTGGCGCCACCGCGGACCGGTAAAACAGTAATCCTGCAGAACATCGCGCATTCGATCGAACAGAACCATCCTGAGTGTTATCTGATCGTCCTGCTGATCGACGAACGCCCGGAAGAGGTTACCGACATGCAGCGCTCGGTGAAGGGTGAGGTTGTATCCTCGACCTTTGACGAACCGGCAACCCGCCACGTGGCCGTGTCCGAGATGGTCATCGAAAAAGCCAAGCGGCTGGTCGAGCATAAACGAGATGTTGTTATTCTTCTCGACTCGATCACAAGACTTGGTAGGGCGTTTAACACCGTGGTGCCATCCTCGGGTAAAGTTCTGACCGGTGGTGTGGATGCGAATGCGCTGCAGCGGCCAAAGCGGTTCTTTGGTGCTGCCCGGAACATCGAAGAGGGCGGGTCGCTGACCATCATCGCCACAGCGCTGATCGACACCGGCAGCAGGATGGACGAAGTGATCTTTGAAGAATTCAAGGGCACCGGTAACTCGGAAATCGTTCTGGATCGCAAGATCGCGGACAAGCGCGTGTTCCCGGCTATCGACATCCTCAAGTCCGGCACACGGAAAGAGGACCTGTTGGTCGATAAGGGCGATCTGGCCAAGACCTTTGTCCTGCGCCGCATCCTCAACCCGATGGGAACAACCGATGCGATCGAGTTCCTGTTGTCGAAGTTGAAACAGACCAAGACAAACGGTGAGTTCTTCGATTCGATGAACACCTGACACAGGTCTTAAACGACGCGAGGCCTTCGAATGGACACGATATTCGCCTTGGCCAGCGCACAAGGCAAAGCCGGGGTGGCGGTCATCCGCCTCTCTGGTCCTCAGGCAATTTCCGCAGCGGGTGCATTGACCGGTGGCAGCCTTCCGGCGCGCGGGATGCGTGTGCGCAGTCTGTTTGCGTCCGATGACGCGCGGCTGGATGACGGGCTGGTTCTGACCTTTCAGGCCCCGGCCAGCTTCACCGGCGAAGATGTTGCCGAGTTGCAGGTTCATGGCAGCACGGCCTCGATAAACGCAATTCTGCGATGTTTGTCCGAGATTGAAGGCCTACGCATGGCTGAACCCGGTGAGTTCACCAGGCGGGCATTGGAAAACGGTAAAATGGACCTGGCGCAAGTCGAAGGGCTGGCTGATCTGATCGACGCCGAAACCGAAGTGCAACGCAGGCAGGCCCAGACCATACTGGCCGGAGAGTTGGGGCAACTGGCCGAAGGATGGCGGCGCAAGCTGATCCGGGCGGCATCCTTGCTCGAGGCGGTGATCGACTTTGCCGATGAGGATGTGCCTACGGACGTAACCCCTGAAGTGCGCGACCTTGTGACCGAGGTCATGGCAGAGCTGGAGCGGGAAGCAAAGGGTGTCACAATTGCCGAACGCATCCGCACCGGGTTCGAAGTGGCGATCGTCGGTCCGCCAAATGCGGGAAAATCCACCTTGCTGAATGCGCTGGCGGGGCGGGAAGCTGCCATAACCTCGGAATACGCCGGAACGACGCGGGACGTTATCGAAGTCAGAATGGATCTCGCCGGGCTACCGGTCACCCTGCTGGATACGGCAGGATTGCGGGACACTGATGATCATGTTGAAGGCTTGGGAATTGCCTTGGCGCGCAGGCGGGCTGAATCAGCTGATTTGAGGGTGTTCCTGACAGACGCTCCCGATGATCTTGGTATTCCGATGCAATCCGGTGATATTCACGTTCTGCCAAAATCCGATACCCGCGGAACTGGTGATGTCGGAATTTCAGGGAAGACGGGTCAGGGAATTGATCGGTTGATTTCCCAGATATCGCGTGTGCTATCAGACCGGGCCACAAGTTCTGGTATTGCAACGCGGGAACGGCATCGTGTCGCTATGAACAAGGCGTATTCTGCGCTTGGCGCTGCCTTGGAGGTTCTGGAATCGGGTGATGATTTGTATGATATCGCAGCTGAAGAGATGCGAACCGCCATTCGTGCCCTGGAATCACTGGTCGGCAGAATAGATGTTGAAAATCTACTGGACGAGATTTTCGCCAGTTTCTGCCTTGGTAAGTAAGGAGTGTTTCACGTGAAACATTCACAATTCGATGTTGTCGTTGTTGGTGCGGGCCATGCCGGAACCGAAGCTGCCCATGCGGCTGCACGCATGGGCGTGAACACGGCTTTGGTAACGCTGTCGGAAAATGATATCGGCGTCATGTCCTGCAATCCGGCAATTGGCGGGTTGGGCAAGGGGCACCTTGTTCGCGAGATCGACGCATTGGACGGTGTCATGGGGCGTGTCGCGGATCAGGCGGGGATTCAGTTTCGTCTGCTGAACAAGCGAAAGGGCCCGGCCGTGCAGGGACCACGGGCGCAAGCTGATCGTGCCTTGTATCGCGCAGCCATGAAGCGCGAAACGGTGGGGCGGGAAAACCTGACGGTTGTTGAAGGCGAAGTTGTCGATTTCCTTATCGAAAACCATCGAATTACCGGAGTAGAACTGGCAGACGGTTCGATTGTCCCAACCAAAACGGTGATCCTGACTTCGGGGACCTTTCTACGGGGTGTCATTCATATCGGTGATGTTTCGCGACCCGGTGGGCGTATGGGTGATCGGCCATCCGTCCGGCTAGCTGAGCGTCTGGATAGTTTTGATCTGCCTTTGGCCAGATTGAAAACCGGAACACCCCCGCGTTTGGATGGGCGTACAATCGACTGGTCTGATCTGGAACGGCAGGATGGTGATGAGGATCCTACCTTATTCTCCTTTCTTTCCAATCAGGTAATTGCCCCCCAGATTGCCTGTGGTATCACGCATACAAATGCGCGGACCCATGAAATCATTGAAAAAAACCTGTCCCGCTCTGCAATGTACGGGGGGCACATCGACGGGGTCGGTCCGAGGTATTGCCCCTCGATCGAGGACAAGATTGTTCGCTTTGCGGATAAGGACTCGCATCAGATCTTTTTGGAGCCTGAAGGCGTTTCAGATCATACGATCTATCCAAACGGTATTTCCACGTCTTTGCCCGAAGATATTCAAGAAGAATACGTACGTTCAATCAAAGGGCTGGAGAACGCCACGATTCTGCAACCGGGCTATGCCATCGAATATGACTATGTCGATCCGCGGGTCCTGACCGCTCAGCTTTCCCTGCCTGAAGTGTCCGGCCTGTACCTGGCGGGGCAGATCAACGGTACAACTGGATACGAAGAGGCGGCGGCACAAGGTTTGGTTGCCGGGCTTAATGCCGCGTTGGAAGTGTTGGGTAGGGATCGCCTGAACTTCACCCGTTCAAACAGTTATATTGGGGTTATGATTGACGATCTTACTACCCGTGGTGTGGCCGAACCCTATCGAATGTTTACATCACGCGCTGAATTCAGGCTTTCGCTGAGGGCGGACAATGCTGATCAGCGGCTTACTCCGATTGGAATCGATGTTGGATGTGTGGGGGATATTAGGCGGACAGTATTTCAGAAAAAACTGGAGAAGCTGGAAACCGTGAGGTCGGCGTTGACCAAGCGTACTTATACACCACGTGAGGTTTTGTCAGCAGGGATTGAAGTCAATCAGGATGGAAACCGGCGGGACGGAATGGCCATACTGGCCTTCCCTCACGTGACTTTTGAACAGTTATTGCCGTTGGTTGAAGGATTGAAAGAGGTCGATGGCGACACCCGCCGTCAGATCGAAAGGGATGCTTTGTACGCCAACTATATTGCGCGTCAGCAGCGCGACGTAGAAGCGATGAAGCGCGATGAGGCGCATGAAATCCCCAGGGATTTTGACTATTTTGCTTTGGACGGGTTGTCCGCTGAAATGAAGCAGAAGCTGTCAGAGGCGAAACCTGCCAATATTGCGCAAGCCAGCCGTGTAGAAGGTGTGACTCCCGCCGCATTGACGTTGGTTTTGGCAAAGCTGCGCCGTAAACAGAAAGCCATGAAGGCATGAGTCCTGAACACGGGCAGATGCTCTCTGAGCTGAATGTTTCACGTGAAACACAAGAGCGCCTGGCGGTATTCGTAGATCTTTTGCAGCGGTGGAATCCAAAGATCAATCTGGTTTCGAAAAACAGTCTGAAGGATGTATGGACCCGGCATATTGTTGATTCTGTGCAGGTTTTTCGGTGCACCTCTTCCTCCCAAAACTGGGTGGATCTGGGGAGCGGGGGCGGGTTTCCCGGGATAATTTGCGCGATATTGGCAACAGAGGAAGCACCGGGAATGGAATTTACGCTGGTGGAAAGCGATCAGCGTAAATCGGCATTTCTACGCAATGCCGCCCGTGAATGTGGCGCGTCTTGCCGGGTGATTTCGAAGAGGATCGAGGCAGTTGATCCGTTGAATGCGGATATTTTGTCAGCTCGGGCGCTGGCGGATCTGACAGTTTTGCTATCTTTTTGTCATAGGCATTTGGGGGCAGGCGGCACGGCGCTGTTTCCAAAAGGCGCCACGTGGAAAAAAGAACTGGCAGAGGCTCGCAAGGAATGGAAATTCGATGCTGAGCCGATTACAAGTTTGACTGAACCTCAGGCAGTTATCCTGAAAATAAAAGGAGTCACACGTGGTTGATTTGTCTCGTCCTGTTGGGCCCCGGATCATAGCGGTTGCCAATCAAAAGGGCGGAGTTGGAAAAACCACGACAGCGATCAACCTGGCAGCGGGCCTCGCTGAAGCAAACTGCAGGGTTCTGGTGGTGGATCTGGACCCTCAGGGCAACGCATCGACCGGATTGGGGGTCGAGGACCGAGATTGGACCACTTATGATCTGATTTTGGACGATGCACCGTTGGAGGCGGTCGTTCAGGAAACCGAGATCGGTGGTTTGTACATTGTTCCCGCGACCGTCGATCTGAGTTCTGCGGATATTGAACTGATTTCAAACGAAAAACGCAGCTACCTTTTGCATGATGCACTGCGACAAACCGCGATTGACGGGTATGAGTTCGATTATGTCCTTATCGATTGCCCTCCGTCGCTGAATTTGCTGACTGTAAATGCAATGGTGGCTGCACATTCGGTGCTTATTCCGCTCCAAAGCGAATTCTTCGCGTTGGAGGGTTTGTCCCAGCTTATGTTGACTGTTCGCGAGGTTCGGCAGACTGCGAATCCGAACCTGAGAATCGAAGGTGTTGTGTTGACCATGTACGACAACCGCAACAACTTGTCCCGTCAGGTGGAAAAGGATGCGCGTGACAATCTGGGCGGGATGGTGTTTAAAACCAAGATACCAAGAAATGTCAGGGTCAGCGAAGCGCCGTCATTTGCGCTTCCGGTGTTGCAGTATGACTCGGGTTCGCTTGGGGCTATGGCCTATCGACATCTGGCGCGCGAGGTCATGCAAAAACACAACAGAATTGCTGCTTGAACGGCGGTCAGGAGGGCACAGTGAACGTCAAAAAGGGAAAATCCAGAGGGCTGGGGCGCGGATTGTCCGCCTTGATGGCGGATGTCACCCATGATGTCGAAGGTGCCGTTGCGACCTTGCCGCGCCGCCCGGACATGGAAGTGCCAATCGAAAAGCTGCGCGCCAACCCAAATCAGCCACGCCGGACGTTTTCGCAGGGGCAGTTGGACGAGCTGGCAGCGTCGGTCAAGGAAAAGGGGATCATCCAGCCCCTGATTGTTCGTCCGCTGAACGGTGGAGAATATGAAATCGTTGCGGGTGAGCGCCGCTGGCGGGCGGCGCAAATGGCGCAGTTGCACGAAATCCCGGTTATCGTGCGCGAGTTTGATGACACCGAGGTCCTTGAAGTTGCGATTATCGAGAACATTCAGCGCGCAGACCTGAATGCGGTTGAAGAGGCCGCCGGGTACAAACAACTGATGGATCGGTTTGGCCACACGCAGGAAAAGCTGGCCGAGGCCCTTGGGAAAAGCCGCAGCCACATTGCCAACCTGCTGCGTTTGCTGTCCTTGCCAATGGATGTTCAGGCGTTGGTGATCGAAGGAAAGCTGTCGGCAGGGCATGCACGGGCATTGATTACTGCTGAAAACCCGTCGGAACTGGCCAAAATCGTGGTTCGGGACGGGTTGTCGGTGCGGGCGACCGAGGCTTTGGTCAAAAAGCAGCTTCAGGGCGATACTGAGAAATCTCCGACGCGCGCGAAAAGTGCAGGCACGGATAAGGATGCAGACACGCGTGCCTTGGAAAAGGATTTGTCGGCCATTCTGGCGATGAAGGTTTCGATCAACCACAAGGCCGGAACGGAAACTGGGCAGGTGGTTCTGACTTATGAAAACCTGGATCAGCTGGACGATCTGTGCGCAAAGCTCAGCCGTTAGGGCGTGTCCAGATAAAGATCATCACTGCGGACAGAACCACGGCCTGAATGATCAGAACGTGTGACGGCAAGGCTAGCAAAAAAGACAGGCCAAACACGGCGGCGACCGAGACGGTGGCCGCCTTTTTTGCGGCCGGTCGAATGGCTCCGGAGCTTTGCCAATCCAAAATCATGGGACCAAAGGTTCGGTGAGAAATCAGCCAATTGTGCAATCGTGATGAGGAGCGGGCAAAGAAGAACGCCGCCAAAAGCAGAAAGGGCACTGTCGGTAATAGGGGTAGGGCAATCCCAATCACGGCAAGCCCAACACTGATCAGACCTAAGGCGGCCCAAATGTACTGCATCCTCTACCCCAATAATTCTCGAATCACGGCATTCAGCACGGCACGCCCATCTTTGGTGGCGATCAGTTGTCCGTCTGTTTGGTCTACCATGCCAAACTCGATCAGATCGTTCAGCTTGTCCTGCGGTAGCGGATAGTCTGACAATGCATTGAATCTGTCAATATTTAGCCCCTCAATGATCCGCAAACACATCATGAGGTATTCATTTGCCTGATCTTGCCGCGAAAGCACGTCTCGTTGCTTTTCCCCGCCGCCGCTGTTTGCCGCGTTGAGCCAGGCATTCGGGGACAAATAGGTTTCCGTGGCCAGCTTCCGACCGCCAACCGTTATCCGCCCATGCGCACCGGGACCGATACCGACATAATCCCCGTATCGCCAATAGATCAGGTTGTGTTGCGACTCGGCCCCCGGGCGGGCATGGTTCGAAACCTCATAAGCGGGCAGGCCATGCGCCTCGCAAATCTCTTGCGTGGCTAGATACATGTCGGCGGCGCTGTCATCTTCGGGCAGGCCACGCAGTTTGCCGATGGCATAGCGATCACCAAAGGCCGTGCCTTCTTCAATGGTCAGCTGGTAAAGTGACAGATGGTCAACCGCCATGGACAACGCCTCGGTCAGTTCCGCGCGCCAGGTTTCGAGTGTTTGGTGTTGCCGCGCATAAATCAGATCGAAACTGACGCGATCAAAGCAGTTTCTGGCGATATCGAAGGCTGATCGGGCCTCGGCGACGGTGTGAATGCGCCCAAGGCGTCGCAAGTCTTCGTCGTTCAGGGCCTGCACACCCATTGAGATACGGTTCACACCAGCGTCTCGATAAGCGGCAAACCGGCCCGCTTCGACCGAGCCGGGATTGGCCTCAAGCGTGATCTCCATGTCATTGGCGGGTCGCCAGAGGGCACGGGCTTCATCAATTACCGCGGCGACGGTTTCGGGCGCCATCAGGGAAGGCGTGCCACCACCAAAGAAGATCGTGTTCAGGACGCGGTCAGGCGTTTCGGCCGCAGACCGCTTTAATTCGCTTAGATATGCATCAAGCCATTGTTTTTGATCAATATTTTTTGATACATGGCTGTTAAAGTCGCAATAGGGGCATTTGGCCTCGCAAAAAGGCCAATGCACATACAGGCCAAAGCCCCCGTTGCGCCAATCATCCGCCAAAACAGCCTTTCACGAACATCTCCACTGCGCGACCGCGATGGCTGATCTTGTTCTTTTCCCAACGATCCATCTCGGCAAAGGTAATGTCATGGCCGTCCGGGACAAACATCGGATCATAGCCGAAACCATCCTTGCCGCGGATCGGCCAGACCAGATGACCGGGGGCGATGCCTTCGAACACTTCGTCATGACCATCGGGCCAGGCCAGAACCAGCGTACAACGGAATTGTGCGGTACGCGGATGGGCGGCGTTTTTTGCCTCCAACTCGTCATGCGCACGGGTCATCGCCATCAGGAAATCGCGGCCATTGCCGGTTTCGGCCCAATCGGCGGTATAGACCCCCGGCGCTCCGTTCAACGCATCGATGGTGATGCCGGAATCGTCCGACAGTGCAGGCAGGCCGGTGGCCTGGGCGGCGGCGTGGGCCTTGATCCGGGCGTTGCCGACGAAAGTATCTTCGGTTTCTTCCGGTTCAGGCAGGTCCATCTCTCCCGCGCCGACAACAGTCACGCCAAAGGGTTCGAGGAGATGGGCCATCTCCTCCAATTTGCCCTTGTTGTGGGTGGCTACCAGCAGCCTGTCACCGTCGAACTTGCGTGTCATGCGGTGGCGGCCTTTTGGGCTGCGGCCAGTTCGCCCACGCCTATTTCCGCCAGATCCATCAGCTGATCCATCTGTGCGCGGCTAAAGACCGAGCCTTCGGCGCTCATCTGTACCTCGATCAGTTTGCCCGATCCGGTCATGATGAAATTACCGTCGACGCCCGCCTCGCTGTCTTCGGGGTAGTCGAGATCCAGCACCGGTTGACCCGCGTAGATACCGCAGGACACGGCGGCCACGGGATCGACCAATGGATCGGAAATCACATCGCCGGCTTTCATCAGCTTGTTCACCGCCAGACGCAGCGCAACCCAACCGCCGGTGATCGACGCGCAGCGGGTGCCGCCGTCGGCCTGAATCACATCACAGTCTACGGTGATCTGACGTTCGCCCAGTGCAACCCGGTCTACGCCCGCGCGCAGGGCACGGCCGATCAGGCGCTGAATTTCGACGGTTCGTCCACCTTGCTTGCCGCTTGCTGCTTCACGCCGCATCCGGGTGTTGGTGGCGCGGGGCAGCATGCCGTATTCCGCGGTGACCCAACCCAGACCTGAACCCTTGATAAAGGGGGGCACGCGATCTTCGATCGTGGCGGTGCACAGAACATGGGTGTCGCCCATCTTGATCAGGCAGGAACCTTCGGCATGTTTGGTGAACCCCGTTTCGATTGAAACGGCGCGCATTTCGCTTAAATCTCGTCCTGAGGGTCGCATGGAAAATCCTTTGTTTGCTGGGTTGGGGATAACGCCCCGCGGCGTTACGATGCAACCCCGATTGACCTTTCAATTGCCTGCGATTTAATGACGGTCCAGCAAGGGAACGCCGATGAGCGAAGCAAGTAAAATTCTGGACGAGATGAATGACCGGTCGCGCGAGGTGTTCCGGCTGATCGTCGAGAGTTATCTGGACAGCGGCGAACCCGTCGGCAGCCGAACCCTTACACGCACTCTGTCGGAAAAGGTCAGTGCCGCGACCGTGCG
The DNA here is from genome assembly GCF_056537725.1 of Ruegeria sp. C11. NCBI lineage: Bacteria > Pseudomonadati > Pseudomonadota > Alphaproteobacteria > Rhodobacterales > Roseobacteraceae > Ruegeria > Ruegeria sp. C11. Next base: position 13,318 of record NZ_JBQFSB010000010.1, on the reverse strand, counting down.
CAACGTGATGCAAGATCTGGAGTTTCTGGGTCTGCTCGACAGCCCTCATGTCAGTGCCGGCCGGATTCCGACGCAGCAGGGATTGCGGATGTTCGTGGATGGCTTGCTGGAAGTGGGTGATCTGGGGGCTGATGACCGGCAGAAGCTGGACGAAACATTAGGCTCTAACGCAGGGGATGTGGGCGGAATGCTGGACCGGGTCGGGTCGGCATTGTCACACGTGACGCATGGGGCGTCGCTGGTTTTGACCCCCAAGCATGAGTCCGAAATCAAACATATCGAGTTCGTCTCACTGGCCCATGATCGCGCGCTTGTGGTTCTGGTCTTTTCGGATGGGCAGGTTGAAAACCGCCTGTTCACACCCCCTCCGGGGCAGACGCCAAGTTCGATGCGCGAGGCGGCGAATTTTCTGAACGCTCTGATCGAGGGGCGGACGCTGAGCGAAGTGCGTCGCCAGATGCAAAGCCAGATCGCATCGCGCAAGCAGGAAATTGACGTTTTGGCGCGTGAGATGGTCGACAGTGGCATGGCCGTGTGGGAGGGCGACGGGACCGACTCGGCCAGATTGATCGTCCGGGGGCGGGCGAATCTGTTAGGTGAACCGGGCGAAGCAGGGGAACTGGACCGGATCCGAACACTGTTTGACGATCTGGAACGCAAGCGGGATATCGCGGAATTTCTGGAATTGACCGAAGAAGGCGAAGGTGTGCGCATTTTTATCGGCTCTGAGAACAAACTTTTCTCACTTTCGGGTTCCTCTTTGGTGGTGTCTCCATATATGAACGCTGATCGAAAGATAATCGGTGCGGTCGGGGTCATCGGGCCCACGCGACTGAATTATGGACGGATCGTGCCGATCGTGGATTATACGGCGCAACTGGTCGGCAAGCTGATATCCGACCGGAGCTAGAGGGTAAGAGATGGCAGAGCCCAAGAACGAAGATTTTCTGGACGATATCGCAACCGCTGAAGCGGAAGAACTGGCCGAGGAATTTGCGGAGATCAGTGAAGAGGCGCTGGAAATTGATGCGCTGCGCGCGGAACGTGACGAGTTCAAGGACAAGTTCATGCGCGCGCTGGCGGATGCGGAAAACGCGCGCAAACGTGGCGACAAGGCGCGCCGAGATGCGGAACAGTATGGTGGTTCAAAACTGGCGCGCGACATGCTGCCGGTTTACGACAACATGAAGCGCGCGCTTGAGGCGGCGACCGATGAGCAGAAAGAAGTGGCTGCCGGTCTGATCGAAGGTGTCGAGCTGACCATGCGTGCCCTGAAGGACGTGTTCCAGAAACACGGGATTGAGGTGATCACGCCCGAGGTTGGCGACCGGTTCGACCCAAAAGTACATGAAGCGATGTTCGAAGCGCCGGTGCCGGGAACCCGGGCAGGGGACATCATTCAGGTCTCGGCCGAGGGGTTCATGCTGCACGACCGGTTGCTGCGTCCAGCACAGGTTGGGGTGTCTTCGACGCCTGCGAGCTGATTGGCCTCGTAGAGGCCAAGCCTTCGGCGAGAGTATTTTTGAAAAGATGAAGGGGCGGTCAGGTGTTGGCCGCCTCTTTCAGTTTGTAGATCAGGTCCAGCGCCTCGCGCGGGGTGAGTTCATCCGGCAGAATGTCATTGAGCATGTCTGTTACGGGTGAAGCTTTGGGCGCAGGTGGCGGCGGGGGCGCGGCCGTGAACAGGGGCAGATCGTCGATTAGGGCCTTTTGCTTGCCGCCTTCTCGTTCGGTTTTCTCCAACTGGTCCAATACAACGCGGGCGCGTTCGACGACGGATGTCGGCAGGCCGGCAAGTTGCGCGACCTGCACACCGTAGGATCGGTCGGCAGCGCCTTTGTGGACTTCATGCAGGAAAATCACCTCACCTTCCCACTCTTTGACCGCGACGGTGGCGTTGTCGACGCCTTTCAGTTTCCCGGCCAGAGCGGTGAGTTCGTGATAGTGTGTGGCAAACAGGGCGCGGCATTTATTCGAGGCGTGCAGATGTTCAAGCGTCGCCCAGGCGATGGAGAGGCCATCATAAGTGGCCGTGCCGCGCCCGATTTCATCAAGGATGACCAGAGCGCGGTCATCCGCCTGATTGAGAATGGCGGCGGTTTCGACCATTTCGACCATGAAGGTCGAGCGCCCGCGCGCAAGGTCGTCCGAGGCTCCGACACGACTGAACAACTGGCTGACAATGCCGACATGCGCCCGTTCTGCCGGAACATAGCTACCCATCTGGGCCAGTAGGGCAATTAGTGCATTCTGGCGCAGAAAGGTTGATTTACCAGCCATGTTGGGGCCGGTCAGCAGCCAGATCGCCGCGCCTGTTTCGGCGCTGAGGCCGCAGTCATTGGCAATAAATGCGTCGCCCCCTTGTTGGCGCAGCGCGTGTTCGACGACCGGATGTCTGCCGCCCTGTACGTCGAAGGCGCGAGACGTGTCGACCTGTGGACGGCACCAGTTTTCTCCGCGTGCGATATCGGCCAGCGCTGTAGTCAGATCCAGTTCGGCCAACCCACGAGCGACTTGATTCAAGTGCGCGGCCTTGGTCAGAATTTCGCCAGAAAGCCTTTGATAGAGCCGCTTTTCGATCTCCAATGCCAGATTGCCTGCATTCAGGATGCGGGTTTCGATCTCGGACAGTTCAACGGTGGTGAACCGGACCTGATTGGCCGTGGTCTGGCGGTGAATGTAGGTTTCGCTGAAGGGTGGGTTCAGCATTTTTTCGGCATGGGTGGCGGTGGTTTCGATGAAATAACCCAGCACGTTGTTGTGCTTGATCTTCAGCGACGTGATGCCGGTGTGTTCCGCGTATTTCTGTTGAAAACCAGCGATGACCGAGCGGCCTTCGTCGCGCAGGGTGCGGGCCTCGTCCAGCTCTTCGTCGTAACTGGGTGCGATGAAGCCACCATCACGGGCCAGCAGTGGGGGTTCGGCAACAAGGGCTTCGTCCAGCAGGGCCAGCAGTTCGTCGAATCCGGTCAGGTTTTGTACAGCAGTCGCCAACTGGACCGGCAAGTCGCGGCTTTCGCACAGTTCAGCAATGGTCGCGGCCTGGGCCAGCCCATTGCGGATGGCGGCCAGATCGCGGGGGCCGCCCCGTTCCAGCGACAGGCGGGACAGGGCGCGATCCAGATCGGGGGTTTTGCGCAGCGTCTCGCGCAGGTCCGAGGCGGTCAGGCTGTCTTCGGCCGCAAAGGATACCGCGTCCAGACGGGCGTGGATGACATCCAGATTGCGCGATGGGCTTGAGAGACGTTGTTCCAGCAACCGCGCACCGCCCGGTGTGACGGTGCGGTCGACCACGGACAACAGCGATCCGGCGCGACCCCCTGACAAGGACCGGGTCAGTTCCAGATTGCGCCGTGTGGCGGCGTCGATCTGTACGATGCGGTCTTCGGATTCTTTCAGTGGTGTTTGCAGCAGGGGCGGTTTGCCCTTTTGCGTGATCTCCAGATAATCGATCAGCGCGCCCATCGCTGAAATCTCGGCGCGTCCGAATGTGCCGAACGCATCCAGCGCGCCCACGTGAAACAGGCCGCAGATGCGTTTTTCCGCCGCGGTGCTGTCGAAACTGGCGCGTCCGATCGGCGTCAGTGAAATCCCCAGATCGCGGACGGGTTCCTGCAGCGCCTGTTCGGACCCATCGGCCACGATCAGCTCGGACGGGGCTAGTCGTGCCAGCTCAGGGCTGAGCCGCACCGAGGTCAGCGGCATCACGTGAAACGCGCCGGTTGAGATATCGGCCCAGGCCAGCGCGGCCTCATCCCGGACCTCGGCGTAAGCGGCCAGAAAGTTGTGGCGGCGGGCCTCAAGCAAGGCGTCTTCGGTCAGGGTGCCGGGTGTCACCAGACGCACGACATCGCGCTTTACCACCGATTTAGAGCCTCTTTTCTTCGCCTCGGCCGGGCTTTCCATCTGTTCGCACACAGCGACGCGGAACCCTTTGCGGATCAGCGTCAGCAGGTAACCTTCGGCGGCATGGACGGGCACGCCGCACATTGGAATGTCGTCGCCATTGTGTTTGCCACGTTTGGTCAGGGCGATATCCAGCGCCTCGGCCGCGTTGACGGCATCCTGAAAAAACATCTCATAGAAATCGCCCATGCGATAAAACAGCAGGGCATCGGCGTGGGCCTCTTTGATTTCGAGATACTGCGCCATCATCGGCGTGACTGTGGACAAGGCGGCTCCCTTCTGGCGTATTCCGGACGCGACCTTACAAATCCCCCTTCTGCTGTGAAAGATGAAAACGTATTCCCGTTGAGGCGGGCGATTGCCTGCGCTATGAGGCGGAAGCCCCGAAGATGCAGAGAAACGACCCATCACATGCCCAAAGCGAAAATCACCAAAGAAGAGGCGCTGGCCTTTCACATCGAACCGACCCCCGGCAAGTGGGAGGTGCAGGCCACCGTTCCCATGACCACACAGCGGGATTTGTCGCTGGCTTACAGCCCCGGCGTGGCTGTTCCATGTGAAGCAATCGCCGAAGCCCCCGAAACGGCGTATGACTATACCAACAAGGGGAACCTTGTTGCCGTGATTTCCAACGGGACAGCTGTTCTGGGATTAGGCAATCTGGGCGCGCTGGGCTCGAAACCCGTGATGGAGGGGAAATCTGTCCTGTTCAAGCGGTTCGCGGATGTGAACTCGATCGATATCGAACTGGATACTGAAGACCCGGATGAGTTTTGCCGCGCAGTGCGGCTGATGGGGCCGACATTCGGCGGCATCAACCTTGAAGACATCAAGGCGCCCGAATGTTTCATCATCGAACAGCGCCTGAAGGAAGAGATGGATATCCCCGTCTTTCACGATGACCAGCACGGTACAGCGGTGATCTGTGCGGCAGGGCTGATCAACGCGCTTCAGATCTCGGGCAAAAAGATCGAGGATGTGAAGATCGTGCTGAATGGGGCAGGTGCTGCGGGGATCGCCTGTATCGAGCTTCTCAAGGCGATGGGCGCGCGGCACGAGAATTGCATCGTCTGTGACACCAAAGGTGTGATCTATCAGGGCCGGACCGAGGGCATGAACCAGTGGAAATCGGCCCATGCGATCACGACGGACCTGCGTTCGCTTGAGGATGCGATGAAGGGTGCCGATGTGTTCCTTGGCGTTTCGGTCAAGGGTGCCGTGACGCAGGAGATGGTTGCCAGCATGGCCGACAATCCGGTGATTTTTGCCATGGCCAACCCGGATCCCGAGATTACGCCGGAAGAGGCGCACGAGGTGCGTGTCGACGCCATCGTTGCCACCGGGCGCAGCGATTATCCCAATCAGGTCAATAACGTGCTTGGTTTCCCCTATCTGTTCCGGGGGGCGCTGGACATTCACGCCCGCGCCATCAATGACGAGATGAAGATTGCCTGCGCGCACGCGCTGGCGCGTCTGGCACGCGAGGATGTACCGGACGAGGTGGCGATGGCCTACGGCAAGTCTCTGACATTCGGTCGCGACTACATCATCCCGACACCGTTCGACCCGCGTCTGATTCACCGCATTCCGCCAGCCGTGGCAAAGGCTGGGATGGACACCGGGGCAGCGCGGCGTCCGATCATTGACATGGAGGCTTATGAGCTGAGCCTGAAATCGCGGATGGATCCGACGGCCAGTATCCTGCGCGGCCTGAACGCCCGGGCGCGTGCTGCGCAAAGCCGGATGATCTTTGCCGAAGGTGACGATCCCCGCGTGCTGCGCGCTGCGGTGATGTATCAGCGCTCGGGGTTCGGCAAAGCGCTGGTTGTGGGTCGGCTCGACGATGTGAGGGAAAAACTGGAAGCTGCCGGCCTGGCGGATGCCGTGCGCGAGATTGAGGTCGTCAATGCGGCCAACACCCAGCATCTGCAGACCTACAAGGATTTCCTGTACAAACGCCTGCAACGCAGGGGTTTTGACGGCAAGGACGTTCATCGTCTTGCCGCACGGGACCGGCATGTGTTTTCGGCCCTGATGCTGGCACATGGGCACGGGGATGGTCTTGTAACAGGCGCGACGCGCAAGTCGGCGCATGTTCTGGACCAGATCAACCATGTGTTTGACGCAGGTGCTGCGGATGGCGCGGCAGGAATTACGGCACTGTTGCACAAGGGGCGGATTGTACTGATCGGCGACACTCTGGTGCATGAATGGCCGGATGAGAATGATCTGGCGACGATTGCCGAACGCGCCGCCGCTGTTGCCCGCCATATGGGGCTGGACCCGCGTGTGGCGTTCGTCAGCTTTTCGACCTTTGGCTATCCGGTTTCGGAACGGACAGAAAAGCTCTATAAAGCGCCGCAGGTGCTTGAGGCGCGCCGCGTCGATTTCGAATACGAAGGCGAAATGACCGTGGATGTCGCGCTGAACGCGCATCAACAGGAGGCCTATCCGTTCTCACGTCTGACCGGCCCGGCCAACATCCTGATCGTCCCGGCCCGCCATTCTGCCAGTATTTCGACCAAACTGATGCAGGAGATGGGTGGCGCAACTGTGATCGGCCCGATTCTGACCGGGATCGACAAGCCGATTCAGATTTGCTCGACGGTTTCGACTGCGAATGACATTCTTAACATGGCCATTCTGGCCTCCTGCGATATCGGGTGATCCATGACGATCTGGAACCTCGGCTCAATCAATGCGGATATGGTCTATGCCGTTCCGCATCTACCCGGCCCGGGTGAGACGCTTGCCGCCTCGGCGCTGGACAAGTTTCTGGGTGGCAAGGGTGCGAATATGTCTGTTGCCGCGGCGCGGGCGGGATCGCATGTCTGCCATATCGGCGCGATCGGGCCAGATGGGCGCTGGGCGCGGGACCGGCTGACGGAATACGGCGTGGATACCCGCCAGATTTCCGAGGTTGATGTGCCGACAGGCCATGCCATCATCTCGGTTGATGCGGATGGGGAAAACCAGATCATTCTTTTTCCGGGCGCCAATCAGGAAATTCAGCAAAAGCAGGTGGCGCAAGCCTTGACTGGGGCGCGATCGGGCGATCTGCTGGTGATGCAGAACGAAACAAGCGCGCAGGTTGATGCCGCAAAACTGGGACGTGAGAGAGGGCTGGTGGTCTGCTATGCCGCCGCACCGTTTGACGCAGACGCGGTCAAAGCCATTCAGCCCTATCTGGATTTTCTGATCCTGAACGAGATCGAGGCCGAGCAACTGCGTCAGAGTACGGGCCTTGCGGCCTCAGAATTGTCGGTCGAACACGTCATCGTCACGCTTGGAGCGGGGGGTGCGCGGTATATTCGGCGCGGTCAGGCGGTGCAGGAGTTTCCAGCGCACAAGGTTGACCCGGTCGATACCACTGGCGCGGGCGATACCTTTACCGGATATGTTCTGGCAGGGATGGACCGGGGTTTGCCGATGGCGCAGGCGATTTCACAGGCCATGCGCGCCGCAGCCCTTATGGTGACGCGGCGCGGAACAGCCGATGTGATCCCGGACCTGAAAGAGGTGCAGGCGGCCCGACTGGATCAGTGACCGGCCGCAAATGGTGCGGCAGTGCCCCAAAGCTCCTTGACGCGGGCATCACGCCCGCAGGCCTTGCGATACGCCTTATACGCATTGCGCTGACGTTTGGGGCCAAAGCGGGTGAAGATCAGCTTGTCACCTTTGTAGTAGTCCTGATGGTAGGCTTCGGCCGGATAAAAGGTCGATTGCTGCAGGATCGGTGTAACGATCGCCTGCCCCAACGCGTTCTGAGCGTCCTTCCTGGCCTGCTCAGCCTGCGCCTTTTCGCCTGTATTAGAGACGAATATCGCCGTGCGATAACTTTCTCCCCTGTCGCAGAACTGGCCCCCGGCATCGGTCGGGTCGACCGACCGGAAGAACATGTTCAGCAACGTTTCTCGCGATACTTTCGTCGGATCGAACGTGATTTCGACGGCCTCGTAATGGCCGGTTCCGCCCCGTGAGACCTGATCGTATGTGGGGTTGTCCAACTTGCCGCCGGTATAACCGGATACAGCCTCGAGCACGCCGGGAACAGATTCGAAATCCGATTCAACGCACCAGAAACATCCGCCAGCCACTGTCAGCGACTGGGTTTCAGCGGCTTGCGCGACAGCGGGGGTCAACGTTGCGGCTAGTGCGAAGACTGCGGCAAGCGCTAGAGGTTTGTGTTTTGCAATCGGGGTCATCTGCGTCTCCTTCGAAGGCAGGCTGCCAACAGAATAAGGGGTGAGCAATCCGATGACATCTTTTGTCACGCGCTGGTGAGACGAGTTTACCGAACCGGGAACCGCAATTTTCCGAAGGGATGTCGGGTATGGGGAAATCGGAACTACGAGTGCTTGGTTTGCTGGAAACTCAAGTAATGATCCCGACCCGATTACGCCTTGCACGATTACGGCCGACCGTTTAAACGAACCCCCGGTGTGCCGCTGTAGCTCAGCTGGTAGAGCACGTCATTCGTAATGATGGGGTCGTAGGTTCGAGTCCTATCAGCGGCACCACTTTTCTCCGATAGCACCCCTATTTTGACACTGAAATCAATGCCTTCGGGAAATCCGCGAGGTGACGTTTGCGCTTTCGATTTTAAGACATCCGGGCTAGGCTGCGCTCAGGATTGGCAGATAGGGCCAGTCTCGGGGCAACGTAACCCTGCACGAAGCGGTTGCTGCAGACCGTAATGCACCTCCTGGTACCCTATGGCCGGGGAGGCTATGGCGTATGTCTGGTGGCCGATTTCGTTAGTAAAGGGACCGCTATGAGCAGCAAAAAATCGAAGAATATGGGAACTACAGCCGTAAAAACACTCGTCCGTTTTCTGATTGTTATGGTGGAACTCGTCTTCTTTATCTTGGCGATGTTCGTATTACAGGAGGTGAGCTTCAGCGCTTTGTTAGTCGTTGCCGCACTTCTGTTTTTTGTCTTTGCCTTCACCGTAGTCACGGGCAAAGGCGTTCCGCATTTCCAGCATCGAGGCAAAGCGCTGCTTTTTTTGTTCGCTGTGATCATTTGTGTGCAAGGCGCGCAGGTGTCCAATCAACAGCGGGAAGAACGATTGGCAACCCTGCGCCTGACTGACACCGATAGTTACTTGTCCGAACTGGCTGAGGTCGATGAGGATCGGTGGCTCACGGAACTAGAGGAGCTAAGACCGGAAGAATTTCAAGTGGAAATCGCAAGGCGAGAGGACGAATCCGAAAAGATCGCTGCAGCTAGCAACTCCACACCGACAAAACCGGATGGCGAACAAGCCGCTTTGCAGGTGAGCGTTTCAGCAAGCGGAGAAATACCGGACCCATGTGGCAACGGCGGTCTCGTGCTTAATGATGTTGTCGCTGTCTCGGGCGAACATGATATCCACGTCGAGCCAGCATCGTCGGCATCCAAGGTCAAGAATCGAAAAGCATCTCGGGCAATCGGCGAGGACGTTTTCCATCGTATCGACAATTCGACGACCGTGAAGCGACTGTGCGCGCAAGCAGAGTGGACGAAAGTACAGATCGTCAGCCCAGACTGGCTGACCCATGTGCGCGGTTGGGTTCCCAGTGATGGGTTGCGCGAGATCGAGCGCACAGCAAGCGGCAGACGCGTCTATGTAGAAGATGATTTCTACTGGGACGATGATACTTCGAGGTTCAAACCGCAGATCATCGCCGTGGTGAACAAGATCGCTCGTGAGAACCGCAACTGCAGCAGTATTGACCCTTCGTCTGTTGCGAAGTCGTCTTCAAAAAGCAAGGCAGGCGATCCCGTCTTTTATGTCACCTGCGGCTCGCTGGAAAGCGCCTTCAATGTTTGGTTCCGCCCCATAGATGCCGAAACAGGACAGCAATTTAGGGCAACGGAACCACTGGCAAAAAGCGTAGCTGTGAACAGCTGTGAGGCCGTAGCGAAACAAGCCGCAGTGCATCCTTCGACAGTAAAATTCTCTCGACTTTGGGACTTGGCGTACATGCCGCACGTTTCAGGACGGGCTCGTGTCATTTCCTCATTCACCGCGAAGAACGCGCTAAATTTGGAACTGAAATACCGGATCGAATGCTTGTTCGATGGCCCTACGTTAATTGAGACTAACATTGCGGAGAGTATCGGCTGAGAAGTAAATAGGTAGCGTAGCAATGTAGCAATATAGGCCACCCACGGCGCAGAAGTGCTCAGCGCGTCCTCTGCCGTCTGCTAAGGTCAAGATCGCTTAGCCGTTTATTACAGCTAAACGCTTACACCGCGCGAAACAGGCTTCCGACGGCCAGTTGTCCAATCTCGTCATCCAATTGGGCAAAGAGGGAAAAACATACCTGTATAGGTAGTATGGCGCCCCGATTCTAGCACTGGAATCAACACCTTCGGCAAGTCTGCAAGGTGACGTTTGCGCTATTTATTTTCAGACATCCGAGCCGGGCTGTTTTCAGGGTCGGCAAACAGAGCTGCTTGCGAGGCTCTGTAACCCCTCCCCGTAGCGGTCGGCGAAGAACGTAAATCGCGCGAGCAAGCCAACCTGAAGGCCGCTAATGTACTTCAATTTCGCTGGGTAGGCTTGACGTTGACCGAGGTTGGCCTCGCGGCCATCAAAGTGACTTTGGTCACCCCATAAGAATAATCTATGAAATTGATTGAAAAACAAAACTTATTAGAATGGATCAAAAGTGTTAGATCTGTTCACGACGAGACAGGGAGTCACATTTTCTGAACCGAGCATTCTCAGACATTGGCGTTTCGCAGGAATTAACGTGAGGCGGGGTTTGGTGGCTCGGTGGAAGATGTGCTTTCGTCTTCGGCGATATCTCTGTTTCTAAATTAAAATCTGCCAAAACCACAGCCATGATTGGAGACTGAAATGGACGGAAGCGACAATGCCAGCATGGGTAAGTGCCCTGTCATGCACGCAACCTCGGGGGTCAGGTCGAACCGCGACTGGTGGCCCAACCAGCTGAACCTCAACATTCTTCATCAGCACGCGCCTGCGTCCAATCCAATGGGCGGGGAGTTCAATTATGCCGAAGAGTTCAAAAAGCTGGACCTGAAGGCGCTCAAGCAGGACCTTTATGCGCTGATGACCGACTCGCAGGATTGGTGGCCTGCGGATTACGGACATTATGGCGGTCTGTTCATCCGTATGGCCTGGCACAGCGCGGGTACCTACCGGACGGCAGACGGCCGCGGTGGCGGTTCGACCGGTACGCAAAGGTTTGCGCCGCTCAATAGCTGGCCGGACAACGGCAATCTGGACAAGGCGCGTCGTCTGCTGTGGCCGATCAAGCAAAAATACGGAAACCAGATCTCGTGGGCCGATCTGATGATTCTGGCGGGGAACTGCGCCATCGAGTCCATGGGTGGTAAGACTTTTGGCTTCGCCGGAGGCCGCGAGGATATCTGGCAGCCCGAAGAAGACATCTACTGGGGGACCGAGACCGAGTGGCTGGGAGACGAGCGTTACAGTGGTGAACGTGATCTGGAAAATCCGCTGGCCGCCGTTCAGATGGGCCTTATCTACGTGAACCCGGAAGGTCCGGATGGCGAGCCGAACGTTCTGGCCTCGGGCCGTGATATCCGCGACACGTTTGGCCGGATGGCGATGAACGATGAAGAAACCGTTGCGCTGGTCGCCGGTGGCCACACCTTTGGCAAAGCGCATGGCGCGGGTGATCCTGACCTGGTCGGCCCCGAGCCCGAAGCGGCCCCGATCGAGGCGATGGGCTTGGGTTGGATCAACGACTTTGGTAGCGGCAAGGGTGACGACACCACCACCAGCGGCATCGAAGGCGCCTGGACCGCAAACCCGACGAAATGGGACAACGGCTATTTCGACCTGCTGTTCGGATATGATTGGAACCTGACCAAAAGCCCGGCGGGCGCTTGGATCTGGGAACCTGTCGGTGTCCGGGAAGAGGATATGGCCCCGGCAGCGGGCGATCCGTCGAAAAAGGTCAAGACCATGATGACCACCGCCGACATGGCGATGCGGATGGACCCAATCTATGGCCCGATCTCAAAGCGGTTCCATGAAAATCCGGATGAATTTGCGGATGCCTTCGCGCGCGCGTGGTTCAAGCTGACCCATCGCGACATGGGCCCGCGCTCCCGCTATCTGGGTGAGGAGGCACCGGAAGAGGAACTGCTGTGGCAGGACAATGTTCCGTCCGTCGATCACGATCTGATTGATGACGGGGATATCTCCGGGCTGAAGGCAAGCATCCTGGCCTCTGGCCTGTCGGTATCCGAACTTGTTTCGACGGCCTGGGCATCGGCATCGACTTTCCGGGGATCCGATATGCGCGGTGGTGCCAATGGCGCGCGTATCCGGCTTTCGCCGCAGAAGGATTGGGAAGTCAATGAACCTCTGAAGCTGTCCAAGGTCCTGACTGCGCTGGAGGCAGTGCAGACTGCCTTTAACGATGCGCAATCGGGCAACAAGAAAGTGTCGCTGGCCGATGTGATCGTTTTGGGCGGATGCGCGGCAATCGAGCAGGCCGCCAAAGCGGCGGGTCATGATGTTGAGGTTCCGTTCAACCCGGGCCGCACGGATGCGTCCCAGGACCAGACGGATGTCGCATCCGTAGGGATGCTGGAACCGATTGCAGATGGTTTCCGCAACTATCAGCAAAAGGAATACAGCGTTTCAGCAGAGGAGTTGCTGGTCGACAAGGCGCAACTGCTCACTTTGTCCGCACCCGAAATGACAGCTCTTGTCGGCGGTATGCGCGTTCTTGGCGCAAATGCCGATGGGACGTCTCATGGTGTATTCACCGACCGGGTTGGGACACTTAGCACGGACTTCTTCGTCAACCTTCTGGACATGGGGACCGAGTGGAAACCGGCCGCGGACGGAGGCGGCGTGTATGAAGGCCGCGATCGCGCCACAGGCAACGTCAAATGGACAGGAACCCGTGTTGATCTGGTCTTTGGCTCAAATTCCCAGCTGAGAGCGATTGCGGAGGTTTTTGGCCAGGCTGATGCCGGAGGCAAATTTGTCTGCGATTTCGTCTCTGCATGGAACAAGGTGATGAACGCTGATCGCTTTGATCTGAAGTGACTTCACCTGGACATTGGTGAACTGCGCCGTCACGGGAAACCGTGGCGGCGTTTTCTATTGGTGAGTTTCTGGTGAAAGTCCTGTCGGGTGTACGATTCCGTCCACAGGCGGTCCCCTGGGTCTCGAAGCGGATGGTTTTGGGGGAGTGTGGCCGGGGAAAATGAGTACATTATTAACTTAAGCTATTGTTTTCATTAAGGTGCGTAAGTTTTCGCCGAGAAATGTGAAGTTTTTTCAAAATGGGGGTTGCAGGTCTCGGACCTAATCCGTAAATACCCCTTCACCGGCGCTGCTGAGGCGCTTGGGACGCGGCGGAAGCGGCGGAGACGCTCAGGATAGACTGGGGGCATCTGAGGTTGTGATTTG
>NZ_JBQFSB010000009.1:0-207474 GCF_056537725.1 Ruegeria sp. C11 | reverse complement strand
TCTCGGGCGCGATCCAGCACCTGGCAGGCATGAAGGACTCCAAGGTCATCGTGGCGATCAACAAGGACGAAGAAGCGCCGATCTTTCAGGTCGCAGACTTCGGACTGGTCGCAGACCTATTCGCAGCAGTCCCGGAACTCACCGAAAAACTCGGTTAAGTTGGAACAGAGATTTTTCGACGAAAAATCCTGCAAGGCCCGCCAAATGGCGGGCCTTTTCCTCAGATGAACGAGGTGTTTTTTAGTTCTGGCATCTAAATTCTGAGAAGGTTAGTAATCCCTCACTTATCAAATCTAACTAAACTGTCCCAATGGCGCTGACACCAGACAAGGCTGTGATGATGTCTGGCTTGTGAGCGGTCGTGACTGGGTATGCGGCGTTGGGTTTTTGCTAATAAGGATCAGCCGGTTGAAAACACCATCGACGGGACGCAAATCCCTTATGTGTTCTTTGGACGGAAGGACCGAGCTGGAAAAGTTATCAAACGCACCCACACCATACCTAACTCACTATCGCATCTATCCCCTGCAAGCAGGAGATCCTGCGTTTTCAGCAAATGCTTGGCTTGACGGGCCAAATTGCCTTCGTGGTCGGCATTGAGCCCAAAGTACCCATACTGCGCGTCAGCTAAATGCCCAAAACCTCTCATTCCAGGCATTCCGGGGAACTGAACACGCAGCTTTTTTGGGTGTTACAGCTGTCAATTCTCAGGACGAATAGTGCGGCATCTCTACATCCAGTCGGCGACGAACAGCCAACCACTCCAACTCACCTTCGTAGCCGTACCAGTCGCTGACAGCCATGTCAGATAGGTGGCGCTGGATTTCCCGTTCAGGAATTTCCCGAATAGTGGCCCCGCCAGCTGCAGACTTTTGCACCTCCAACTGAACCGCGCAGGCTTGATCCAGGTAGAACGACCGGAAGAACGTCTCTCCGGCTGTTGAACCAAACACAAAAGCGCCGTGCCAGGCCTCGATGATCGCCTTTTTGCCGGTACCCGCATTCAGCAGGCCGGTCAGAAAATCATCAGTGCATTCGAACTCGTAGTCGGTATAGCCCAGCACATCCCCACCACCGATCATCAAGTAGGCCTGGCTTAGCGGTTGCAAACCTTCTTTTTGAGCGGACACCCCCATAATTGCTTTGGTGTGAATATGCATGATGCAGTTCATGTCTGGGTTAGCTTCAAAAAACAGTTTGCCAATCTCGGTGGCGGATGGGTTTGGTTCGCCGTTTTCAGGGTTGTGGTTCGCGCGATCAAAACCGACCTTGATCAGGTTTGATGCCGTGACCTCTTCGTGCATCCAACCATAATGGTGCGTCAGAAGAGCATCCTCACCTGGAACCCGGATCGCGTGCCACTGGTTGGTCAAATCCGTCAGGCGATATTTTACGAGGGCGTTGTAAATGACCGCAAGTTCACAACGTGCGTCCCATTCGTCATCACTGCAATTGGCCGGCCGTTGTCCGCTGGGTGTAGGGGTCATGATGTTCATTGGCGTCTCCTCTGTTTCCGAAAAGACTACAGGAGAACAGCGTGTATTTTTGTCTTGAAGTGCCCTATTTTGTGCGAGAAATTCCCTGAATGCTGAATGTTTCCATTGTGCTATTCCCGGAGTTTCAGATGCTGGCCTATGTATTGGCCACGGAAACACTGCGCCTCGCAAACAAATGTGCCGGGAAAGAAATTGTCCGATGGCAAACCCGCACAGCAACAAACGCGGCAGTCCAGGCGTCAAACGGAGCGTTGGTCGCCCCTGATACAATCGAGTGGTTGAACAAACCCAGAGCCGATTTGGTTCTGCTATGTGCCGGATATCAACCTCTGGTGCATTTAACGCCACGAGTGCGGGCCTATACCGCGCGGGCCGCGACGACAAACTGCGTCATTTCAGGTGTTGATACGGGTACGGTCATTCTGGCTGAGCTTGGTTTGTTGAATGACCGTCAGGCGGTGCTTCATTATGAAGCTGAGACTGAATTTCGAGAACGTTGGCCATACGTTGATGTTGTGGATCGTATTTTTTGCTTGGACAGAAATCGGTTGACCGCTGCGGGTGGCACCGCCACCGGTGACGCCCTTTTGGCTTGGATATCGCGCGACATAAATGAAGATCTGGCATTGGCCGTGGCGACCGGAATGATCCACGGCATGCCACGAAGCGGGGACACGCCTCAACGTGCAACCAGCACATCCGATCCGCTGCTCATGCAGATGCATCAGCTAATGGCGGACAACATACCATCTCCACTGTCGATCGAAGACATATGTTCACGCCTGCAGCTGTCGCCAAAACGGCTTCGGCGCCGATGTTTCGACTTTTATGGGCTGACCCCATCAGCCTACTACCGCAAATGTCGGCTGGAGGTGGCACATCAACTGCTGGTCAATTCTTCGCAATCAATAACGGACGTAGCCATAAGTTGCGGTTTTGAATCTTTATCTAGTTTTTCGCGCGCCATAAGTACGCATTTTGGGCAAACACCCAAAATGATCAGAAACCAGACCTTGAGGTCAAGATCCTAGATGACCGCATTCATTGCGTGATCTTTGAATTTGTTCGTCGGCTGATTTTTTGCGCGCAATGTATGACAGGTCCGGCGGGTCGCGCCGCAGCAGAGAGACGATGTAATGAAAGTCCGGAATGAGCCGCCTCATCCACAAGAAAGAAGTCTGACAACAGGCTCGAATCTGCATCGGAACCACCACAGGCTCTTTTGATTCCGATTGCACGGATGTCCCAGTTGGTCATTCAATGTCATTGACGGAATTTATTGCAATCCGTACGCTCACGTTGAAGTAGAAAAACTTTGTTGCTGGAATAGATGAAATCATGGTTTCAAATCAATTCGTTAAGAGTAACACCCGTGCTTTTTTAAGTGAACTTAGAAACAATATCGTTGACCACCAAACTTTCTTTGAAGGCGAGATTGAAAGCCTGACCTATGGTGACCTTTTCCGCAAATGTGACCTGCTTTGTGCCTTCTTTAAACGACAAGGCCTTTTGCCGGGCGACCGCATCGCGATTGCTCTCGAAGATGACGTCTGTTCGGTTGTTGCTTTCGTGTCCAGCATGTGGTTCGGCCTGGAATTGTGTATGATTGATCCGGATGCGCCCATTCCGGAATGTCAAAAAACACTCGAACTTCTGAAACCTGATCACCTGCTGTTGAGTCCAAAATGCCGATCAAATTGGGCGTTCTTGGAGGAGGGAACTGATCGGCACCAGTCTCTCATTACAATTGACGACCACCTTTTTCATACTTTGTCGCACGAATTAGGCGCGACAAATAGATTTGAACCGGCGAACCGATCGTTCGAAGACCCTTTGATGATCGTTCTTACCTCGGGAACGACCGGCAACCCCAAAGGGGTTGTTCTTTCTTACAAAGCCATACTCACGCAAAGCATGAATATGGGCGCTGGACTCGACTTTGGCCCCGGTAGCCGGATTCTGAATCTCTTTCGGCTAAGCCAGATCGGGTCGGTCGTGAATGGCATATTACTGGCGCTGCTTCATGGTGGGACTCTGGTCAGACCGTTTCAAAAGTTTGATTTAAGTAAAAGCCGACAACTGCTTTCGCGGATCGTGGTAAACCCAGTCAGCCATTTTATCTTTGTTCCAAGTCTGATCTCGTGCCTGTTTCGTGACAAAGAAGCATTTGAAAGAGCATTCGCTGTTCCTGATTTCAGGTTTTTCGTCACAACAGCTGCACCGATATCAGATGATCTCTGGCAACAGATCGAAACGCAAACAGGGAAGGTCGTAATCAACACCTTCGGATCAAGCGAAGTCAACAATGTGACTTTCACCTCGCGGAACATAGCTGACGAGCGAATTGGCACCATTGGCAGCCTTTTGGATGCCGAATGTAAAGTCGTTGGAGAATCCGGAGATGAAGTTTCGCCTGGTGAAACGGGTGAACTTTGGATTCGCTCTGAGACACGGATGACCGCCTATCTGAACGCCCCTGAATTGACTGAATGCGTACTGGTCGATGGTTGGGTCAAGACAGGCGATCTTGCCTATCTGTCGGGCGAAAATCTGGTCTATGTCGGGCGAAGCGTGGAAAGTATAATCAGCGGCGGCCACACCATATTTCCTAATGAAATAAACAATTTAATTCTAAGTCATCCCGATGTCGCAGACGCTTACACCTTTGGGAAATCTCATCCTGAATGGGGAGAGCTTGTTGCCGCCTGTATTGTGCCGGTCTCAACGGATCTTACGGCGCCCACAATCAGCAGCTTTCTGAGAGAAAGGCTATCGATGCACAAAATCCCGCGGAAAATCGTGTTTGTCGACAGAATTCCGCTCAACGATCGAGGGAAGGTAAGACTCCAGGAAATACAGAAATTGGTGCCCTGAAGGGTGCCTGCCAGAATGCGCCTCACGTGCTCGGCAAGCCTTGAGGATTTTTGGCAACCGATAGTGATTGGATCAGTAAAACGGAGGCGAATATTTTTTGAGCCTCAAAATCTAAATAAGAAAATCGGGTTAACGCAATGAACATTCACGACACAAATACCGAAATCAAAAACCTGTTCGGCATCGTCGATGCCAAGGCGAAAAAGCCGTTTCTCATCGCACCGGATTCGCTTTCTTATAAAGAAGTGACCGAAGAAGTCGGCTTGGTCATGCGGCTTTTCGAAAATAGCGGATTGAAGAAGGGCGACGTGATCGTTTTGTGCGTCGAGAATGACGCGGATCTCGTGGTATTCTTCCTAGCTGCATTCCGCTACGGGCTTGTGACCTCGATCCTGACGCCTGAAAACACCAGCGTTGAAGCACAGGCTTTGGTGCAGCACATAAAACCGCAAGCTGTCGTTTGTACGAATGAAATACTCGATCGTTGGAAGTCGCAATCGGTTCTTGATGGGGCAGACCTGATGCTGGCCTTGGGTGTGACCAAGCGGAAAACATCAACTCGCGAGCGTTTTCGTTCTTTGTTTTCCACATCCAAGACGGGTGATGTGGACGCTGACACTTATCCTGCAATCGTCAGCAATCTCTCTCCTCTTGGTGCACCTTCAGATGAGCCGGAGTTGTCGGATTTTTCAATGCTGGTGTTTACTTCAGGCAGCACCGGTACGCCGAAAGTCGTCAGGCTCACATACGCGGCGGTGATTGAACAAGCCAAAATAATGGGCACTCAACTTGGTTTAACCAAGGATTCAGTGATGCTAAGTCTGATCCCCTTCACATCGCTTGGTGCAGCAGCAAGTGGTGCGCTGCTGTCATACATGAATGGCTCCACCCTTGTACGCCCAGTGCGAAAATTCTCGAACCAGAGCATACCCGACATATTGGATACGATTTACAGCAAACGGGTTTCACACTTCTTCCTATCGCCCGCGATGATGCAGTTGTTGCTGCGCTATGGAGACAACCTGAAAGAGACATTTGATACAGAAGATTTCAAATTCTTCCTGTCAATGTCGGCAATGCTTCCTAAAAAGCTGTGGGATACCTTTGAGGAGAAGACCGGAAAGGAAGTCGTGAATTCCTACGGTTTGTCCGAAGCCAACAACCTGACCTTCACTGGTCCTGGGTTAGATCATCGGGACACAAACAGTGTTGGAAAAATCCTGGGGTCACAGTGGAAAATTCTGAATGACGACGGCGACGAAGTAGAGCCGGGAGAAATCGGAGAGCTTGTCGTTTCTGGCCCCACGGTCATGCATGACTATTTACACAGCAGCGACGAGACCGACAAAAGCCTTGCCGACGGGTGGTTCAGGACCGGTGACCTGGCCCGACATGATGGCGACGGAAACATCTTTATCGCTGGCCGTATCAAGGACGTTATTATTGTTGGCGGCAACAACGTCTACCCGGAAGAGGTCGACGATAATATCCGGCTGCACCCGCTTGTTGTGGATACATGTACATTCGGCGTCGAAGACAGCCTTATGGGCGAAATTGCCGTCAGTTGCGTGGTGCGAGAAGACGAAAGCCTAGATGCGGCTATGCTTGTCTCACACCTGAGCGAACGCATTTCACCCATCAAAATCCCTGCCAGAGTGGTCTTTGTCGACGAAATCCCAATGTCCGAACGCGGCAAGGCGGATCGCAATCAGCTGAGGTCCTTGATTGACCACGAGCTTGAAAACAACAAAGGGGCTGACAGCTCGTCCCTTGAGGATCAGGTCATCGCCGTCGCCGCTGAAACATTCATGATCGAAAGCAGCAAGCTGGAAGCGTCCAGCAACTATTCCAACACCCTGGGTTGGGACTCGCTTGGTCATGTCATGTTTGTCGAAGCACTTGGTGCCAAATTCGATATCACCATTGAGCCCATTGACGTCTTGAAAATTCATACGATCTCCGACGCGGTTGAATTGATCGAAGCAAAGTTGGCCGGGTGAAAAGAATGCGCACCAAAGCCAGAAAGCTGCTCTTGACGTCGGCAACGATCGGAATGCTCGTCAGCACGGCCTATTTCTATGACAACAGCAAGCCGGTGCTGGACTACATGGAGTATCTGCCCGTCTATCGCGTCGAACAACTTTGGGAAAGAAAGCAACAGCAGGACGCTCCGGCTGGGACTCCTTTTCTACAGGCCGTTGCGCAGCAGAAATGATCCCATTCACAAGAAAAACCATTCCAACAAGGTGAATTACAATGTCACACGCTCTACCAATTGCCGAAGCCTATGATCATCCGAGCGCGTGGGACACAACCACGATCCGGACAGAAGATGACATTGCATGTTACTTGAGCGAGCAGCAGGTAGATGCACTGCTCAATGCACTGGATCATGCGCGTCGCTCGGGCAAAAAGGTGGAGGACATTACGCGCGAAGATTTTCCACTCAGTGGTATAGAAGAGTCTCTTGAACAGTGGATTTGGGATCTGCATGAAGGCCGTGGACTGTTCCTTTTGCGTGGTCTTCCGATACAGGACCTGACAACCGAAGATTGCGCACTTCTTTATTGGGGATTTGGCTCCCATTTTGGCATAGCGCAACCTCAGAGCGTCGCCGGCGACAGGTTGGGTTATGTTCGGGATGAAAGTGGCAAAAACAGGCACTCTCGCGGCTACCAAAAACGATCCGAGCTTTCCATGCATACGGATACTACGGATATCCTTGCCATGATGAGTATCGTTCAGGCCAAGAAAGGTGGGCTTAGCGGCTGCACAAGCGGACCGGCGATATACAATTATCTTCTGGAGAATGAACCCGACGTATTGGAAACGCTTTGCAACGGGTTCCACTACCCGGTCTTCGGCCTCAGAAAACCTGGCAGTCCATTGGTCACTGAAGAGAAATATCCGATCTTCACTATGGCAGAAGGGTATTTAAGCCTCAGCTACCTCAGAGCTCACATCGACATGGCATTTGGTGGCTTGGAACGTGATGCGACTCCTGCCGAAGAACACGCACTCAACACCTTTGAGGCACTGACCAAAGACCCTCGGTTCTGTTTGCGGTTCAACATGAAGCCGGGCGAAATTCTGTTCATGAATAACTACGTTCTGCTGCATGACAGAACTGAATTTGAAGACGACGAAGATCCCGAAAAACGCCGTCTGCTATTTCGTCTATGGCTTGATGCATTCGACAAGAGGCCACTGAACCGTCTGGCCTCGCCTTACATCAAGAACTGAGGCTACTTGTGAACTGAACGCGTTGTGAGAAAACTCGAGCTGACCTCTCTGGGGTCAGCGAAGGAACGACACGCCGATCATCACGTAGTTGAACGTAAACAGGGATGAAAACACCCACCAAGCTTTGGCAATGATTGGATTGCCGTTGACGAGGAATGACCTGATGCGGGTTTCCTTGAAGTAATGATAAAGATTGATCCCGATACCATTATAAAGCCCCCACATAACCGCATTGATTGTAAAACCGTGCCAAACCCCGATTGTGGACATTGACAACAACAACGCCAGTCGGGGGGCATTGGTGTACGAAACTATTGGCAAATAGATATAGCTTCGAACCCAACCTGTAAGGCTCATGTGCCAGTTCTTCCAAAACTCAACGATGTTTGGCCGAAACAGTGGGAAATTGAAGTTCTCGCAAATCTTGTAGCCGATAAGTAGACCGACACCGATTGCAAGGTTCGAATACCCTGCAAACTGGTAATAGACGTTCAAACCGAACTCGATGCTTTCAAAGTAAAACCGCGTCAGAGAAGCATCATCTGTGTTATTCAAGATCCAAGCGTCAAAGTACTGGCTTATTACTATGTCGCTCACGACGACCACCTGAAAGCCACCCAGCGCAATCCGATCAATTCCAGCCCTGATATTCTTGGTGTCAAACCGCTGGCGGCGCGTGGACTTCATGTAGTCTTCAAACCGATAAATTGGCCCTACAATGATGATTGGGAAGAAAAACAGGTAGCTGTAGTAGTTTACGAAGCTGTGTTTAGGGAGCTGCCCTTTGAAGTGCTCAAACCAATAGTGGATCAACCGTAACGAATAAAACGCCATGCCAGTCATGAAAACTAAGTCATAGTGATCACTGGTCCGGAAGATCACTCGGGCAGTCTCGTGTGCAGCGAATGGAAGGATGAGGAGTGCAAGCCCCAACAAAAGCACAGGTGTGGATCGATGGTTGATTTTGGTAAGTGCAAAAGTCAGCAGACCAATCGCAAGCAGAACCAAGTAGGAAACCCAATCCAAAGTTAGCAGAATTAGGGTCGATATGATTGCAAGGTAAACCTGCCTGCCTTGTGATGGGGTCAACCAGTAGAACAGAACAATTGCCGACAGGATTGCAGCGTAGAAAGTTAGGTTTCCCGGCTCCAAAACATTCAAAAATAAAAAATTGAAACCTTCGGTCATGTTCTTTTGCTGTCAACCTGTCAAAAAAAATTGGAGTTTAAATAAACTCTAGCGTGCATGTTTCACAGTATTTTCACCAGTGCGCAAGTTTAATCTCTTCGCCTAGGTTGTGTTGACAAATGGCGAAGCCAAAGGCGGATTGACGTGATCCCGATGAAGCCGAGGCAGCTTTCTGGGTTCTGCCGAAAATTCCCGGAGCTCTCTGTTTGAATCTAGAAATCGTTTCGACATAAGCGGTGCCAACACGGCTGGCATATTGCGCTGGGAAAGAGCCGCAGCAAAGTGTCGAAAGTAAACTTTGCAAAGTTGGGTCATTGGCCCAAGACTATTTTTCAACCGCATAAACCTATTACGGCAAACCACCCTTCATTGCGGCCGTTCGCTACCTGAAACTTTCAAGAAGTTCCTTGGCATCGTTAAGGTCAGGAGTGTTGAAGCCCTCTGAGAACCAGTCATAAACAGGCGTCAGCAGTTCTATTGAACGTGTAACACTTCCCTGACTTTTCCAAAGGGCTGCAAGGCTGGTAGAAGCACGCAGCTCAAGCGACCGTGCCAGTTGCGCGCGCGCCCTCCGAATTGCGAGTTTGAATTGTTTTTCCGCTGCTGATTCATCTCCGGCTTCAGCTAACAGGACGCCTTCCAGCCTTGCCAGTTCAGCAAAATAGAACCGCTCTCGGTTCGCATCGCTCGCTGCGTTGGCTTTTCTCAAAGCAGACCACGCGCTATCCAAATCATGCGTTTCGATACCGCTAGCAGCTAAAAAGCCAAGCCATTGTGTATCACCAAGACGGGCTCCGGTTTTGTGCCATTTTGCATGCCCGTCCAGCAGCAGTTCAACCCCTTCGTCAATCCTGCCGAGCCCAGTCAGGGCGCGGCCACAGCACATGGTTCCAATGGCAAGCCATGGCGCTAAATCGTGCTCCGCTGCATGGGCGATCGCCTCTTTGGACACAGACAACGCCGCAACGAATTCCCTGCGATAAAGCAGAGCTACGGCCTTAAAACACAAGGCCCATCCAATACAGTGGCTGAATGATAGATCCTGACCAAGCTCAAGCCCTTCATTTGCCAGTTTTAGAGCGGTATCAGGGTAACCGATCAGCCAATAATTCCATGCAGCATAAAGCCTGCATACAACGCCCGCGCTATCTCCGTGAATGGCAACTTCCACGTGGCGCATGTGTTTCGAAAGTGCGTCATCAATATCTATGCCGGATTGCAGATACTCTCTTGCTTTCTCAGACTCGCCCACAAAAAACAGGCTGGTTCCAAGCGCTCTGTTACTTAATGCGCGCTGATGCGCGCTACTTGCCGACGTCACAAGAGAACTCAGTCTTCTTGCAAGATGCAAAGCTTGCTTATGCTCTCCTCTGGTAAGATGGTAATTCCAATACCCTCTTAATATTGGGAATAAATCTTCGGTTCGGCCAAGGCGATTACAAAGCTTACGGGCCCTTTGGTAAGCCTGCCGCACATCCGGGGACGACCACCCTTTCACGAAAGTCAAAGGAACGGCAAGTTTTGACTGCAACTCCAACTCAGTCTCGATTCTGTTGGTCGGTTGTCGGATTGCGGGCACCAGCTTCAAGCCTGTTTTCAGATGTGCAATGGCCTCCATATTTGCCGAACGGGCAATTGCCAGCTCTCCAGCTTTCAACCAATACTCAATAGCTTTTTCGTGGCTGCCAGCCTCCATAAAGTGGTAGGCCACCATTTCTGGCCTTTTCCCGGTAATCTCAGGATGCATCGTCTCTATCATTTCAGCTGCCCGTTGATGTACCGGCCGCCGCTTTGCCTTCAGCAAGCTGCCATAAGCTGTGTCTCGAATGAGCGCATGCTTAAAGGAGTACCTGGTGTGAGGATGTTGCCCCCTTTGATTTAGAAGTTCGGCGTCTACCAACTGTACCAACGCCCACCTTAGGGCTGTTTCTTCAAATGAAGAAACAGCCTGCAATG
Organism: Ruegeria sp. C11; assembly: GCF_056537725.1. Lineage (NCBI taxonomy): Bacteria > Pseudomonadati > Pseudomonadota > Alphaproteobacteria > Rhodobacterales > Roseobacteraceae > Ruegeria > Ruegeria sp. C11. The sequence continues at coordinate 196,717 of NZ_JBQFSB010000009.1, read as the reverse complement.
TTTGGAAATCGAACTCTCGACCAAGTACAGCGGCCACTTGTGCTACTTGTCGCGCTTTAGGCGACTGATCCAACCTTGCCATCAAGGAATCTTGCAGCGACGTGGGGATCGTTGCACTCGAAATAGGGTGGGGCAGTTCACAACCTATGTTTCGCTCGACCAAAAGGCTGGAATCAAGCATCACCTTGGTCAATTCTTCAATATAAAGTGGTATGCCATCAGTCTTGCCAACAATATGATCGACTGCCATTTGAGACAGGTCTTGCCCTTTGGCTTGCTGCCTGATCAGAGTTTGTGCCTCTGGCCTATTCAAGCGACCAAGCTTGACTGTTGTTATCTGGATATCGCTCTGCCACGGTGGTCGAAATTCTGGACGGCAGGTCAGGACATTTAGTATTGGAGCGTTCCGCGATTGTCTGATCTGAGACGCTAGTATTTCTAATGTTGAAGGGTCTGCCCAATGCAAGTCTTCCCAGGTCAACAAGACGGGCCGCTGCCGAGCTTCATCCAATAACCAAGCGACAATGGCATCCATGGTCTGGTGCTTTTGCTTTTGCGCCGTCAACGACGACGGCGGATATTTTTCATCAGGTAACGGAATTGACAGCAATGAGGCTATCAAGGGCACCACATCATTAAGCGGCAAGTTGGTCCCCCGAAGTGCGTCCTCCAGTTTGCGGAGTTTATCCGAGGGCTCGTCCTCTCCACGTAAACGTAAAAGCTGCTCCAGATGAATAATAAGAGGGTAAAGCGCACTGTTAGTGTGATACGGCGAACAGCTAAGTGTAATGCAGGTGCAGTCTGTCTCACCGAGTTTGCCGTGCAAGGCTTCTAACAATCGGGATTTTCCAATGCCAGGCTCACCGCAAATCAGGACAACTTGCCCCACATTTTCTTGGCTTTGCTGCCAAGCCTGCCACAACAACTCAATCTCATCCTCGCGCCCGACAAATGGGGTCAGTTGCCCGGAATGGGCTAGCTTGAACCGTGTATTCGGATTTGGCTCTCCGGCCACTCGCCAAGTCGATACTGGTTGTTCAAAGCCCTTTAGCTGTTGAACGCCAAGGTCTTCAAATTTTAGCGCGCCTCCTACCAATTTGCGCGTGGCAGTGTCAGTTACAACCTGATTAGGCAGCGCCAGAGTCATCAAGCGGGCAGCAAGGATAGGAGTTTCCCCGGCTACAGCACCCCTCTCAGACGCCGTCTCTCCAACGATGTCACCTATCACGACATGCCCTGTGGCAATTCCAACTCTGACCGAAAGGTTTTGTTTCACGTCCTTTTTCAAAACTCTCACCGCCTGTGCCAATGCCAGGCCTGTTCGAACAGCGCTTTCAGCTTGATTCTCGTGTGCACGGGGCCAACCAAAATAGGCTAAGACGCCGTCGCCCAGGAACTTGGCGACGTGCCCTTGGAAGTGCATCACTACCTCGGCCACAGTGACTTGGTAGTGCTGCATAAGTTCACGCAAATCTTCCGGATCCAACCGTTGTGAAAGTGCCGTTGATCCAACGAGATCGCAGAAGAGAACTGTTAGTTGCCGGTGTTCAGCATCGGGACTCTGCGTAGGGCTGACTTGGGCGTGATGCCTATCTGGTACAGCTTGCTGAAACCCATCACCGGCAAGAGCAGATATCGCACGTACCAGCAGCTTACGGTCACCCAGTGGGCTGACCCCAAGTTCTGCCAAGTCATCCTCACTGAGATCAGGAAGATGTTTGAAGTTGATTTTGTTCGTGGCGAAGGCCTCTGCATATTCGCCAAGGCCTAGTTTTTCGAGCCATACACCGACATCTTGAGCCATTGATGCCTCTCGGACGGTTGAAACGACTCCAGTTTAGTCGATTACCCCACTTCGATCCATCACAGCTCGTTGCATTGTCGGAAACCAGCGAATTTTTACGGAATACCATATTCAGTTACTAGTCTTTGTCGGGCGGCTTTGAGCACCGTGTCTGTCCAGTTTTGCAAGCCGCGCGTAGAGGTCTGGTGGTTACAGCTAGGGTCAGAGTTGCTGCCTACTAGTCCCTACTCTATTTCAGCTATTCGAATAAAAACGCACGCGCAATCGCTCGCTCATCAGCCAACGGTAACAGTGATAGTCTTGAATCTAATGGGCCTGACTTTGGTGCTCTTTCAGTTCATTCGTAAATCTCTGCAAACCGGGAATGTCATTTGATGCGGAAAATGTGATCAATCGGACCGGCCAGTTGAGGTCGTAAGTCAAAGGCACAGCTGATACCTGGTCTGCTTGTGATGCGCCCAATATATCATTGTCGACGATCGCGCGGCCTGCACCTTGGGCCACCATGCGCACCAAAGCGGATTGTGTCTGGACTTCGGCTCTGACCTGAAACGAAACTTCACAGCTATCGAACATTGTCTCCACTGCACGGCGGAACGGGCTGCGCGGTGTCAGCATGATTTGGGGCGCCTCCGCGAGTTTGGCAGGCGAGACTTTACGCGCATCAGCCAGCGGGTCATCGCGGGGAACAATCACCACGGGTTGTAGGTCGGCCAGTCGAGTGCACGCCAGATTTGGATCGCCGGGGTCAGACGATACAATTGCGCAATCCACCCGTCCTTCGCGCAATGCGGCCATCCCTGCCTTCTCATCCAGAACATCGACATCCACCCTTAGGGCGGAAAGTTCCGCCATGAGTTTGCCGGCCGCAGTCGCAACGCGGGTATCGGCCACCGCCGGGACTGTTGCCACACGCAAATGCCCTCCTGTGCCAGAGGCGATTTGGATCGCTGCTTCCTGGATACGTTCCAAACCCTGATAGTGTTTTTGAACCGCCCTCTGCAAACTGTGTGCCGCAGAGGTTGGCTCGAACTTACGTCCTGATCGATCAAACAGCAGCACGCCCATTTCTGTCTCTAACTCGGCGACCACTCGGCTTATTGCAGGCTGAGATATGTGCAGTGCATCTGCTGCCTTTCGCGTGGACCGGTGTCGATAGGCCATCTGGAAAAGCTCAATTTGTCGGGCAGTTATACGCATATGTATTGATAACAATAGTGTATCAATAAATGCAATAAGATGATTTTTCATTAAGGGTATCTAACGTTACCGTTCCGTGCATGAACTGCGAAACAATGGATCGAAACGTGCCCGCTGACCTACTGATCTTGCTGCTTGCCATTATAACAGGTGCAGCGATTCAGGTTGGCGTCGGAATTGGATTCAGCATCGTGGTAGCGCCCGTGATGATGGTGTTGCTGGGGACGGCCACGGCTGTTCCGGTTTTGCTCATGTTGAACACGCTCGTATCGCTTGTCGCGTCGAATAGGCGGGTGTGGTTGAAGAACAATGCCCTGATCCGCAATGCGATAATTGGGTGCTTAACGGGAATAGCTCTCGGTCTCCTGATTTACCCCTATCTGTCAGAACGCATGGTGCTGGCCCTGACAGGCGTCCTTTTACTTGTCGGAGTTGCCACTTCGTTGTTGCCGCAGGAAAACAGGGTTGGCCTACCGGGATTTCAGGCAATTTCGGGCCTGTCTGGACTTGCTACGGTATGGGCCGCGACCCCCGGTCCTTTGATGATTTTGGGCTTTCTGGCATTGGGTCGCACCCCGCATGAAGCTCGTAGGTTGGTACAGCCTGTGGCACTGGTCGCATATGGTTCTGCCTTTGCGTTGCACTGCCTGTCAGACTGGTCGGCCTTTGCCAGCGCTCCGTGGCTTTGGCCGTTTGTCGCGGCCACTATTGCGGGCAGCCTGTTGGGGCACCTGATCGGCCCACTGCTGCCACAGCAGGCTATAACCCACGCCATTCGAATAATCTCGATCCTCGCGTGCGCGGCCCTGTTCCGCCGCGCCTATCTGGTTGGATGACAAGTGATGACTGAACAGATGAATATCGACCAGAAATTGTCTGAATTCCCGCGCGCTCGTTTGATGACCGAAGTCACGCCGGTCGAAAGGCTGGATCGCTTGTCAGACCGCCTGGATATAGACCTTTGGATTAAGCGGGACGACCTGACTGGGCTTAGCTTTGGTGGCAACAAGACTCGTCAGTTGGAGTTCTATTTCGGCGAAGCGTTACAGCAGCGGGCTGATACTGTTCTGATTACCGGAGCAGTACAGTCGAATTTTGTGCGCACAGCGGCCGCGGCTGCGTCACGTCTTGGGATGAAATCCGTTCTGCAACTGGAAGAGCGGGTGCCGGGGATGGGAGAGCAATACTACCAATCAGGCAATGTCCTGCTGGCCAAAATCCTGGGCGCTGAACATATGCATTTTCCGGTGGGCGAAGATGAAGTCGGCGCGGACAATGCCTTGCATGAAAGGGCGGCTCAGCTGGTTGCCGCCGGCCACCGGCCCTATGTCATCCACCTTGGCATCGACCATCCGCCCTTGGGGGCATTGGGCTATGTGCAGGGTGGTGCGGAACTGAGCGCGCAAATAAGCGATTTTGATGCAGCAGTCGTACCTTCTGGCAGCGGCTCAACCCATGGTGGGTTTCTGACAGGTCTACGGCTGTCCGGAGTGCGCGCGCCCGTTCATGGAATCTGTGTCCGTCGCGATCAGGAACAGCAGAACGCGCGCATGCAAAAAGTCCTGGGAAAGTTGGCGGCCTTGATGGACTTCGACCCGGCGATCGTCATGAACGATATCAAAGTCTGGGATGACGTGCTCGCACCCGGATATGGACAAGTCGGGCAAGAAACACTTGATGCCCTGACCCTCATGGCACGTACCGAAGGTATCTTTTTGGATCCGGTCTATTCGGCAAAGACATTTGCCGGGCTGCTGAGGCTGTTGGACGAGGGGATCATCTGCAAGGGCCAAAAGGTCGTCATGCTGCATACCGGAGGTCTGCCAGCTCTGTTTGGATATCAGGAAGTGATCGGATCACTCGCTTAGAACCGGGTGCAAAATCACCGCACACATAACCAAACAAAATAAAGAAGAGAAAGGGAGAAAATTATGAGGAAGAACCTGATCCTGGCCTCAGCTATGGCACTTTCGCTCGGAGGTGTTGCAGCGCAGGCGGAAGAGTTTGTCACGATCGGCACAGGTGGCGTGACCGGTGTATACTATCCCACCGGTGGATCGATCTGCCGTCTGATGAACAAGAACCGCAAGGAAACCGGCGTGCGATGCACGGTCGAATCCACCGGCGGTTCGGTTTATAACATCAACACCATCCGCGAAGGTGAATTGGAATTTGGCGTTGCACAGTCCGACTGGCAATTCCACGCGCTCAACGGCACCTCTAAGTTCGAAGAAGCCGGACCATTCGAAGACCTGCGTGCTGTGTTTTCTGTTCACGCCGAACCGTTCAACGTGATGGTTCGCGAAGACTCGGGGATCCAGCATTTTGACGATCTGGTAGGCAAGCGGGTTAACATCGGCAATCCCGGCTCTGGCCAGCGTGGCACCATGGAAGTGCTTATGGACGCCAAAGGCTGGACCAAAGACACGTTCGCCCTCGCCGCCGAGTTGAAATCAGCGGAGCAATCCAGTGCTTTGTGCGACAACCAGATCGACGCGTTCATTATCACGGCCGGCCACCCCTCGGGTAATCTGACCGAGGCCGCCACCACGTGCAACGCCAAGCTGGTGCCAGTGACCGGTGAGGCTGTGACCGGTTTGATCGACAACAACGCCTATTACCGCTCGGCCACAATCCCCGGCGGCATGTATCGCGGCACCGATAACGACGTCGAGACATTTGGGGTCGGCGCAACACTTGTAACGTCGGCCAACGTATCTGATGCGGCGGTCTATGCTTTGGTATCGGCCATCTTCGAGAATTTCGATGATTTTCGCACCTTTCACCCGGCCTTCACCAATCTGACTAAAGAGGAGATGGTAACCGCCGGTCTTTCAGCGCCAATCCATCCGGGTGCGCTGAAGTACTACCAGGAAAAAGGACTGCTGGAATAGGTTTCCGGCCAAAGTTCGCTTCGTTTCAGTTGCACCGTAGCGTATGCAACTGAGACGAAGAGTGACCCCGGCCATACTCGATAGTCAATCTCACTTCACAAGTTTGGATACTGGGCTTGCACCGATGACATAAAGGAGCCCAACCTGTGAATTCGACATCCTCTGTGCGCCTTCTCTGCACTATTGTGTCCAACTTGAGGAATTGAGTATGTGCGGAACTCAAAGTGATAAAGGTACTGTCGTCTAAGGTTACTTATGGTAGAGCAAAACACGTTAATCTCCGACAGATTTGACACCAACATGCTGCCCGAAAAGCAGCAATACGCGTTGTTTCGTGAGGAACTGTTCGACTTGGCGGGTTATGAAGTTGATCGCCCCGGACCTGTTGATGACCCGTTTAGCCTCACTGGCGAAACCAAAACAACTCCGAAACTCTTGATTTACACATACCAAACCTTGACGCCGTGCGTCTTCCACAGATCGGAGCGTGGCATGGCGCGCGCGGAACTGAACTCCTTTGGAGTACACTTTCAATTCAAAGGAGAAGATCTGTCGACGCCGCTTTCGGAAGGTTCGGCGCATACCAGGACGGGGGACCTGCTTTCGCTCGACACCGAGCGACCGTTTTCCTACCAGCATAAAGGGGCGACGTCTTACTCGTTGAATCTGCATCGGAAAAAGGTTCAGGAAGAGATTCCTGGAATCTCGCAGCTACACGGCATGGTGTTGCGAGACAGCCCGGTCACCAGAATTCTCAAAACTGCAATTACCGGCGTATTCAGCGAATTGAATCACGCGGACGATCGCGAAATCGAAACGCTTTCTGAAACGCTCTATCGCCTCACTGTCGACGCGTTCAGACATCAGTTGATACAGGAACTCGAAACGCGCGAAATCCGGGATGAAACCGTCCTTTTCACGGTTGTAGATTTTATCCATCAGAACTTCCATCGTCGTGACCTGACACCGGAAGTGATTGCCAAGGCAGTCGGAATATCACGTTCCAAATTGTACCAGATTTGCCAGCAAACGGACACACCTCAGAGCCTTATTCGATTGATACGATTGGAAAAAGCCGCGGGCCTGCTAAGGGCCGATGCCAACTGCAATATTGGTGATGTTGCCTATAAAACAGGTTTCTCTACTCGCCCGGTATTTTCCCGAGCGTTCATGGAACACTACGGCGTTTCCCCGAAAGATTACCGCGAAGGGATATGGGAAAAATTGCCTGAGTTTCAAAGACTAATCCCACCGACCGAAAGGGACTGGAGACTGAGGTCTTCGCTAAAGGCGGCGGCATTAGGTTAAGACCGGGATACCGGAGTCTTCCCCGGACCTACAGCAAGGCTAGCATTTGTGAGATATGAAACTCGCAACAATTCCGGCCAATTCGAAACACCGTTCTTAACAACTTGGGCCCGTTCCAAGTCCAGTCTTTTGCCAATGCCAGTTGCGCCTCCAAATCGGCAGCCGAATGGTTCAAAAAAGACCGAACCGCTTTGAATTTGAATGAGAGCGACTGCCGTCCTGCGAGGCGGCGTTTTCGTCGAATCCTTAGGCTGATTTCTAAGTAATTACTGTATCGGTCAGGGCTGAGTTTTCCTGATCTTTCGACCTGCATTCACCTGTACCCGGTATCCCGCGCAGCGCGAGATTCAATCCGTTCATAAATGGTATCGCTGCGTCCAACTCCGCAAATGCCCGCTCGAAAGCCAATCCGTTCTAAGGCAATGAATTTACTGGTTCGGATGCTGATCCGGTACATGAGGGGTTCGGGATGCGACGCAGCAGGTCATCTTTCAGCCGCATAAGAGGCGGCAACACTGGTTCACGCAACCTTGCCGTTGCGGCATGGTTTTTGCCGGAGGACCCGCGATGAGCGATGTCCTTTGCGCGCTATTTCAATCCGACACAGCCGCTGAAACCAACACAACGGAATCTTCTCCGAAGACACCCAAAGTTGACTATTCGGTCTCGCCGGGTCTGGCTGACCGGCTCGGAGGGCTTGGGCTGTCCATCGCCTTTTCCTCCTACCAGTCGGGGTTCCTTTATATGGTCGGGATCAAGCCGGGTGGTGGGATCAACATCCATCAGATGGCTTTTCCCCGACCAATGGGCATTCACCGTCATGGGGTGCATGGCTTGTCGCTGGCGGCAGATGACCAAATTTTGCACCTGCAGAACGTGCTGGATCCGCAGGAGCGTGTGAATGATCTGTTCGACGCGGCCTTTATGCCGCGTCAGAGCGAGTTTACCGGGCGGCTTGATCTGCACGATCTTGGCATTGACGACGCGGGCAAGGCTATCTTCGTCAACACACAATACAATTGCCTCGCAACGCCGGACATGCGCCACAGCTTTCGCGAGGTCTGGCGGCCGCCATTCATATCATCGATGGTGGCTGAGGATCGTTGCCACCTGAACGGGCTGGCGATGAGGGACGGACAACCCCGTTACGTCACAGCTGTCAGCCGATCGGACACTATCGACGGTTGGCGAGACCGGCGTGCGGATGGGGGTATCGTTATTGACGTCGAGTCGGGAGACATCATTTGCGGCAACCTGTCGATGCCGCATTCACCGCGATGGTCTGATGGACGGCTGTGGTTGTTGAACTCTGGGCGTGGCGAGTTGGGCACATTGGAATTCGACCAGAAGGGCAAGGGTCGTTTTGAGCCGCATGTTTTTTGTCCTGGTTTTGCCCGTGGTCTGGCCTTGCATGGTCGTTACGCCTTCGTCGGCCTGTCTAAGCCCCGCTACAAGCGGTTCGAGGGGCTGGAACTTGAAGCCCGTTTGACCAAGGCCGACAGCGCGCCATGGTGCGGAATCCAGATAATCGATCTTGAGACCAGGGCTTGCGTGGACTGGCTACGGATAGATGGCGATGTGGCTGAGCTTTACGACCTCGAACTGTTGCCCGGTCATCTCTGCCCGATGGCAGTTGCGCCCGGCACCTCTGAAGCGGCAACGCTGATCACCCTGCCGAAGCAATCAACCAAAACTCAACAATAAAACCAAAATTGGTACGGACATAATGAGTAACACAGATCAGAGCACGAACCTGCCACACTATCGAGCAATCTTTCTGCGTGGCGGTCGGATGACTAAGTATAAGGGGCAAGCGGCAAGTTACGCTCCTGCATTGGGGCGCATGCTTTCAGGCGTTTCTGCAGCGGCACTTGGCGCAGTCCTTTCACTTGGCAATGGCGCGGCGATTGCTGGTACATGTGTATTCCAGGGTTTGCCAAGTAACATTGTGTGTTCCGGCCCGGCCGATCCGGCCACAGACGTGGGCGTGAATGTTATCCTAGGTGGGCCGGTCACAGTGACGACCACACCAGGGTTTGGCATCGACGCCAATGTAGGCGGCAACGCAATTGATCTGTTCAGTAATACAGATTTGACATTTGATGACCCAAACGGGTCATCAATCACCTCGGGCACGAATGACGCGCTTAGGACTGTCGTTTATGGCGGCGGCGATTTGGCGGTGACCACGACCGGTACGCTTAGCGGAGCACGTCACGGTATCTACGCTCGAAATTACGGCGTGTTTTCGCCAGGGAGTCTTTCAATCACAGCGGCGAATGTCAGCGGCGCGGCGGATGATGGGATTTATGCCAGGAATGACCGTGGCACGGACCTTTCCATCACAACCTCCGGGAGCGTTTCAGGGGACCGGTTCGGAATCTTTGCCCTAAACACCGGTAGCGGTGCGCTGACAATCTCGGCCGCAGATGTCTCCGGTAACACAACAGGTGACGGCATTTCAGCGGCAAATTCCGGTACCGATCTTTCCATCACTGCAACTGACCGGGTCTTCGGTAGCGATCGGGGGATTGCAGCCACAAACAACGGCAGCGGCGCATTGACGATTGCTGTTGAAGAGGTGGTTGGCCAGGGCGCGGAAGGAATTTCCGCGCAAAACAGAGGTTCCGATCTGACCATTACTGCGAGTGGACCGGTTCAGGGCGACTCTTTCGGTATCTACGCCAACAACGGCGGCACGGGTGCCCTGACAATCACAACTACGGAAGTCACCAGCACCAACAGCTTTGGGATAAGGGCGGCAAATCACGGCTCCGGCACCAAATTATCGGTTACGGCATCGGGTACTGTAACGGGTGCTCGCGATGCAATTTACGCAAGTGGTCGCGGAACGACCGGAGGCATAGCTATTGACGTCAAAGACGCGATCAGCACAGATGATGGATACGGCATCAATGCCCGTAACTATGGCAGAGGAGCACTGGTGATTTCTGCGGCCAATGTCACCGGATCCTCCAACAATTCGGGCATTCTCGCCATTAATAGAGGCACCGATCTTTCGATTACGACAAGCGGGCTGGTGACAAGCAACTGGCGTGGGATTTCCGCAAGTAACACCGGCACCGGCGATTTGACCCTTTCGGTCGCGGATGTGACATCAACCCGCCTGAACGGGCTGAACCTGAATAACTATGGGGCGAACCTGTCGGTCACATCCTCTGGCACGATCAGCGGTGCTACACACGGAATTCAGGCACGAAACGACGGCTCCGGAGCCCTGACAATTGCAGCGAAGGATGTCACCGGAACTCTCGGTAGTGGCATCTATGCCCAAAACTCTGGCACGGATCTTTCAATAACATCGTCGGGAGCCGTGTCAGGTGGGTCGTTCGGGATATACGCGCGCAACGATGGCAGTGGAGCGCTGACGATTGCGACGTCAGACGTCACTGGCACTGCCGGGGAGGGAATGCTCCTTTATAATGGCTCCTCAGGAACAGACTTGTCGATCACCGCTTCGGGGACAGTCACTGGCACTACCGGACTTGCAGCCATTAACCGAGGCAGCGGTGCGCTGACGATTTCGACGGCAGACATCACTGGCACCACGGGCAACGGTCTATTAGCACAGAACGAAAAAGGCACCGATCTTTCAGTCACATCCACTGGTATGATCAGCGGCGCTACAAACGGGATATACGCGCGCAACCAAGGCAGTGGTGCCTTGACGATTGAAGCCGCGAATGTCAGCGGTGCCCGCTATGGCATCCACGCCCGAAACTTTGGTTCAGGCCTGACATCGGTTACCGTATCCGGCGCTGTTTCAGGGGGTACTGGTGCTGGGATTCTGACCCGGACGAGCAGCGGGCCGAGCGTGATCACGCTAGAAAGCGGTGCGTCGGTCTCCTCCATGTCTGGCGAGGCGATTGTCGACGGTGATGGCGGCAATAGCCATGTTATTCTGCGGTCGGGATCAGCGATTGCCGGTGAGGTGTTGCTGAGTGACGGCATCGACGCGCTGACGATTGAAGGGGGCGCAGATATCAGCGCGGCAACCCTGTTCGACGGCGGCGGCGGTACGCAGGACATGCTGACCTTTTCAAACTTCAGCGGCGGTTTTGATGGCGCTCTGTTCACCAATTGGGAAAACCTGACGGCAGACAATGGAAGTGTTCTGACTCTGGACAGTTCAGCATCAGGTATTGGATTTATCGCGGCAAACAACGGTTCGACCATCACGGCCGGGGATGCAAACCTGTCTCTGAATAGCAGCCTGCGGATCGACACAACCAGCAGTTTCCGGTCCGGGTTTGACGGATCGGGTGCGGTCAGTGTCAACGGTGACGTCAGCAACGATGGCCTTATTAGTTTGATGGATGGGCACGGGGGTGATCGCCTGACCATCGGCGGCAATCTGTCGGGGTCCGGTTCTGTGGCGCTCGACGTTGATTTCACCGCCGGAACCAACGACCAATTGATTGTGACAGGTAACAGCACAGGGGCACAGCAGGGGCTGCAGGTTCGGAAATCCGGTGGCCATGCAAACCTGCAGACCTATGCGCTAGCCTCAGTTACCGGCACGAGTTCCGCCAACGATTTCCGTCTGGCGAACGGTGATTTCGTGACCAAAGGCGGAGAAGCCGCAATCGTGGGAGGCGCATATACCTTCCTGCTCGACTACGATCCGGCAACCGGTGAATTCGTTCTCACTCCCTTCACGGCAAACGGCGGGGTGAACATGAATCCGAACCGTGCATTCCTTGCTGCCGGCATCCAGCAGTTCAGCGACCAGATTGCATTGGATGGGGCGTTGCGCCGCCTGACCGGCAGAACAGGTAGTGAAGACGCTAACACCGTCAGCCGGTCCCTGATCGAACTCAGCTCTACAGACCAACCGCTGGTCTGGCTGAACGCTGAAGGTGGGCGTGACCGCTATACGTCAGGAGGTCGCACGAATGAAACGACAAGCGGCGGCCTGCGTGTGGGCGCCAGTCTGCCATTTGCCGAGATCGGCCGCGGCTCCTTGATCGGTGGGTTTGAGTTCGGTGCAACAACACTGTCGACAAACAGCGAAACATCTTTGGCTGACGGCAAGATTGACACCGACGCCTACGATGTGACGCTGAGCGCGTTGTGGTTGGCTGATAGTCAACTCTATCTGGACGGCCAAGTGCGTTATGCGATCTTTGACAGCACAACCCGGCTGGCAGGCGGACAGGAAGTTGACACCGACGGCGATGGATATGCGGCCTCGATCGAGATTGGCAAGTTCTTCCGCATGAACAATGGCCTGAATATCATTCCGCAAGCGCAGCTTCTCTACAGCAGTGTTGATGCCGACGATCTCAACGATGTTTCAAGCGGTGTCGCCGGAACGGTCTCTGACGGCGATACGCTGAGTGCGCGCATAGGTTTGCGGGCCGAGCGGGAGTTCGGCACCGGCGTCTTTTTTGGCCAGTTCGACTACTACCATGCTTTTGATGATGAAACCGGGGTTTCATTCGGCAATAACACAATTCTGACCGAGCGCGGCAGGAACAACCTTGCCCTAACACTGGGAGGACACATGGACATCGCAGCAAACACCATTTTGTTCGGAGAAGTATCCGCCCAGAGCGGGTTTGGCAGCAGTTCTGATGACTATGGCGTTGCTGGCCAACTGGGTTTCGAATTCCGGTTCTGAATCCTCCTCCACGAGACAAAGACGGCGCACGCCCCCTCACGCCGTCTCTTGTGGGCCACCGCGCAGCTCACTCACAAAAACACTCACGGGCAAAGGTGGCCCACAACCAATTAACCGATCAAACAGAAGGATCAACATAATGAAAACTCTAATCTCCACGGCACTGGTTTTGGCGGCATTGGCCGTTCATTCGCCGGCTCAGGCGGAAGATTTGGAATTCCTGCTCTACAACGACAGCAGTGCCGACCTGATAGAATTCAACGTCTCCCCTGCATCATCCGATGATTGGGAAGCAAACCTATTGGCGGGTGGCTATCTGGCCCCTGGATATGAAGTTGGCGTGGATATCGCAGACGGATTGACGACCTGCGTCTATGATATCCGTGGCGTCTTTGCCGACGGTTCCGAAGCCGAAGATTACGAGCTGAACCTGTGTGATCTGGGTGAATACACTTTCACCGACTAGGTATAGATGCATTCGTAACGGCGAAAGCTCCGAGAAGTCGGAGCTTTCCTCAAGCACTCGATCAGATTGCCACAAAACAAGCTGCTCAGTCCGGATAGAGCCAAAACTGACAACTGCGCTTCATTATGCGGATCAATGAATATGATACCTAATAGGTGAGAACGGCTCGTATCATTGGATCAGTTCTTAGCCAGCACTCTAGTAAACCAATAGCCTAAGGGTTTTTCATTTTAGGAGATCAACGTGACCAACCAAATAACTCTCAGAGATGGTAGAACACTCGCTTACAGCACTTACGGCGACCCAAACGGGACACCTGTGATTTTTAGCCATGGGTTTTCAGACTCTCATGTAATCCGTCAGCCCGACGACAGTCTAACCGCTTCGCTTGGAGTGCGATGGATTGCAGCAGATCAGCCCGGTGTCGGAGGGTCGAGTCCGAAGAAGGATCGGAAAATGGTCGATTGGGGCGCTGATATGGAGGCCCTGGCGGACCATCTTGGCCTCGATACATTCAACGTCGCGGGCCATTCCGGGGGCGGTCCTCACGCTTTGGCGGTGGCATTTCACATGCCCGAACGTGTGCGCAGAGTTGCACTCGCTTCTCCTGTGGCGCCATTCGATGAGCCCGGCGTTACTAAAATGCTGGTATTGAAGGATTTGAAGACCATCGCGAAACTGCACCATCTGACTGTATTGATCCGCTGGGCAGAGCGTGTGGGCGCTAAAAGTGCTCTGAAAGACATACCTTCATACGTGGAGTCTGTCGTTGACCAAATGCCCAACGAAGCCAAAACAATACTCCGCAATCCAGAGCAGCAGGCCTTGTTCGAAGAGAACTTTCGTCTTGGTTATCAACAACACGAGGAAGGTGTTTTCGAAATGACCATGGCTCTTTGGGACTGGGGATTTTCGCCAACTGCTATCCGGCAACCGGTGGAGATGTTTTACGGTACTGCAGACGATATCATCTCGCCTGAAATGCCTCGACACCTTTGCTCTGAACTTCCCAACTGCACAGCGCACGAGTGGGCGGGCGCAGGACATTATGGGTTTGTGGACCGCGAACGGTGGACCGAATTTGTCGGCGCGGTTGCCAGTCTGTCGTAGCAAGTCAACGGAAACTTTGGCGGCAGAATAAGTGTGGGTCCGGACCAATCTGATCAGAGGATTCTGCCTTTGATCAGAGGTCCGCAGTGAGCCTGAAGTTGCTTTCAGATCATTGGGTCATATGCCCATTGCAACAAGGCTTGCCGTTGGCGTGGGCGACAGAAGATATCCCCCGGAAAGCAATTAGCACGAATTTGGCCAGCGTGACGGGAAAATGCTCTCCAACGTTTAATCTGGATTGCATCGATTTCTGGGATGCGTCGACCTAAAAAATAGCGGCAATACCACTGAAACCACCCTCGCGGGTCAGGTCCATAAATCCAACCCTTTTGCCGCCAATGCGAGAGAGGCTGACGGCTCTTTACGCCGAAATAATTGTACTTTGGATCTGGCGTATCACTTATCTTTGCTTTTTCGAACCAGCTTGACGGGAATTCACTGACGCAATCGTTGCAGTATTTCCCTTCAAACACGCCCATTTCCAACATTTCTTTTGGAGACAAGAATGGTCGAAATTCTGGCGAAAAATTCTCGCCCACGGGCGCCTCTAACCGATATGTGTAACCGGTCTGCATGCGGTCGCTAACTTTGATTAAATCGCCGATTTTCATCCCTCAATAAATATAAGGAAATTCAAATGGTTCCAGTCTCAAATCTCGGCAATGTCCCCTTTGTCCGCATTGGAGCCAATTTCTGCGAGAATTGGACCGATGACCGCTCTTGCGGAAACAGAACTGAAGCTTGAAGCTCAAACAGACATGAGCCACTTTTTGAACGTTCTCACTGTGGCCCGCTCTTCTTCGCCCGGTCGGCAAACAAAGTAGAGCCCACGGTTCAATGGAACGCTAGTTTCATCGAGACGGGTCAGCCGACCGAGTTCCAAGTCTCTTGCTGCCAATAAGTGCCTCGCCAATGCCACACCTTGCCCATCAATCGCGGCCTCCAAAAGAACAGCGCTGTCCACAAATTTGGTGTTTCGTGAATTGATCCGATCTGCGCTCAGCCCAACTTGCGCCGCCCAGATGTCCCACCCGGTATTGAACGCATCGTGCAACAATGGGAAGTCAGCCACATCCTCGGCGCGCATTGGCAGCGGCATTTTCTCAACGAGGGACGGCGCGGCGACGACAATCAATTCCTCTTGTCTGATTTGCTCATGATAGAGCCCATCCCAACCGGGTACCCCAAACCGCAAGGCGACATCGACCCCGGACCTATCAAAATCGGCAAAGGCATCATTTGTGTCCAGCAACAAGGTGATATCCGGATGCTCTTGCTGAAACGAGCTTAACAAAGGCACAAGCCATTTGAGCGCCAGTGATGTGGACAAAGATACCGTGATCGATTGGCGTTGATGCTGTCGCTTCACCTCCGACACACCCAACTGCAAGGCAGAAAACGCCCCGCGTGTTGACTGGTGCAGACGCTCCCCGGCCTCGGTCAGTTCAACACCATTGGGCCGACGATGAAAAAGCGTCACTCCAAGGTGCAGTTCCAGCAACTTGATTTGCCGACTGATCGCGCCGTGAGTGACGTTCAAAACATCCGCTGCCTTTGTCAGGCTGGAATGGGTCGCGGTTTCGTCAAAGGCCTGCAGGGCGCGGAGGTGTCTGAGGTTTTCCGTCATGTGAGAATATCTAACAGCAGTATCAAAAAACTCGATAGGGATATTTAGTTTCAAAGAGTTATATCGGGGTCAACCGAAGAAACTTCACGCAATCTAGTTGATCGAGAGACGTATGACCGACATGTCGCCCAAGCCACGGACGCCAGCTTCACGCCTGTCTGCGCCTTCACCCCTCCCCTCAGCGGGCAAGAAGTTCACCGCAAAGACGGAAGCTACTGCCTTGGAAGCAAATTCGGGCAGATATGAGCAGAAAGACGAAACTCGACCTCAAAATTACAATTGAAAGCGGCAATAGAGCACTGCAGAGGAATGGCAAAGTGGCGAACATTACTCCGTCGCTTTTTGGCAATGGTGACTGTCGTCTCAGCTCCGAAAAATCCCACATGAGCCCGGACATTTATCAGTGCGCCACTGACGACACCTCTTGAGATCACGACAGATGAAGTTGTGACCATCACTCACATACGTGCAAGGGGCGCAACGCGCGGACCAATCACATCAACGAAAAGAAATAGATCGGCGTTCCGAAGACGTCGGCGGAAAGTAAATTTGGGTAGGCATTGAATGACCACGAAACAGGCAAACACCGCACAGAAACCGGCGCACAGCAGCATGAAGCGCCTCGTTCTAAATTCAGCCGTTGCGGCGAGTATCTCCGGGTTGGGTTACTCGCGGCAGGTTTATGCGGGGAGTTGTTCCTTTTCGTATGCGACGAACACGTACCTCTGTACCGGTCCCGCGAGCCCCACAGGCACCGACAGTGGTCAAACTATTAATGGCGGGAACAATCTGGTCGTAACATCCAGCCCTGATTTCGGGCTCGAAAACTCCAACTCACCTGCATCCGCCGATGCTCTGCGCCTGCGAGCGACTGGTTCAATGTCAGTAACGATTTCTGGAAACGTGACAGGAAATCAGAGAGATATCAGCGCTCTGAATTATGGTTTCAGCAGCGGTACGTCGACGATAACAACGACAGGAACCGTAATCGGCGAAGGCGGAAATGGTATCTACGCCAGAAACCGCAGCAGCGGTTCAAGAGCCACAGATCTGACCATCAACGCAGTGGATGTAACCGGTGCGGGGGACGGTATTTACGCACGTAACGGAGGCATCGGAAATCTATCCGTCACTGCATCCGGACAGGTGCAAGGTGTTTCCACGAACGCACCGGGCGATGCTCTCTATGGCATCTATGCTCGCAATGAGGCAACGGGAGGTGACCTCACCATAGCGGCAAATCACTCCACGGGGGGGCTTCAGGGCGCTGGCATCGATGCGCGTAACGAAGGCACTGGAAATCTGACCATCACTGCATCCGGACAGGTGCGGGGTGGGATCTTTGCAGACGGCATCTACGCTCGCAATGAAGCAACGGGAGGTGGCCTCACCATAATTGCAAAGCACTCCGCGGGGGGGCACGACGGCATTGATGCGCGCAACTACGGTACTGGCGATGTGTCGGTTTCTGTGACGGGCGACCTTATCAGCGGCGGTGACAATGGTGATCGCGGTGTCGAGGTTCGCTATAGTGCTGCGGGCGGTGCCGTTACGGTCGATGTGGCAACAGTCGTTTCAGAAGACAGCGGCGTTTTCGTTCGTAATCAGGGCACGGGCGATCTGAACATTTCGGCTTTAGGTTCAGTAACGAGTAATGGGGCCGCTGGGGGCACTGGCGGTCCTGGTTTTGATGTACAACACGGCGGTACAGGCAACATCGATATTACGGCTTTTGGTGAAGTAAACAGTAACGATTCAGGTTTCGAAGTGAGGCACAGCGGCTCGGGTGACGTGAACCTTACCGCCGGATCCAATGTAACGACGGGCGGGACCGCAATTCGAGTTCAGCATAACGGCCCTACCGGTTCAGTGAATGTAACAACCTTGGGGGATGTCGACGGTCAGGGCAGCAATGGAATCTTAGTCCTGAATAACAGCTCGGGTGCTTTAACAATTTCCAGTGCAAGTACTGTATCTGGCGCAAACGATTTCGGAATTGCGGCCGGCAATACCGGCACTGATCTGTCTATAGATCTAGTCAATGCGTCAGGTGACAATGCCGGTGTCGCCGCATTCAATTCCGGTACGGGTGATTTGTCGATCACCAGCTCGGGAACCGTCACTGCCACAAACGGTTCAGGAGTTTATGCCAGAAACGCAGGCGTAAATCTGACCGTCGATGCCACCGAAGTAATGGGCACAGATTTTGGCATAGACGCTGAAACAACAGGATGGATGAAAACGACGTGAATGGTTCTGCGGAAAGTCAGCCTGAGCACATTGCCGAAGACGCGATGTATGCGCCTGCAAAATCAGATGCGTCTGATGTGCACTACTCGATATCTGCCGGGTTTTCGGCGCGGTTGACAGGCCTCGGGCTTTCGATTGCCTTTTCGTCCTATCAATCCGGGTTGTTGTATCTTGTCGGTACCAAACCGGATGGCGGGGTCAATATCCACCAGATGAGTCTTACTCGCCCGATAGGTCTGCACCGGCATGGTGCGCACGGGCTGTCTGTGGCTGCTGACGATCAGATCTTGCACTTTCAGAACGTTCTGGAACCGAAAGAGCGGATGAACGACATTTTCGACGCGGGGTTCATGCCCCGGCGGAGTGAATTCACCGGCCGGCTGGATTTGCATGATCTGGGCGTCGATGCGGATGGGCGGTCGATTTTCGTCAACACGCGCTACAATTGTCTGGCCACACCCGACCCGCGCCACAGTTTTCGCGAGGTCTGGCGGCCGCCTTTCGTCTCAGCATTGGTGGACGAGGATCGATGCCATCTGAACGGATTGGCGATGCAAAACGGGCGGCCTCGATATGTCACCGCAGTCAGCCGCTCAAACACGATCGATGGATGGCGCGACCGGCGCGCGGATGGCGGAATTGTCATCGATGCCGAGAGTGACGAAATCGTCTGCGAAGGTCACTCGATGCCGCACTCTCCTCGGGTGCACGAAGGACGCCTTTGGGTTCTGAACTCGGGCCGAGGCGAACTGGGCGAAGTTGAGTTCGACAGCAACGGCAAAGGCCGGTTTGTACCCCATGCCTTCTGCCCCGGCTTCACACGAGGCCTAGCGATCCATGGCCGCTTTGCGTTTGTCGGATTGTCCAAGCCACGCTACCAACGGTTCGAAGGGTTGGAGCTGGACGCAAAACTGGCCGAGGCCGACAGTAATCCTTTGTGTGGCATTCAGATCATCGACCTTGAGACCAAAACCTGCGTTGACTGGTTGCGCATCGACGGGGCGGTGGCCGAACTTTACGACCTTGAACTGCTGCCAGGTCACCTTTGCCCAATTGCCGTTGCGCCAGGCACGCCCGATGCGGCTTCGCTGGTAACGCTGCCTCAGTCCAGCTAGCAGTTCCCAATGTGAATTGACTGCAACAATCCAGATCGCGAGATACTTTTTACGATCCAACAATCAGCGTGAGCCCGCCACCAACTTCATTCGGTGGCAGGTGAATTTAGCACACAGGTCGGATCAAAGTTTGATGCGGAACGCCGCGAAGCCGTCTGTTCCTTCCCCGGCATCCTCAATTGAGACACCTTTGACGTCGCCCATGTAATCCCGCGCTTTCGGGCCGGTTTCGAACAATACGGTCGTGTCCTCAAGCGGAGCAAACGACCAATTGGCATCTGCTTTGGGGTCAATCGTGCCCTGCTCGACGATGTAGCGCACGATGACGTCGCGGTTGGTATCCGGAGCCTCGAATACGACAGTGTCGCCTAGTGCGCCAGGGAAAGAACCGCCGCCAGATGCACGATAGTTGTTGGTGGCGATGATGAACTCCATGTCATCCGTGACCGGCGCACCGTTGAAAGCAAGATTCACGATTCGGGCTGCATCGGGGTTTACCTCTTCGCCCTTTGGCCCAAAGCGCGATGGCTGAGACAGGTCGATCTGATAGGTCACACCATCCATCACATCGAAATTGTAGGATGGGAATTCCGGGTTCAAAAGGATCGCATCCTTGGAGCCTACTTCAACCTGATTGAACATGCCGGCCGAGCGTTCCAGCCAACCACGCACCTGCGCACCGTTCACCCGGACCGCACGCACCGTGTTTGGGTAGAGATAAAGATCAGCAACATTCTTGATGGCAACATCACCGACAGGAACATCGGTGTAATAGTCTGGGCCACCACGACCGCCAGCCTTGAAGGGTGCTGCCGCTGACAGGATGGGCAGGCCTTCGTGCTCGGTGCCTTTCAGCATCTCTTCGATATACCATTTCTGCGCGATCGAGACGATTTGCACAGACGGGTCATCCGCGACAAGCGCAAAATAGCTGTGCAACGGGGCCGAAGTCTTCCCAACAGCGCGGCGCACATAAGCCAGCGTTTCGTCGTGTTCCTTTGCAACCGACGCCAGAACATTCTGATCATCGCCTACCAGAGCTGTGATCGAGCGGTCTTCGTTGCGTTTGGAAATGGGCCGCGCCTCGGACGTAGTCGTCACTACGCGCCATTCATTTCCGTCCCGTTCCAAAAGCAGGTCCAGCAGACCAAGGTGCGACCCCCAAAAGCCGCCCATGACGGCGGGTTTGCCCATCAGCGTGCCGTTGTCCACATCGATCCCGGGGCGGTCTGCAAAAGTCGGTGACGGGAACACCAGGTGATTGTGACCCGTGACCAGCGCGTCGATCCCTTCGACACCGGCCAGAACGACTGATGCGTTTTCCATGCCATCTTCGTGATCGGCGCCACCAATCCCTGAATGCGACAGAGCGATGATCAGATCACATCCCTGTTCCCTCATCTCAGGTACATAAGCCCGAGCTGTCTCGACGATATCTCGCGCTTCGACGTTGCCTTCAAGATGCTTGCGATCCCAGTTCATAATCTGGGGCGGCGTGAAGCCTATTACACCGATTTTGATCGGATGTTTGGCCCCGTCGCCCATTTCGATTTCGCGGTCGAGGATGGCGTAAGGCTGCACAAGCGTCTTGTCGTCGCGTGGGTTTGCACCTTTTTCTTTTGCCACATTGGCCAGAACAACCGGGAATTCTGCCCCTGCCAACGCCTTGTCCAAAAACTCCAGACCGTAGTTGAATTCGTGATTGCCGAGCGTGGCAGCATCATAACCGACGGTGTTGAACGCGGTGATGATTGGGTGGCTGTCCCCATCTTTCATGCCACGTTCGTAGGCGATGTAATCGCCCATCGGATTGCCCTGCAGAAAGTCGCCGTTGTCTACAAGCATCGAATTCGTCGCTTCCGACCGGATTTCGTTGATGATTGACGCAGTTCGGGACAGACCCACCGTGTCACGAGGTTTGTCTGCATAGTAGTCATACGGGAAGACATGGACATGTATGTCTGTGGTTTCCATGATCCGTAAATGCGCCTGATTGCTGGCCGCGGCCGCTGAAAATGGATGCAGGGTGATGGCCGCAGCACTGGCAGTCGTAGTGGCGAGGAACTGGCGACGGGATATTAGTGATCTGCTGGAGAACGACATAGGTCACCTTTCAAGTTTGTTGGTCAACGCGCCTTTTGTCGGATTCTCACAACAACCGTATGACACGGGTTGCCAGCACATCTGACGCGTCGTTTGTAGGCGGTTATGTTCAGTACCATACCCAAACTTCATGTGTTTGCTAGGGTATGGCAGGTGGGAAACCCTCTGCCGGGGCAATGCTGAAATCTTGTGGCCATTGACGCGCGCGCCACCAGCAGGTGGCCGACAAGAGCGACGCCTACACCGCAGGCCTCAAATTCATCCGCAAAATGCCGAAGAGCTTGGGCCGCCTGATACAAAAACAGATGGTTGAGGCGGAATCGGCCAGCCAAAACTTCTTAACGGAACAAAAGTTTGCGACAGAGGTCGTTTCACCCTTCGTTGAGTTGCTCGTTTTTTTCCAGACCCGGGACCGCAACACGTACTTCACGGCGAGCGAAATCTATCCCGTTCTCTTTGAAAGCAGCCTTCACTCGGTTGAAAATTTCTTTTCGCAAGGTGAATTGCTTGCCGGGAATGGCCATAAACTTGCCTCGGATAATCATTCCAACATCGTCGAAGTCGAACACGCCCTGAGATTTAAAGGGCTGCAGGAATCCATCCTTATGCGTTTCATCCTCCATCATTTCTGCACCGATCCGCTTGAAAATCTTTTTGACCTTGTTGGGATCAGTGTCGAAGGGCACGGTGAATTTCAGCTTCATGATAACCCAGTCGCGGCTGAAATTTGTCAGCTTTTGAATTTCGCCATACGGGATGGTGTGCACCGGCCCGCGATGGTGGCGCAGTTGCATCGACCGGACTGAAATTTTTTCGACCGTGCCCATGGTGCCGCCCACGTCTACGTATTCACCGACGCGGAAGGCATCGTCGACCAAGAAGAAAACTCCTCCCACAATGTCCGAGACCAGTTTCTGCGCGCCAAATCCGATGGCCAGACCCAGAACACCGGCACCTGCCAGCAGGGGCGTGATATCCAAGCCCAACGCGCTCAGCGCGAGCAGAGCGAAGATTACGGCGATAGCGACCTGAGCAGTGACACGTAACAAGGGCAGAACGGTTGCCAAACGAGAACCACCTGCGCCTCCGCCTTCGCCAGCCTCTTCATCCGGGCTTTGATCGGCGGTTTGTTCTTTTGCCAGTCGACGGTTAATCCAGAGCGCTACGATCTCATTCAGGACGTAGCCGACCGCGACGATAATAAAGAACTGAATCAGCTTGCTACCGGATTCATCACTTCCTCCGGCGATTTCCTGAAGGTCCAGATCCCAGGTATTGGCGATCATCAGAACGACCAGAATTCCGGCCAGAACCCGACCAATTCGAATGTAGCTGCGTTTGGTCGATTTGTAGGCATGCTCGGCCACCGGGCCTTCACCCTGCATCGGAGGCTGCAGATGGCGCACCAAGCCACGTATCAAAGTGTCAAGCGCAGGGGCGATCAGCAACCAGAACATCGTGGTAAAGTGCGCGCCCTCACCCAATAGCGCGAAAACGGCGGGGTTACGCTGCGCGGACAGATATTCGACCAGCAGCCACGTACCGGCAGATACTGCAATCGCAAAATAGGGGTAATATCGCGCTACTTCGTCGTCAAAATGGGTACGGTCCGGATCCGTCCCCCGCATCATGTCCGACAGGCCCTCACGAGCCGTCCAGGCAATCAATCCGACGTAGATATGTATCGCAGTATTCAGCCAGAATCCAAGGCGAGCCTCCCCCGGCATAACACCGTTCATCGCGTTAAACCCGAGGATGAACAGAGTGAACCCGATCAACAGGAATAGTCCGAGCAGATTGCGATGCAGATACTTCGCCCAGTGGTCATCAACGTTGACCAGCCGCAAGCCGGATTGTTTCGGTGCCAAGATAAACCGGGAAATGGCCGCGCCCAACCGCGGGAACCAGATCAGATAGAACACAAACGGGGCAGCCTGGGCGATCTGCTGCTCGTCCAGCAACCGACGAGCCACAAAAACCAGCGTGAAAAAAAAGACCAGAAGCCCAAGAAATTCACAGCAGAACCGTTTGAACAAAAAAGTGACGGCACCGCGAAGATTGGTCGAGGCGTCTCCATCAACCACCTTAATCCAACGGCGGGTCCACAATCCCACGACCTGTTCTGCGGCAGCACCGACGGCCAGAGCCAGAAAGGTATAGGCAAACAGGGTCATCAGCCCGCCTGCCCCAAAGGAGCTGGTGAAATTCGAAAAAGCTTCAATCTGAGCGGTGACCAGAAGCGGGACTTTCCTGATCACATCCAGCCATGATGCAGTCATTGCCGAAACTGTTTCCGAAATTGCCTGAACTCCGCCTTTGCTGGCTTGGCTGGCTTCGTCCTGCTGTGCCGCCACCGCGTCCAACCGTTTCAGCAAGGTGGCGCGCACCTGATCGTCCGACATGCGCGCAATCAATTCATCAACCTGTTGCGGCGTCAGGTCCTCGGGTATGGTGACAGGGGCGAGGTTTGCGGAACTTTCTTGTGCGTTTGCTGACCATTGCCCCGCCAGAAGCAGCACTATGGCCACGGTCGCTATCCATTTGAAATGCCTGCTCACTTCCGCCCTCAATTATCTGCAATTACCCACTTGATTTAAGTGGCAACTTGAGCCGACTGAATATAGCGATCCGATTGCGCAGATGTGTTCATTTGAGCAGTTTCCCGGTCTTACCAAATTGGAAACGACAGTTTTTTGGACATTGATCAAGGTCAGGATCAGGTTGCCGTTCAGCGGCGAAAGGCTGGATTGATCTGGCCATGCCCGGCCGAATACTGCCAGGTTCCCAGATGTGACCGGAGCCTTTTGGGATATCTTTACTATTGCGATCAACTGGATGGTTTAGCATTGGTTAAGCCCTTTTGCGCTGAGGGCAAACAGAGCTTGTGTAAAGGTCTGCCGATTTCTTCAAATGAACACTTCTGCCGCGTGCACACGGGTATAGTCCCACCTGCAGGCGGCGATCAGTTGGTCATCATCCGGGGCAAAGAACGGACCAAAGTCACCACTCATTCCAACTGATCGCCAATATTCAAGCGAAACTCATTGCTGACAAATGGGCCCCGATACCTCACGACGTGCTCTGGGCCACTGTTTTCAAAAGGTCACGATCAATAACTTCCAATCGGTTGTATCCGGTTTTTACTGCACCACCATCAGTCAGCGATTTCAGCGCCCTTCTAACGCTGGACTTTGACATACCCAATGTCGCAGCCAGATCACTTTGGCGCAGCTTTATCGTTGCTACGTTGGACGACAGCCGTAGCAGCTGGCGCGCCAGACGCGTTTCAGGTGTAAGCGACTGAGACTCGCCAATAAATGCAATCAAGCCCAGAATCTGATTTATTGTCAGCGCATAGAATTCGGGCCAGAACTCAGGATGTTGCCGCAACAGGCCTCGCAAAGCTCGGGCCGGTACAAAAAAGAGACTGCTGTCGACGGACGTCACAAGATTGAACGGGCGCGGCATTTTGGGCAACAACGACCCATGACCGACCCATGCCCCCGGGTTTAACCTCAGTGTCACCACTTCCTCGACGTCCTCCGGCGCAAACTCAAGGTCCAATGCACCGATCCCGACACCGTACATCCCGTCGGTCTCGTCACCATCCCGAAAAAGTGTAGTTCCCGCCGACAACTCTAGCCACCGCCCGTTGTTGGCGAACCATTCCCGCAGCCCGTCAGAGCACCCAGACAACCATCCCAGGCTATCGAACAATTGCGCATCCTTGTTCGGGTACTTCCTTGAGGCGGCCATAGATCATCACTCACTGAAAATTGCACTTTACGCACTGCTACTAAATATTTGCGTTGGTTCAAATTGCTGACGATCAATAAGATGTTTGCCTGCTGCGGCTCAGAGCAAAAGAAACTTATGCTGAGACCCGCCGACTAGTCATTTACCACATCGCTACGATAGTAACGGCCCATAAAGCGCGTGGATGTGCCCCGGGAAATTTGGTTTCGGACACATCCAGCTTAAGCTTGACATCTGCGCGCGTCAGCCAATCCGTGACCAGTACATTTGCCTGAGCGCCAATCAAGGCGTCCGACTGAATACGACCAATCGAAAGATGGGCAAGTTGGCGAAACTTCCAATTATGCGTCACTCATTAGATTCCGGAGTAGTTCCGTTTGGGTTTTTCCTGTCATCTGGCTTACGTTGAAACGTAGAAACGAGTTTTTGGATTGTGTTGGGCTGAATACATTTCCAGGTGCCAGAACAACACCTCTCTTGAGAGCCATTCGCGCGAGCACTGCTGCATCCATCCCGTCGGGGAGCTCGCACCATAGGTAAAACCCACCTCTGGGCTTTACGAAGGGTCTTATGTTTATGGTGTTCAACTCTTTGATTGAACGCGTGCGGACCCGATCCAATTTGACCCTAAGCGCGTCCATATGTTTGCGATAGCTCCCGTCGGTGAGCGCCGCATGCAGCAATTCTGTGACCATCGGGCTGGGGCCGCCGAAGCTGATCGCCACCTGCAGTTCGGTCAGGGCCGCAATCCAATCAGGGCGCGCCGCTATGTATCCGCATCTGAGCGACGCCGAGAGCGTTTTGGAGAAGCTTCCAATCGTTAGAACCCGGTCCATCCCATCCAATGCTGCCAATCGCGGGGAAAGATCGGGTTCGAATTCGGAGAAGATGGCATCTTCTACGATTTGCAGATCATATGCCTCAGCCAAAGATAACACGCGGTGTGCCGTAGCTGCGGCAATCGTCGCACCCGTTGGATTGTGCAAAGCCGAGTTTGTCAGGTAGAGCCGTGGGCGTTCTTTGCTAAGTACGCATTCAAACTGGGTTAAGTCGGGGCCATTGGGCGTATATGGGACACTGACAATTGTGATCTGATGCGCCCTCAATAACGCTTGAAAATTGAAGTAACACGGATCATCCACCAAAACCGTATCACCAGGCTTGAGAAGCATTCTGCAAATTAGATCCAGTGCCTGAGATCCGGAATTGGTAAGCAGAACAGTATCGGGGTCCACCTCTATGTCCTGGTCGCACAACGCCCGTGCCACATGCTTTCGCAGACCAGCATGGCCCTGCGCGCTACTATAGTCGGTGAGCACACTACCTTCGCCACGCGCCACACCGCGCATGGCTCGTCGAAGCGACTCGACCGGCATCCAGTCGGCAGGCATCCAGCCACATCCGGGCTTTGCAATGTCGTCTCCGGCATCAATCGATTGTCGAGCCACCCAAAGCGGGTCGATTTCCCGATCAAGCTGCGGCCCGGTTTGAGATACCACGAACGGCCGTGCGCGGTCTGTCACAAAGAAGCCAGAGCCGCGTCGGGCAAAAATAGCCCCTTCAGCAGCCAAGACATCATAGGCCTCTACCACCGTCGAAGGCGACACGCCCAGTCGGGACGCGAGGCCTCGGACCGAAGGCAGTTTGTCGCCAGCGCCGAGTGATCGAGACCGAATACGACGATTGATGTGTTCCATCACAAGGGTTCGACGGGTCGCTGTCACCATTTCCGACCTTCTCTGTATGGCATCATCTAGCAGTACAGTTTGTAGCAATTGTGTTGCTTTGTACCTGCATCTGTTGCGCCACTCCAGCTACAAGGTCCAAAAAAGGACCCTTTGTTGATGAATTCCTCATTCTCTGGTTGGGGTAGCGGGCTGCTCGGTGTGTTGATCTTCAGCGGGTCACTACCTGCCACGCGGGTGGCTGTAGGCGGTCTGGACCCGTTCTTTCTGACATCAATTCGAGCGGTTTTGGCGGCTGTACTTGCCCTATTCTTGCTCGTCTTCTTCAAAGAAAAGCAGCCACCGCGTGCGGATCTGATTTCTGTTTTGATTGTGGCCTTGGGCGTGGTGATCGGCTTTCCGCTTTTGACGGCGCTGGCATTGCAGCACATCACTGCCGCGCATTCGATTGTCTTTATCGGCCTCTTACCTTTGAGCACTGCTGCCTTTGGCGTGCTGCGGGGTGGTGAACGCCCGTCCGCGATGTTCTGGGTATTTTCAGTTTTGGGCAGCGTGGCTGTCGTTGGTTTTGCACTTACACAAAGTGCCGATGCATCGCTCATCGGAGATCTCTTTATGGTGGCAGCCATCGTAGTATGCGGTTTGGGGTACGCCGAAGGTGCACTGCTGTCGCGCCGATATGGCGGATGGCAGGTAATCTCCTGGGCGCTTGTCTATTCGCTACCGTTCATGACCGCTTTTGCACTTTTGACTTGGCCTGACACATATAGCGGGCTGAACTTGCCAGTCTGGCTCAGTTTGGGCTACGTCTCGATCTTTTCGATGCTGGTTGGCTTTGTCTTCTGGTATCGCGGCCTGGCGCTGGGTGGCACGGCAGGTGTCGGGCAACTTCAGCTCCTTCAGCCGTTCTTCGGCTTGATCCTTGCAGCAGCCTTTTTGGCAGAACCGATAGCGCCATCCATGATCGGGATCACGATTTTTGTGGTTGTCTGCGTGGCCGGGGCAAAGCGCTTTGCTTAAAAGACCATAGCCTTCTGCATTACAATTCCCGAAAGCGGTCATCCGTGATCAGTGCAGAATTATTCCAGCATCCTGATCTCCACCGCGGCAAGCACGGATACGCGTTCTCTGATAGGTTGGCGGTGGAGTTCCGGGGTGGGAACAACGAGATTTCACCGAACAGTAGAACTGACAATCGTTACATCATTTGGGACGGAATGCTCTTTCAGAGATCACCGGTTCCGGATGGCGCAGTAGGTGCATAATTTGACGCCTCGCGTAGGCTCGGGCACAGTTTGACAATGATCCAAACAGTACTGCTTGATGTCTCCGGAGTTCTCTACCAAGGGACCGAAGCGATCCCCGGAGCCGCGAAGGCTCTTACCCATTTGCGCTCCAGCGGGCGGCAAGTGAGATGTCTCACTAACAGCACCCGGCAGCCAAAGCATCGCATTATGGGCAAGCTGCACGATCTTGGGTTCGACATTCAACCTGACGAGTTATTTACGCCTGTTGCCGCCGCCCTCGATTGGTTGGTCCACACGGGGCATAGCCCGCATTTGCTCGTCCATCCTGCGCTTGAGGAGGAATTTTCCTGCTGCGATCGCAGTGGGCCGCCCGCCGTTATAGTTGGCGATGCGGCTCAAAAATTTTCCTATAAAAACATGAACCAAGCCTACCGGTTGTTGCAGAAGGGGGCACCTTTGATCGCTCTCGCGAACAACCGCATTTTCATGGATGAGGATGGGGAGTTGAGCCTTGATGCGGGCTGCTTCGTCAAAGCGTTGGAACACGCCAGCGGAATTCGGGCCCGACTGTTCGGCAAACCGGACCCCGGGTTTTTCAGGGCTGCTGTTGCTGGCACCGGAACCTCGCCTGCCCAATCGGCAATGATCGGCGATGATGCTGAAAGCGATATTGCTGGCGCACTGGCTGCAGGCTTGGCAGAGGCGTATCTGGTGCGCACCGGAAAATTCCGTGAAGGTGACGAGACCCGATTTGCCCCTGAACCAACGGCTACCGTGGCCGATATTTGCGAAGCGGTGGGTTGCTTGACCGGACGTGACAACTTGGAGGCAGAAGCTCCAACTTGACGGTCAAGGAAGGGTTTGACCGTGCTGGCGGAATGCAGATAAATCCTCACATGGCTTATCACCCAATATTATGGACGTTCCGCCGGTGCCCATATGCAATCAGAGCTCGTCTTGCATTGGCGAGCTCGGGCGTCAAAGTCGAATTGCGTGAAATCCGCCTAAAGGAGAAACCACAAGCATTCTTGCAAACATCTGCATCCGCTACGGTGCCGGCGCTTCGTCTTCAGGACAGGGTTTTTGACGAAAGCCTGGATATCATGATCTGGACTCTCGAACAGAATGACCCGCAGCGACTTCTGGACATGCCTCAGGAAGGGTGGGACTTGATCGCGGAAAATGATGGTCCATTCAAGGATGCACTGGATCGCACAAAATATGCTACGCGCTATCCAGAAGTTGACCATGCAGCAGAGCGCAAGAAAGCTGAGAGCTATTTGATCAAACTTGAAGAACGGCTGACCAGTCAATCTTGGCTTTTTGGAGATCGCCCAACCCTTGCAGATCTGGCGCTTTTGCCCTTTGTCCGCCAGTTCGCCCATATAGACAGGGAATGGTTTGACGCACAGAAATGGCCGAATTTGATTGCATGGCTGGATCGTTTCCTGGCAAGCGAAGCCTTCGCAAACGTAATGAACAAGCACGCGCCGTGGGCAGACGGCGACACACCGCTTTGGTTGAATGGCTAGACCAAGCATGGCGGACCGGACCTTGCGGCAAAAGGGCAGTATAAATCACGAGCAGGCCGCTTGCCGCCAGCGATGGGATAGGAACCTCTGCAAGTCCTGACCTCAGCCGCTCTTTTCGACCAGAAAATCGATCATGGCACGTGTCTTGGCGGGTAAGTTGTCGCGGCTGGCATAGATCACGTTGACCCCGATGGAGGGCGGGCGGAAATCGGGCAAAATCGCCACCAATGATCCGGCATCCAGTTCAGCCTGACAGGAAAGCTCTGGCAGACGGGTAATCCCGCGCCCGGCAAGCGCCAGTGCCTTCTCTGTATGGGCATCGTTACATCGAATGCGCGGCGTGATTGGCACGGTGATCACTTCTCTGTCGGGCCCCGGGTAGGTCCAGTTTTGGGTGACCCCATGAAACGAAAAATCAATCAGTTGATGCCCTTTCAAGTCATCGGGGTGTCTCGGCGTGCCGTTTCGCTTCAGATAAGCAGGGGAAGCCACCGTCAGACCCTGTGTGCGAAAAATCTCGCTGGCGATCAGGTCGGACGGGGGCAGATCGCCGATGCGCACCAGCAGGTCGATCCCTTCACCGATCATGTCGGCGCGACGCTCGGATACGTCGATGTTCAAATCTACTTCTGGATATCGCTTGAGAAATTCGGGCAGCCAGTCATTCAGCCACCCGTGGGCGAACACCACAGGCACGCTCATCCGCAATTCCCCAAAGGGCCGGTCGCCGACCGAATGCAATCGGTCTTGCACCGCGCGGGCGTCCTCCACCATTCGACGCGCGTTTTCATAGTAGATACGCCCGGATTCCGTCAGGCTGATCCGTCGTGTTGTCCGGTTCAGGAGCCGTGTCCCAAGGCGCGCTTCAAGCCGTGCAATCTCTTTGCTGACATGGCTGGGCGTATGGCCCAACAGTTTGGCGCTCGCACTCATACCTTCCTGCTCCACCACTGTGCAGAACAGAACCATACCGTCGAAAAGATCCTTATTTTGATCCATTTGGAAAATATGCCGTTCCATCTGAGTTATTAAAGTTCACTACAGACATAGTTACCTTTGTTGCAAGCAAAGGAAAGGTCAAACCATGTTGGACATCAGAAACTTCGATCACATCGGCATCCGTATCAGTAATCGCGATGCATCCGTCACCTTCTATGAGTTGCTGGGATTCGAGATGATCGCCGATGGCGGTTTTGACGACGGGCA
The DNA here is from genome assembly GCF_056537725.1 of Ruegeria sp. C11. Classification (NCBI taxonomy): domain Bacteria; kingdom Pseudomonadati; phylum Pseudomonadota; class Alphaproteobacteria; order Rhodobacterales; family Roseobacteraceae; genus Ruegeria; species Ruegeria sp. C11. The sequence continues at coordinate 165,770 of NZ_JBQFSB010000009.1, read as the reverse complement.
TCCATTGGTGATGCTCCATCCTTCGGGGGTCAACATCAACCTGTTGGGTCCAGCAACGGCAAAGGCCGGCGAAAACGTTCTGATGGACGAGGCAGAGAAGTATCCGGGCATCACCCATCTGGCGGTCAAGGTGAAGGACGCCGAAGCAACCGAAACCTTTGTCACCGAAAACGGCATCGCCATCACGGGCCGCCGAGAATTTCGCGGTACCAAAACCATCTTCATTCGCGACCCGGATCGCAATGTTCTGGAGCTTGTCGGCCCCGGTCCTTCAGTCGCGCAGCTAATTGCCGAGCATGTGCACGGCTGAATCCCAAGTAACCAAGGAAACACTCTCATGTTAACTTTTCCAAAAACGCTCACCACAGCCCTGAGCCTGATCATCGCTGCCGCAGCACTGCCGGCAGCGGCGGAAACTCCGATGATCAAAACAACAAATGGCGTCGCGACATATCCAGAAGGTTATCAGGGCACGCCAGTCCGGGCTGCCGACGAAGACCCATTTCTGTCACCGACCAACTCGGCGTTGATCCTTATCGATTACCAGCCTCCGATTTTGGCTGGGGTCAAGAACATCGACCATGAAGATCTGATCAACAACACCACGGGTCTGATCAAGACCGCTGTGATCTATGACATCCCGATCATTTTCAGTCATGTCGCAGTGGGCCTGAACGGTTATGATCCGATGATCGAAGAATTGCGCGAACTGGCTCCAAACGCTGTCTTTGTCGACCGGACAAATGTCAACGCCTGGGAAGAACCTGAGTTTGTCGCAGCGGTCGAAGCAACCGGCCGGACTAAGCTGATTATGGGTGGTCTCTGGACAGATGTCTGCCTGGCCTATCCTGCGATTGAGGCCGAACTTGCCGGATATGATGTCTATGTACCGGAAGACGCCGTTGGCTCGATAACCCAGCTTAGCCACGAAAACGGCATGCGCCGCATGATCGAGGCAGGGGTCGAACCGATCACATGGAACGTGGTTCCGGCAGAGCTGCAACGCGACCACGCGCGCACTGACAAGTTGCAGGCCGTTACCCGTGTGTTCATGGAACATCTGTTCAAAGTCGACCCAGATACAAAGTGGTAAACCAACATCTGCCAGGGACTTCGGTCCCTGGCAGAGAAGTCTAATTTAGTCCCGGCATTGCCTGCTCGCACTTGGGCAACATCACCAAGGTAGGGAAATTGAGCTCTCATTCCCATAGATCGAAATATTCGTCATACATTGCCCGACATCTCATGTACGTTGATACTTGGTTCAATTAACAGGATTTGTATTCCTAGGAGGTCGATGTGCTCAACGGCGCGATGCTTGTCTGGTTTTTATTGACTGGTGCCAGCGTAGCTTTCGTTGTTTGGGATTCAATTAGCAATGGCGTGACCAGTTGGGTTCAGCGTATGGCTTGGATTTTGGTGACGATCTATACAGGACCAGTCGGCCTATTTTTTTATATGATTACCTGCCGCCGACCGTTTCCAGGCGGCCATGACCGTTTCACCCGCACACCTTGGAAGCAAGGGGTCAACAGCGAAATGCACTGCTTAGCAGGTGACGCTACAGGGATCATTGTTGCCGCCACCGTTGTTCATTTCCTCGCGCTATCAAATGGATGGGACATCGTTGTCGAATACGTCTTCGGTTTCGTCTCGGGGCTTTTCATCTTTCAGGCCCTAATGATGCTTTCGATGTACGGAAGTTATTCGCAAGCTGTCCGAAAAACGTTCTTTTCAGAGACGGTCTCGATGAACATGGTAATGACGGGCATGATTCCGACCATGGTCTTATTGACGGCGGCTTGGCCTGAATCGGAAGACCCGCTCTCTCCGACTTTTTGGTTTCGTATGAGCTTGGCGGCAATTGTTGGTGGTTTTGTTGCATTCCCGATCAATTACTGGCTGGTTGCCAACCACCTCAAACACGGATGTATGACTCTACCCGGGGCAGATGGCCCGGCACCTGGCAACGGACACTTGTCTTCAGAGATGAACGGTATGTCCCACGGCGATATGGAAGACATGCCCAGTCACGGCATGAGCATGAAGACGTTGCCTTTGCACTCAATGTTCCTTTGGATCATTGGCACCTATGCAATCCTGCTGATCGCAATCTGGATGACTTCGCGAATTACGCCCATCCATTTTTAACGCTTCAAAACTTGTTGGGCATCTATATCACGGCGTCATATAGAACATCCCCGGTTCTGCGCGTCTGATCTGTACGCCGGTCTCTTGAAAAGCCCATGCCGCGCAACCAGCACATTCCCGGCCACCTTGACCGGGCCGGGCTTGAAGTTGCGAAGGTGGGTCATCAGTAAGTTGCCCTGCCGCCAGAGAGATCAAAAACCGCGCCCGTGTTAAACGTGCAATCCTCGGAACTGAGCCACATCACCATCCGCGCGGCTTCTTCGACCCAACCCAGCCGTTTCATCGGCGATTTGTCGATCATGATCTGTACAAATTCTGGCGTCATCTGGTCCAGAATTGCGGTCTTGATTGCGGCAGGGGCGATGCAGTTCACGCGAATATCGGTCTGCGCCAGCTCTTTCGCGAGCGATTTGGTAAAGCCGATCACGCCCGCCTTGGACGCAGAATAGGCCGACGCATATGGCGTACCTTCTTTCCCGGCAAGCGAGGCCATGTTGACGATCCGGCCAAACCCGCGTTCCTGCATGACTGGCACGATCGCATGAGCCAGATAAAAGGTGCCGGTCAGGTTCACCTCGACGACACGCGCCCATGTGGCGGGGTCACTCTCGACCACTGGCAGTGTTGGCCCGGCAAAGCCTGCATTGTGGGACAAAAAGTCGATGCCGCCAAAGGCCGCGCGGGTTTCTGCAACCGCTTCGGCAATCTGCTCGGGTTGGCTTATGTCAACCTTGCACGTGATGGACCCGGCTGGCGCATCTTCGGGCTCGGCCAAGTCCCAGATGGCGACGTTTGCACCCGCGGCAACGTAGTGGCGGGCGATCTCTGCACCGATCCCGGCCGCACCACCGGTGATGACAGCGGTGCGACCTGCGAAGTCATAAGTTACGTTGCTCATGGACCTTACCGGATAAAGTTTCTCACATAATCAGCGCCAAGGCCGACTTTCTCGAAATGCGCACGGCACATGTCGATCTTGGTGAACACGTCCTCGTAGCCAAGGTGATTTCCGTCGGGGTCGCAGTAATACATCACTCCGTTCACCTGAAAATAGGTGATCATTTCCTCGACATCTTCCGGCACAACCAAGGTGTGGGTTTCGCCCGGAGGCTCGTAAACGTAAGAGCCTTCGGTGGCTTCCCAGTCGTGCTCCAGATAATGCCAGCGTCCTTTCAGCACAAAGCCGTGCACCGGGTTCGGGTGGCGGTGGCGCGACAAAACTCCTGCTTTTGTCACCTTGAGCAGGTTCATCCAATATCCCTGGCTGACATTCAGACAGAGCGGGCGGAAGAATACCGTCTCGGTCTGTTGGACCCACATCCGGGGGTCGTCTTCGGCCAGCGCATTTGGCACTACGATCTCGGGCAAAGCGTCCTGTGGCATAGGGTGCTTGTATGGCACCATTGGGTTTTCGTCGGTCTCAGACAGTGGCATTTCGCTCCCCTTGCTTTCAGCCGGCGGCGTAGCCGCCATCCACGTTTAGAATTGTTCCGGTGATGAACCCTGCTTGTTCAGACGCCAGAAACAGGGCCGGACCGATCAGGTCCTGTGGTTTGCCCCATCGCGCCATAGGGGTGCGCGACAGAATGGCCGCGCTGCGCTTTGGGTCGTTTTGCAGATTCTGTGTCAGCGGCGTGGCGATCCACCCCGGTGCCAGCGCATTTACGCGAACCCCGTCCGGCGAATAAGCAATCGCCAGTGATTTGGTGAGTTGTGCGATCCCGCCTTTGGATGCCGCATACCCAGGTACCAATCCGCCACCAAAATAGCTGAGCATCGACGCGATATTGATGATTGAACCCTTGGTACTGGCAAGATGCGCGCGCGTGGCAGCGCAAACGCGCATTGTGCCGTTCAGGTTAATATCCAGAACTTTGGCAAATATCTCCGGATCGTGCTCTTCGTTGCGCCGGATGACGCCTGCAGCGTTCACCACAACATCCAGTCCAGGAGTGTTCTGGCAAAGGGCTTCAACCGCTTTCCCATCAGTCACATCCAGCGAATGAAAACTCAGACCGGGTTTACCCTCCGGCAGATCGCCCAATCCGGCAGCCATCACCTGGTAACCCGCCTCGTGAAAACCTTCGGCAATCGCCAGTCCAAGCCCGCTGGTTCCGCCGGTGATCAAGGCGCGTTTTCGTGTTTCGTACATTGCTTCCATCTTACATTGTCCATATAGTGGACATATAGACCATTTTATGGACGTTACACGCTGCGCAGTTCGCTGGTCAACAGAGAGGTTCACGCATGTCAAAACAAATTCAGGGGACGCAGAGTTTTGCGCGGAGCATCAGTCTCTTGCAGCATATTTGCGACCGTACCACGCCTCCGACCTTTCAGGATTTGCTTACGGAATGCACGTTCACACGCCCCACCCTGTACAGATTGCTGCACGGGCTGGAAGCCGAGAGCCTAGTAATTCAGGCCAAAGACAAACGCTACAAACCCGGCCCACGTTTGATCAATCTGGCCCGCACCGCCTTGTCTACATCTGACATTCGCGACCTTGCCCGCGATGCGCTTATTCGCGTCAGAGACAAGACGGGGGAAACCGTGCACCTCGCCGTACCAAGTGGCGAAGGGCTTGTTTACATCGACAAAATTGAAAGCCTCGAAACAGTGCGCATGAACTCGACCATAGGTACGTTTGTTCCGTTGCACTCAAGCGGAGTGGGCAAAGCGTATCTTTCCGCTTTGCCTGAGGATGAGTTTGCCGATTATCTCGAAACCGCGACCCTGAAACCAATCACGTCTTTCACGACAACTGACCCCGCCGGATTACGCGTTCAGATTAACCAATGCCGCGCACAGGGATTCGTTTTTGACAATCAGGAGAATGAAGTCGGCATCGCCTGTTTCGGCGCGCCAATACTTGACGAAGCCGCACGCCCTATCGCCGCCATCAGCGTGTCCGTACCGTTGTTTCGACTGGATAAGAACAAATCGCGTTACTCGGCTGCCGTTTTGGAATGCGTTCGAGAGTTGTCCGGTCGCTCTACATAACGCTAAGAGGACACCCCAGCGCGAGCTACAACGTCCTCTTGCTCCGGATTAGGTTCTTGTCCGCGGCCAGATCACTCGTCACGAACTACAAAATTCATTGGTTAAGTGAATTCCTTGGCGGGTCCTCAGTTGGATTCGAGGACCGCATTCAGGAACTGCTGTGTGCGTTCTCGTTTCGGGTTTTCAAACAGTTCTTTGGGCGCTGCCTGTTCTTCGATCGCGCCATTGAAGAAGAAGCAGACCCGGTCTGAGATGTCCTTGGCAAACCCCATCTGATGCGTCACCATCAGCATAGTCAGATTATGTGCATCCACGAGCTTACGGATGACATTGGTAACTTCTCCGATCACTTCGGGATCCAAAGCAGACGTTACTTCGTCAAAAAGCATTACCTTGGGGCGCATGGCCAACGCACGGGCGATGGCGACGCGTTGCTGCTGACCACCGGATAGACGCGACGGATGCTGATCGCGCTTCTCATCCATGCCGACCATTTGCAGAAGCTCCATCGACCGCTCTTCGGCCTCTTTCCTCGGTATTCCGAGAACTTGCACCGGACCTTCCATGCAATTCTGCAAGGCGGTCATGTGCGGGAACAGGTTGAAGTGCTGAAAACACATGCCGATCTTGCTGCGGATACGCCGGATGTGCGCCGGGTTCGCGGGCACCAGCACACCGCCTTTTTCCATATGTGTAAGGGGTTCTCCATCCACGTAGATAACGCCGCCATTGATAGTTTCCAACGTCATCAGCATGCGCAGAACGGTGGTTTTGCCTGACCCGGACGGGCCGATGATTGTCACCATCTCACCCGCGTCGATATCCAGGTTCAGATCGTCCAGCACAACAAGATTGCCGTAACTTTTGCGCACGTTCTGAAACCGGACCATCGGGATATCGTCGCCCTCAAGGCGCAATGGGTATTGGCTCATGTCTTCGTTCATTTATCTCATTCCCATTTTACGGCGCACCCATTTTTCAAACTGGGCGATCAAAAACGCGGTGGGCAGTGAGATCGCAAGGAAGATCACGCCGACCATGGTGTAGGGTTCAAGGTAGCGATAGCTTTGGGCGCCGACCGCGTTGGCGGTATGCATCAATTCGGCCACGCCAATCACGGACAGCATCGGGGTATCCTTGAAAATACCGACCAGGTAATTCCCCATTCCCGAAATCGCCGGCGGTAGCGCCTGCGGGATAATGATGCGGCGATAGGTTTGAATGACCGGCATGTTGATGGCGGTCGCGGCCTCCCACTGGCCTTTCGGCACGCTTTCGATGCCACCACGATAAACTTCGGACAGGTAAGCCGCGTAGTGAACACCGATCGCGATCAGGCCCGATGTCCAGGGCGACAAGTTGATGCCAAACTGCGGCCCCACGTAGAATACGAAGAACACCTGCAAAAGCAGCGGTGTCGAGCGGATAAACTCGACCACTTCGCGCACGCACACTGTGACAATGCGGTACGGCGTGCGTTGTGCCAGTACGAAGACCAGCCCCAATACCACGGCGATGGCATATCCCCCGCCCGCCGCCAGCAGAGTTTTTCCCGTCGCGTCAATAAAACGCGGCAACAATTCCCAGGTCCAGTCCCAGCGCCATTGCATCGGTCAGGCCCTCCCGATCTTGCGCGCCATCGTGCGCTCGAAAAATCTCATGAAGGGCGTGATGAGGAACCGCGCGAAGACGTAATAGATGATCAGTGCGGTGCCGAATGTCTGAACCGACAGGAAGGTCGAAATGTTGATCTGGCGGGCCTCATACATCAGGTCAGTGACAGAGATTAGTGCCACCAGCGCCGTGCCTTTCATGATCTCGATGACCAGATTGCCCCAAGGCGGCAACATGATGACAAAGGCCTGAGGCAAAATGATACGACGCATCCTTTGCCCGGGTGTCATGTTGATTGCCTTGGCGGCCTCCCACTGCCCTTTGGGAACGGCAAGTATTGCGCCGCGGACCAGTTCGGCCCCGTAGGCGCCCATATTCATTCCAACGGCAATGAAACCAGCAGTGAATTTGTCCAGCGTGACCCCAAACAAGGGAAGAACGAAGAAAATCCAGAACAGCTGTACCAGCAGCGACGTTCCGCGAAAAATCTCGATATAGACAGTGGCGACGCCTTTGACCGCGACGTTCTGAGAGAGGCGCATCAACCCGAAGGTAAGGGCGACGATTACGGACACGATTGTGGCCAGGACAAACTGCACAACCGTGATCAGCGACCCCTCCAGCAGCCGTCCGCCATAGGCCTCAAGAAATTCGTAATAGGGCAAACGCCGCTCCCTTCGTGTTTACTCAGAGAATGAGAGGTGCAAAACACAGCGCCCTGCCCTGCAGGGCGCTGGTTTTTGCAAGTTAAGTGAATAATCCTCGCCGGGGATCAGCGATTGGCACAGGCCCATTCCATCGAGGCATCTTCGCCCGGAACGTTGTCCGGATAGTAATCCCACTGCTCGACGGCAGAGAGCATTTCCTCGGACCCGAGATAACCGGGCATGGCGGCATTGAACTCTTCCCGGAATCCATCGTCATCGGGGTGGAAGCCGATAGCAACCCAGTTGAAAGTCCATTCCGGCAGTGCGTTGGTATCCGTCGCTTCGATGCCGTCGGTTTTGGCTGCAAGGTCATAGGCCTCAACTGCGGTCATCGCGCCGATACTCGCCCGACCGGCTTTGACGGCTGCAAGCACTTCGGTCGTGCCGGGCAACTGCATGATGTTGGCTTCGGGTATACCGACTTTCAATGCTTCTTCGACATTCACATAGCCTGCAACAGCGGCCATGGTGACGCCTGCATTCTTGATCTCTTCATATGTCTGCAGGTTCTCGGGGTTCCCCTCGGGCACGATGAAGGCGTTACCGAATTGCCCGACCGGCTCGGAGAAGTCGATATTCTCGCAGCGCGAACCCAGAATATACATCCCACCGGTGATGATATCGACACGACCCGCCATCAGGCTGGGGATAAGGCCAGCCCAGTCGGTCACGACAGGTTCGATATTCGTGTGACCCATCTTTTCCAGCAGATCCAGGGTGATCTGGTTTACGAATCCCAGCGGTTCCCCGTTTTCACCCGGATGAGCCCAAGGGGCCGCCGCGGCAAAACCAAGGCGGATCGGCTCACCTGCCGCGACCCGGTCCTCCAGCGGTCCGGCGAGCGTACTGCTGGCCGTCAGGGCCAGCGCGGCGGAAAGGGCGGTTCCCAGAATTTTGGTTTTCATTGTAGGTTCTCCTTACTGTTGGAATGACTGGTCCGACAAACGATCCGTAGCCAAATGCGTTTGTCTGCCCGACGCGCTGTTTCATGCGTCTTTTCGGGCTGTGCCGGTGGACGGAAAGATGCTGAAAAAACTGATCTTTTCAGGCTCATGTTTCCCATCCCCGACGATATCGGGTGTTTTTCAATAGGGCGTTTCCACTCCTCCCATTTCGACGTAAACGGATTTGATCTGGCTGTAGTGATCCAGCGCGGCCCGGGAGTTTTCCTTGCCAACGCCGGATTGTTTGAAACCGCCAAACGGCATTTCAACCGGCATGGTGTTATAGGTGTTGATCCAGCATGTACCTGCCTGCAGCCGGTCGATCACCCGGTGTGCCCGGGTCAGATCGCGCGTAAAGACCCCTGCTGCCAACCCGAAGTCAGTATCGTTGGCGCGGCGGATCACCTCTTCTTCGTCTGTGAATTCGAGGATCGACAGAACAGGCCCAAAAATCTCTTCGCGCGCGATGCGCATGTCGTCTGTGACATCTGAAAACACCGTGGCCTCAACGAAGCTGCCGTTTTCGAAGCCGTGAACGGTCGCCTGCTTTCCCCCGCACAGCAGCCGAGCACCGTCTGAAAGTCCGGTTTCAATGTGGCTCAGCACTTTCTGCATATGTGCCGCAGAAATCAGCGATCCCATCTGCGTGTCGGGGTCCAGCGGATCACCCAGACGGATTTGCCGCACCCGTTCCACGAGCCTTTGTTCGAATTCTGCTCGGATTGACTGTTGGACAAATACACGAGTGCCGTTCGAACAGATCTGTCCGGCAGAGTAAAAGTTTCCAAGGATCGCACCACTTACGGCGGCATCCAAATCGGCATCTTCGAATATGACCAAAGGAGACTTGCCGCCAAGCTCCATCGTCACATGCTTTATCCCCGCGCCGGCTGCGGCCATCACCTTTGATCCCGTGGGTACCGAGCCGGTCAGCGAGACCTTTTCGATATCGGGATGCGTGACCAGCGCGGCCCCGATATCGCCATAGCCTTGGACCACGTTGTAAAGCCCTTTCGGGAGTCCGGCCTCGATCAGGATTTCAGCGACTTTCAAAGCACAAAGCGGCGTGACTTCGGAAGGTTTGAAAATGACCGAGTTGCCACAGGCCAATGCTGCAGCACCCTTGTAGCACGCGATCTGTGTCGGATAGTTCCAGGCACCGATACCAAGGCAAACACCCAACGCGACCCGCTTCGTATAGATGAACGACTCGCCATGTGGGATGCACTCGCCCGAAAGGCTACTGGCCAGCCCACCGTAAAATTCGAATGCTTCAGCGCCAGACAGCGCATCCGCTACAATCGTTTCCTGATAGGGCTTTCCGGTGTCCAACGTCTCGAGAACGGACAGTTCATGGTTCCGGTCGCGTATTATGTCGGCCGCCCGGCGCAGGATTCTACCCCGCTCAGCCGGTAAGGTCCGTTCCCAGTCTGCCTGCGCCCGCGCTGCGCTTTCTACCGCACGCGCGATGATGTCGGGTGTTGCGGAATGCAGCAGGGCAATCCGCTCACCGGTTGCAGGGTAAAAACATTCGATCCGGGCACCTGCCGGATCCTCCACGAACTCTCCATCCACAAAATGAGAGGCCTGCGGCTGTGCGCGCAGGCCAGACGAAACAGGTTGCGTGCGTGTGGCCACGCCGCTGTCAGCTACATTGGCAGATTCCTCCAATGGGTTCGACTTTGCTTCTAAGTCCATGTCCATTCCTTTCGGCGTGAGGACATTCGACAACGTGGCGTGCCTGATTCGAGTGTTCTGTCCCAGCATGATAGGGGCGAACTTCTGTTTTACGCAACATCTTTGCTGTTACAGTAATCTTTTAGAGATCTTTTTTCGCATTGATTACGGATTCCGCACCATGACACAAGACTCGATGACGGTTCCGCATTTCACTCATCCCCAGTTGCTTTTGAGAAGGAACTGGTTTTTGAAGTTCATCAGCCCGGTCATAACTTCGGCCGAGCCGATGTCTTCCCGGCCATAAACATGCTCGGACAACATGCTGAGAAAGGTTTTGCGGTCATCTGTCACAATTTCGATGAGCAGGTCATAATTGCCGCTTACCCAAACTACATAAACAATTTCCTCCAGCGCCGAGAGGCGGGCAGCAACGCTTTCAGGCCGATGTCCGGAAGCGACGCGAATGCCGACCATGGCCTCGGTTCGATACTCGGAAACGCCTGAATCGGTGACCGCGACGATGCGCAGGCTGCCGCTGGATTTCATGGCATTTACACGGTTTCGGATCGTGCCCTCGGATACGTTGAGTTTTTGGGCAATTTCCGCAAACGGAGTGCGCCCATCCTTTTGCAGAGCCTGGATAATTTCCTGATTGAGACTGTCATTTAACAATGCGGTGTCCCGCTGACGGCTGCCCGCCCCGGCTGCGTGATCGGATGATGGCTTTTTTCGGTTGGATTCGGTCATGAGAACTCTCTAATTTGATACGTAATCCGTATTTTACTACGAATCTCGTAATTTTGGGATCGTAATTTTTCGTTGACGTGAAATAATTCGCAATCAAAGTTCGGATTGAATCAACTTGCAGAACTGCAGTTCGATGGAACCAAGCGCCCGACCGATCAGGAGGAAGCCAACCATGTCATCCGCAGCAGAAAAACCGCAGATCAAAACATTTGCCGGGAATTTCCAGGGCTACAATCAATCCCACCCCGCCGCGATCGACGAAGAGATCGCCCGCGTCGGAGCGGGCACACCAGCAGGTGAATACCTGCGCCGTTTCTGGCATCCGGTCCATCTGACGGACGATCTGGGTGATCTGCCCAAGGCCATCACCATCCTAGGCGAAGAACTGGTCGTGTTCCGCTATGGCGAGGACAAGCAGCAGATCGGTCTGGTCCACAAATACTGCCCGCATCGGCGCGCCTCGCTTGAATATGGAAAATGCGAAGACCGGGGCATTCGTTGCTGTTACCACGGCTGGCTGTTTGCACCGGATGGCGAAATTCTCGAAGCGCCAGCCGAGGATCAGACCGCACGCGCGGTCGAGATGGTCAAGGAACGGACTCGGCTGGGCGCCTATCCGGTCATCGAATATCGCGGAATAATCTTCGCCTATATGGGTCCGCCCGACAAACAGCCTGATTTCCCGATCTACGACGCCTTCGAGCATGAGGGCATGACCAGCGCACCCTACAAGGCCCCATACACTTGCAACTGGATTCAGGTTCAGGATGCGATCATGGACCCGACCCATACGACCTTTTTGCACAGCCAGAACAGCCACCCTCAGTTCTCCGAGGGAATGATGGCTTCGGGTGAACTGAAATTCTATGAGCGGAATGAAAACCATTTCCTCGGCACGTCCACCCGGCGCATCGGTGAAAACGCCTGGGTTCGGCTGAACGAGCTTGTGCTGCCGAACTTTACCCAAGCCGGGTCAGCCTATGCCGCCGACGGGACCGAACAGCGCTATTTCGGGCGGTCATGCTTTACCCGCTGGGTGGTGCCGGTGGATGACGAAAACACCATTGTCTACGCATGGGCGAATTTCGGCGACCGATGGGACCCGCACGAATACAACACCAAGGAAGGTCACGAGATGATCGAACAGGGTGAAGTTCTGGACCGGACACCCGAAGAGAAACAGCGCTACCCAGCGGATTCGGAAGCTGTGGAAGGAATGGGGCCAATCTCGACCCATAAAGGTGAGAACCTGATGCCGACAGACCGGGGTATCTCGCTATATCGGCGCCGTGTACGTAAGGCGATCCGGGATCTCGAGAATGATGGCATCGAACCACCTCAGCCTCTTAGGCACGGTGCAAATTCGGTGCGGACCTATGGTCAGGACACGGTGCTGCATCTGCCTCCGATCGAAGGTCAGAACGACAGTGCCTATCTGCTGAAGATCGGCGAAGCGGTGATGGACATGCAGTTCGAGCATGAAGACTGGTGTGACGAGAACCGTGACACCGCGATCATCGAAAGACTCAAGGAAATGGAAGCCAACGGTATCGGGTGAACTCCCCTACTTCCTCCGCGATCCGGTTCTTCCATCGGTCCGCGGGGGATTTTTTGGTCAACTCTACGCAAGGAAACCACTATGGCTGTGAAAGTTCACGTCAAAAACAACCGTTGGGCTGAAGGATCATTCCCGAACACACCGGAAGGCGAAGAGGTGTTCACCATCACCGGTGAACGCTTTGACACGGCGCAGGCGCTGCACCCGGAAGTCGTCGGCAAGCTTGATCCGTTCATCGATTGGGATACGGATAACTGGCAAAGCTCTATGGCGGATGCCGAAGTGCTTCTGACCTGGAACATGCCCACCGAGAATCTGGCGCAGGTCGCGCCCAATCTGAAATGGATTCACTGCATCGGTGCCGGGGTCGAGCATATGCTGCCGATGGACTGGCTGCCCGAGGGCGTGACCCTGACCAACAACAAGGGCGTTCATGCCGCCAAGGCCGGAGAATTCGGCCTGATGGCGATCCTGATGCTGCATTCACATATGCCTGCCATCGTCACCAACCAGCGCAATGCATATTACGAGTCGCTTTATTGCTCGCCCATCGCTGGCAAGACTGTCGTCGTTCTGGGAACCGGGTCGCTGGGTGGGTCAGGTGCCAAGATGATCAAACCTCTGGGGGTCAACGTGATCGGTGTGAACCGGTCGGGCCGGGATGTCGAAGGCTGTGATCGCTGCGTGCCGACGGCGCAACTGGACGAGGTTCTGCCGCTGGCCGATTACCTTTTGATCGCAACCCCCGATACACCGGACACGCGCGGACTGATGGACCGGCGGCGGCTGGATCTGATGAAGCCCACGGCGGGCATCATCAATATCGGACGCGAGGCGGTCATGGATTACGATGCACTCTGCGACAAGCTGGACGAAGGCAGTTTGGGCGGCGCCATTCTGGACGTGTTCGATCCCGAACCCATCGCGGCCGAGTCGCGTCTGTGGAATACGAAGAACATGATAATCACGCCGCATGTCTCGGCCGATGACGGCGACGCCTATATCCCGCTGACGTTGGGCCTGTTTTTTCAGAACATGGAGCTGTTTCTTGCGGGCAAGCCGCTGCTGAATCCCATCGACCCCAAACTGGGCTATTGAGGAGATTGTCATGAATATCGGGTTCATCGGACTGGGCGTTATGGGCGCCCCCATGGCCGGGCATCTGGCAGATGCAGGCCATACCATTTTCACCTGCCTCAACCGCTCGGCCCTGCCCGACGCGCTTGCGGACAAGCCCGTTCAGGTCGTCGGCAGCCCAGCCGAGGTCGCTGCGCATTGCGATATCGTGATCGTCATGGTTCCGGACACGCCCGATGTGGAACGAGTGATCACCGGGGAAAACGGTGTGCTGGTCAATGTGCACGAAAGCTCTCTGGTAATCGACATGTCCTCGATCAGCCCGATTGCAACCGAGGCGCTTGCGCGGGCTGTGAATGAAAAAGGCGGGCAATACGTCGATGCCCCGGTGTCGGGTGGCGAGGTTGGCGCAAAGGCGGCAAGCCTGACCATCATGTGCGGCGGGCCGCAAGCCGCGTTTGACCGGGCCAGACCCCTGTTCGAACTGATGGGCAAGAACATCACCCTAATAAGCGAGGCCAATGGAGCTGGTCAGACCTGCAAGATCGCCAACCAGATCATCGTCGCCCTGAATATCGAAGCGGTGGCTGAGGCGCTGGTCTTTGCCTCCAAAGCGGGTTGCGATCCTGCAAAGGTTCGAGAGGCGTTGATGGGCGGGCTTGCAACTTCAAGAATCCTTGAGATTCACGGAGAACGGATGATCAAACGCACGATGGATCCGGGGTTCCGTATCGAACTACACCAGAAGGACCTCAATCTGGCATTGTCCTCGGCCCGCGCCCTCGGGGTGTCGCTGCCCAACACCGCCACAGCGCAGGAACTGTTCAATTCCTGCTCGGCTAATGGCGGGGCGCAGGACGATCATTCAGGCATGGTCAAGGCGCTTGAGCGGATGGCAAACCATCCGGTTTCTGACGGATAACGCGTCGGGCCGGCTTCAAAACTGCGCCTGAACCCAATCGACAAACAGCGACGCATAAGGATTTGCGGCGCTGCCTTTATTGTGGATCAGAAAATACGCGTCACGCCCGGGAACATGGATGTCGAACGGTACGACCAGATTGCCTCGTGCAATCGCGCGCTCGACTAATGTCGTGTGCCCCATGGACACTCCTTTGCCCGCCTGTGCCATAGTCAGCGACAGGACATAGGTGCTGAAGAAATGCCGGTCTTTCAACGCAAGCCCCCGAACCCCGGAACGCGCGAGCCAGAAGTCCCAAGTTTCGTTGACCCCCGTCAGATCAAGAATTCGTTCATTTGCCAGATCATCCGGCGACTTCAGCCGTTTCGCAACTTCAGGTGCGCAAACCGGCGTCAGTGTTTCCTGCCGCAGACGGATCGCGTCTTCCTGAAAGGTTTCCTCTCGACCATAGTGAATCTCGATATCCGCAGTGGTGCCTTGAAACTCCTGCTCCCACAATGCGGTTGAGACGGTCAGCTGCACGTCCGGATGGGCCTCCATGAAGTCATCCAGTCGATCCATCAACCAGAACGAGGCAAAGGCGTAATTTACTTTCAGGTGTAGATTGCGACCGGCCGAATAACCCAGAAACGACCGCGTGCCCTGTTCCAGCGTGTTGAAGGCCCGTTCGACGATAGGCAGATAGTTGCGGCCAGCCTCGGTCATGTTCAAACCGCGATGGCGGCGGATGAACAATTGCTGACCCAAGGCCTGTTCCAGCAGCCGAACCTGCTTACTTACAGCGGATTGTGTGATCAGCAGCTCCTGCGCCGCGTCGGTGAAACTCAGATGCCGGGCTGAGACCGAAAAGGCGCGCAACCAATGCAGTGGCGGAGTCGCTGTTTTGCGGTTTTCCTGCTGCATTCCTTCAGTCTCAACACTACCATTCCATTTCGTCGCATCATGGCCGGAAATAAGTCGTTTGAAAAGATGACTTCAAAACCTCTTTATCGATTCACCGGACAGCAGCGGCTGTGCCGGGCTTACCCAAGGCTCAGCAAGGAGACCCAGGTGTGAAGATCGCCTTTACTGATTTCGTGCAACCCGACCTCGATCTGGAAACCGCCCTTATCAACAACGCGGGGTTCGAGATGGTGGTGGCCGATCCCCATTGCACCTCGGAACAAGAGGTTATCGATTTGGTCAAGGAAACCGGCGCTGATGCCATAGTGTCGCTCTATGCGCCGATTGGCGAGGCCGTGTTTTCTGCCCTACCCGATCTGAAAGTCGTCAGCGTCCCGCTGGTCGGGGTCGATGCCATCGATACAGAAGCGGCCAAGCGGCACGGTGTTTGGGTTGCGCATATCCCCGACGCATGGGTGTCCGAAGTTGGCGTACACGCCGCCGCCATGACGTTGTCTCTGGTTCGTCACCTGCCCTTCTATGATCGTTCGGTCCGTGAAAGGCGCTGGGATTATGAAGAGCCGGGCGTTCTGCACCGCACGCACGACATGACCTTTGGTCTGCTGGGGTGTGGCCGCATCGGCCAGCAGGCCGCACGCAGTGCTGCACCCAGTTTTGGCAAGGTGATTGCCTATGACCCCTATATGCCCGCCGAAGCATTCCCGGACTGGATCGAGCGGGTCGAGACCAAAGAAGCGCTGTTTGAACGGTCCAACGTCGTATCGCTGCACTCGCCACTCACGGCCGAAACCAAGCATATCGTAAACGCTGATCTGCTGGGGCGGATGCAACGCGGCAGCTTCATCGTCAATGCTTCACGGGGCGCTCTGATTGACTCCGAAGCTTTGCTTGCTGCTCTGGACAGTGGTCAGGTCGGCGGTGCCGGGCTGGACGTGTTCGAGGTCGAACCTCCTGATCCAAATGACCCCCTGCTGCACCACCCGCGCACCGTGGTGTCACCGCATGCCGCCTATTACTCGGTCGAGGCCGACGAGGAAGGCCGCTCGCGCGCGATCAAGAACGTGATCACTTATGCCAACTCCGGTCGACCGGACCATTTTGTCGTCGAAGGGACAAAACAGCCATGAAAGATCTAGATACATCCGCCATGACCTGTGGCGAGGGCCTTCTGCACCTGCTCAAAGCCTATGGCGTCGATACCGCCTTTGGCATTCCCGGCTATCACACAGTCGAGTTCTACCGGAATTTCGACAAAATGGGCATCCGTCAGGTCACCCCCCGGCACGAACAGGGTTCGGCCTATGGCGCCTATGGCTATGCCGCCGCCACCGGCAAGCCCGGCGTTTGCTTTCTGGTCACCGGCGCGGGTGTCACCAACGGAACCACGGCGATAGGCGAGGCCTATTCAAACTCAATCCCGATGCTGATCTTCACCACCATGAACAACGTGCACGAGCTGGGTATGAACGGAGGTCGGATGCACGAGCTACGCTCGCAATCCGACATTCTGGATCAGGTGACGGCGCTCACCCACACCCTGCTGGACGCACGCAACCTGCCCGAAGTTCTGGCCCGCGCTTTCGCGGTCTTTTCGGGCCAGCGCCCGCGCCCGGTCTGCATCCAGATCCCGCAGGACATTCTGGCAGGTCCCGCGAATTTTGAAATCGAAGCCTGGCCCCCGGCCCCCAAACCCGGCCCCGACCCGACCGAGGTCGACAAGATTGCCGGGATGCTGTCCGGCAGCAAATCCACCATGATCGTGGTGGGTGGCGGTGCTATCCCGGCCTCAAAAGAGGTGCTGGAATTGGCCGAACGGCTGGACGTGCCCGTCATCAATTCCTGCGCGGGCAAAGGTGTGATCCCCGAGGATCATCCTTTGTGTTTGGGCTTCACTCAGGCGTTTGATCCGGTGCGAGACCTGCTGCGAGACGCAGATGTTGTACTGGCCATCGGCACCGAATTTGCCGAACCCGACCGGTATTTCACCGAGGACTACCCGATCAACGGACAACTGATCCGCATCGATATCGATCCGGGCCAGATCATGCACTATTCGAAACCCGCCGCAGCCCTGCTGAGTGATTCAAAACTGGCGGTTTCGGCCATCCTGAAGGCGCTGGAAAACCACAACGGCCCGCAGCACGACCAACCTGCTACTGATCTGGTGGCCGAGACCAAGGCCAAGTTCAGCGGCGACCTGTGCAAAGAATCCCCCAAGCACAAAAAGGCGTTGGAGATCATTCACGACGTTCTTCCTGTGGATACGATCATCAGCGCCGATGCGTCTCAGGTCTGTTATACTGGGCTCTATCACTATCCAATGAAGCTCCCGAACCTGTTTCACTTCCCAAACGGCTATGCAGCGATGGGGTTTGGCGTGCCGGTCGCCATCGGCATGAAAGTCGGCGCGGGTAACAAGCCGGTGGCCTGCATCACCGGGGATGGCTCGTTCCAGATGACCTGCGAGGAACTGGCCGCGGCGGTCGAACAGAAACTGTCGATGCCTATCATCGTCTGGTCGAATGATGGTTATCAGGAAATCCGGGAGTACATGGATAGCAAGGGCCTGCCCACTATTGGTTGCACCATCTACAACCCGGAATTCAAGAAAATCGCCGAAGCCTTCGGTGCCCATGGCCGCCGCCCGCAAAGTGCCGAGGAATTACGCGAGGCGTTGGAATTCGCGCTGCAGGCAGATGGTCCAACCATCATCGAAATCGACGAGAAAGACGCCTGGCTGCAATAGGTAGCCGGGCACCAGTTGGAGGCCGAAGATGATTACCAACGCAAAGACATCCAACATCCATCTGGACAAAAAGGCGGTCAAGGCCCTGATGCGCCGCAGCGACCGGCCGGGGCTGATCTATCTGGGCTGCTGGCTTGGCCTGTTGGCGATCACCGGCACTTTGGTGATGCTCTCCGTAGGCACTTGGTGGATGGTTCCGGCGCTGTTGGTTTATTCCGGGTTCTTCGCGGTGTCAGCCTATGCATTGTCCCATGAATGCGCACACGGCACCGCCTTTCGGACCCGTTGGCTGAACGAGCTGGTGTTCTGGTTCACCTCGCTGCTCTATTATGAGGAACCGCTGCACCGTCGCTATTCACATGCCAGCCACCACACCCACACCTGGATCGAGGGCGCAGACAACCAGATGCCTTATGCCCCGATCCCGCTGACTTTTTGGGGATGGATCGAGGAAATCCTAGGGCTGGGGCTGTACTGGCATCAGACGAGAATGTTTGTGCTGCATTCTTTCGGTATCTTCTCGGAGAACGTCAAACGCGTCACGCCGAAAAGCGAACTGTCCAGAATGCAGCGCAATACGCAGATCTGCGTCGCGATCTACCTGGGCCTTGCCGCAATCAGCGTCTGGCTTGGCTGGCTATGGCCCCTGTGGCTGATCGTGATCCCGCGCGTTCTGGGCGGACCGATCATGAACGCATTCATCCTGATGCAGCATGTGGAAATGGCCGAAAACCAGCCCAATATCGTGCAATCGACTCGCTCATTCCGCACCAACTGGTTCTTTCAATTCCTGTATTTCAACATGAACAATCATATCGAGCATCACCTGTATCCAACGGTGCCGTTCCACGCGCTGCCGGACCTGAGTGAGGCACTCACCGATCAATTGCCCGAACCCGATGCCGGTTTCCTGAGCACTCACTGGGAGGTTTTTAAAATTGCCATCCGGCGCTCGCTGGGGCGCGATGACCGGTCAAAGAAAATCCGCCAGGCCTTCTCGGACGACTTAGCAAAGGAAGAAAATGACACAGCAATGGCATGATGCCTGTGCAACAGGCGACATTGACGACGAGGATTTGATCACTCTGGATATCGGGGACAAATTTCTGGCCATATACAACACGCCTGAAGGTTTCTTTGCCACGGACGGGAAGTGCACCCACGAAGATGAATCGCTGGGCGATGGGTTGGTCATGGATGGGGTAATCGAATGCCCTCTCCACCAAGGTCGGTTTTGTGTTCGCACGGGAAAGGCGCTCAGCGCGCCTGCGATTGAAGATCTGTGCACTTATGAAACCCGCGTCGAAAACGGGCGTCTTTTTGTAAAGGTCTGACGCTTATGCGCTATGCGGATATGACACTGGCGCAGGCCGCGCGGGTTACGCCGGTTGTCGGCATGACCGACACGCTGGAAATGATCGACCTACCCAAGATGCGGGCCTATCGCCTGCAACGGCTGCGGGACGAGATGAAACGGCAGGATATGGGCGGCTGCGTCCTGACCTCGGTTTATTCGATCCGCTACGCAACAGGCATGCGCGACGCCGGCATCATGCAAAGCCACATCCCGCTCAGCTATCTGTTCGTACCCGCTGAAGGTCCGACAGTCTATTTCGATGGCGAAACCGGCAAGAAGATCGCTCAGGGGTTGGAAACTATTGATGAGCTGGGCGATGAGGCGATCCAGATCAGCTTTATGTTTGCCGGTCAGCGCATGGACGAAATGATCGACCGTTGGGTCAATCAGATTGCCGCCCTGATGCAACGCCATGGCGGCGGCAGCACTCGTTTGGGCGTGGAAAGCCCGGTACCGCAGGTTGCGGCGTTGTTCGCGAACAAAGGGCTGGAAGTCGTTCATGCGCACAAGGTGGTCGAACCAGCCCGCGCCATCAAATCCATCGAAGAAGTTCTGTGCATGAATTACGCCATCGCGGTGGCCGAAGACGGCATGTGGCGCATGCGCGAGGCCCTACGCCCCGGCATCACCGAGATCGAACTGTGGTCGCATCTTTGGAAAGCCAATGTCGAGGCCGGTGGTGATTGGATCGAAGGTCGCCTGCTGGCGGCAGGCGATCGAACGAACCCATGGCTGCAGGAAGCCTCGGGGCGCATCATCCGCCCGGGAGAGCTGGTGGCTTTTGACACGGATATGGTCGGCCCCTTCGGATATTCCGCAGATGTTTCGCGCACGCTGTTCTGTGGCTCGGGTCGGCCAAGCGATTATCAACGCGAGCTTTACAACCGTGCCTATGACGAAATTCAGCACAATCTGGAACTGATGAAACCAGGCATATCGTTCCGAGAAGTCATGGAGAAAGGGTTCAAACAACCCGAGCAATTCCAGGATCAACACTATGCGGTTTTGGCTCATGGTATCGGGATGTCCGATGAATGGCCGTGCATCTACTACCCGCAAGACGAAGCTCTGGCCTATGACGGCGTGCTTGAGCCCGGCATGGCGATGTGCGTTGAAAGCTATGTAGGAGAAGTCGGAGGGGCTGAAGGTGTGAAACTGGAAGAACAGGTTCTAATCACCGAGGACGGGTATGAACTGTTGTCCAAGTTCCCCTTTGAATCCAACCTGCTTGGTCGCGAGATTTGACATCGGAACTGCATCGACGCTTTCCCCGCATTGATGATCTTGAAAGGCGGGCGATACAACGCTTGCCGGGATTTGCCCGAGACTTCATTTTCGAAGGCGTCGATGACAATGCAACGATGGACCGAAACCGGGCAGGATTGTCTGAGGTCACTCTGACGCCGCGCAGTCTTCATGACGCCGAAGGACCTGACCTGTCCTGCACCCTGTTCGGCCAGCGATATGCCGCGCCGTTTGGTGTCTCTCCGGTTGGCGGGGGCGAAATTGCCTGGCCGCGGGCCGGATCCCACCTGGCATCCGCCGCTACGCGGGCTGGGCTCGCCTTTACGGGGTCGACCTATACCGCTGCAACGCTGGAAAAGCTACGGCAGATCGCAGGGCCAACAGCCTGGTTTCAGCTATATGTGTCATCCCGGGACGAGATCACGTATGACCTGTTAAGCCGAGCCGAAGCTGCCGGATACGACGTTCTGCTGGTCACGATGGATGTGCCGACCCCCGCTCGACGCGCCCACGACCTGCGAAACGCGTTAGAGTTTCCGTTCCGTTTTGATTTACCCAAACTGTGGCAGATGGCGCTGAACCCCGCCTGGAGCTGGGCCAATCTACACCACGTCCTGCGCCACGGCATGATGGATTTCGCCAACCTGAGTCCTTATATCGGCCGAGATGGCCAGAACGCGGCCGATGTGATCGCAAGCCTGTCGACGCCCGTTACCGCCAACCGCCTGCGCGCGATAAGGAACCACTGGCCCGGCAAACTTGTGGCGAAGGGCGTTTTGTCTCCGACCGAAGCCACAAAGCTGCGCGACATGGGGTGCGATGGCGTGGTGGTGTCCAACCATGGTGGCCGGCAATACGACGCGGCACCTACTCCGGCTGACGTTTTGCCCGAAATGCGCAAGAAGTTAGGACCCGAATTTCCGATTTTGGCCGAAGGCGGAGTCCGCTCTGGTCTGGATATTTGTCGCCTGGTTGCGCTCGGGGCCGACTTCGTTTGCACCGGGCGTCCATTCTATGCAGGGGTCGCCGCGCTTGGGCCTGAAGGTGCAGACCACGTCTTTGACGTTTTTCTCGCTGAATTCGAAACGGCTTTGAGGCAGATCGGATGTGCAACCCCACGCGATCTGCCTCAATTCTTGTCAACAGCGCCGACTTAGATCTGCTTCTCGGGCAGGTGAACAACCAAACCGTCCAAGGCATCTGATACTGTGATCTGACAAGTCAGACGTGACCGCGCCGGATCTGGTTCAAATGCAAAATCAAGCATGTCGTCTTCCATGTCGTCTTTGCCCGGCAGCTTTTCGACCCAAGCCGCATCCACATAGACGTGGCATGTCGAACATGCGCATGCACCGCCGCAATCGGCATCAATGCCCGGCAGGTTATTGTCTCTTGCCCCTTCCATCACGGTCAGACCGTTTTGGACCTCGACAACATGAGCGGTACCGCCATGCTCGACGTAGGTAATCGTTGCCATCTTCGTTAGATCTCCCTGTAAGCAGTTGCAGGTTTGGTTTCCAAGGCGAGTATTTCGATTTCTGTGGGATCGGGACGGAACCCCCATCGCGGTCATCTGTCAGAGCTTGTCCAATGCTTCGAGAAGCTTCTCGTTCTCCTCTTTCGACATATGGACAGTCTCTTTAGGGCCCGGGAACGAGCCCTCGTTAACGGCATCCCGGAATTTGATCATTGCCTCTACCCGTTCGCTGTAGATCTGCCGGTGCAACCGACCCACATCACCGAACGCCCTTGCATGTTTCGGATCATTCGGGGCCTCGCCGCAGATATCGTGCAAGAAGAGAAAAATGATATCACCGGCATAACCCGATCCCAGAGAACATGTAACGATACTGGTTTTCTCGTTCAGGGCCAGCAACGCCTCTTCGGCAACGCACTCAATCTCGACGGCAAAACACCCTGCATCTTCCAAACGCTTGAATGTGCGATGTAGCTCCATCGCCTCTTCAGCCGTTTTTCCCATGGCTCGAAGGCCGCCAACCCATGTCGACAATCGTGGAATCAATCCCATATGCGCTTGGACGGGAATTCCATTCTTGGCCAATAGCTCAACGGCATCGTAGCTGCGGTTCGTGTAGAAGAAATCTGCGCCCCGCTCCATCGATGCGATACCGGCCCGCAGAATGTCGTCATTGGTCGCGTGTTGTTCCCAACCCATACCAGAACCGGCAAATGTGGTCGGGGCGACCTGGCGTACCATTTCCACCTGCTCATCCCAAAGGGTGAACAGATCGATACCGGCTTCAACCGCTGCCCGCGCTTCTTCTGGGCTGGACGGGTTGACCATCGTCAATTTGTCTTTGGAGACTTTGCGTGCGCGCAGGTCGGCGACTGTGAAATTACGCTTCGCAGGCGTTCCGTTGAACGTATAAATGTTCTTCATCGTCGTAGTCTCAGATGATCTGTAGATTGTTGATGCTATTGGTAATTTCAGCGGGGCGACCATGGTCGGCTGATCGCCCTGCTTTTGGTTCATCAATACAGTCTCAGATATTCCTGGACTTCCCAGTCTGTGACGGACTGGTGGTATCGTTCCCACTCGTCATTTTTGTATTCGAGGTAAGATTTGCGCATGACCGGGCCCATCACGTGCTCGGCCATCTTGTCATGGCGCAGCGCCTCGATTGCGTTGAACAGCGTGCGCGGCAGACGGCGAATGCCCAGCTCGGTCAGCTCGGATTCAGTCTTTGAATACAGGTCAAAATCCGTGGGCTTGCCCGGGTCGACCTTGTTCTTGATCCCCTGAACCGCGCAAGTCAGATGCATCGCCATCGCCAGATACACGTTCATCGTCATGTCGCAGGCGCGGTTTTCGATGCAGTGACGGCTCTGCGGCAGGCGGAACTGTGCGGACCGGTTGTTGAACCCGTAGGTGATGTTGGTCGGCGCCCAGGTCACGGTGCCGCCTTCGAACCCGCCCACGCGCGGGACCAGCCCGTTATACGAGTTCACCGTCGGGCAGGTGATCGCAGTGATCGCCTCGGCGTGCTGCATCAGGCCGCCAACGGCATAACGGCTTTCATCCGACCATTCGCCATCCGGTGTCTCAAAGATGTTCTCGCCGGGGCGGCTTTCGTGCTGCATCGACATGTTGATATGCGCACCCGAGCGCCAGTCGCCCACCGTGGGTTTTGGCATGAAGGTGACGAACATGCCGTGCTTCTTGGCAACCTCTTTCAGCACGATACGCAGGAAGGCCAGACGATCCGACATTTCCAGCATGTTGGTATAGTGGAAATCCAGCTCGAACTGGGAATAGGCACCCTCGGCCACCACGTCATGCAGGTTCCAGCCCAGATCTTCGATGATGTCGATCATGTCCTTGAGATAGGGCATCGAGTCGACCGAATATTCCACGTCATAGCCAAAGGCCTGACGGCGCGGGCGCAGGCCGTCCGCCGGGTCGTCATCGAACGCCTTCACCGGCTGGCCGTTCTCGTCATATTTCATGACGATGAATTCGGGCTCGACCCCGGCGTACCCGGTATATCCCTCCTGCGCGGCCTCATGCATCGCACGCTTCAGCGCCTGGCGCGGACAAACATTATAGGGCGCGTCTTCCCAGTACAGATCCGAGAAGATGATCGCCATCGAGTTATCCCAGGGGCAGATGTAAACTGCATCCAGATCCGGAACCACGACCTGATCGCTGTCGGCGGGGCTGAGTTCCGGCACGAAAGAGATCGAGTGCACCGCGAATTGCGGGCCTTTGCCAAGGCACAGCTGTTCGAAATCGCTCATCGGGACGGGCTTGGTCTTGGGGATGCCATGCAGGTCGATCCAGGCGCCCATCACATATTTGACGCCAGCCTCTTCCAACCGCTTTTTGACGGCGGGAATTTTGGGGCGGTTGCGCTCAACCGCGTCCTGAAAGCTCTCGTAATAGATCTTGCTGTTTGCATTGTCCTTAGGCACTGGGCTTCCTCCTGTCAGCGCGCCGCTGCACTCTGACATCAGAGCTGGGCGGTCGAATGTTTGAACGGCATTTTCGCCGTCAGCGGCCTGCAGCGAGCCATCAGCCGGCTACAAAATCATCCGGATCAACACCGGCGACCTTCCTGCTGGAAGCCGACCGTTTTCGATTTCAAGGCGCGTGTCGTATTGCACGCAGTTGTTGTCTTGCAGGTTGACCTTTTTGAGATGTCTGCATCGAGTTTCATGATTCCATGCAGAAAAGTGAACTGCGAATTTTTGATATTGTCCACAATTATTTTACGCTTTCGTCAATACTGGCAAATTTAACCTACATTAAAGTTGCTGTATTCTTATTATTCTACGTTTTTCGTATCTTTGCTTGCAAGGAGTCAGGATTGAAGAATCTGCTGCAAACTCATGACCATCGACGCTCGCGCCGCCTGCGGGTGAACGACGATCGGCAGGCATTGTCAGGTTATTCACCTTTTGCCTCGAAGCGTGACCAGAGCAAAAAATCATGCGGTCACTTCAAGTGTAAACGCTTCCCCAGTTCTGAAATCACCGGCACGGACATGGCGATAAGATCCGGTTGTGAGGGGGTAGCGTTTTGGGCGGAACAGGAAATTTACTTGGTCACCAACGGAAAGGGTTGGTTGCGCTTGGCTGTATTCTTATTCCGGAGGGTCTGCCTTTAGTTGTCGCTATTCTCTTTTCCCGGCGTTTTTCTGGTTGGGCTGGGGACTCATATCAAATCAAGAGTGCCATCGAGAATTTTGCCGGGCTATTGCACTATCTCCGCAAACCGGCTGCGTGTTTTGTTTGCAAAAGCCACTAACGACAGCATCACTGGGACCTCGACCAGTACTCCGACAACGGTTGCCAAAGCAGCGCCCGAGTTCAAGCCGAACAGGCTGATTGCAACCGCGACGGCCAGCTCGAAAAAGTTGGATGTCCCGATCATGGCGCAGGGGGCGGCGATCCGATGTGGAACTTTGAGAACGAATGCAGCGCCATAGGCCAGCGCAAAGATGCCATAGCTCTGAACCAATATGGGCACTGCGATCAGCACAATCACCAAAGGTTTGGCCAGAATTGTCTGGCCCTGGAGACCGAACAGGATCACAACGGTGGTGATCAGGCCAATCACGGACCAGGGTTTGACCCGAGCCGAGAAGGACTCGATCGCCTCATGCGATCCCAGCCTCTTGCGCGTGATCAGGCCAGCGATCAATGGCAGGACAACGTAAAGAACGGTTGCCAGAACAAGCGTCTGCCACGGGACAGAAATGTTTGTGACGCCCAGCAAAAGCGCCACGATTGGTGCGAAAGCTACGACCATGATCAGATCGTTTACCGAGACCTGAACCAGAGTGTATGTCGCATCCCCTTTTGTCAGTTGCGACCAGACGAAAACCATTGCGGTACAAGGTGCAGCCCCAAGCAATATCAAACCAGCAGTGTATTGCGCGGCATCTTCGGGCTGAATCCAGGGCGTAAAAACAAAGTCAAAGAACAGTACCGCCAGAAACGCCATGGTGAATGGCTTTATCAGCCAATTGACGACAAGGGTTATGATCAAGCCGCGGGGTTGGCGGGCAACGCCCGCGACCGCGCCAAAATCGACACCAACCATCATTGGGTAAACCATCGCCCAGATCAGCAGCGCCACCACCAGATTGACGCTGGCGACTTCGGCCGAAGCGATCAATTGAACCAGTCCCGGTGCCGCCTGGCCTATCAACACGCCCCCAATCATTGCTAGCGCGATCCATACCGTCAGGTAGCGTTCGAAGATGCTCATGAGATTGCCTCGTTAGTCTGCTCGGCGAGCTTGCCGGATGTCAGCGCGGCCAAAGCGACCATGATTGCCGCAGTTCCCAGAACCAAAGGCAGCCCTCCGATCTGGTAGGTCAGGCCCGACAGGACGGTGCCGACCAATCGGCCCGTTGCATTGGCCATGTAATAGAACCCTACATCCATCGTGACCCTTTCAGACTTGGTGAAGGCAAGGATCAGGTAGGAATGCAGTGAAGAGTTGACCGCGAAAATCACCCCAAAGACCAAAAGGCCAAAGACCAAAGTGATGGTCAGCCATGTCTGTGGTCCCGAGGACAGCAGGACTGCAATGGTCAGAGCGGCCGGAACGCAAAACAAGGCGGCGGCCCAACTGCGCGCGACACGGATCAGATCGCCCTCGGTGCGCTCGGACGCGCGCAGGATTTTGGGTGCGCTGGCTTGAACCGCGCCGTACAGGATTATCCAGACGGCCATGAATGTGCCGATCATGAAAAAGGCGGCGCGGTTTCCTTCTTCTGTACCGTCCGAAAGTACGGCGTAGAAATAGATCGGGATACCAACCACGAACCAAACGTCTCGTGCCCCGAACAGAAAAACGCGCGCAGCCGACAGCCAGTTCACATTGGCCGATTTCGAAAAGACCTCGGAGAATTTTGCTCCCTTGCGTCCTTTGGGCAGGCCGGGTGGCATGAAGGTCACGACAGCCGCCAGGATCGCCGCCAATACGATCGCCATGAAAAGAACAGCCCAATTGAAACCCAGCGTGGCCAGCAATGCGGCCCCCAGCAGGAAGCCCAGACCCTTCACCGCATTCTTTGATCCGGTCAGGATGGCGACCCACCGAAACAAACCACCACCATCGGTGGGCGCCAACAGTTTCACCGCCGATTTCGAAGACATCTTGGCCAAGTCCTTGGCGACCCCGCTTGCCCCCTGAACAATCATGACAAAGGCGACCGAGACCCCGATGGTCCAGCTCGGGTCAAGCTGGGTCAGCGCCAGCAACGCCACGACCTGAAGGCCCAACCCCGCATAGAGAGTCGACGTCAACCCAAACCGTGCTGCAATCCAACCGGCTGCAAGGTTGGTCACCATGCCAGCGATTTCGTACAGGACAAACAGATAGGCCAACTGCACCGGTGAGAAGCCCAGTGTATGAAAGTGCAATAGCACCAACATCCTGAGCGCCCCGTCGGTTAACATAAATGCCCAATAGGCTGCCGTTACCGCGATATAGGCTGACAGACCTTCAGGTTTTTGGGTCACAGAGAAGCCCCAACCATCAGGGCAACATCGACCAGTCGATGTGCATAACCCATTTCATTGTCGTACCAGGCATAGATTTTCACCTGTGTGCCGTTCACTACCATGGTTGAAGGCGCATCAATGATCGAAGAGCGTTCGTCATTCGTGTAGTCGGTAGACACCAAAGGGCGCGTCTCATAGCCCAGAATGCCGTCCAGCTCTCCTTCTGCGGCAGCTTTGAAGAAACCGTTGACTTCTTCGACGGACGTCTCCCGCTCGACCTCGAAAACGCAATCCGTCAACGATGCGTTCAGCAATGGAACCCGCACAGCATGGCCGTTCAGCCGTCCTTTGAGTTCCGGGTAAATCAGAGTGATGGCTGTAGCCGAACCGGTCGTGGTCGGGATCAACGAATTCAAAGCCGAGCGAGCGCGGCGCAAATCCTTGGCCGGTTTGTCCACGATCGTTTGCGTGTTGGTCACGTCATGGATCGTGGTCATCGACCCGTGGCGGATGCCAAGGTTTTCATGAATGACCTTGACCACCGGAGCGAGGCAATTGGTCGTGCATGATGCCGCCGTAACAATGCGATGTGCGGCGGGATCGTAAGTATCTTCGTTCACGCCGCAGACGATGTTAGCCGTGGGGCCGTCCTTGACCGGCGCGGACACGACGACCTTTTTCACGCCTGCTTCAAAATACGGTGCCAATTTGGCCTCGGTCTTGAAAGCCCCGGTGCACTCGATAACCACATCTACGCCGTCCAGTGGCAGTTCGGCCAAATCATCGGTTCCGATGAACGGAATACGCACGCCATCGATCGTGACACTGTCCTCATCATGTTCAAAGGATGCTTCCCAACGACCGTGCACGGTATCAAACTCCAGCAAGTGCGCCTGCATTGCGGCGTCACCCACGGCGTCGTTGATCCAGGCAATTTTTGCGCCCTTCTCCAGCAACGGTTTCAGGGCAAGCTTTCCCATTCGGCCCAAGCCGTTCACAGCGTATGTTGTCATGTTGTACTTTCAGCAGAGGTTTTGCCGATTTCATCAACGGCGGATTGAAGTGCGATCCGGTCAAGGCTTTCGACCGGTAGTGAAGAAAAGGCTTCGATACGGCGCTTGAGCGCGCCGTAAGCGTTCTGGAAGGCGAGGCTTTTCTCGGCATCGTTACCCTCGGCCTTGACCGGATCAACCATGCCCCAGTGGCCACTGATCGGCTGACCCTCCCAGGCCGGGCATTCTTCGTTCGCCGCCTGATTGCAGACGGTAAAAACGAAATCCAGTTCTGGCGCATCCGCCCCCGTGAACTCAGCTACGTTTTTGGAGCGCAGGACTGACGTGTCGTGCCCTTTGTCTTTCAATACTTGAAGGGCAAAGGGATTCAGCTCGGAAAACGGTCTTGTCCCGGCCGAAAATACATTGAACCGGTCCCCGGCGATTTCGCGCAGCAAGGATTCTGCAAAGATCGAGCGGGCGGAATTGCCCACGCAGATGAACAGCACGTTGAACTTCCGGTCAGTCATGGCATCATTTCCTTGGTTAAAAGGCATGCAGAGATCAGGTCGTCCGAGGCAGCAATCCACGATCAGGAAGTCGAGCATCTGCTGCACGTTCTTCATTTCAATCGAGTAGAGCAGAGAAGTTCCCGCCCTTTGCTGTCTGATCAACCCGGCATTCTGCAACGCATTCAGGTAGTTCGACATTGTGCTGGGTTTGAATCCCAACGCGGAAACCAGCTCCCCCGCCGGCACGTGGTCAGGATATCGCCGCATGAGCATCCGAAACACCGCAAGACGGTGAGAGTGGCCCAGGATGCCAAGTTGATTCGAGACTTCTATTTCCATATTTCGTGAATTAATAAATTATGATTTTGGGCACAACTCATTTCTGAAATGTAAGGGGAATTCGTCTCAATGGGATGTGCCGCAAACTCTGGGCTCGGATTGGCGGGAGTGCCATTGTTTGTGCCTCCTGACAGCACAGCTTGAGGTGTTCGCAATTTCTAGAAAACCCCCGCAATTCAGTTCCGCCCTATATCGCCCGAAGTCCACGAAACACCGGCTGCAAAGAAACTCAGTGACTTCTACCATGTGCCCTCTAAACTCCTGTCTCATGTATTTTAGTGGGTTGCGTGGGAGTTTGAGCGCAAGTGGGTGGAAAGAAGGCTTCAGAGAAGACGATAATTTCAACGTCATCAACAGCGCAAAATTCGGGACTCAGCGCTGCTGATCAGCAGGCGCGGTTCGACGCCACCGCACGGGTCATGCAGGCCATCTCGGAGGCCAAGGATGATGTGCAGCCTGTTTGCGACCTGATTGTAACGCTTGCAAAAGACCTTTGTGATGCCGTTTTTGCCGGGTTGGTCCTCGGGCAAGAAGGGGACAATCTTCAGCAACTGGTTGCCAGCGTTAATCTGCACCCGGAAATTCAACAACTCTGGACCGACGGCAAGTACACGATGGAACCGGGCAATTCTATCGTGACCGACACCATTCTCAGTGGCGAGACCAAGCGCGTTGTAGACATGGGGGATACCCATTTCCATAAATCAGGCGATGAGCGCTTTAAGCTCATTGTCGATAAGCATGGGTGCCGCAGCAACTTATTTGTTCCGTTAAAGGTGGATAGTGGCGCAATCGGGTGCTTGATGCTGGCACGGGACGAGGTGCGTCCCTACACTGACGATCAGGTCAAGCTGATTGAAACTTTTGCCGCGCAGGCGGTGATTGCCATTGAGAATGTGCGCCGGTTCCGCGAGTTGCAGATCCGTCTGGCACGTGAGGGCGCCACGCGCGAAGTCTTGGAGACGATCAGTCGGTCTCGGGAAGATGAAGCGCCGGTGTTTCAGGCGATCCTGGAAAACACTGCCAGACTTTGCGAAACGGATGTCGCCACATTGAGCCTTTTGAACGAGGCCGGAACGCATCTCGAATATGCGGCACACTTCGGCGATCAATTGGCGACCTACCAGGTCGGCGTAGATCGCTGGTCTCTGGACTCAAACCTTCAGATCGCCGAGTCAGTGCGAGAAGCGCGTGCCATCCACAATGCAGATTTGCGGCTGACAGACCATTACATCAACGGGGATCCCTGGCGCCGCCAGCTGGTTGATGAAGAAGGCGTTCGATCCTTTCTGACGGTTCCACTGATGTCAGCGGATGGTGATCCGGTCGGGGTCATTGGCATCTACAGGCGTGAAGTGCGCGCCTTTACGGATGATGAGATTTCTCTGGTAGAAGGCTTTGCTGCGCAGGCTGTGATTGCCTTGGATAATACGCGCCAGTTGACTGAGCTGCACACGCAGCTGGAACGTCAAACGGCAACACAGGAAATTTTGACCGTAATCAGCAAAAGCCGTGATGATGATGCGCGCGTTTTCAATTCGGTGCTTCAGCAGGCTACCAGAGTATGTGACGCAGATCAGGCCGCTCTTGTTTTGGTCAATGCCGCAGGAACCCATGTGCGACTGGCGGCGAATTGGGGACATCAGAACATCGAATTCGGTATCGGAGAGGAATGGCCGCTTGAGGGATCGGGTACCGTGAGCGCCGCGATCCGAACATGCAAGGTCGTTTATATGGACGATTTGGTCGAGACTGATTTCTACCGCTCGGGTGACGAAATCGCGGTCAAGATGGTCGAGGTCGAGGGCATTCGGTCGCGCGTTGCAGTCCCTTTGATGCAAGGAGATCGGGCGGTGGGTGCCATCGCGGTCAGTCGCCGCGAGGTGCGCCCGTTTGCCGATCAGGACGTGCAGCTCATTGAAGAGTTCGCCAAACACGCAGTCATTGCCATCGAAAACACGCGCCAGTTTCGTGAAGTTCAGGAACGGCTTGAGCGCGAGAAAGCGTCGCGAGAAATCCTCGAAGTCATCAGCCGTAGCCGTGACGATGACAAGCCTGTCTTCCAAAGCATTCTCGAAAATGCCAGCCGTTTGTGTAAAGCGCCGCTTGCCTTCTTGTGTGTCGCTGATCACGAACGTGGGCTTGCAACGATCCCAGCCAATATTGGTGCGAGAATTGATTTTGACGAAGCGCTCAAGGGTTTCTCAGAGCCGTTGACGCACACTGAATTGATCGCGATCAAGCCAATGATCGATGGGCAGGTTATCCGCCTAGACGATATTGCCGATGATCCACTTTATTACAGGGACCGTGACCCAAGACGCGTTCAGATGGTTGAGATCGAAGGGGCTCGTTCAGTTCTTGCGGTTCCATTGATGAAGAATGGCTTAGGCCTGGGGGTGATTGTGCTCTATCGCCGCGAAGTTGCATCCTTCTCGGATGACGACGTGGCTCTGGTCCAAACCTTCGCGGCTCAAGCCGTGATCGCAATGGAGAATGTCCGTCAGTTCCGCGAAGTGCAGGACCGCACAGCGGAAGTAACGCAAGCTTTGGAATACCAGACCTCTACATCCGAAGTGCTGCGGGTTATTTCGGCGTCACCAAATGAGTTATCACCCGTTCTCGACGCTATCCTCAAAGAAGCGTCGCGTATCTGCGAATTGCAAGATGCCTATGTAGCGATGCTGAACCCCGACGATCAGCTCTTTCATGTTCATTCGATACTTACGCAGGACACGGCCTTTGCTGAGTATGTCAAAGCCAATCCTATTTCTCCCAATGAAAGCGGTGTAACCGGGCGTGCCATTCTGTCGAAACGCACAATCTATATCGAAGATGTTGAAACGGATTCTTCTTATACTTGGATGGAAGAAAGCGGTGTCGGTGAATATCGATCCGTGCTCGGAGTGCCCTTGGTCAAGAACGGAGATGTTGTTGGTGTAATTTCGATCGGGTCAACAGAGGTTTCGGGATTTTCCAACAAACAGATTCAGTTATTGGAAACTTTCGCGGATCAAGCCATCATTGCCATTACGAATGCCAACCTCTTCCGAGAAGTCGAGGAACGCACCGCAGAAGTCGTGCAATCACTGGAGTACCAGACTGCCACGTCAGAAGTTCTGGATGTCATCTCGCGCTCGCCCAACGACCTTCCGCCTGTACTGGACGCCATCTTAGAAGTCTCCTCGCGCATCTGCTCCCCGGAATATGCATTCTTTGCCATGCGCGATGCTGACGACGGGCTCTACCGCGTGGTCATGTCCCACAATGTCAGCGATGCGTTCCTGAACTTCTTGTCAGACAATCCGATTGCTCCTGAAGAAGGCTCGTGCATCGGGCGTGCGGCCTTGCACGGAAAAACTGTCCATATCGAGGATACGCGCAACGACCCGACATACACGTGGAAAGAAGCGGCCGAGATGGGCGACTACCTGACGACTCTGGGGGTTCCGCTTGTCAAAGATGGCCTGACGCTGGGGGTCATCGTTATGGCACACCGGCAGGCCTCGGCTTTTAGTGAAAAACAGATCAGCCTTCTTGAAACTTTCGCGTCTCAGGCTCTGATCGCAATCAACAACACGCAGCTATTCGAAGAGTTGCAAACGCGTACGGCAGAAGTCGAAGAGGCGTTGCAGTACCAGACAGCCACGACTGAAGTTCTTGAGGTGATTTCCCGATCTCCGGACGCTTTAGAACCAGTCTTGGAAGTGTTGCTGGCCGTCTCGTCCCGTATCTGCCGCCTTCAGGATGCTTTTGTGGCTCTGAAAAAGCCGGATGACGGCAAATACCATTACTTTGCCGGCCACAATCTGTCCGACAAATTTGCCGATTTTCTAAAAGCCCATCCTTTTGAACCGGGGGAAACATCGGCGACGGCACGCGCGCTGCTTTATGGGCGGGCCGATTACGTCGAAGATACCCTGGCAGACCCCAATTATGACCCGGTCCTGAAATCCAACCTTGAAGGGTATCGGTCCGTTCTGTCCGTACCCTTGATACGTGACGGTGACACAATTGGTGTCATCAGCATGGGCAGCCGAACAAGCGCAGCTTTTGACGAGAAGCAAATCAAACAAATGGAGACTTTTGCCTCGCAGGCGATTATCGCTATTCAGAATTCTCAGTTGTTCAATGATACGCAAACCGCGCTAGCACGCCAAACGGCGAGTGCGGACGTGCTGCGCGTGATTTCAGAGTCCCCGACCGATACCAAACCGATTTTTGAGAAGATTGTTGAGCTCGCAACGATGCTCATCGATTGCGACCTATCAATCGCCATCCAAGCCAACAAAACTGAAATTTGGCAGGTCGCCGTTGCAACGCCTGATGGTATCGAAGAAATCACGTGGGCAGAGCGGATCCCAATTGATCCGGAAGACAATTTGCCGTCTTGGGCAATCCAAAGCGGTAAGACCTTGCATATACCTGAGTGGAACTACGACGAGCTACCTCGGCGCGATCAAAAAATCATGCGCGAGAAGGGGTTCAAATCCTCCCTGATGGTACCACTGATGCGCGGGAAGGATTGTTTCGGTGCCCTGACATTCATTCGAAAGACGACTAAGGCTTTTAGTGATGATGACGTCGCCATTGCCGAGTCCTTCGCTGATCAGGCTATCATCGCCCTCGAAAACGTCCGCTTGTTCAATGAAACCGAAGCATCTTTGGCGCGACAAACGGCCAGCGCAGACATTTTGCGAGTAATCAGCCAATCCCCTGACGACATCAAACCTGTCTTCGAGGCGATTGCAGAAGCGGGTGTTCGGTTGGTCTCCTGTGATACGGTTGCAACGATGACCGCGCAGGACAACAGCTTTGAGGTGCTCGCCCGGGTCGATGCAGAAGGTGCGGCGACCCTTGAGGGGAACCAGAGTTTCCCGATCGACCCCGATCCGATGTCCAGCTTTCCTGCGCAGGTGTTGCATGACAAGAAGATGCTCCACCTCCCGGATTGGGACAAACTCGACCTCTCACAGTTTGAGCAGATCACGTATGATCGGCATGGTATCCGTGCCGCACTCTTGCTGCCTCTGATGAAGGGTGCGGTGTGTCTGGGTGTATTGGTTTTTGCACGAAAAACAGCCGGTGCCTTCACCAAGGATGAAATCGACCTTGCCTATTCGTTTGCCGATCAGGCAGTGATCGCAATTGAGAACGTGCGATTGTTCCGCGAGGCGGAAGAGGCGCGAAAAGCTGCGGAAGAGGCAAACGAAGCCAAAAGCGCCTTCCTGGCCACGATGTCCCACGAAATTCGAACCCCGATGAATGCCGTAATCGGGATGAGTGGGCTGTTGATGGATACAGAGTTAGATGCGGAACAAAGCGACTATGCCAACACGATCCGCGATAGCGGCGATGCGCTTTTGGGCATCATCAACGAGATTCTCGATTTCTCAAAAATTGAGGCGGGGCAGATGGACATCGAAATCCATCCGTTCGATTTGCGTGAATGTCTGGAAAGCGCGCTGGACTTGATCAGCGGCAAAGCTGCCGAGAAACAGCTCGATTTGGCGTATGAATTCGATGACTCCCTTCCGCCCGCAATCAGTACAGACCTTACCCGACTAAGGCAAATTCTGCTGAATCTCCTTTCAAACGCTGTGAAATTCACCGAAAGCGGCGAAGTGGTTCTCTCCGTTGAACACTCAGCCGGGGTGCAGGGGTTACTTGAACTGACATTCAAGGTCCGTGACACCGGAATTGGGCTTACCAAAAAGGGCATGAGCCGCCTGTTTCAATCTTTCAGTCAGGCGGACAGTTCAACCACCCGCAAATATGGTGGCACCGGCCTTGGTCTTGCGATTTCTAAACGCCTCGCAGAGCTTATGGGCGGAACCATGTGGGCAGAAAGCGATGGCGAGGGATGCGGTTCCACCTTTATTTTCAAGATTCAAGCCAAACCTGCAAAATCGGTCAAATCGTCATCTCGCGATCTGCTTGGCGTTCAGCCGGAACTTGAAGGCAAGCGCATACTGATGGTGGACGACAATGCCACCAATCGCAAAATTCTGTCCCTTCAAACCGAGAAATGGGGCACCCAAACCACAACTTGCGAAACTCCGTCTGAGGCGCTGCGCTTGCTTGAGAATGCGGATCGGTTCGATCTGGCGATCTTCGACATGCATATGCCGGAGATGGATGGCGAAGAACTTGCCAAAAAGGTACGCGCCAAGAAGCTTGGATTGCCACTTATCCTTTTCAGCTCGCTTGGTCCGCGCGACATGAATCTCGATGATGGGCTGTTTGACGCCAATCTCGCCAAACCTTTACGTCAATCTCACCTGTTCGATACCCTGGTCACACTGTTTGCGACTGAAAAGGTGCGCATAAAACCGACAAAATCTCAGGACAAACCTCAGACCGATCCGGATATGGCAAAGCGGCATCCGCTGCGCATTTTGCTGGCCGAGGATAATTTGGTGAATCAGAAACTCGCTCTTCGCCTGCTCGAGCAGATGGGCTATCGCGCTGATCTGGCCAGCAACGGCGCCGAGGCCGTCCAAAGCGTTGACCGTCAAACCTACGACGTCGTTTTCATGGATGTACAAATGCCTGAAATGGACGGGCTGGAAGCGTCCCGCCGTATCAACAAAGCGTTCCCCGGTGGAAACCGCCCTCGCATCGTTGCGATGACTGCAAATGCCATGCAAGGCGACCGCGAGATGTGCCTGGAAGCAGGGATGGACGATTACATCACCAAACCCATCCGCGTACCTGTCCTAATCGAAGCGCTTTTGAATGTCCCCGGCAGAAGAAGGTGATCCATGACTGACAGCCCAATTGATCATGAAATCTTCCTGGAGCTAAAAGACGCAACAGGTGAAGATTTTGCCGCCGAACTTGTAAGCACATTTCTTGACGAAGCGCCCGGCATGATTGCCGAATTGAAAACGGCAGCAGGCGAGGCAGATGCCGACAGGTACCGCCGCGCCGCCCATTCCATTAAGTCCAATGCCAGTACATTTGGGGCGACAGCGCTTGCCGAACAGGCAAGAAAAGTCGAACTCGGTGATCCGCCCGTGACCGGAGATCTTACGGATGCGCTCGCATTGGAGGTCGCCTTCGATACTGCTGCCGCGGCCCTACGGAGTTTGATTGATGACTGATGCCCCCGGCCATTTACTCATTGTCGACGACAACAAGGTAAACCGCCTGCTTTTGTCTCGCAGTGTGGAGCTTTTGGGCCATCAGGCGTCGGTTGCGGAAAACGGTCTGGTCGCAATGGAAATGCTTTCAAGCCAGCCATTTGACCTGCTTCTATTGGATATCGAGATGCCGGAAATGGACGGTTTCCAGGTTCTGGAAGCGATCAAGTCAAACACCGAGCTACGGGATCTGCCAGTGATTGTAACGTCATCTGTCGAAGGGCTCGACAATGTTGTGCGTTGCATTGAATTGGGTGCCGAAGACTACTTGCCGAAACCGGTCAACAAGACGCTTCTTAGCGCCCGCGTCTCAAGTGGCCTTGAGAAGAAAAGGCTTCGGGACGAACAAAAACGCCTGCTGGAACGCTTTGCAACATCCGAAGTTGCTCAGGATTTGCAAGAGTCGGGATTTGCGATTGGCGGCAAGCGTGCCAACGCGTCGGTTCTCTTTTGTGACATTCGCGGCTTCACGACATTGTCGGAAAACCTCGCCCCCGAGGAAACGATTGATCTGCTCAATACCTACTACACGTTGATGTTCGAGGCGGTCAC
Organism: Ruegeria sp. C11; assembly: GCF_056537725.1. NCBI lineage: Bacteria > Pseudomonadati > Pseudomonadota > Alphaproteobacteria > Rhodobacterales > Roseobacteraceae > Ruegeria > Ruegeria sp. C11. The sequence continues at coordinate 128,598 of NZ_JBQFSB010000009.1, read as the reverse complement.
CAGCAACGGAGGCATTGTCAGCCTGATGTTGGGAGACGGCCTGATGGCACTTTTCGGCGTTCCGCAGCCATTACCCAACTCTGCGCAAAGCGCGGTGGCCGCAGGGCAAGAAATGCACAACATGATTGAGATATTAAATCTCGAACGACGTGCAGAAGGGAAAAGTGACCTAAGGATCGGCATCGGAATCGCAACTGGCGAAGTCGTCGCTGGCTATGCCGGTACGGACAACCGGGCGACGTATACGTGTATCGGATCGACCGTAAACCTTGCTGCTCGTCTTGAAGCAGAAACGCAGAAAACTGGCAGCCGGACATTGATTGATCAAGCAACCTTCGACCTGTTGGAAGGAGCTAATGTATTGGAGACATTCGGTGAAACCAGGATCAAAGGTTTTTCCGATCCGTTCGACATTCACGCGTTATGACAAATCGTGCAACGTTTTGGGCAAGATCGTGGTTCACACGAAATCTGCGGTTCCCGCTTACATCCCATTGCTGAGCAAGGGCACGCCTTCGCCCCGGCCGACAACATTCAAATCTAACTCTCTGTGTCATAGTTATTGGCGGCCGAAAGCCTCCATCCGATAATCGGTTCGATGGCGGCAGGTTGGGTCCTTGCAATTCTCCGGCGACGTGCAGCACGCAGAAGGCGCAGCGATGGCTAATTTTCGGGAGAAAGGCAAAACACTATCCTGCCCTTCATTCTCAGCTGTCTGAAAGACGTCATCCTTGGCGATCGGACGATGCATTCAAGTGTTCGATGAACAGTCTAAGCGGCATCATGGATCTGTATTCTCGTGGAAAGTAGAGAAAAATGCCCGGAGTTGTGCCAAGGAACCTTTCGAGTACAGGGCTCAGAACGCCGGAGGCAATCTCATCGGCAACGTAGTCCCGAAACGTGTAAACCAATCCCAACCCCTGTTTGGCCAGGTCGACAGAGGCCGGAAGGGTGTTTGTAATCAGGTTGCCCTGCACATCAACCGAATACTCGCCATCCTGCGCCCGAAAGCTCCAAGGGGCAATCCGACCTGAAGACTGAAACCTGTAGCAGATGCAGCTATGATCGAGAAGATCGCGCGGGGTTTCAGGAGTTCCATGGGCCGCCAGGTAGTCCGGGCAAGCCACCACGGCAAGCGGCAACGGTGACGTCATGCGCACTGCTACCATGTCCTGCGCAATGCGGTCCCCCAAACGGAATCCCGCATGAAGTTCCTCACCCAGAATATCCGAGAGTGCATCGGTCTGAGAAAGTTCCAGTTCAATTTCAGGGTATTTGGCGCAGAAGCTTTTCAGGACCGGGCTGACAAACAGATGATAGGCAAATTCCGGCATCGCCAACCTCAGCGTGCCTCTGGCAGCGTGCCCAGTGTTGCGTGCGCTTTCGACGGCCTCAGCGAGTTGATCGAAGGCCGGGCCTGCCCCACGGATCAACGCCCGTCCTGCCTCGGTCAGGCTGATTGATCGCGTTGTGCGAATGAACAGCGCGGTGCCAAGCTGATCCTCCAGTGTTTTTAACTGATGACTGACGGTTGAAGGCTTGATGCCAAGCGCCTCGGCCGCGGCGCGCAGCGAACCGTGGCGAGCAATTGCTACAAAAATTTCAAGCGTGGCGAGGGGCAAACGCATGGAGGCTCCGACTTAGGCGATTATTCGATATGATACATGAAAGAAGTGAAAATCGAGGCAATTATCTCAGCAGCGTATCACACCTATATTCACCTCACCGCAGCACAGCCTGACCCAAGAGGATGAACGCGCCATGACTATAGCTACGGCGTTTGCCGCCGCCCTCGCCGCTAGGGATATCGCCTTGGGGCAACCCGCTCGGTCGAAGACAGAGCCGATACGGCGAACTTCCCGGCCACCCTTTATTAAGGCGGACCCACCGGCGGTTTTTTGGGGACCGACAACCAATCGAATGGTGAAATACATGAGTGACTATCCTGAAATCCGCGGTTTCATCGCTGACTGGTTTGCTCGATTTGACCGGCTGGACTCGATCGAAGTGTTCCTGCGCGATCTACATCCGGATGTGACATGGGACATGCCCGACGCGGATGCCAGCCTCACCGGCCACGACCGCGTGCGCGCTTGGTATGCCGGGGTGCTAAAGACACTTCAGAGACCCACCGAACACCATGTGAGCAAGATTGATGTCACGCCCGACACTGCGCGGTTCGAAGTTCTGTTCCGCGCCAGAACCTTCTCGGGCGAACGCATCGAAGCCCGCGTTCAGGAAAACTGGCGCTTTGACACCCGGCCCGACGGTCGCCCGCTCATCACCTCCTATTCCGCAAAGTTTCTGTAAGAGGCAGACATATGAAAACCCTCGTTCTCACTGCGCATCCGGACCTGAACAGATCGCGCATCAATCGTGCATGGTTCGAAGCGTTGTCCGAAGCGACCAACGTGACCACCCGCGATTTGACCGACATCGGCGGTTCCGAGATGCGGTTTGACATTGCCAACGAGCAAGCCTTGCTGTTGGCACATGATAGGGTCGTGTTCCAGTTTCCCTTCTACTGGTATTCCGCCCCGCCGGTGATGAAAGCCTGGATGGATCAGGTTTTGAGCTATGGCTTCGCTTACGGGCCCGGCGGCGACCAACTGAAAGGGCGTGAGTTCCTGATCCTTGTCTCCACAGGCGGGCCCGAACACAGCTATCACGCAGGCGGCTACAACAACTACACGATGGCTGAATTCCTGAAACCCTTTCAGCAGACGGCCAATTTGGCGGGCATGACCTATCTTCGCCCGTTTGTGGCGCACGGCATGGCTCTCGCTACTGAAGAGCAGATCAAAGCAAATGTGCCCGAGATGCTGGCCCACCTGACCGACCCGGATTTGGACCCCAAGGTCAAACAAGCGCGCCTGCTCAAACAATTGGAAGACGATCCAACCAAGGCTGCCGCAGTCAGCTAAAGCCTGCGCTATTATGCTATGCCAAAGAACCCACGCTGAATTGTCGGATCGCAACCTCTTCAGAGTGGGTTCATTCTGATCAATCAATATATAGAATGTCGGCAAGCCCAATATTCTGCGAGATGCCCGTGCCCGAGATCGATCAACTGAACCACTGGCTGATTGCCGAGGGGAGGCTGCTTGGCGATGAGGTCGAAATCGTCAGGGGCTATTGCGAAGGCCTGGTTCGGCTAGGCGTGCCGCTGGCGCGCGCACGGATCGCGCAAAACTATTCCAACCCTCTTCTGAGTGCCTGGGGCATAATCTGGACCCCAGAAGAAACCCAACGCTACGTCGTTCCCACGACGGTTTTGTCAACAAGCGCATGGCATGGGAGCCCGTTCGAATTTGTAGTTACTCAACGTTGCCCGTTGCGTAAGCGGCTGATCAGCCTCGACCTAGAGGATGAACACCCGGTCTATACAGAGCTTGCCGACACAGGAGCCACCGATTTTCTGGCCATTCCCCTGGAGCATGGCAACGGTTCAGTGCAAGGCACCAGTTTCACCACGGATGCAGACAGCGGATTTTCTGACGAGCACATTCGATACATCGAAGACTCGCGCTATGCGCTTGCGGCGGCCCTCGAACCCATCGCCATGCGCAATTCGCAAAAGAGCCTTTTGCAAACCTATCTCGGTCACGGTCCTGCCGAAGAAATCGGGCAAGGGCATATAAAGCGCGGAGAGCACAGAACAGTTTCTGCTGCGATCCTGTTCGCAGACCTCCGGGGCTTTACCGAAAAAGCAGAGGCCTGGCCCGAGACCCAATTGCTGGACATGATGGGAGACTATTTCGAGATGGTTGTCTCTCCCATTCAGCAGATGGGGGGTGATGTCCTCAAATTTATGGGTGACGGCATTCTTGCCGTGTTCAATGTCGAGGACAGTGCCGGAAAATCCTGCAAGTCCGCTGTCGAGGCCGCGAAGATGTCATTGGCCAATCTCCAAGATTACAACGAAGCCGGGATGCGCAAGGACCGGGAGCCTATTGAATTCGTAATCGGCATAGACTTTGGCCAGGTGACTTTCGGCAATATCGGCAGTCCCGACCGATTGGATTTCACGGTTGTTGGTCAAGCCGTAAACGTGGCCAGCCGCGTTCAGGGTCTTTGCAAAGAACTGGACGAAAAAATTCTAATGACAGCAAATATCGCGCGGCACACGGGTGACGCGGCCCAATCTGTCGGCTTCCGCTCTATTCGAGGGCTGCCACAGGACTTAGAAGTTTTTAAAGTTCCTGCGAGATTGTTGCGTTCCTACTGACTTGGCAAATAATTGGGCGTTGTGTGCAAGTATCAGATTTTATGAAAAATAATCCGCGCTTCTGACAGGCTCAGCTATTTCTGCACTGGCGCAAATATCTGCAAACAGGAATTTCAGGTTGTCATCACAGCGAACTAAGGTCCCACCTTGTAATGCGATAGAAACATCGCGACGCAGTCCTGCATGATACCGTCTGCGTTCTGCTTCTCGCCCAACAAGAATTCAGGCCAGAAAAAGAAATTCTTCACCAGGGCGAGCAGCTGACCGGTGGCAAAAGCGGGATCGGCTTTTCGCAGAGCACCAGCCTCCATCGCGCCGGCTATGAGCTGCGTTATCGGGTAGTCGTGCGTGGCAGTTTCGGCAAAGAAGGCGCGTGAGCGGTCCAGGTCGCGCAAGAACTCAGAAATCACCATACGGTTGAGACCCATGGCTTCGGGCTCGGTGATGACCGTCACGTAGTGTTCCAAAGCTTCAAGCAGTTGTTCTTCCAAGCCGCGCGCCGGATCGTAGTCGACAGGTTTCATCGCCTCGTTGCGCGCAATCATGATCTGGGTGATCGCGTTGAACAACGCCTCTTTCGTCGCGAAGTGATTGTAGAGCGTGCGACTCGAGACACCGGCCCGTTTGGCGATTTGCGTAGTCTTGGCGGCGAGAAATCCGTTCTCCCGGAATTCTTCGATCGCTGCCTCGATAATATTTTGTCGTTTCTTTTCAGTCAGCTTCACGCCATTTCACCTCGTTTGGTGGAAAATTGTAAAAAGCTCTATTTACATTCTATCCGCTTTTCCTAAATGTAAACATACCAGTTTACAATACAACCCCAAAAGGATGTTCGGATGATCAAGCTCACAAGACGCCGTCTTATTCAATTCACTTCTTCCGCTTCCGTGCTGTCCTTCGCAGGTTGGGGCGCAAAGGCAAATCAGACATCTCGATCATCGATAGAGTTGAACTCGAACATGAACGCTATTGCAGCCGGAAAAAACAACATCACCTTCAAATCCATGGGCCAGAAGTTGGCTGCCAACCTTTATACGCCCGAGGGCTTTGGCCCCGAAGGCCGCTACCCAGCGGTTGTCATGTCTTCGGCCTTCAACCAGGTGAAAGAACAGACTATGGCCGTTTATGGCCCGCGCCTGGCGGCGCTGGGATATGTTGCTATAGGCTTTGACCATATCGGCTATGGCGAAAGCGAAGGCGAAATTCGCAATAACGAGAATTCGTGGATCAAGATTGAAAGCATCCGCGACGCAATAAGTTTCATGGGCACGCTGCCCTTCGTGGATCGCGACAACCTGTTTGGCCTCGGCGTCTGCGCCTCAGGTGGCTACATGGCGCTGGTTGCAACCACCGACAAACGGCTCAAGGCCATCGCCTCCGTATCCGGCATGCTGGGCAATCAGATGAGCTATTTTGGCGCAATGGACCGCGAAACCGTGACCGACCTGATCGCAACACAAAATGCCGGTCGTCAGAAAGCCTATGAAACCGGAGTGGTCGATTATGTGGATGCACTGAACATGGCTGCGGCCAAGGCCGCGCCCGAGGGCACGGCTATGCGCGAAGGCTATAAGTACTACATGACCGAACGTGCGGGGGCGGAGACCTATCCGACCTACAGCAACATGTCGCCATCCTTCATGCTGGAGGCACCGATGCTGGCGGATGCAATGAGCTATGCGCCTTATCTCTACACGCCCTTCATCGGCATCTATGGAGAGAAAGCGATGGTCGACACAGCCCCGCTGACGATAGCCTTTCACGAAAGGGCCTCCGAGCCCAAGGAACTGGTCGAGATCCCCGACGCCTCGCACGTTTCGCTCTATGACATCCCCGAGGATGTCGACCGTGCCGTCGCGGCCATGGACAGGTTCTTCAGGAAACACGGCGGAGCCGACGCCTAAGACTGCCGGCATCACCACTCGCAGAGCAGGATTGCCCCGGTTGAGCGATCCAACTCGACATAATCAAGTAGGAGACCCCTCATGTCCTTCGATAGAAACTCCACCACCAGCGATGTTCTGCAGGGCATCGATCTGACCGGAAAAACCGCACTTGTGACCGGTGGCTCAACCGGGCTGGGGGCCGAAACGGCCCGTGCGCTGGCAAGCTGCGGCGCGTCAGTGACCATCGTGGCACGGTCTGCGGAAAAACTGGCCAAGGTCGCAGAGACCATTAAAGCGGAAACCGGTCAGGACGTGGAAACCGCGACGTTGGAGCTGGATAAACCCGACACCATCCGGGCCTTTGCCGAAAACTGGCTGGCAACACATGACACGCTCGACATCCTGGTCAACAACGCAGGCATCATGGCAACCCCTCTGACGCGGACCGCCGAAGGCTGGGAAAGCCAGTTCGCCACTAACCACCTTGGGCATTTCCTGCTGACCAATCTGCTGGCCAAGCCAATCAAGGCCGCGGACGCAGCACGAATTGTCAACCTGTCTTCAGCCGGACATTGGTATTCGACCGTTGATCTGGACGATCCGAATTACCTGAACCGTGATTATGAACCGATGCAGGCTTATGGGCAGTCAAAGACTGCAAACATCTGGTTTACGCTCGAACTCGCCCGCCGATGGGCTGACCACGGCGTCACCAGCTTTGCCGTGCACCCCGGTGGCATCCAGACCGAACTGGGCCGCAATCTGGACTCCGCCCTGTTGGAACGGTTTGAGCAAATGATCAGGGACTACCCTGATCTCTGGAAAACCATCCCCCAAGGCGCCGCGACGTCTTGTTGGGCTGCGACTTCCCCTGACTTGAACGGCCAGACCGGCCTCTATCTGGAAGACTGTCACGTCGCCGAACCGGGTGGCAAAGACATTATGGAAGGCGGTCATGTCCCACACGCTTACGATGCGGACGGCGCACAAGAACTCTGGTCTCTGTCGAACACGTTGCTGCGAACCAGTTTCTGAAGACTTGGGGAAATGCAATGCCGCCCGCAATCTCGGGCGGCAACCCATACCGTTCACCGCATCCTCGTAAATACGCGTTCAGATTTGACAATTGGACGATCGAAGCGGCACGGAAAACCGACCGTCTTTCGAATAGAAACTGGCAATATACATCTGGCCACTTACGCGTCCTATCGCGCGGACAATGCGGTTTGTTTGACGGACTTCGCCCCTGCACAATACCCGGGCTTCTAATCCGCTCGTGAGATTTGAACGGCGGTTCGAGCGCTTGGGCCCTATCAGGGAAATCGGCGGGGTGCCCCCATGCTCAAGGCGAGAATTCGATCTTCTTTTTCGGGTTTGATTAGAAAACCATGCAGAGATCAGAGGTTGGCAGAATGTTCGGTCAAGAAAAGGTAAACCATTGCGATCACACTCATCGCACCTTCGTTTCATATTCACCGACATGAGACGCAATCACGTCGACTACACTGCTTACTCTCGATCGGTCGGAAGCGCCGTGATGGGGAGCCGCAAACTTCCCCGTGTCATTATCGAAATATCGCCCGGACGCGTTGGCGAATTCCTTAGACAGCGCAGCCCTGATCAATATGTCCGCGCCGATATCAATGTCATTGCCCGCAACACCAAATCCTTCCTTCACCATATTTGTGGCCAGCAGAGAGCCGGGATTGACAGCGATCGAGACCGGGCCCAACGGAAATTCTTGAGCGAAAGCCTGGCTCCACATAGTTATGGCCAGTTTGCTTTGTGCGTAAGCTTCCATCGCCTCAAGTGTTCGTTGACCGTTCATTGCAGCAAGATCTACCGGCGCCTGTGCGGCTGAGGACAGATGAATAACACGCCCATCTTTGGGCAGGATCGGCAGCAGCATCCGGGTTAGCAGAGCAGGTGCGAATGTGTTGACAACAAACCGGACGTCCAGCCCATCGGGCGTCATGGGAGTTGGCGTTCTGAGCACGCCGGCATTGTTGATGAGCACGTCCAGATGCTTATGCGTAGCAAGCACAGAATGCGCGAGACGCTGAACGTCCTCCAGGTTGGACAGATCCGCGAGAAAAGCATCCACCTCCGCGCCCTGCGCTTTCAGATCATCTGACACCGCGTTCAGTTTACCGGAGTTGCGGCCGTGGATCAGCAGGTGGTGGCCCTGTTGGGCAAGCGCCTGCGCCGTGGCGCGACCTATTCCGTCGGTCGCTCCTGTGATGAGAATGGTTTTAGGCATCATGGTTTCCTCAACTGAACTGCGGTAGGTCACGACGCTAAAAGGGCCGTCTAGATGGCGACAGCCCGATTGCATCAGGCAAGGTCGTCCTTACCTACTATCAAATAGTGATTGCTGACCGATCCGTTTGTCCGGGCAGCAAGGTGGGGTGCGTAGTCTTCATCCTGCATGAAGGCCAATGCTGCCTCTTTCGAAGGCCACTCAATGATGATCCGCAGCGCCGCGGGCTTGGCGTCGCCTTCGACCTGTTCATGATTGGCTGTGCGGGCAATGTAGCGTCCGCCATGTGCTGCGACACGTTCATTGGCAGTCGGCAGGTAGCCGGGAATCCAGTCTTCGTTTGTGGGCGTCACGTCCAGAACAGAATAGTAAGTCATTGCATATATTCCTTGATTTCGGGGTTGTGCGAAAGAACTAGAAGCCGGGCAAAACCTGCTTGCCGATGACCCGGCCGCTTTCCTGCCGCAGATGAGCATCGGTCAGTGTTTCGACCGTAAGTTCCCTGGCGCGCTCCGTGGCGGTCGAGATCAGGTCTCCTGCATCCAGCATGGCAGAGACCCTGTTCAGTAGTTCACGCTGAACCTCGATGTCCTTTGTTCCAAACATCGAACGTGTGAACATGAACTCCCACGAGATCGTCAGCGCCTTGGGCTTGGCGGGTGCAATGTCAAAATTCTCAGGATCGTCGATCAGGGCCACATGGCCGCGCGGTGCAATCAGTTCGATGATCGCGGGCCAGTGTTGATCGGTTGCAGTCAGGGCCGCCACATAGTCCGGCTCTAGTCTAAGCGCGCGCATCTGGGCCACCAGATCTCCACGATGATTGATCACGTGATCAGCCCCCATCTTGCGCACCCAGTCCTCGGTCTCGGGGCGCGACGCAGTTGCGATCACAGTCAACTTGGTCAGCTTTTTCGCCAACTGGATCAGGATCGAACCGACCCCGCCTGCGCCGCCAATGACCAGCAAGCTTTTGCCCGCTCCGCAGCCTTCGGTCAGGCGGAAACTATCGAACAGCATTTCCCAAGCGGTGATCGATGTCAGGGGCATTCCGGCTGCTTCTACAAAATCCAGAGAAGTGGGTTTGCGCCCGACGATGCGTTCATCCACCGCCTGCAATTCTGCGTTGGAACCGGGGCGGGTTACGTCCCCAGCATAGAATACTTCGTCGCCGAATTTGTAGCCGGTGACTTCGGGCCCAACCTCTACCACCACGCCCGCCGCGTCAAAACCCAGAATGCCCGGGCCGTTTTCGGGGGCCCGGATTGCGCGCAGTTTCACATCCACCGGGTTCAGGGAAAGCCCCTTTACCTGCACCAACAGGTCGCGCGGTCCGGGCTGCGGCTTGTCCGCATCAAAAAGGCGCAGCGCACCCGCACCATCCACTGGCCCAATCCGGTCGTATCCGATCGCTTTCATCTCTTGCCGTGCTCCTTGGCGTTTCGCTTGGAAGGCAATTTATTCATTGCTATTCGTATAAAAACTGCCGATTTTTGAATTCAGTTTTTTGATTTTCAGGATAATCCTATGGACACTCAGTCGATCCGCCTGTTCGTACGCGCGGCGGAGCAATTGAACATTTCAGGCGCCGGGCGCAGCCTCGGCCTCGCCCCTGCAATTGCCAGCGCCCGTTTGGCTAAGTTGGAGCATGAACTGGGTGTCGAACTGCTGCATCGCACAACCCGCAAGGTGTCGCTCAGCCAAGAAGGAGAGGCCTTCCTGCCCTACGCGCGTGAAATCCTTGCCCAGGCCGATGCCGGGTGTGCGGCACTTGGGCTAGGTGCAGCCGCGCCCACCGGCACCTTGCGTTTTGCCGCGCCCAGCAGTTTTGCACAGTTGCACATCATGCCGTTGCTGCCCGAGTTTCAGGCGCTTCACCCCGGTATCACTTTGGATTTGCGTCTTTCTGATACCCGTTTTGATCTGATCGAAGGCAGCTTTGACCTCGCGCTACGCAGCGCCCCCTTGCAGGATAGCAGCCTGAAGGGGCGAAAACTGGCAGACGATACCCGTATCCTTTGCGCGTCCCCCACCTATCTAGAGGCACGGGGCACACCCCAGAAACCTGAAGACCTGAGCCATCATGACTTTCTTGCCTGGTCGGATCTGGCTCCTCGGGACCTAAATGATGGGGATGGAACGCTGTTCACGCTTGATCCCAAGGAAGTGCATTGCCGCACGATCCTTGATGACGGCGCCTCTCAGCGCGTCGCCACTATGGCCGGCGCAGGCATATCCATTAATTCGCTCTGGAATATCGCGCATGAGATCGCCTCAGGGCGGTTGGTTCACATTCTGCCCGATTGGCAGCTGAACGACCGGTCCGTTCTATGGCTGATCTACCCACGCTCAAACGTTCTGACCCCAAAAGTGCGTTGTTTTATGGATTTCCTGATCAAACGGCTTGGATCCTGACAAGCTGCAAACCGCAGCGTAGAGTTTCGCGTATCATTTTGGCTGGACCGATGTGGAAATAGCGGCGATCGACCAATGGTGGACCTGAGCGACCTCTATCTCCTGAAACGGTCTCTGCTGATCTTAGCAGCTTCCGTCATTTCAGCGCAGTAGCCGACACCCGGCAAAGAGACTATGCGCTCTGCCGGGTGGTTTTGTTTTGAATACGGGTCACGCAGTCGGGTTCTGATAGGCCACCAGCAGGACCGCGATGATCACCAGCTCGACCACCAATGGTGGAACAACTGCCTTGTCGAACCCGTCGATCAGAATGCCAACAACTCGCCCGAAGGCTACGACGCCCATCAGGATTGCAACGGCCACAAAGCCCAGCGTCTGTCCGGTGATCAGGCCGATCACCAACAGTGCGGCAGAAGACAGGAACAATCCGCCGATTACTGAGCGGATGGTGCTGAGTCCGGCTGTGCCCACAGGTTCGATGCCAAAGTTGGCGACCATGCGGCGTGGCGCGAACATCGACATGATTCCAAGGCCCGTCAGCATGAAGGTGACAAGGATGACAAGGGCGTTCAACGTGGTTTCCATTTCAATTCTCCTTTGGCTCAGGCGAACTGGCGCAGGGCCTGGTTGGCATTTTCCTGAGTGGCGATGTCCGACAGGGCCCCATCAATGCTGGCCTGATCCACGACCGGCCCTGTGGGATATCCTGTTTGACTGGCATAGAAGTGGCCGGTCTTGAATTCGGGGTTGAGCAACCCGTCCAGATACCGCTTTGCACCGGTTTCAACGCTGTGCATCATGCCGAACATCGGCATCAGTACACCGCCAACATGCTTGAAGAAGATGCGCTTCATGAGCGGAAGATCGTCAAAACCCGCAGTGCCAGCGGTGCCGCCGGGGCTCATGGTTACAAAGCGGATATGCGGGTGCTGACGCGCCATCGCGCCCATCCACAGGGTCGCGGTGAGCTTGGCATAGCCGTAGGTCTTCATCGGATCGCCCTCGGGGCCGAATTTGCTGCCATCGGCGATTGACCTGAACTCGTCCACGGTTCCTTCGGACAGGTCGGGGCGCTCCATACCCATCTTTGGAATACCGCGAGCGGCCTCGGACCCGGCATATAGGACAGTGGATGTCACCAATTGGCGCTCCAACAGCTCATCCACCAACACCACATGTCCCAATACGTTGGTGGCGAAGATGTTGGTTACGCCTTCATCAGTGAGGCTGTTAGGTTGCCGCCCACCTGTACCGCCCGCATTCAGAATGACAGCGTCAATCGGGGTGGTGAGTTTCGCCACAGCCGCACGAACCGTGGTAGGGTCGGTGACGTCCATCAGGACATTCTCAAATATCTTACGTCCGGTATCACTTTCCAACGCCGCTCTGGCGGCCTCGGCTTTGGTTCGGTTGCGGCAGGCCAGATAGATTTTTTCGATGCCTTTCTGCAGCGCAAGCTGTCGCGCGGCCTCGCGACCCAGACCGGCATTGGCGCCGGTGATGAGCACGGATTGGATCGGTTTCATGTTGCGTTTCCTTTGCCATTTTCCCAGGGCCCGGATCGGGGTCCTTTCTGTTGTCCGGAAATAACGTGTTTGGAAATCGCCGTGTATATGGGTAAAACTGGACACAGCGTGTCAAATATGAACCACATTACTGAGGTCTGCCGATGCTGCAGGAAAGCCATGCCTTCAACTGGGACGACCTGAAAGTCTTTCTGGCGGTGGCCCGCACCGGCACGATCCGGGGCGGCGCCGAGAGTATCCTGATCAACCACACCACGCTGACACGACGCTTGTCCCTGATGGAGGAACGACTGGGTAGCCGTTTGTTTGACCGCTCGAAACAGGGGCTCGCCTTGACCCAATTGGGCGAGGACTTGCTTCCTTATGCCGAGCGGGTCGAAGAAGAAATGACTGCCGCCTCGCGTGTGGTCATCGGACGCGACGCACAGCCGTCCGGCACCGTCTATCTGACCCTGCCCCACGGGCTGGCAATGACATCGATCATGGATGATCTGGCGGCCTTTGCAGATCTCTACCCGGACATCATACTCAACATGAACTTCACCAATGACGTGGCCGACCTGACGCGGCGCGAGGCGGATGTGTCCCTACGTGTGGCCCACGAGGTGAGCGACGACGTGGTCGGGCGAAAGCTGGTTCAGATGTCACAAGCCGCCTATTGTAGCAAGGAATATGCCGCACGCATCCGCGACAACGGGGGTGAAGGGCTTAACCTGATCGGCTGGCACGAGCCCGAAAGCGATGTGACCGCGAAATGGGTGAAGGACAGTTGCTATCCGAAAGCACAGTTAAAACACCGCGTCTCTGAGCTGGTGCCGTTGATCACCCTCGCGGCGTCCGGTCTCGGCATGGCCTATCTGGCCTGCAATATCGGTGACCGACACCCCGAATTGATCCGTGCACCCTTTCAGAAGCCGCTTCCGTATCGCGGCCTCTGGCTGCTTTTGCACCGTGATCTTCGCAATACAGCTCGCGTGCGATTGTTCGTCGATTTTCTTGCGGACAGGGTTACCGCCCGCAAAAACGAGTTTTGGGTAAAAGGGACCGAGGGCTAACCCGGTGGGTCGACTCAAGGAGCTTATTGAAACGATCAATTCGAGCTCAAGCAAACCTCAATCAGGGGTCATCCCCCGGCCGTTCCGGTAGACCTGTTTCCAGGCCAGAATAGAAAAGGACGCCCTAAGCCCCGTCGGCCAAAAAGGATCGCGATGGATCAGTTTCACGACCTCGCTTTGATCCTCTGCATCGACAATCCAAATACCGTCTCGCCCACCCTTCTCTGTATCCGTCAGCGGCCCGGCGGCTTCTACCGTCGCGGCGTTGGCTTCGAGAAATGCGATATGCTCTTTCATGTGTGCCGCCCGAATGCCGGGATCGGCATCTGCGGCATCTTCAAACAGGACGATGAACTTCATTGAGGGCCCTCACTTTGCTGTGCCGGGCCACTATGACAGAGCAAAGTTGCTGTTTGGCAAAGCCATTTTGCCATTCTAATCTGCAAAAATGCAGGATCATGATTGGGATGACTTCAAATATCTGCTCGCGCTGCACAGAACAGGCACGCTGTCAGGCGCGGCACAGCGGTGCGGCGTGAATGAAACGACGGTCGCGCGGCGTTTGAAACGGCTGCAACAGGCGTTGGGAACAACGTTGTTTGTCCGAAGTGAAACGGGTCGGCACCAGTTGGCGGAAGAAGCTCACCAGATACTTGATCACGCTGAAGCCATGGAACGCGAAAACATGGCATTGCGTGAGCGACTGGACCAGAACTCTGGTCGCATCGAAGGCACAGTCAGGATCAGCGCCGTTCCCGTGATCATCAATCATATTCTATTGCCTCACCTTCGAAAGCTGGACGACAAGCATCCGCATCTGATCGTCGAGCTGGTTCCTGAAGCACGAAACATAGACCTGACAAAACGAGAAGCCGATCTGGCCATCCGTTTCTCCCGCCCCGAACAGGGCGGTTTGACGACAAAGGCCCAAAAACTCGGCGGGCTTGAGTTTGATGTGTTTTGCGGAACTCAGCTGACACCGGAACAACAGGATAGTGCTGACTGGATTTGCTACGATGCTGCCTCGGCGTTTCTTCCGCAGGCGCGATGGACGGAGAAGCTTCGAAGGCAACTCAAACAGCGCCCATGCGGTTTCCGTGTTTCGGATATCGATACTGCACTGGAGGCAACGGCGAGGGGCTATGGGAAAGCTGTCCTGCCGAAGCTGGTTTGCAGCGCGAACAAACGGTTTCGTTGTATCGGCGCAGATTCATCGAAGTCAGCCATGGCGCGGGATGTGTGGCTGCTATCGCATTCAGATGAAGCGCGATTGTCAGTAACCACCGTCAAATCCTGGTTGGCCGAATTGTCCTGGGCCTGACCACCGCGCGATGGGGATGCCATATCAGACATCGACCGTAACAGTCAGATCTGCATAAGGGGCCTCCACAGGCGTGAACGGCGCGATACCCGCGCGGGTCATCAGTTCATGAAATGGCGTTGAAATCTGTTCCGGAAAATCGAGTTCCGCCACCATGGTCAGGCTTCGCAGGTCCGACAGGGCAGTCAGTGTGTCGAAACTGAAATTGCCGGTCAGAAAGGGAGTGACTCCGGGAAGCGCAGCTTCAACCTCAGCAACAAGCTGCGGAGTTTGCGCAAGAGCATCCGCAAATGCCATTCCGATCCGCTCTGGCATTGCTCTTTCAAAGAACGCGCGGGCCTCGGACGATGCCAGTTCGGGAGTATTCAAGTGCGGCATGCGCGGATAGCACAGGGCATTTAACGGTGTGGCAATCGCCTTGCGCCATTCCTCCAATTCAGGGCCGGTGCCATAAGAGGACAATAACGGACTGCCGATTGCGCCGATATAACGAATGATCTCTGTGCTGCCCCGGATCAGCGTCTCGCCATCCCCAAAATCGGAACGGTCAACCTCTCGATCCGGCCGTCAAGCTCGGGCGGGATCTGCCCCGGCGCTACATAGACGAGATCGGGCCACAGATCCTTTAGACCGGCTATTATGCGAGCTCGCACACAGAACAGGCAGGTTTCAAAGATATAGAGTTTCATTGAAACCACCCCATCGCCTTTACAGGTAGACAACACCAAAACGGTCTTCGATCAGCTTGAGGTCCCGTTTTCCGGTTTCATTCTGGCGAGATGTTTCGGCCATGAAATCCTCGGCCCAATCGCCGGGGAAGATATAGCTGATGATCTTGGCTGTCGTGCTGCCCACATTTTTCATGTAGTGGGAAACGCCGCGCGGACATTGGATGCTGGCGCCGGGCCCCGCTCTGAATACCTCATCACCGATTTTGACCTCTAGTTCACCTTCGATGATGTGGAAGGTCTGGTCTTCCCATTTGTGGTAGTGATCCGGGATACAGCTGCCGGGCGCAATTTCACCCGCACCGAAAACATATTCCGACTGTGTGTCCTCTTTGCTAGCCGCGACCGAGGTGTATTCGTTTTCGGCCATAAAATACTTGCGGCCTTCATGCCAACCGCTGATCACCGTCTTCTTGCCAGTGGTTTCGGTTTTCTTGGACATATCATGCTCCGTTTTCGGGTCATTTGCGAGTAACAGCACCGGGCAGCGAGTCTGTCCGGTGCTGTTCAGGTCAGTGGCCGTGCCAGATCGAATAGGCCATGCGCTCCACATGGGCAGGCAGGTTCTGGTCATACATGAACCAGTGTCTGAACTCGGGCAGCTCGACCGTTTCCTTCAATTCCTCGACTGTCTTGCCTGCAGCAAGACCTTCTGACACGGCTTTGAACAGCGCCTCGTTGAAAGCCAAATCCTCGGCCAGTTGCTCCGGCGACGACATCGGCATGTGTCCTGACACCACCGTGTCGAAATCCAATTCGGTCGTCACACGACGCAGGGTGTTCAGCGAGCCTACGTAGTCATGCGTGTTCAGGCGGCCGGGAAGGTTCACGAAACCCTGAAGGTGCCAATCGACCGCCATAAGAACCTTGTCTTCCGGCATGTAGATGGCGCTGTTGCACTGACCATCGTTCGAACCGTAGTAGCGCATTTCGACCACCTTGCCGCCAAGCTCGAACCGGTATTCGTCCCCTTCATAGGTTACGTCAGGTTGCACGACCCGGTTTTCCAGATCACGGCCCAGCAACTCCGTGCACCCCTCGTGCGTGATAAACTCGGCGCCTTCCTCTTTGAATATCTGCCCCCCGCGGGAATGGTCGAAATGCGGATGAGAGTAGAGCACCTTGACCACAGGTTGATCCGTCAGCTTTGCGATTTCGGCGCGCATTGCTGCAGCACGAAATTCCTGATTGGGGTCCACAACGATAACGCCGTCATCGGTGATTACGATCAGGCTGGAATAATGCGCTATGTGGAACTGATAGACACCGTCTTTCAGCTCGGTCATGACTGGTTTCACCTCGTCGTCAGCAGCGACCGAGGCGTTCGAAAAGGCAGTTGCGGCTGCAAGCGCGGTGAGAATACGTTTCATGGCACGGGCCTCCTGTTGTCTGGGAGGTAATATATACTTGACGAAAGCAGGCATAATTAGAGCATTTTGCAACACAGTACTTACTAAAGGTATCGAATGGATAAGCTCAGAAAGATGGCTGTTTTCGCCCGCGTGGTTGAACTGGGCAGCTTCGCATCCGCTGCCGCCGACCAAAACGTTACACCCGCCATCGTAGGTCGCCATGTGGCCGATCTTGAAGCAATGCTGGGTCTGCGGCTGATCAACCGCACCACCCGGTCGATGGAGGTAACAGATGCCGGTCAACGCTACTATCACGGGTGCAAAACCATGCTGGACCAGATTGCGGAACTGGAGCAGGAAGTCGCGGACCGAAAAGGCGTCGGTCCTTCGGGCATTGTCCGCGTAGCAGCGCCCGAAGGCATGGGAACACCACTGATGGATGCCGTTGAAAGTTTCCAGAAGCTATATCCAGACGTGTTGTTCGATCTGGTGATCGAGAATGATAAGACTGATTTTGTCAGTACAAACGTCGATCTTGCGATCCGGCTGGCAATATCGCTTGAAGATAGTTCCCTGATTGTCACCAAGCTGGCCGGCACCCGGCTGAGTTTGTTTGCCGCCCCATCCTATCTTGAGAGTAACGGCGTGCCGACCACCGTTCAGGAGCTCGACAACCATGCCTGTCTGGTATTCGGCGGCTCACGCTTTGGCGAAAGCTGGCCGCTGTTAACAAAGACTGGCCTGCGCAAATTGCGGCAACCCTGGCGCATGGTGGTAAACCAAACCCACATTTACCGAGAAGCGCTGATCCGGGGAATGGGGATCGGACTAATGCCGGAGATCATGGCTTTGGATCTGGTTGAGACCCAACAACTGTCTCCAATTTATCTTGATGACAGATTTCCAGACGTCGGCGTCTTCGGCGTTTATCCAGATAAGGCGTTCCAACCAAACCGCGTCCGTTTGTTTCTCGAACATTTGCGAAAAAAGCTCTCAGGAAAGGAAGTGTGAAACGGTGAACTTCAACCAACCAGGCATGAACGGCATGAACACAGCCCTATCAGACGAGTTCATGCCTTGTGTCTCAACCTGAATAGCCCAGCCGATACGGGAATATCTGCGACGCCGGATGCATGTCTGCGCCCATAACGTCAGGCTTGTGATGGCGATACAAGCTACGCCAGTAGGGTTGGATCGTAACGCCTTCTTCCTGCATGATCTCTTGCAGGCGTTTGGAGACTTCACGACGCTTATCGGCATCGGCGATGGCAAGCGCCTGATCCAGTAGGCTGTCGAATTCGGCGTTGTTGAAACCGGATTCGTTCCAGGACGCCCCACCGCGATAGGCGATATTGAGTACCTGCACACCCAGCGGGCGGTGGTTCCAGTTGGTTGTCGAGAACGGGTACTTGTTCCAGTCGTTCCAGAATGCCGCTGATGGCACTACGCTTCGGTTGACCTTGATACCGGCGTCCCGAAGTTGCGCAGCCGTGGCGTCCGCCGTGTCCTTCATCCAGCCTGTATCGATCGAAACAAGCTCATGTTCAAAGTCAGCCATTCCGGCCTCGTCAAGCAGGCGCAGGGCTTCCTCGGGGTTTCTCTCGATTTGCGGCAGCTTTGCATATTCCGGATGAACCGGTGACACGTGATGGTTTTCGCCGGTCGTACCCAAGCCGGAATACCCCAACTCCAAAACGGTGTTGTTGTCGACAGCAAGTGCCAGCGCCCGCCTGACGCGCATGTCGGAATATGGTTTGTTCCCTTCCACCTCGGCCAGTTGCTGAGGCCGCAGCACGACGGTCTGGCCGGTGACAACCTCGGATCTGGTCCAGCCGATATCATCAAGGACCGTGATGAAATCACCGGTGGATTCAAAAAGCATGTCCACTTCATCACTTTCAACGGCCGCCACGGATGTCACCATGTCCGTGCCGAAATCCAGAAACTCGACCCGGTCGAGGTAGGGACCACCGTAGATATCGGTACCCCACCAAGTAAAATCCGGTATCCGCTCGATCGCCAGTTTCGAGCCCACCGCGTGATCCACCAGCCGGTACGGTCCGGTACCGATCGCTGTTGACAGATCGCTGGGGTCAAAGGACGGGTGTGCGATGGCGGCGGCATAGTCGGCCATTGAAGGGATCAGGGTGATGTCCGAAATGCGCGGGCGCAGTACAATTGTGCTGTCGTCCTTTACCGTGATCGCACCCTCGGCCGCTTTTTCCGTGTCGGGATCAATCAAAGACGTCACACGGTTCGGCATCCCGTTGTCTTCAACGGATTTGTCGCACCATCCTTCGATAGCGCCTGCAACCTGTTCGACTGTCAGGTCTTCGCCATTGGCCCATTTGACACCTTTGCGCAGGTGTAGCACGTACTCTGTCGCGTCTTCGTTCACCTCCCAACTTTCCAGAAGCATGGGGCGGAACGTACCGTCGGCCTGATACTCGACAAGGCTTTCAAAACAACCGGTTGTAAGATTGCCCATCTCCACCGTGTCATACATGCGCGGCGCGCGCAGTTCACGCACCGGCATTGCAATGCGCAGTGTACCACCCTGTTTGGCAGAGGTTTGGGCCTGCGCGGGCGATGGCATTCCGATCAACGCATAGGCAGCACCGGCGGATACGCCAAGCGCAGTGGCCCGGGAAAGGAACTCACGTCGGCTCATCTCGCCGTTTCTGCATTCTGCAGCCCATTGATCTGCAGCCGGATGGGCAGTTCTGTCGGTGTTCATCTTTTAGCTCCTGTTGGGAAAGTCGCTGTTTTGTTGTTGCCGTTGATTAGGCGAGCGCTTTGTCTGCAGTGCGCTCCTGATCAATCAGCACTTCCAGTTGGCGGCGGAACCGCAGCTGTCCGCCGTCTATGGGCAGATCGATATGGGGGCTGGTTTTATTGGCCATGCCCTTCTGAACTTCGTTCAGGACTTCACGGTCCTCTTCGAAGGCGTGTTTGACGTCGTCGCTCATCATTCGCGACAGGCCCTCGTCATCAGGCCGGATGTTGCGCATCTGGAACCAGTAGTACCGGGTGCGGCCTTCGGTTTCGGGGGTCATGAAATTGTAGCTGTTCATGACAAACGTCTTGTCATGCAGAGGCCCGTCCTCACCCCCGGTACCAGCCGGAGTGAACACCGCTCGGATCAGCGCGTGACAGGGATAGCGGACCTCGTAGTGCTGCAGGCGATCGCAGTTGCCGTCGAATTCCACGATCTTTTTGTAGAACGGGGCGGGTTCCACATCCATCATCCAGCGCCAGACCGTGATGCCGTCATCCCGCTTGGTAATGCGCAGCGGCGTATCCTCGGTCGCGGCCTGCCCGAACGAGGACTGGTGAACCCATGCCACATGGGTCGGATCCAGCAGATTATCGGTGACAAACAGATAGTTGCAGTCAATCTCCAGCGCCTTGCCCCGGTTCATCCCCCAGTCAGGTTTGCCAAATTCCGGGATTTCGAAGATCTCGGACGCATCCGCCAGTGCAGGATTGCCCATCCAGATCCAGACAAGGCCATAACGTTCTTCGACCGGATAGGCGTGCACCTTGGCGTTTGACGGGATCCCCCCCTTGCCCGGAGCGCGCACGCATTGACCGGTGCAGTTGAAGGTCAGCCCATGATAGCCGCATTCCACATTGTCGCCCTTGCGGCGCCCCTTGCTGAGCGGCAGCTTGCGGTGCGGACAGGCGTCTTCCAGCGCAGCTATGCGCCCCTGCCCGTCGCGATACATGCAGACTTTTTGGCTCAAAAGAACGATCTGCTGAAGCTCATCAGTGATCTCATCGCTCCACGCGGCGACATACCATGCATTTTTCAGGAACATCTTTCAGTCTTGGTCCTTTTCAGAGTCACGCACACAAACATGACGGCCTATCCGGTCCAGTCCGCGTCTTGGGTGTGCAAAGATTCGGGCTAGTCACAGCAACCAGTATTCTCTATCTGTGATCACAGTTTGATTCTTCTGTCAAAGGATTTTTGCGATGCTGGATGGGAAAGCAGATCAGGTGAACGCTCTTCGCGAGCGTCTGGGAGAACTCGGAAATCTCGCACCGGAAGACGGTTATGCGATGCCCGCGGAATTCTATACGTCGCCGGATTTTCTTGAGCTGGAGACGAACGAAGTCCTGCGGTGTGAATGGATGTGCGTCGGCCACGTTGGAGAAATTCCAAACCCCGGCGACTATTTCACCACCGATTTGGCCGAGGAGCTGCTGATCGTTACCCGCGATATGGATGGACAGGTACGCGTTCTGTCCAATGTTTGCCGCCATCGGGGCAATCGAGTTGCCGAAGGCGCTGGCAACACGCGTAAATTCATCTGCCGCTATCATACCTGGAGCTATGATACGACCGGAGCCCTTGTCGCCGCCCCCTTGATGAAAGGGCAAACTAAATTCGACAAGAAAGGCTGCGGCCTGCCGGAATTTGCCAGCGAAATCTGGAAGGGTTGGATTTTTGTCAATCTCGATGGAAACGCGACACCTTTGACGCCGCGCCTTGAGGGATTGGGCGAAATCGTCAGAAACTATCACCCCGAGGATCGCTTTCTGGTTTTCATGGAAGAAGACAGCTGGGCCTGTAACTGGAAGGCCCTGTTTGAAAACTTCATGGAAGGGTATCACCTCAGCGCGACGCACCTGCATACCTTGCATCCGATCACGCCGACCAAGCTGTGCAAAAAGATGAAAAGCGGTGATGGCTGGACGGGCTATCACGCCTATTACGATCCGGACTACCCACCGCGCGGGCCGTTCCACCCCGACATGACCGAGGAAGAGCGAACCAATTCGCCCATGTACGGCGTGTTTCCGAACCTGGTGGTTGGTATGGCGACCAACTTCACCCTGTTCATGTGCCTGCGCCCTGCGGGGCCAGATCGCGTGAAAATCCGCTGGGGCGTTACCGGGCTGGAGAATGATCCAAAATCGGACAAGGTTCGGGACTACGTCTCGCTCTGCCGGTCATTCAACGCCGAAGACAAAGAAAAGCTGGAGGCATTGCAGCAGGCGTTGAAAACCCGCACCTATCAGGGTGGCCCCCTGGCCCCGGATGATTTTGAAGGCACGATCCGCGACTTCATCGGTTATATGTCGCGCCAGATCGGGGTGTAGAACTCGTCGCATTGCAAGGGCTGATTTGACAGGTAATCTTCCCGTCATGCTTTTGACGGTTCCAGATCAGCCCACGCAGGCCGAAGAGCTTTATGGTCAGCTCAAATACAAGCTGATGACTGGTGCCTATCTACCGGGCCAGAAGCTGTCGATCCGCAAACTCGCCGAAGAAGTGGGCGCCGGCATGTCCCCGGTGCGAGAAGCGTTGAAACGTCTGGCGTCCGAACGTGTTCTGAGCAGCCTTGTAAAGCGGTCCTATATCGTCCCGGTGCTGGACCGAAAGCGTGCCGCCGATCTGTTCAACCTCCGCGCTCTGCTGGAGTCGGAAGCAGCTGTTCAAGCGCTTGAAAACATCACACCCAAGGATATTGCAGCGCTCAACTCCACGATTCCGCGGATGAAAGCCGCAATTGCGGATCGGGATCACACCCAATACATGGTCGAAAATCACCTGTTCCATTTTCTGATCTACAAACTATGCGGCAACCCCGACATGATTGCGGTGATCGAGCAGCTTTGGATGCAAACAGGCCCGTCTTTACGCAATGGCCTTGAAGGTGAACACGCAACCGACTCCTGGAGCGATGAGCACGAAGCGCTGATTCAGGCCATGACGGATCAAAACAAAGCCACCCTGAAATCTTGCTTGCTGAGAGATATTCGGTGGGAGTGGCTGGACCGCAGGAGTTGACCTGTAGAAAACTGGCTATTCGCGGGTCAATCTGTTGAATTCGTTTATATTTTATCTGGCCGGCCCCAGCTTTTCCAATTGGACTGGGGAGCTCCTTTTCGAACTTGAGGTGTGCGAGGTTAATCATCCTTTTCGGTGACTAAGACCTCAGCAAATTGGTCTTCGAGCACAGCTGCTGCCATCAGACCGGCCATACCTGCTCCAACTACAATAACTCGTAGCCGCTTGGGGCTGGCAGCTATCTTAGTTGATACTGTACCTGATCCGACTTTCCGCCTTACTTATGAAAGTGCCGCGCAAATTCGTAGCAAGTGATGCAAACTTTTGATCTGGGCAAACTAATACAATACTGCGGAACTATTCTGGTAGACCGGCCTTTAGCATAGCATCCGCCCAGAATTTGCGCAGGGCGTCAGTCTTGAAGACCGTGTGACCGGTATAGGTTTCCACTGAAAATTGCGGATCGATAGAAAGAACTGCGTTTACTGCATTCTTAGCATTTTCAGTGTCATCAAAATCAGCGTGGATCACTGCCAAACGGACTTGGCACAACAAGGTTCCAGGCAGGCGGGTTTCCAAGTGCCGATAAACTGTTCTTGCCTGCTCCAGCTGCCCTAACCCGCGATAGGCATCCCCCAAATGGCTGAAATACCAATCCGGGCTGTAGGGCGACAGCCGAATGGCCTTTCGCATGCTATTCAGGCTTTCTTCAAATTCACCGCAACTATTGTACGCAATTGCCAGCATGGCATGAGAAAGCGAGACACTGGGTTGCCGTTCGATAGCTTCTTTGCAGAAGGCCTTGGCTTCATCAAAACGAGATTGGTTTGTGAAAATATACCCTTGTAGCGCATAGACATCAGCTGAGACATCGTTCCTCTTTAACAACGCGTCGCAAATTGACTGGGCCTCGTCAGTTGACGCCTTCGGATCTTGATGAAACCCAAGGCGGGCACCGGCTTGCAACGCCCAGCCGAGGCCCGTTCTGAATGACGAGTTCTCGGGGTCAAGCTCAACTGCTTTCCGGTAGAGCTGAATCGCGGAGAGATTCCCTTCTTTTGTAAATTTGTATTGCTCACTGATGCCGCGCATCATCAAGTCCCACGCCTCAAAGTTAGGCGCTTGTTCAGCCCACAGTCTGAGCTCTTGTCCGTGTGTAAGGTTGACCGCCAATGAAACGGAAATTTCGCGTGTGATTTCATCTTGAACTGCAAAAATATCTTCAATCTGACGATCATACCGGTCGGCCCATAAATGCGAGCCGGTTTGACATTCAATAAGCTGCCCGGTGATGCGAACCTGCTGCCCCGCCTTTCGGACACTCCCTTCAAGGACGAAACGTACACCTAGTTCCCGCCCGACCTGTCTTACATCGACAGACCTTCCTTTGTAGGCAAATGTCGAATTGCGCGCCATCACGATGAGGCCATTGATATGCGACAAGGCAGTGATGATGTCTTCGGTAATTCCGTCCGCGAAGTATTCCTGCTCTGGGTCGCCTGACATGTTTTGAAATGGCAGGACTGCGATTGATGGTTGGTCCGGCAACTCCAACCGCTCACCCGTTAGAACTTCGTAGAACTCAGGCGACAGGCGCGCCGGGTCGAGATCGATGCTGTAGGCGCCAATCCTTTGTTCGATGTTTTTTAGATCTTGCTCACCCAGATCCCTGAAACTGCCGGAGACCTTGCCTTTGATCTGACGGTATACATCCTCGGAAATGCAAACGCCTCCGGGTTCTGCGATTGCTTCCAATCTTGCGGCCACGTTGACGCCTTCCCCAAAAACATCTGAACCTTCGGAAATCACATCTCCCAGATGAATACCGATCCGCAATTGAATGCGTTGCTCGTTGGGAACGTCAGGTTCTCGGTCCGGCATAGCCCGTTGAATGGCAACAGCGCAGTCCGCCGCGTCGACAACACTGGTGAATTCGGCCAACAGACCATCGCCCATCAACTTGACAATTCGCCCTCTGGCATCGCGTATTTGGGGTTGAACCAATTCAGAAAGCAAACGGTTTAGACGCAGAATCGTGTTTTCTTCATCACGCCCCATGAGGCGTGAAAAGCCAACGACATCGGCTGCCAAGATCGCCGCAAGTTTCCGCTTCACTGTCAGCCCTCCGCGAAAGTTACGTTAGAGGCAATGACCCTCAAGATCTACATTCGTGCCCCCTTGAACGTTTGCTGTTCCATCGCGAATTAAAGGCCACTTTGGGCAGACGGCCCGGCAGCGCGCGACGTACGACCGTGTCGCGAACAAAGCGGACAAACGGGTTGCTATTCGAATGACTCTTGGTCTGGTCGCTTCAATCGACCTCACTTAATTGCCTCTTAACGTTACCGGTTCTAAACCACTTTCAGGACAGCTCTTTTTCCATCAAGAGCCACTTATTGGCATTCGTTTCCCATCCCTTCCGAACCACAGGTTCAGTTGCAGTTTTGGTGTAGCCGTGCCTCTCGTAGAAATTGATAGCAGAATGATTGCTATCTATGACGACCAGGCTGATCCCCGATTTTCCGGCGTGCCTTCCCAGCTCTTCAGCGATATTCATCAGGCTGGAACCAAACCCGCGACCTGAGTGCTCTGGATAGGTCGCGATACCGTGTAAATACCAAGTCCCTTTGGCTTTCGAAAACAATCTCATAAGGGGTTGAATCATTTCATCCATACCGGGAACGTGTGGGTTGGGCGTCTCCGCCATGGGATAGGAAATCAGCATCGCACCCAACTTACCTTCAATTTCCGCAACAATTGTATTTCCCTCATGGATGAATGCGCTTTGTGCCCGGCGCCCGAAATCGTCTGCTGTTTCGCCTTCTTCTGCCAACCTTTGCCAAAGTCGTTCAACGAACCCCGGCACTGTGTATTTGGCGAGAAGTACAACTTGCTCCAGATCGCGTTCCGTCGCTTTTCTGAAGGGCACTTCAAGTAGATTTTTTAGATCGACCATTAGTGAAACCTCAAGGGCCGGTACCGAGTGACAGAGTATCAGATACGTATCGCGATGTCCGTTTTGAGCTCATTGCGGGCCTCAGTGGCAGCCCAGCAACTTTGGGAAAATTCTTCTCGCTCCGACCAGGACGCCCCATTCCGGCCGTTCATCGCAAAGTCTCTAGGCCGCGGCGCGGGGCGTCAATCCAGCCGTTCACTGCGCACGCAAATTCAGCAGGCAAACGAATTTACAGATCGCGCAACAAAGCAGTCATAAGCGCCCCGTGGCGCTTTTATCTGCTTTCGGTGTGCTCTTCGCGAAATGTTAAAACAAAGTGGATATGCAGTTTGCTGCGACCCAAAGCCCAATTCCAAAGCTGAGATGCGCAAACACGCTCTTGAGCCGCGCAGCTCGTGGATCGGGCGTCAACCGTGCCGCCAGCCCCGCTCCTATGCCCGGCTGGAGGATAAGAAAAGGCGCGAGCACTGTAAGTACTCCAAATGCAATCGCTGGCAGCAGGCTCGGTGTTTCAAACCAGCCCCGACCGACCACGGCCAGAAAACCTAGCGCAAACACGACTCCCGTTAGGTAATGTGCGCTCCAGCCCAACAAACGCTCCGCCGGAACAGGGTCGCTGGCCGTGATGTGCCTGTGAACAATCTGCCCCTTCGCGGCATGGCCGATCCAACGGCCCACCATCGCGTAGTTGAGCGATTGCTGAGAGAAGATCAGCTTCTGGAAAAGGGCGACCATATCCATGAAGGCTGTCGCGCCGATGCCGATCAAAACCGCGCTGAAGAAGATTTCTGTTGTCATGGAGGTATCGACCTTAATTTCTGTTGATGTTTTGCAGTGGAGGGGCAACATGCAACTTCAAGCCCACTTGAGGTCAAGACCATGCTCGACATTTCCGAACTCTCTCGCGAAAGCGGATTTTCACCGTCAAAACTCCGCTATTATGAAGAGGTTGGTCTGATCCGGTCGGTGGGTCGACGGGGATTGAAACGTCTCTATGAGGATGAGGTGAAGACGCGAATTTCCCTCATTTCTCTGGCGCAAACCGCCGGGTTTTCACTCGGCGAAATCAAAGAGACGATAGGTTCAGAAGGCAGGCCCGATCTGGATCGTAGGGTTCTGACGGCAAGGGCCGATGCAATTGACGTGAGGATCAAGGAACTGACGGCCTTACGGGACGGCCTTCGCCATGTAATGAATTGCACCGCCGAAAACCATCTGGATTGCCCTCGATTTCAGCGCATCATCCGTGTTGCGCTGACGAAGAAGCAGGTCGATGAGAAACGTTCCAAAAAGAAACCCGAAAAGGGGTGAAGAAATTGTGCGTGGACCCCGACCCACAATTTTGGGGCTGTTGACGGTTCAAGATACTGGAACACTGCCGCCCGGACTTCACGCGTTCCTGTTGTTCAGCGCGGTAACTCATTGAAAGGACAGACATCGTCCTCGAACGGAACATGCTGTCTCCGGAACGATGTTCCCTCGACGATCTCGGGGCGACTGATCCGATCCATACGAAAATGCCGGAAATCTTCCCGGCTGGAATCCCAGGCTACGAGATACCAGAGCGGCGGCAGGATGAGCATAGCTTGCGGTTCGACTTCGCGACTCGTCTCCGCACCCTTGGCGTCCCGGTAGCCGAAGCGCAGGTTTTGCCGTTGCAGAAACGCGGTTTCGAAGGCTGGCAAAAGCGCAGGGTCAATAGTGCCCATGTCCGAGATGTCCTGTTTGGGCGAAAGTTGTCCGACATGCAGACAGTCAAGGAACCTGCGCAGATCCCGCACCTTGTCCGACGGCAGAGCCTTCTCGATCTTGGCAAGCCCCGCGTCGGCGAGGCCCGAGAAGGGAAGGCTTCGCGCCGCACGCATGGCTGCGACACTGATGAGAAGAGCAAACACCTCTGAGACCGAGAGACGGGCGGTGGTCTGCACGGATTGCGGATCAAGTTGCACACCCCCACCGCGCCCACATTCGGAATGGATGACAAAACCCTGGTCGCGCAACGCCCCGATATCGCGCAAAATCGTTCGCCTGGATGCACCGACCTGACAGGCAAGTTCCTCGACCGTTGCTGTTCCGTTACGGCGAAGTGTGCGCACGATTGCATCATGTCGGAGACGGATGTTCATTTACTCACCTTAGCACATTTGATGACAAATTTTGTCACCGTTGGGTTCTAAGTCGATCCCGGACCACTCTACAAGGAGAATGAACATGACGTCCCGAGATCAGAATACATCCAACGGTGCCCTGCCGATCATCGTCAATCCGCCGCATCTGTATGATCCCACGCCAAACGGCTATAGCACGGCAGTCGTGTCTCCTGCTGCGGGACGGCTTGCCTTTGTATCAGGACAGGGCGGACAGGATCAGTTCGGTAGCCTATCGCCGGAGTTCGGAAATCAGGTTGAGCGGGCCTATGCCAATCTGGCTGCAGTTCTCGACGCGCTCGGCGCTCTCCCTCGTCACGTCGTAAAGCTGACCGTGTTCGTGGTCGACCACGATGTGTCGAAGCTGGGTGTGCTGGCCGAAAATGTGCTGCGGATGTTTGGCGGTACATTGCCCGCGCAAACGTTGGTGCCTGTTCCGAAGCTTGCTATCGACGCGATGCTTTTCGAGGTCGAGGCCGTCGTGCTTTTGGATTGAGTGCTCGATTGCGGCGTCGACTTGCTGCCGCAGCCACAAACGCTAACTGGCTCGTGAAGTGGAAGCTGACGCTCGCAAACTACGCAGCATTGGTTATCATAGGGCTCTTCCCAAGAAAAACCGAACAGTTCCAGAAGAGGGCTCTTGTAGTTAAGTCAGAATGACGAAGGAGTGCATGCGCTAATGACTTTGCATGGTGTGTCTCCAGCGTTTCGAAACCTGTGTGGTAGTATGCTCGAGAAATAGTATGCGTCTCCGGGGCCCAGCACCCTGGACTGCCCATCTACCGTCACTTCGAGACGGCCTTCTATCACAACTGCGCATTCCTCTCCTTCGTGCGACAGCTCAGCACGCCCCGAGTCAGCACCGGCATCGTACTCTTCGATAAGCATCTGTAGTTTTCTGTCTCGGCGTTCACCCGCGACAAGCAGATAGGATACTCCAGGTGATCCAAGATCACGCATGCTGCTGTGGGGGAAATAGAAGCTCTCGTCGCTTTTGAGCTCGAAGCTGAAAAAGAACCCCAGATTGACATCGACGCCTGCAAGGATCTTTTTTAGCAACGCCACAGAAGGTTGGGTCGAACCGCTTTCGATCTGAGAAATTGTCCCGCTACCCACTCCCGCGCGTTTGGCCATCTCACGCTGGCTGAGACCTTTTGAGGTACGAATCAATCGCAGCCGTCTTGCGGTTTCGAGATCGGATGTCGAAGAGTCACCCATTGTGATTTCCTGCTTTTGATCGAAAGCACTTTAGGCGGGCCAAGACTGTTTTTCAATAACTTACAGAAACCCATAAAGCCGGGTGTGCGGAACGCCTGAACTCTGCAAGGATTTGGCACCAAATGAAAATCTGCTTCACGAGGAATGGACGTGCTCGATCAACCCAACACAATGTCATCGTTCTGGATGCCGTTTTCAGCCAATCGTGATTTCCTTCGCGAGCCCCGAATGATCCAGTCAGCTGAAGGGATGTACTACACCAGTTCTGATGGTCGTAAGGTCATGGATGGTACCGCCGGACTGTGGTGCGTCAACGCAGGTCACCGTGATCCGCTGATCGTTGACGCGGTGCAGAAACAGGTGCACGAGTTGGATTATGCACCAAACTTCCAGTTCTCCCACCCTCAGGCGTTTGAGTTGTCGGCAAAGCTGACAGCGATGATGCCTGAGGGATTGAACCACGCTTTCTTCACCAACTCTGGCTCCGAGTCCGTCGACACAGCACTCAAGATCGCTCTGCACTACCACCGGATGCGCGGTGACGGCGCGCGCACGCGTTTGATCGGGCGTGAGCGCGGTTACCACGGTACCGGCTTCGGCGGCATCTCGGTCGGCGGCATCGTGAAAAACCGGATGCATTTCGGGACGCTCCTTACGGGTGTGGATCATCTGCGCCACACGCATGATCCAGAGAAGAATGCCTTTTCACGCGGCTGCCCGGAACATGGTGCCGCACTGGCGGATGATCTGGAACGATTGGTCGCGCTTCACGATGCATCGACCATTGCGGCAGTGATCGTTGAGCCTATGGCCGGATCCACCGGTGTGCTTCTGCCGCCGAAAGGATACCTGAAGCGGCTGCGAGAAATCTGCGACCGCCATGGAATTCTGCTGATTTTCGACGAGGTCATCACCGCCTTTGGTCGTTTGGGTGCAGCGACAGCATCGGAGTATTTCGATGTGAAGCCTGATATCATCACGACGGCAAAAGGTCTTACCAACGGCATCATCCCAATGGGTGCGGTCATCGTTTCGGACAAGATTTATGACTCGGCGATGGAAAACGCCGATGCGCCGATCGAGCTATTCCATGGCTATACCTACTCCGCCAACCCGGTGTCCTGTGCCGCCGCGCTGGCTACGCTGGAAAGCTACAAGCAGAACGATCTGTTCCGCCGCGCCGCGTTGCTGTCGGGGCCTTGGGAGGATCAACTTCACAGCCTCAAAGGCCTGCCAAATGTCATCGATATTCGCAATCTGGGACTGGTGGGTGCGGTCGAACTTGCACCACGAGAGGGCGCGCCAGGTGCAAGAGGCTATGATGCGATGAAACGGGCCTGGGACGCCGGAATAATGATCCGGGTCACAGGTGACATCATCGCGTTGTCCCCACCCCTGATTATCTCGGAACCTGAAATAACGACACTCTGTCAAACGCTTGGAGAGGTATTGGCTGACCTGCCATAACCCCTGACTTCTAACCCCAAAAAGGACTGACATCATGAAAGATGCATCCCCGATCGCTTTGATCGGCCACTACATTAATGGCCAAATCACTGCTCATTCCGGCGAGAAGACCCAACCGGTCTTCAATCCCGCAACCGGTGCGCAAACCGGCGATGTGTCGCTGGCGAGCGTCCAGACAGTGAACGATGCGGTGGCTGCTGCCAAAGCGGCGTTTCCTAAGTGGTCGAATACGCCCCCGATCCGCCGCGCCCGCCTTATGAACAACTTTCTGGGCCTGGTACGCGAGCATAAGGACGAATTGGCGCGCGCCATCACGGTCGAGCATGGCAAGGTTTTCACCGATGCGCAGGGCGAAGTTGAGCGCGGTATTGATATCATCGAGTTTGCCTGCGGCATTCCGCAACTCCTCAAGGGCGATTACACCGAGCAGGTCTCCACTGGTATGGACAACTGGACCACGCGTCAGGCGTTGGGCGTTGTCGCCGGGATCACTCCGTTCAACTTCCCGGTCATGGTGCCGATGTGGATGTTCCCGATCGCCATCGCCGCAGGCAATACCTTTATCCTGAAGCCGTCGCCGACCGACCCGTCAGCATCTCTGCTGTACGCGGATCTGATGCAGAAGGCCGGTTTCCCCGATGGCGTGTTCAACGTCGTTCAGGGTGACAAGGTTGCCGTGGATGCCTTGCTGGAAAATGACGACGTCAAGGCTGTGTCCTTCGTCGGTTCGACACCGATTGCCAACTACATCTACGAGGTCGGTGCGCGTCACGGCAAGCGCGTTCAGGCGCTGGGTGGTGCGAAGAACCATATGCTGGTTATGCCGGACGCCGACATGAACAAGGCAGCCGACGCGTTGATTGGTGCAGCCTTTGGATCGGCTGGCGAACGTTGCATGGCAATCTCGGTTGCCCTTCTGGTTGGGGATGCCGCCGACAAGCTGATGCCGGTTTTAAAAGAACGGTCCGAAACGCTGAAGGTAAAAAACGGCCTTGAGCTGGACGCCGAGATGGGCCCAATCGTCACTGCTGCCGCACGCGATCGGATCAAAGGCTACATCGACTCCGGTGTCGCAGAAGGGGCAGACCTTCTGGTTGATGGCCGAGACTATACAGTCGAGGGACATGCGGAAGGATTTTTCCTGGGCGGTACCCTTTTCGACAACGTCACCCCTGAAATGAAGATCTACAAGGAAGAGATCTTTGGCCCCGTGCTGTCCTGCGTCCGCGTCTCGAACTTTGCCGAAGGCCTGCAACTGATCAACGACCACGAATTCGGCAACGGCGTATCGCTGTTCACCCGTGACGGAAACGTTGCGCGCGAATTCGGTAAGCAGGTTCAGGTCGGCATGGTCGGCGTCAACGTTCCGATCCCGGTTCCGATGGCCTGGCATGGTTTTGGTGGCTGGAAGAAAAGCCTGTTCGGCGACATGCACGCCTATGGCGAAGAAGGCGTTCGTTTCTACACCAAGCAGAAATCCATCATGCAGCGCTGGCCCGAGAGCATCTCGGAAGGGGCTGAGTTCGTCATGCCCACGGCAAAATAATCATCCGATCCAAGGAGTGAAGAACATGTTCATTGGGGTTCCCAAGGAAATCAAGAACCATGAATATCGGGTCGGCCTGACCCCCGAAAGCGTCGCAGAGCTGGTTTCACATGGTCACAACGTCATAGTGGAGACCAATGCCGGGATCGGCATAGGGGCTGATGACGATGCCTATCGTGCCGCTGGTGCGGAAATTGCCGGAACTGCGGCCGATATCTTTGCCAATGCAGAGATGATCGTGAAGGTAAAGGAACCTCAGGCCGTGGAACGCGCCATGCTGCGCGAAGGTCAGATACTATACACCTATCTGCATCTGGCCCCCGATCCGGAGCAAACCAAAGATCTGGTCGACTCGGGCGCGGTCTGCATCGCATATGAAACTGTCACCGACGATAATGGTGGTCTGTCTCTGCTGAAACCGATGAGCCAGGTTGCCGGTCGCATGTCGATCCAGGCCGGTGCCAGCGCGTTGGAGAAAGCAAAGGGCGGCCTGGGCGTTTTGCTGGGCGGTGTGCCCGGTGTGAAACCCGGCAAAGTTGTCGTCATCGGCGGTGGAGTTGTTGGGTTCAACGCTGCGCAAATGGCTGTCGGCTTGCATGCGGACGTGACCATTCTGGATCGCAACCCCGCAGTTCTGGAAAAATTGGAGAACCATTTCGAGGCGTCGGCCAAGGTTGTCTATTCGACCAAAGCCGCGCTGGAGGAAGAAGTCACAAATGCTGATCTGGTCGTCGGCGCGGTTCTGATCCCGGGTGCTGCGGCTCCCAAGCTGGTGACACGCGAGCTGATTTCGAAAATGAAACCCGGTGCGGTCGTCGTGGACGTGGCGATTGACCAGGGCGGCTGCTTTGAAACGTCCAAAGCCACCACTCACGCAGAGCCCACGTATGTTGTCGACGATGTTGTACATTATTGCGTCGCCAACATGCCAGGCGCAGTCGCCCGTACATCGACCTACGCGCTCAACAACGTCACGCTGCCGCACGCTCTGGCCATTGCCAACAATGGCTGGAAGCAGGCGCTGGCGGATAATCGTCACCTGATGAATGGCCTGAACGTGGCCCACGGGAAGGTGACGTACAAGGCTGTGGCCGATGACCTCGGATACGAGTTCGTCGCCCCGGAACTTTGCTGAACTGAAGCAAAGAAACGTCCCGCCGCCCGCAATGTGTCGGGACACCCACCACTGAGGAGGAAACCTTAATGATTACGAAGATTAACCGCCGCGCCCTCGGCGCGATGGGTGGCGCTGCTTTGCTTGCTGCAACCACTCTCTCAACAGCAGCCGCAGCGGAAGACATGACTCTGCGTTTTGCCGGCGTATTCCCGATTGATCATCAGGGCACGAAGATGATGGAACAGGTCGCAGCGGATGTTGCAGCTGCAGATGTTGGCCTGAAAATCGAAGTCTTCCCGGCAAACCAGCTGGGCTCCGGTGAAGCGCTGTTCGAAGATGTCGCCCGCGGAAATATCGACCTGGCATCGGCGTTTATCTATGCCGATACCGATCCGCGTCTTGAGTTCCTGTCAATGCCGTTCCTGCTTGGAGGATGGGATGACATGGAAAACACGCTTCTAAACATGGATTCCGAGTTCAACACCATCCTGCAAGAGATCACAGACGAATACGGCGTCCGCGTCATGGCGCAGAACCCTGAAGGCTTCATCGGCATCGTTGCGTCGCAAGAGCCCGAGAACTGGAACAGTTTTGACGATAAGGGCATGAATATTCGTGTCTGGTCGTCCAGTGTCGTGAAGTCGATGGTTGAAGAACTGGGTTACCAGGCGACAACAATGGCATGGGGCGACATCTTCCCAGCACTTCAAGCCGGTATCGTCGATGGGGCGATCTGCTGCACCAAGACTGCAACCTACTCGATCTTCGCCAAGTCGGATGTTGGCACCCACTTTGTCGAGTACAACTCGATCTCGGAACTGACAACCTTCTACGCGTCGCAGCGCACACTCGACAAGCTGAACGACGAACAGCGCGCCGCGCTGCAAGCCGCGATGACCAAAGCTTCGGAAGACTTCTTTGCTTACAACCGTGAGAACGACGAAGTCTTCGGCCAGAAACTGCTCGACAAAGGCTACACCATCCTGCGCCTGAGCGACGAAGAACAGGCTGCAATGGCCACTCATGTTCAGGAGACGGTCTGGCCCGCAATGGCGCAAAACGTCGGTCAGGACATCATTGACCGTCTGCTTGCAGCAAAAGAACAGCAATAAGCACTGCGAAAAGGGCCAGCAAATCAGTTGGCCCTTTTTTTGTCTCAAGCTCTACAAAGGGAGGGAGAAAGATGTCTAGCACTGAAGCTGAGCGTCCGTTGGTCGTCGAAAGTGCAGAACAGAAGAGTTCACAAAAAATCACCGACGAGCTGCCAGTTATTATCGGGTATCCATTGAAAGCAGTGGCGTTTGTCATGAGACAGATCGTTACGTTTGCCGGTTTTTTGATGGCATTCACGTTCGGGGCTGTTGTTGTCATTCGGTATGGATTTGGAGGTGATCTTTTTGCCTATGAAGAATGGCTTTTGGGCATCAGCATCATCGGTTTTTTCGCAGGCGCCGTTCTGGCCTCTGCCCGCAACCTGCATATCAACGCGGATATTCTTGGCATTGTGATCCAAAACCCAAGGCTGATCTGGTGGCGCGGCTTTGTTGTCCTGACGGTTGAAGTGCTCGTGATCCTGTTTCTCATGTATGCGTGTTACGTTTCGCTACTTGATGACTTCTCATTCCCCCGACTGCGCGCAACCCCGGTACTACGCATTCCATTTGTGACCTGGCGGATCGCAATCATGATTGCCTTTGGCCTCATGGCAACGTTCACGGCGGCATATTTGTACGTGCACATCCGCAAAGGGCTCGGACTTCCACTGAGATCAGACATGCAAAAAGGAGAAACCCAATGATCATCGGAGGGAGTCTCCTTATTGTCTGCTTTATGCTGCTATTGGGCGTCAGCGTTTATGTGGCATTCGGATCAGTACTGATTTTTATTGCCCTTGTTGGCGATCAATCCATCACCGGTTACTTGCCCACCGGCTCTACGGGCATCCGCTCACTGGTACTTCTGGCGATCCCGCTCTTCATGATCGCCGGCGGCATCATGGAAAAAGGTAAAATCGCAGCTCCTCTTGTCTCTCTGGCTGAAATGTTCATTGGCCATATCAAAGGAGGCTTGAGCGCTGCTGGGGTACTGGCCTGTGGTGTGTTCGGCTCCATTTCCGGCAGTGCAAATGCAACGCTGACCTGTATCGGCGGCATCATGATGCCCCACCTGAAAAAGGCCAACTATCCGGGCGGGCAATCAGCGGCTCTGATCGTGGCGGCAAGCCCACTAGGTTTGTTAATCCCACCGAGTTCGTCGCACATCCTTTATGGCTGGGTGGCGCAACAGCACGTACTGAAGTGCTTCCTGTCCACGGTCATTCCCGCAATCATCCTGATCACGCTTCTGATTTTGGTCAATCAGTTCATGCTGCGGAAATATGACGACATCAACCTGACGGAACGCCCTAAACCGTTTCTGCCGACGTTCGGAGTTCAGGCGCGCTTGGCCGGGCCAGCGCTTATGATGCCACTCATCATTCTGGGTGGGATCTACGGCGGCATCATGACTCCAACCGAAGCCGCCGGTATCGCCGTGGTCTACTCGATCCCGATAGCGATTTACTTCTATCGAGGGCTGACCTGGAAAACCTTGGCACAGACCATCCAGAATTCGGGCGTTACGATTGGCGTCGTCATGGTGATGATCTTCATGGTTCTAATCGTGTCGGACAACCTGATCTCGCAAGGCGCCCCTCAGTTGGCCAAGGATCTGGTCTACTCGGTGTCGGACAACCCGATCGTGATCCTTCTGATGATCAACGTCGTGATGATCCTGATCGGGATGCTAATGGACGATATCTCGGGTCTGCTACTGGCGACACCGATCTTGCTGCCCATCGCGCAGAGCACTGGAATGGATCCAATCCATTTTGCGGCTGTAATTGGCGTGAACCTGGGAATGGCGAACATCACCCCACCAACCGCGCCACTACTCTATCTTGGTGCTCAGGTTTGTGATGAGCCGGTTTCGCGCATGCTGTGGCCGACATTGATCTTCATTGTCTTTGCCTGGCTTCCCACTCTGATGTTGACGACATTCATACCAGAGTTGGCCCTCTTTCTGCCGGACCTCCTTCTCAGCAGGTAGCGACGGGAAGGTGCAAACGCACAAGACAAAAAAGCACGCACCCCGCTCTGACAACTGGGGTGCCTGAGCTCTCTCTCAATGGTGAAGCTGGCGAGACTAGTTCGCAGCAGAAAACCGGAAACCTGAATCCAAAGGTCTGAAATGTACAAAAATATCCTAGTCGCGCTTTCTCTAGAACACGGCATCAGTGATCACGCGCTTTCAGCGGCACACGCCCTTGTATCCAAAGGAGGAAAGATCACAGCAGCACATATTCACGAGCCACCTAACAGACAAATAATGTACTACATGGATGAAGACATTGCACAGAAATCTCTCCAGAAAGCAAAGGCACGCTTAGCCGAACGACTGAAAGATGAAGCCGAGGTCTCTTCTGTCCTGATCGAAAGCCAGTCGGCAGGTCGGGCGATCACTGAATACGCCAATAAACGTGGCATCGACTGTATCGTCCTCGCTTCACACAAACCCGGGATGAAGGAGTTTTTTCTGGGATCGACAGCCGCTCTCGTCGTTCGCCACGCTCAGTGTTCTGTGCATGTACTCCGTCTATAGAGCATACCGGTGCACTAAAGAGCCCACAGACGACTTTGAAAACAGGAGCAGCATTCGTCGACAAGGGCGAAAATTGGTCATTCCTTTCATTCTTGGGGCTTCATACCGACAATGGCAAACCGGGTGCAACACAGTCTGACTTGGCTGATATGTCACCGTGCTATTTTTTGTGGTCGCATCCTGATACACCTCGGCTAAGTTGGAAGCTATCGAGCCGAGGAAGAAATGCAGCCAACGACGCGATATGCGAAAAGTGGAGATGTGCATGTCGCCTATCAGCTTTTTGGCGATGGGCCGAAGAATCTTGTTTTTGTTCCCGGGTTTATCTCTCATATTGAGAATTATTGGGACGAACCCAGATGTGCCCGGTGGTTAGATAGGTTGGCGACATTCGCGCGTGTCGTAATCTTCGATAAACGAGGGACCGGGCTGTCGGATCGAGCCGGTAACCTTCCGAGCATGGATCAGCGCATGGACGATGTTCGGGCCGTTATGGACGCGGCAGGCATGGAAGAAGCCATCGTTTTGGGAATATCCGAAGGCGGTTCGTTGGCATCCTTATTTGCTGCGCACCATCCCGAGAGGTGCCAAGGCCTTATTCTATATGGCGCATTCGCCAAGTTTACGTCTTGGTTCCCAACTGATGAAGCACTGGAAGGGCTCTTTCAGTATATTGATAAAGCATGGGGAAGCGGGGAAAGCCTACCCATGTTCGCTCCATCTATGGTGGGCGATGCCGCCTTCCAGAATTGGTGGGGCAAATTCGAAAGGCTCGGCGCAAATCCGGGAGCTGCCGCAGAGATTATGCGTATGAACAGTGAGATCGACATATCCGATGTGCTCCCAACCATCCAGGTTCCAACGCTCGTGCTTCACCGGACAGAAGATGTAAGCGTCGATGTGGCAGGAGGTCGTATGCTGGCAGACCTGATCCCAAACGCGCGTATCTTAGAGTATCCGGGATCTGACCACATTATCTTCGTGGGTGAGAACACCGACGAGATCGCATCGGATATCGAATCCTTTGTTACAGGGTCGGTCTCGACACCCAGACTTGACCGTGTACTGGCCACTGTACTTTTTACCGATATCGTTGGTTCCACCGCAAAGGCCGAAGCGATGGGAGACCAGGCATGGAACGACTTGATTGCAGTCCACGACAAGACCGTTCGTCAGGAATTCGCTCGGTTTCGAGGCCGAGAGGTCAAGTCACTAGGTGACGGTTTTCTGGCAACTTTTGATGGTCCTGCACGTGCGATCCACTGCGCTCAAGACGTTTGTCACAGAGTTGCTCAGATCGGATTGGATGTCCGAATTGGCGTTCATACAGGCGAAGTTGAAGTTACGGGCAATGATGTTCGTGGAATCGCAGTCAACATTGCGTCCCGGATTTCCGATCTTGGGAACGAAGCAGACGTTCTTGTATCGCGCACGGTTAAGGACTTGGTCGCAGGTTCTGGGATACGGTTTTCAAGCTTTGGCATCCACAAGTTGAAGGGTGTGCCGAACGAGTGGGCGGTATTCAAATCTGAGGTATGATTTCGCAAGGTAGACCCTGCACAGCTGCCCTTTGGTTAAATTGATCGTCTAAGGAGTAGCCAGCCGTCCAAAGCGCCAAGCTATTTACGCCAGATTGAGGAAATCTGACCTTCGACGACCCAGAACCGAAGGACACATTTGCG
Organism: Ruegeria sp. C11; assembly: GCF_056537725.1. Lineage (NCBI taxonomy): Bacteria > Pseudomonadati > Pseudomonadota > Alphaproteobacteria > Rhodobacterales > Roseobacteraceae > Ruegeria > Ruegeria sp. C11. The sequence continues at coordinate 90,255 of NZ_JBQFSB010000009.1, read as the reverse complement.
GACAAAAAGGACGTTCCTGCCGATCAGACTAATGATGGAACACGGCCCTTTGCCGCCACCCAGTGGCTGATTTGGATGCTGGGGTCATAGCCCGCTTTGCAGTCAATCGCTGCACAAGTGAAATTTAGAGATAGACAAATTCACGGAACGCTAACGAAGCTGCCAGTAACGTCGTTTTAAACACTACCTGAAGGGCATTTCACGGTGCAGCAAAAACCATTCAAAGCCCCTGTATCAATAATGTTGGAAGGAAAAACAGTGTTTTTTTGTGAATTATCAATCAGAACATGAAAAGGTAGCCCAAATGCATAGGAGAAGTTTATGAAGCATTTTATTTTTCTATGCTCATTGTGTTTGCGGCAACTGCTAGTTCTGCGGAGGATTACCCTAAGTTTGAGGGGTTGTACATTAAGCTAAAAAGCGGTGTCTTTAAGGAGCTGCCAAAATCGTCTACCAACATGAGTGTGCCGTTTGGTCAAAGGCTCGGAGCCCTCATCGACAACTATCCCAGCGCACAACCAGCGTATTTAGATGACCTGCTGGCTCAAGGAAAGAAAACTCCAGTAGTTAGAGCTGATGAAATCGTGTCCTTTGTCTCCGTATCGAGAAATGATCGGCCATACTGGCTTAGTCAACTCGCCTCTTCCCGTGACTTCTTTCCAGAAGGCATGACACCCACGAGAATTGAAAACAGCAACTATTTTCGCAAAAAGCGACTAGTGCCTGGGGAAAAAGATGTGCTTCTCATCGATGCAAATTGGGGTTGGGCCTTCAATGATTTCCGGGTGCAAAACATTGACATGTTCACGACCGAATACTATCCCACTTCACCAATCGCTGAAGCGCGCACGACAATGGCCTTTGATAGGTCTTCCAAGATCCCATCATACGGATACGCAATTCGCATGAATAGCGGATTTCTCCATTTCTTCGTGACGTCGACACAAGCTCGTCAACTGCTTAGAAGAAACAAAACGGATCGCTTTCTAGGTGAACATTTTGTCGAGTATATTTCGAGTTTTTCAAAGTTTTAGAAACCGATGAGCGATTACAGGAGCAAATTTGTCCCTTGGTTTCGATCCTCCACTGAATCTTTCGGCAATTGCAAGACCACAACGGGCTCAGTGCTGCCGTTCTCCGCAGCTTGCATGATTGACTGGTCGCAGCCCTTAGCGGACATGCGTCGAACGTGAAAAGCAAAAGCTCTTTGATTCCAATCTTAATTTTCAAGCCTTTGTGCGGGAACTCGAAGAATCTGAGCTGTTTCGATGGTCTCAGAACCGAATTTCAAACCCGACATTTCCGCCAAAGGCATAGTCGCTGGAATTGCTGCCCAACCCCGTTTCTCCGCTAATCTCTCCGAATAGCGTTGTTCTGGCGGATAATGCCAAATGACCCCCAACCGTCAGAGCAGCGGTGTTCTTGCCGCGCGCAGTCACGATGGTGTTTCGGGCAAAGGTCACAGCGGTTTCGTTGTCGAAAGCATGGTAGTAATCGATTTGACCATACAGCACAGACTTGCCCACAAAATCGCGCTCGGCACGCAAACCAAGGCGCGCGGTCAGGGTGCCCCCGTCTTCCAGCGAACCGGATTGGCCACCGCCGGCCAGATTGATGACATTGTCAGTATTGATGTCGCTGTACATTAGTTGCGCTTGTGGGACTAACGTCAGTCCGTTCTGCAGATCGAAGGGTTTGCCAACTTCGACAGACAAGCCATACCCGCGACTATCGGTATCAACCCCAACTCCACCGCTTGGTCGGGTGGTGCTGTCAAAATAAGCGTAGCGAATTTGCCCGTCGATATAGAGCTGGCTGTTCGCGATCCATAGCGCGCTGAGCGTTGCGTCATAGGCGTCGGTGTCGATGTCTGCACTGGTCAGCGTTGTGGTTACATTCGTCGACAGGCTACTGAAACCGAACTCTAACCCGCCGATCAACTGACCACCGGCAACCCCGGCCAGCGGCAGACCCGCGCCAAAGCGCAATCCCCCGCTATTGGTTTCCACATCGCGGTCATCGAAAGTGTAGCTATCGCGTTGACCTTGAGCCTCTACCCAGACCAGAGGGCGTGTAGTCGAGGTTAGCTCGTTCAACGCGCGACTGACTGTGTTGGCCTCGGACGCACCCTGCCGCGTGGCGCTCATGATCCGTCGTAGTGCTGAACCAAAGGTTAATTGGTCACTGACCTGTTGCACGCCTGCGGCCAGGAATTCGCCGCCGGGGTTCTGATTGACCTCGCTGGGATCGCCACTATTCGAGCCTGAGTTGCCGAACGGTGTCAGGATGAACTCACCAGAGACGGCGTCATATTCCAGAACATACGCGATCTCTCCGTCGCTGATCGCCTGATCGCCGTCATTGGTAACAAAATCGGCGTTGACCAGCTGGAAATCTCTTTCGGTGCTCACGCCGGTAGCCGTGGCCAACGTAAAATTATGCACGGTTCCATTGCCGCTGCCGGATTTGGTCACTTGCAAACCCTGACGGGCCCCTGCGCTGTCACCTTGCACGAAAACCTGATCATTCGTGCCGGTGCTCAGGTTCACATCCAATCCGATAATGCCGTTGCCCGACAGGTCTGCGCCAAAAGTCAGCCGGTCGCCGCTTTGCCCATCGGCCAGCGAGATCAGACCGTCATTGAGGACATTACCGCTCAGCACAGCGTTGCCCAGCCCAGCGGCCCCGGCCAGGAATTGGCCAGTTGCATTCACCTGCAGATCACCGCCAAAGCTAAAGTCCGCGTTCTGCGCCGTAATGGTTGCGCCTCTGTCTATCAGAATCGACTGTAACGCCCCCGCATCCACGCTGTTCAGTGTCAAGTCGCTGTCGTTATTGGCGTTCAGCGTTTCCCAGTTGGTGAACAGGGACCCGTCGAAGGTTCCCGAAAATCCCGAGAGAGTAAGTTCGTCTTCGGTACCGCCGCCGCCATCGAACAGGGTTGCGGCGCTGATATCGGCACCACTTTCAATCGTCAGGGCGTCTTTGCCGTCATTAAGACGGACCGCACCACTGAGGGTTGAGCCCGACCGCAAAGTTACCTGACTGTCGCCTTCATTGTTTTGGATCGCTTCGCCCGAAGAGGCAGAGACCGAAGCGCCGTTTTGCAAGTCAATCACTGTCAGCTGGCCAGCATTCGTTCTGGTGCTGACAGCCACGCTTGAAAACCGCCCCCGCAAGTCGCCAGACGCGGTTATGGTCAGGGTGCCTGTCCCATAGTTCCTTGCATTGATAGCGCCGGCACCCGAAACATCACCCGTTGTGGTAATCGAAAGATCGGTGCCGAAATTTCGAACATCTATGCCGGTCGAGCCGCCCGAGACATCCACAGCTACAATCGTCGTCGCGCCCACTCCGTAATTTATGGCGGAAATCCCATTGTGGGCACCATTAACGGTTCCTGAAGTAGTAATTGACAGATCACCGGAAAAATTTGCCGCAAAGACAGCATTTCCGAGAGTGCCGGTTACGTCAGCGGCTGTTATAGTCAGATCTCCATCGCCTTCATTGACCGCGACAATACCTGCAAGATTGCCCTGAGTGGTTCCTGTAGAGGTAATGGACAGACTGCCTGAACCGCCATAATTCCTTGCATTTATAGCGTAGTATGCGGTTCCGCGCGTATCGGCTGTGTTGATGGTCAGGCTGCCTGAACCATTCTGCCTGCCATAAATTCCGGTGACACCGCCATTGGCCGATCCGTTCGTCGTAATCGTCAGATCGCCGCTGTAGGCCGCGCCAATATGCGCGTTTTTCCCTGTGGAACCGACTGTAATCGTCGAGTTTCTGGCATCGCTGAAGGTGATCTCCTCGCCAATCAAGTTAAGTGTGCCGCCGCTTGAGACATCCAACCCAAAACCAGGTGTGGTAGAAACCGTGAGGGGACCATTGTTGGAAAAAGACTGAGTGGTATCCATACCCGGAACAGCAGGGCCAACGCACACGACGTTTCCACCACCGGAATCCGAGCAACTGCCCGCCCGCACAGCGCCACCGCCAATTTTAACCGTCACTCCAAGGGCAATGGCCGACACACCCGACAGAACACTCCCTGACGTGGGCGCATAGCTGGCGATCTGCCCCTTGTGCTTGGTCATCCGCCCCCCCTGAGCAGGGCAATCGGATTGCGTGCCTGCGCGGTGTCACTGCTCGTGGTTTTCATGGCTACTATCCCTGATTATTCGGCTTTGTGAGGTTGTTGGCTGTGCATTTGAGCGGCTAACCGGGATTCGGCATGGTCACCAACGATGTGGCTTCCGATGTGCCTGGTGCCACGGCCAGCGGGCACAAGTGGCCCGTCAAAAGCTCCAGATCAAAAAGCTCGGACACCGCTCCGTCGATACGCAGCCAGTCGACGCAGGACTTGGTTTCCAGATCGATGATTTGAATACCGCACCAGGGGTCGCTATCGGCCTCAGCCAGACGGGCGTCCAATTCCAGCCCCTCGAACCGCGCGTAACTCGGCTTTGACAGACCGACAAAAGCGAACCGCCCGTGAATGGCCAGCCCGCGCGCGAAACCCGGGCAAAAGACATGCGGCACGCAGCGACCCATGCCATCGCTGCCAATCTCCACTTCTCCGAGTTCGCCACGGCCTGAGTTGAGCACTCACAGCCTCCAGCCATGCAGACGTGGTGAATGCGGCATCGAGAGGCCTTTACAGATGATCTGATTGGTATCGACATCGATCACGATGCCCCCATCAGCACGCCTGTCGCGCCAACCATCAATCGTGTCCGACCGGCTGATCGCTGTAACGTAACGGGGGCGCCCGTCCTGCATCGCCAGACCGTTCAAGTGGCACCGATCCTCGTCCACAAACGCTGAGATAAATGGCGGACGCCAGACCTCGTGGAAGCTGTGGCGGATATCGGGCGCGCCCAGACAATTGTATCAGGTGTTCACAAAGATAGACCGGCCTTCGGTATCGATGCCCAGATCGTGCGGATCCAGCCGCCCAGTGAACTCACTCTGACGCGGCACAAACCCCGCGTCGAATATCTCATTCATCCGCTCATGAGGTTCCAACACGTTTTGAAGGTGAAGGATCTGATCATCCGCTGCGATGGAAAGCCCATACTCCCCATGCCGATGCACTCCCATGGGGCGTGGGAGTGCCATCTGGTGAAGGTTGATCCCACCATCAGGTTTGACGCCGATCAGATAGAGCAACCCCGATTGATAAAAGGAGAAAACCAGAGACAGACCAAGCGCATTCAGCCGGGTCGCGAGGGAATAACGGGTTTCTGAAGCGCTTGTGTTTGGAGTTTTGTTTAGCACTTCAGACCCAGCGGATGGTATGCTCTTTCTGTGTTCATTTTGTTCTGCTCAGGGCGCCAAATGGTCAGGACCTATTGAGTGCTTGATCTGAGCGGAAGTCGTAGAATCCGGTTTGTAACCGACAGGGCGCGCCCTTCGGCATATCCGGAATAAGCAGAATGCCAGCCCCTGCAAGCTGGCATTCTCATTGTCTTTTCCCCGGTTCAGAACAACCATTTCAAACCGGCTTTGACAAAAGGTCCCTGTGCATCGGTGCCGATTTCCTGTTCTGCATTGACTTCCAATTTCAGGCCGGAGGCAAAGTCCATTTCATAACCGACCAGAACGCTTCCCCCCGTGAAATCCGTGCTTGGGAAGACCAGAGAATTTGTGGTTGAGAAAACAGAGACATTGGTCGACGAGTCACCCAGATTGCGCCTCAGAACACCGCTGAGTTGGCCGATCAGCGCACTACCTTTCCCGATAGTTTTTTCAGCCTCGACCCCAAGCCGGGCCTCAACAACCTCGGTTGTTACATCGCCAACCGTTGCGTTCGCGAGTGAGCCCGTTTCCGTATAGCCGTCATCTTCCTGCCGGGTGTAGCGAACGTTTCCAAAGCCCAGCAGATCGAAATTGCCTTGCAAATCGAATGATCGTTCGACCCCGACGCTCAATGTGTACAAGGTCGAGTCATAGCCGCCCTTGGCATCTGGGCTGCCAATGATTTCCCGGGTCTTGTCAGTCGACAAAAAACCCACGCCCAGATCCGCCTCGACCGTATAAGCACCAAACTGGCGGCCAGCCGCAAAGTTCAGATAGAAAGCATTGGTATCGAACGATGTTCCGTCATTATTCCCATCGGCGGTGAACACACCGATGCCAAATGCCAGGGCCGTTCCGTTGTCCAACTGGCCCGAGAAGCCGAAGCTGCCGTTCAGGATATCGACATCCGTGTCGGGACTACCGGATTGCTCGAACTGTTTCGCTTGCGCGTCAGCCATCACGTAAGGACGGAACGTGTTCACAAAGCTGTCCCCGAACGAAAGTCCGCGCGTAACCTGAGCCGGAGCGTTATAGCTAAGCGCCTGCCCGGCGCTTCCGACCACTTCGCCATAAGTTGCAATGACGTCGCCCGGTATGAACAAGTCCGCAGAATCGACGCTTGCGTAGATCGGGTTGGACCCGCCTTCATCCTCGACGAACCACGCTGATCTGCCGTCTGACACTGATGTTGTGAAAGTGCCGGTATCGGTGTCCGCGTCCTCGAAATAAAACACGGTGCTGTCGCCGCGCGCATCGAGGTTCACATCATGCCCGGCGACCCGCATCGTGCCTGTCACCCGGTCCTCGGTGTCGACGTTCAGAGTGCCGTTCCCGCCTTCCAGGAAGATCGCATAGGCATCGCCGTTTTCCGATTTTGCGGTAACAGTGCCCACATCAGTAATTTCGCCGTCAAAGTGCCCCACATAAATTCCAATGGCATCCGCTCCGTTGCCCGAGGCCGACGCAGTGATTTCGCCGCTGTTGGCGAGGTTACGTTGCATGCCTTCAACGTGGATACCAAAGGCCTCGGCTTCGTCGCCGGAAACGGATGCGCTGATCTTACCGCTGTTGGTCAGGTTGCGCTGCAGGTCGCCGGTGAGTATGCCAAAGGCATCCCCCCGACTGCCGGACGCCACTGCGCTGATCGTACCGCTGTTGGTAATTTGGCCCGGCGTGCCTTCGAGATAGATTCCCATAGCATCCGCATCAGAACCTGACGCCGAGGCAAAAATCGCGCCGTTGCTGGCTAGATCACCCTGCATGTCTTCAACATGGATACCAAAGGCGTCCGCCCCTACCCCGGAAACCGAAGCGCTAATTGATCCGCTGTTGCTGATTGCACCGGATGTTTCACCGATGAAAACTGCAGTTGCCGTGGTGGATGCCGTGCCGGATTGGGCATTCGCCGCAATGGCCAGGATCGTGCCGCTATTGGCGAAATCCCCATCTAGCGTATCGGTAATACTGATACCTGCCGCGTTCATGAAGGAACCGTCGCCTCTGGCGGTTGCGATTAGCGTGCCAGAGTTTTCAACATTTCCAGTTTGCGTACCGACAATCGTCACGGCTCCGGCACTTCCTCCAACACCGCTATTAAGGTTTTCGACAGTTGCGGTAATGGATCCCGAATTGACCAGATCACCGACGAAGCTGTTGTTCAATACCATTCCATAAGCAAAGGCAGAGGACGCTCCATCAACGGAAGCCGAAATCGTGCCACTGTTGGATAACGTGCCGTTCATACTGCCGCTGATATTGATGCCAGTAGCCGTTGCGCTACCGATCCGGTTGCCGGTGACAACCGCGCTGATTGTTCCGGTGTTCCTGATGTCAGAGTCAGCGTCTCGACGGATAAAGATTCCCGTCGCGGAGGCGTACGAACCTTGTTCACTCTCAGTACGGATCATGATCGATCCGGTGTTGAGGATATCACCGTTTTCACCCAGGTTCCCACGGATCGCGAGTCCGTACGCACCTGCATAGTCTGCGCTTCCAGTGATATTTGCTACAATTGTCCCGGAGTTTTCAAACGCACCGTTCAAATCCCCTTCAATATAGGTTCCGTAGGCAGTGGCAGATGAACCATTATCTAATCCCGCGGACGTGTTGATGGCTCCCGAGTTGCTGATGTCTCCGGTCACATCACCATCAACGAAGAGGCCATAGGCATAGGCTTCGACCGTTTGATCCGTGGCAGTTGCGGTTATTGAACCTGAGTTGGTGAAGTCGCCATTGAAGTCATTTCTGAAATAGAAACCAGCAGCCTCCGCCGATGTCGCTTTGTCAGTTTTGGCAAATACGGTGCCACTGTTTGTAATGTTTCCATTCACGTCTCCGGTGATATTAACACCGTACGCTTTTACATCACTGTCTGTGGCATTTGCTGTGGCCGTGATTACCCCAGTGTTTGAGAAAGACCCGTTCAAACCGGAGCTCAAATACAGGCCATAGGCATCGGCGTCATTGCTTGGGGAACTTGCTGAAGCCGAGACAACCCCGGAATTTGTCAGATTACCGTTCAGATCATCTACGACGTAAACGCCATAAGCTTCGACGTCATCACCCACGGAATCTGCTGTCGTGACGATAGAACCGGAGTTCGAAAGAGCCCCGTTCAATTCTCCATCAAGGTAGAAGCCATACGCCTCAACATCACTGTCCCCGGAACTTGCAGCAACCGAGATTGAACCCGAATTCGAAAAATTGCCGTTCAGATCGCTTTGAAGATGAAAGCCCGAGGCCGTCACGATGCCGCTTGAGGCCACGGTCGCTTTTACAGTCACCGTCCCGCTATTGGTTATATCGCCCTGCACCAAATCTTCTATGAGAACAGCGGCTGCCAGAGGATCACGTGGAAACGGGGGTGTTCGGAACGGGAGAGAGAACTTCCCGTTTGAAGCGACGGTAAGACTTCCGCTGTTCGTGAAGTTGCCCGTCAAACCCTCTCGGAGGTAATACGCTATTGCCGTCGCCGAGCTGGAGCCACCGGCAGTTGCTACAACCTTCCCACTGTTTGTGATATTGCCTGTGACATCGTCGCTGATAAGCACTCCGGTCGACCGTGCTTTGCCGTCAATGTCAGTCACATCAGCACTGATGATGCCCGAGTTACTAAAGTTCCCATCCAGCCTGTCATCTATGCGAACGCCATAAGCTTCTGCATCATCGTTCGTCGTTTTCGCCGAAGCCGCGATAGAGCCAGAGTTCGAAAAATTTCCCTCCATATCATCGTCGATATAAACGCCATATGCATCGGCATCTTGGTCGACTGACGTAGTCGATACCGTGATAGAACCGGAGTTCGAGAAACTCGCCTCAAGATCATTGCCGACATAAAGCCCATAGGCCTCGGCGTCATCGTTTGGAGAACTTGCTACGACAGATATCGAGCCGGAGTTCAGAAAAGCCCCGCCAAGATCTTGAGCGACGTAAAAACCGCTGGCCACCACGCTGCCGCTGCTGACATTGGTCGCTTCGACGGTGACGGACCCGCTGTTGACTATGTCTCCACTCAGGTATTCTTCTACATAAACCGCTGCGGCTGCCGGTTTCCCGCGAGAGGGAGGCGGCCCAGGCCGGGAAAATTGTTCAGTCGCAGTCGCTGTCAAGCTCCCAGTGTTGCTGAAATTGCCGTTCAGGTTGTATTCCAGATGATACGCATAAGCCTTGACCGTCGCCGAGTTGCCAGCTGCATGTGCCGTAACAGTTCCGCTGTTGTTGATATTACCGGTAACGTCGTCGCGGATTCGAACACCCGCCGCCTGCGCAAAGCTGCCATTGTCCGTTGCAATGGCGCTGATCGTGCCCGAGTTGTCGAGGTTTCCGTTCAGTTCATCTCTCATCAGGATGCCGGTCGCAGCCAACGTCGACGCGTTGTCAGCTATTGCCTGAATTGTGCCACTGTTGATGACATCGGTATCAACGTTGGCAAAGAATACCATACCTGTTGCCGAAGCCTCGCTGAACGCTCCTGAAGCGATGGCCGAGATAACCCCGGAGTTTTGAATCGTTGCGGTTGAAGTGGCGGGACCGCCAACTAAAACCCCAACGGCAGATACCAATGCCGTGGCGTTGTCTGCCTTGGCCGTTATTGCGCCGGTGTTAAGAAGAGCACCATCGACTTGTCCCAAAACAGAGACGCCATACGCTTCGGCCCGGGCTCCGCCGTTGAAGTCAGTTTCGATCGTACCGTTATTCACAATTTGACCAGTCGATTCCAAATCGCCGGACACAAACAAACCCGTCCCGAACAAACCACTGGAAGACGGTCTGGATATTGTACCATTGTTGGTGAAGGTGCTGCTGTAGTCGGTAGCAATCTCAACCGATGCGCCAACGCCTGTCGTTAAACTGACGGCGCCATCGGAAGTAATCGTGTGATCTGTGTCAGTAGTGAACGTTTCAGGTGTATTCTGTGGAGACGAAATGACATCCGCTGCCGCCATTCCAACGGACAGCGCGCCCACCGACACCGACGCCAGGAACAGCGAAGGTGCCATACTTGCCACTGTCCCCTTCCATTTCACTACTCGACCGCCACGGACCACGTGATTTTTTACGTGCCGCTTCAATTTGGTACTATTCACCGACTGATCCCCTTGGAATTCTTTTTGTCGTTTTAACCGGTCAAAGAGTTCGTCAACCCAGACCGGCGCCACTCGCGAAAACCGGCACTCCCGGAAGAACTCGAAAGGACAAACTCATAAACCGACATCTTCAAGGGTCCTGAAACCACCTTTGCCTGTGCTCTCAGACTATTCTTTCAATGCCCGTTAAGCGCGAAGTAGCTTGTGTTTTCTACACGCCACACGCCTTGGGAATCTCCACTCGCAAATCCCATTTTTCTAACTTGAAGTTGAGTTTAGATGTGGAATCACACGAGAATTACACCTAAACGCAAAGTAGAGCGGCAAGAGATAGAGCAGATGAACTATAATCCCCATTTGATCAGCTATGGGCCCTGGAGTTTCGACGCTGCGCGAAATCTGCTGTATGTCGGCGGCGAGGTTGTGCGGTTGCAGCGGGGCGTCTTGCAACTGTTTCAATACCTGGTGCGCCGAGAAGGCGACGTGGTTACGAAAGACGAACTCATCGAAGCCGTTTGGAATGGCCGCGAAGTTTCCGATGCCGCTATGTACAATCGGGTCACTGCGTTGCGAAAGGCACTCGCAGATGACAAAGGACCAGAGCGTTGCATTCAATGGGAATATGGCCGAGGCCTGCGTTTTGTTCGCCCCAATGGCTCTCGAACCGAAAACGCTGTTGCGGCGCCAGAGATTACGCCGTCTTTGAAGACCAATGATCAACAAACTCCTGCTGAAAAAGGTAATTCCTTCGAACAACAGAGGCAATTTGTTGGGGTCAGTCCACTCAAGGACTGGCGGTACATTCTAGGGATTTACAACACGTTTTACCGCACCCCATCATGGCCCAACGCCATCAAAGTTGGTGTGACTGTGCTGAAAGAAATCGATGGTCAAGTCGCCGTTTGGACGTCGGAACGCGGTGAAGACCGCAAGGTCGGCACACGGCAAAGAGCACGCTATCGAGGCTCTGCAGTTTTCATAAACGGACGCGTGTATGTAACGGAACAAAACTCGGAACCGCCGCATTCTGTGTGCCAGTTAACTCTGGATGCGCCTCATTCTTACAGACCCGATATTATGACGGGCTTGATGCATGGAAGTTCATGGCGGTTGGGCGGCGCACCATACGCTACAAGAGTGGTTTGGCGTCGGGTGCCACCTGGAACGAACCTGCGGGCAGCACTTAAAATGTCAGGTCCGTATCCGGAAAACACCGATCTTATTGAGCCTGCAATCCTAAAAAGCGTCGGATCCGATTGCCTGACGTTTCATGAGCAGACGAGTGCGCTTTGAGGATGCCGATTAGTAAACAGGTTGTAAGTCTACATTCGTGTGATCATAGCTGAATGCCCGCGTAAGTAGTGGTTGCGCACTCTAGATCGATGATCTGCCGCAATCACGATCCAATTAGTTTTGCTCGCGAAAGCAGAGCTCAGAGGCAGCGCAACAGGCAGTGATTGCACTGTCGCAAAGGCCTCCAAAACTGTTCATCAACGTTTTGGTTGGTTTCCGAATTAAGACCCATTGGAGGGAACAATCCTTGCAGGTGCTATACCTTCGCTGCGAGGAAACTGTGTACCAGGGGTGAAGAATCTTCCGGATAGATTTCAATAAATGACAACTGATGCTCATGGCCTGCAATATTGTCCTGCTGTGAACTTTGGGTCGCATCTACAAATTTCTGGCTAGGCAGGTGAGGCGTGTCGGTAGGTATTTACATATTGCGTTTCAGTAATCTTTGCTGACAGATTTGGTATCGAGACGGATCAGGAGAATGTTAATGGCCAGTACCGTCAACCAAGCCAACGTTTTGGACCAGTTGGAGCAGATTGTTTCATCCAAGGATTTCCAGGGCAGCGCACGGACAAAATCGTTTCTGGAACACCTTGTTCGACTGGAGCTTGAGGGACGGGGCGATGAGTTGCGCGGAACAGCTCTGGCCATGGATGTATTTGGAAGAAGCGCCGATTTTGATCCCAATGTAGATCCGATCGTTCGTATCGAGGCCGTCAAGCTTCGCAAGGCACTATATAATTACTATCTCACGGCCGGGTCTGCTGACCCAATATTGATAACGATCCCAAAGGGGCAATACCGCCCGCATTTTGATGCCAATTCAGAAAAGTCGGCGCCAGACATTCAAGCTCCGCCGGAGTCAGCTTGGCCTGTATTAGGAATCTGTGCCTTTGCCGGTTCGGACACTCCTCGAGCCAGACTTTTTCGCGACGGCCTTCCCGAAGAAATCGGTCTGGAGCTGTCACGCTTTGGCTACATCCGCGTTCTGACTGGATATCCGGGCGAGCTTGCAAACGAAGTACCGGAACAATTGAGGCCACATTGTGATTATCTGTTGGGTGGCACGGTACGTGAGGAAGCGGCCAGTTTGCGCCTGATCGTCCAGCTAAAGCGAACCAGTGATAGCAGTCTGGCTTGGTCTGGTCGGCGGGATATCAATCAAGATGACACTGATACATTTAGAGCTCAGGAAGAGATATCGAAACAATGTGCGGTGATACTGGCTGATGCTTATGGTGTCGTTGCCACAGATGCCGCGGAACAATTTGCGGGCCGGCAGGCCTCTGACAAACTGGTATTTGAGGCGTTGCTGGCCTTTCACGCCCACCTTCGCACGTCCAGATCGGGCAGCCTGAAGCAGATGGTAGATTTGGCAAAGATCGCGGTACAAGGCAATGAGTCCAGCGGACTAGCACATGCGCTGATGGCACTAGGGTACATAGAAGAAGTCGCGCTGGGGCAAAAACGTCTGGGCGCAATCCTGAACGCAGGACAGGCGCACGCCGACAAGGCCATCGCGCTTGAACCTCAATGTCCCGAGGCGTTGTATGCGGCTGCGATTTACTCACAAGTGGGCGGAGACAACCCAAGGTTTCAACGGCTGATTGACGCGGCCAGTCGCGCCAATCCCAACGGAGCTTTGCTGACAGCGTTGACCGGGGCATGGATTGCGCTTGTTGGCGACATCAAACTGGGTGGGCAAATGGTGCGACAAGCAATGGACGCCAATCCCATGTTGCCCATCTGGACGAATATCACCCTGTGCCTCGAAGATGTTGAAAACGGCGACTACATATCAGCTTCTGAAAAAGTGCGTTTGATTGATGCTCGTGAATATGCAAGCGATTGGCTTCTGATCGCTGCTATCCATGGGCTGGCCGGTGAAACGCAACTGGCACGGCAGGCATTGTCGAAAATTCCGACCCGCCATTTCACCTTGGAAGAATATCTTGATGATCTTCCGTATTCCTCCGGCCTCGTGGAGATGCTTCGTGAGGGAACAGGGATTCTGCGTTCGACCGAAACCGAGGAATAGCCAGACCTCTAAGGGAACCGGTTCGTCTAGGCGGCCGAACCACTCTGAAATCGGCGTTCAACGGTTAACCAGATGTGTGGTTTCGGGTAATATGCAGTCAAAGCTGGTTTTCGATTGGCAACCAACTGGATATTTTGGCCACCAGCTTGCGCCACAAACCTGCCGAAGGTTCTTTCGTCAGAGGTTTGCCTTCGCTTGACGCCAGATATTCCCATTGGGTCTTTCCATTATCTGATTGCGTCACCCTATAGGTGTAGATTGGCAGCGCAGCATCCAGCTGCGCGCTGATTTCCTGCGCCAGACTAGGACTGTCTATAACTAACCCGATTTCAGAGTTCTGCCGGATAGATCTGGGATCGACATTCGCGGAACCAACAAAAACATATGTCTCGTCGATCAGGGTTATTTTGGTGTGTAGGGTCAGTGGTGTTTCAACACCATCAACCGACGAAGGGACATCTGCCCGAACTTCGGCAATTCTTACGCCAGCCCGCAATAGCCGATCGCGGTAGCGCGCGTAATGACCATGCGTGTAGGGATGATTGGTTGAGGCAAGCGAGTTGGTCACGATGGTGACCTCAACACCCTTATTGACCAGACCTTCAAAAAACTCGGCGCCATAATCTTCTGGGATAAAATAAGGTGTCACCACCGTCACGCTGTCGGTGGCGCGCCCTAAAATGTTATAAAATGCATCCCCGACAGCAAATGGCCCGATGCCCGGGCGATTGCGCAGCTTATTCGGATTATCAGCAATGGTTCGCACATGACCGAAATGGACGGGCACCTGACCTGACTGGAGTTGACGCAAGTAGCTCGAGCCAAGCGCACGGTCATATACAGAAACTTCTTCGCCGAGTGTGCGGTTCTGAAACTGTTTGTAAGCTTCATTCAGTGGAACGATATCGCCGTCATCGAATGCTGCAATTGGCAGGGACCAACCATCGTTCCAATAGACGTCAAATGACTCGGATAATTCCTGAACCGCTTTGCCTGCGACGAACAGATCAAAATCGGCAAAGTCATACTTTGTCCCGATGCTGTAGTATTCATCGGCGATATTCCTGCCGCCCACGATCGCAAAACTGCCATCAGAGATCAGAACTTTATTGTGCATGCGCCGGTTCACGCGGCCAAAATCCAACAGGAAATTAACAGCGACAGGGCTGTTTCGGGACAGAGGGTTGAAGACGCGGATCTCAACATTCGGATGCGCGTTCAGGGTTGCAATCTGATCATCGCGCGCGGTGGTGAAAACGTCATCGAACAACAGTCTGACTTTCACACCTCGTTCCGCCGCAGAATACAGTGCCAGCCAAATCAAAGACCCCGCCAAGTCGGGTTTGATCAAAAAGGTTTGCAGGTCAATCGAGTTTTCCGCCGCTTCGATCATCCGAAGCCTGGCACCAAGCGCGTCATTGCCATCGAACAAGGGGGCCATTGCCAAATTCCGGCTGTCGTTGCCTGTAAGTTCAGTGACGATCCGTTGGGCCTGGGTGTCATCCGAGGTCAAGGCGCGTGAGGGCGTACGAGGCGTGTCAAATGGAACATAGGTGCAGCCAAAGACGGTCAGCAAAAGACCACATATGAGGAACAGTCTCGTCGAAATCCCCATCAGTTTTCCCGCTCAGCATTGGCGTCAGTAAGGTGAACGTCTCTCCGGGGAAAGGGTATCTCAATTCCTGCGGAATTCAGGTCCGCAAAAATACGAAAAAGCAGATCTGACTGGACCATCAGGATATCGTCAACATTCCTGAGGTAACACCGCAGTTCAAATTCCAGGGCACTTTCACCTATGCCCCGAAACAAAGCTTTGGGCGCCGGGTCTGCAAGGACTTCGACGTGATCGACGGCAGACTCTTCAAGTATGGACTTGGTTCGTTCCAGATCGCTGTCGAAGGCCACGCCAATTGGTATGATTAATCTGCTAACCCGCGATGTCAGGGTCAGATTCTTTACTGTGTTTGCGATCAGGTCTTGATTGGGAATAATGACCTCGTGCCGGTCAAAGGTCTCGAGCTGGGTCGAACGCACCGAGATTTTCTTGACCGTCCCACTGTGCCCCGAAACTTCGATCCAGTCCCCCACGGCGATCGGCCTTTCGAACAAGAGGATAATTCCAGAAATAAAGTTGGACACGATGGTTTGCAGCCCAAAACCGATCCCCAGTGACAATGCGCCTGCAATAACTGCTATGCTGGACATGCTCACCCCAGCCGTCGCCAAGGCGATAATCACAGCCAACGTGATACCGAAATAACCAACCCCGGTGACAAGTGCGTTTCGTGACCCAAAATCCAAGCGTGTTCGGGGCAGAACGTTGGAACGCAATGTGTACTGTGTCCAGCGCGTGACAAAGAC
The DNA here is from genome assembly GCF_056537725.1 of Ruegeria sp. C11. Classification (NCBI taxonomy): domain Bacteria; kingdom Pseudomonadati; phylum Pseudomonadota; class Alphaproteobacteria; order Rhodobacterales; family Roseobacteraceae; genus Ruegeria; species Ruegeria sp. C11. The sequence continues at coordinate 74,175 of NZ_JBQFSB010000009.1, read as the reverse complement.
ACCCACGAACAACACGATTAAAAATGACGCAACGACTTTCAATGAGATACGGACGCCGTTCAGTTCCACCCCATTGACGATCCGGCGCCATACCTCTTGCAGATCGGCAACCTGAACGCCCCAGGCCAGAGCGGCAAAAGGCAAACTCAGAAAGATGATACCTGCCCCGACCAGCAGCGAAACCAATGGCAACACGGGCTCTGATTGTCCGACTAAACGCCCGGCGACAAATCGGATCGAAGCGTTGACAAAGTTGTAAAGCAGCAAGGAAAAACCAAGCAGTGCAATTGTCAAAACAGTCGCCGTCGCGATGTGCTGAGCCATGTTCACATAGCCTGTCAAAACAGAAACGATTGATGCCAAAGACATAACCCGAAGCAACAATCGCAACACGTTTGAATACCTGCGACTGCCAAACTGCGCAGACGTTTCATTGCCAAGCGGTTTCCCATTCTGATCTTCACCGCTGCCATCGGCCTTAAGGAGGTTGGACAACAACCACAGAACTAAAGCGGTCACCAATGTGATCGGTGTCGACAACAAAGCGATTGTTTCACTTTGAAGTGGGGATTCATTGTCGATCACGAATATCGTAAAGGAAACGGCCGAGAGCGAGCCAAGAAGCAGACATAACCAAACAGCCGCCCGGGCTTCCTGATCGTTGACGTCAACCAGTCGGCGGCTGGGCGCCGAGGGCGCAAAAATCGTTTGGCCCATCCAGTACCCGCAAATAGCAAGTAGCAGGGTGTATGAGAAAAACTCACCTGCGAAGATTTCTGAGCGTAGCTGAAACCCAAGCGACATGGGTATCATTGCCAGACTGATAGCTCCGATCAGAGGTGTGGCAAAATTAGATACTGTCGTGATGGCAACCCAAAAGGATTTGTTTAGTCCGATGGCGTCTTCGACATGGGTGTTCAGGCTATGTAAAATCCTAGGCTGAACTCTGAACAACATTACGATCCCGAATACTGTTAATATCACCGCAAGGATGAGGCGGGCAATGCCGTATTGCCAACGCTGCCCATTGGATTTCACAATGGTAAGGAAGTCACTCGAAAACTCAGACTCTGCCTTCAAGAGTTCGTGGATTCCCGTTTGAATCGTTGTCGGTTCCAGAACGCTTGCGGTGCGCGTGAACAGGGATTCCAGTTGCCGATTTCTAAGGTGGCGATCCAGTTCCCATATCAGAAGTTCCACCTGTATCAGCACTTCGCGAGCTTCCCGGGTCGGCTGATCCACTATTGCTAGCTGGTCGTTCAATTCCTGACGTCGCTGCGCAATAGCCTCTGCCTCAACCCGATCGGTCGAGGGGGCAGGCCCCAATGCATTGATCTTTGCCTGAATTCGACGTATCGCGAGTTGATCCGAGTCAACAAATCCCGACGCTTTTTCGCGCAGCTCAACCAATTGCTTACGTAACAGCTTGAGGATTTCGGAGGATGTTGAACTAGCTTCGATTATTTCAGTGGCGCCGTTCAGTATGTGAGTGGCATCCGCATAATCAAAATCAATGGAATCTGCCGGTTGCGCAAGCGTCGCAACGCCCCAAAACAAATGGAGGGTTAAACCAATGACGGTCGCAAGTCCCAAGTTCCTTGATGCTATACTTCGGATCATCTTGAACCAATGTTCAGAAAACAAAAATCAAATTGCAATAACAGAATTTCATTAGCTTGTTGCTGCGTGTGCAGGCGAAGTGGAAATACGAACATATCACCGACGACAGCCAGAACTAAAACGATCTCGAAATTTCGAAAACAGATTTTGGACCGTTGCTACTGTCATTTCAGATTAACCCTGACCCGGTAATAAAGTACTTTATTGCGTCAGCAATAAATGCAAATCCCAACACGGCAAACAACAGCGGCACGAGCCAGGATGCTGTGGAGCCAATAAATTGGTTTAGTGATCTCAGCCGCTCAAAGATCGAATGGCCCCAGAATGAATAAGCCAGAGGAATTATCAAAAAAGGAAGCGCGTAGAGCAGGTTGTAGATCAATAACCCCAGCATTTTCGATTGCACGTTGAACCGGTACATCTCGTTGATGAAGCCAAAATAGGGAACTGCAAACGGAATCCCAACAACGCAAATTGTTGCGCCCATAACGAATGTTGGCCATACACCATCATTCTTTTGATGTGTCTTTGATCTGTCCAATTGCTGGGCCATTGCAGCACTTGTACTTACTTTGAACGCAAGCGCTACCAGCACAATTCCCAGCAACAGGCCGATAATGAAGTTAATTCTTGTCGGGTTTATAAATCCATTGACAATAAAATTTGTTACCGGGGAAATGAACTCTGCCAGCCCGTAGATGATCAAAATTCCGAATGCTAAGTATGCAATGGTATGGCCCAGAATAAGCACAAGGCAGTTAGCGACTGGCCTGTTTCCGGTTAGCGTAAAGGCGACCGCTGCCAACAGAACTGGGCTTGCAACATCAACAAGCAAGATCGGTATTGATATGATCCATATATCGCTCATTTCACGGCCAAGTTGTTTTGACAGGACACTTTTGAACAGCTGGTGGCCAATCGAAGAAGTGAAGCCTGAAAACGAACCGGATCACTCTTAACCGGAAACGTGGCGAAACGTTGAGCGCAGGTCTTCAGTGCCGCAGCGAAGCATTGGACATCGTACCGAAAAGTCCGTCAAACGTTTCACCAGCCTGAGGCGTTGCCAAAATTATAAGATCGTTTTCGAGCATGGCATCATATGCAAGAGCATGCCGCCAACCCGAATGAAGGACATTCACCGTTGTCGTGACATCGTAGTTTGAGATGGATTTGATCTCGGCGGCTGAAATGATCTCCGGTGCCTTATCGCCACCGTAGAAGCGTATGGCAGCGACTTCGATGGCCAGAAGAACGGTAAAAGTTTCTCCTTCACGCAATTTGCCGGATATTGCAGGAGCCATCTCTTGTGCAAGTTTGTTCAAGGATTTGATGGACCAGGAATGGTACGAGACACCGGGCCTTCCCACGAAAGGTCTAGCCTGCACAATTCCGGCCTTTCTAGCAGCCAGATCCGCCTGAAAGGCTAACTTGGCGTCGGGGTGATGTTCGAACAGAAGGGCCCAGAGCATCGGGTTACCACAGGCCATGGATTGCCCTGCCCCGCCAAGCATCAGACATGCAGCCAGCAAAGCCCGAATTATTTTTTTCATCTCATTTCTCCTTCCGGAGTCGAAATGCCAGAGTGAGAACACTTACTGCTTCGTATGGTCCCAAGTCAGATTGCCATCCATAATGGTGTATAGCACCTCAACCTCATGGATCGTGCTTGGGTCAATGTCGTAGAGATTTTCTGAAAGCACTACCAAATCCGCGAGCTTGCCGACTTCGATGCTGCCAATTTCGTGATCGCGACCCATACCATACGCTGCGTTGATCGTGTTCGCGCGAACTGCGAGGTCGACTGGCACACGTGCTTCCTCGCCACCCAGCGGCGGAACGTCGTCGCGTCCCGGAAGCTGTCGCATCACCGCGGTGCGGATCGCCACCAACGGGCGGTATTCCGAGATATAGCCTGCGGCAGGCCAGTCCGAGCCCAAGGACACGTTTCCACCGGCCTCTGAAATCGCCTTCATCGGAACATACCTCTGAATCCGTTCTTCACCAAGGCGCGACACAGATATACTTGCTAACGATGGATCACGGCTCATCCATGCGCCGGTGGAGTCCCACGTCACGCCAAGTTCCCCAAAGCGTGGAATATCATCGGGATGAACCAGCATCGCATGGCTGATCACATTGCGCCGATCACGCGGCGGGTTCTGCTCAATTGCCATCTCAATAGCATCTAGAACTGCCCGCACTGCGGCATCCCCAAAGCAATGGCAAACGATGTTGATGCCAGCCGCATCCGCGCGCACCACGGCATCGTTCAAGACGTCATAAGGAATAATGGGGGATGGGTCAGCGTCTGGGTTGTCACTGTAGGGTTCGGTGTAGAGAGCGCTATAAGCATCGTCGCCACCGTCCATGTTGATCTTGAGGCCTCGTGCGGTGACAAACTCGGAGTTGAATTGCTCCCTTATGGACTCGACAAAAGGGATCGGGTCAATGTTTGGATCATTCCAATAGAAATTGCCCTGAACCCGTATCGGAAGGTCACCGGCCTCGGCCAGATCCGTCATCAATTGGAAACCTTCCTCCATACCAAGGCCCTGAATACCATAGTCATGAGCAGTCGTAATTCCGGCTGCCGCGAACCGAGGCAACCATTCACGAACTCCAGCCTCAGTGTATTCAATATTCAGATCAATCAGTTTCGAGAGCACCTGCAACTGCGCTGGAACTTCAACGATCCAACCGGCGGGCGTGCCGTCTTCGTTTCTGCGGAAGTAAGAGAATCCTGGTACAGTTTCAGGCGTATTTTCATCGACACCGGCGATTTCGAAGGCCTTGGAGTTCACCCAGGCCTGATGACCGTCCACACCCCAGAGGTATATCGGGCGTTCAGTGTCGATTTCGTCCAGCATCTCCTTGGTGCCGTAGCCGTCTTCCCAAAGGTGGAGCCGCACGCCGTAGCCGTGAATGATTGGAAGATCCGGGTTTTCTTCGGCATAAGCCCGCACACGCTCAAGGATACCGTCGACGTCGTCGACCTGGAGGTCCACCCCTCGCATAATCAGCGCACCGGCTGTGGGATGCATGTGCCCCTCAACAAAGCCAGGAAGCACCATGTTGCCTTCGAGGTCGATCACCTCAGTGCCGATCCCAATAACATTCGCAAGACCTGCCGCGTCACCGACATAAACGATTTCGTTTCCTTTAATCCCAATGGCTTCGGCAACGGTTCCTGCCTCATCCATAGTGTGGATTTGGCCATTAATGAGCGCATAGTCCGTTGATGGGTTTAGGCGTGCAGTTTGAGCAACAGAGTTTGTGGCGAGAGAGGTTAACAAGCCAACTGTCATCATCGTCAACTTCATCGTTCGCACTCCCAAACCCAACGAAAACCTCAATTAAAAATGAAACATAATATGTGCATGTCAAATGAATTTTTTTGCGTCCAGTTGTTCAATCACTTGCCAAACCGTCGAAGCGGCACAGCACCCGTTAACGGTTTCACTACTGTAAAACACCTGTTGGTATTGGTGAGGATTCCTCATTTCTGTTGGGCGAAAACAGAAATATGGAGTGAGTGATGTCTCAATTCGAACTTCTGACAGTATTGCGGGAACAATACCCCTCGACCACCGCAGCGGCCCATGATCTTGTCATGCGGGCATCTGACCTGAAACGGGCGCGTACCCACGAGAATTGGGTGGATTTCCAGGGTTTGAACAAGGCACAGGTCGCCTTCAACAATGCGCTCTGGGAAACGCTGCTTTGGGCGGCAAGGGAATCGCGTGAGGAATGTCCAGATCGACTGCTTAAATTTGCGGCAAACTTCTTTGCTCAGTTCGCGCTCGCCTGTCCCAGATGGAACAGCGTCTGGCCGGTCATCACGGTCTATTTGCTGGAAGCAATTACAAAAGACGTATCCATACTGAACGATGCCATCGCCCAAGTGAAAAGCGAACAGTCAATTGTCAGGGGAATCGGGCGTGGCAGGAACGATCAATCGTTGCAAACTCGTGTAACGGTATATCCATTGTCAAACTCTGGCCCGCATTAACTTTGAATGATCACCCGGCAGAAACATACGGTCAGTTCAGACCGTGCTCTGCCGGGTAAAATTCAGTATGATACTCAGTCGAATATCCCTAAGTCAGCATCAAGAATGTTGAATGGATTTCGTTCGCTCGACTTTCGACAATAAGTGCGTGGCGGCCACCATTGCGACCCAGATAAGCAAGGATAAGGTGTTTTCTGCTGCGGCAAGAGGCAAGACCAAAAATCCAAACGCAATTGCAACGAAATCCGTAGCCTGCCATCCATCTGCCAAAAGATCGGGCAGTAGACCGATGAAACTTCCAAAGGCGCCGGCTATCAGCGTTGACAATAGCCCTCCTGCAAGCGCAACGAACCACCCGACAATGCCGTCGCGACCGAATAACGAGGCGAGTAGAAAACCCATTATCGCGCCGCCTAATGTCATTGCGATCACATAGCGTGCAACCAACCCGAAATTTTCGCGTGCCCAATCATCCTGCAAGCCGTCGGGAAGATCGCGGGATAGAAATAGCAGAAACAAACTGGCGCCTATCACCGCCATCATGATCGTCGCTGATCGCCTCGGGGCTTTGCGTTTTTGCCGTGAGAAACTCATTCATTTGGTCCAATTCGCAATGATTTTGATGGCCTGAGACGAAACAAATTTCCGACTGAAAATGCCTGCAGATGCTGCGCTTGAGCTGTCGGTCGCGATCAGAACACTTGATTAACCATACAACGAAATGCTTGTGTCAGGTCAACGGATTGGCAAATGATGAGGCAATATGGCCAAACTTTTCCCACTGCTGACTGGTGTTTTTTTGTGCTCGTTTTTGTCTGTCTGCGGATCAATCAAACGAGATCCAGTGGGCATCGGAGATCTGCAAAATCCACAGGTTCCGGGAATTCCCGGCGCACGTTATTGGGCGGACTCACCTCCCGAAGAACTACAAGATTTGATCCGGGAAACGTTTGAACAACGCCAGAGGTCTGGGGTCGGTCGAAACGGGCGTGAAGTTCTGGTGCTATCTGGTGGTGCCGAAAACGGTGCCTACGCCGCCGGACTGTTAAACGCCTGGTCCGAGAGCAGAACACGCCCTGAATTCACAACGGTGACCGGCGTCAGCACAGGTGCGCTGATCGCGCCTTTTGCATTTCTTGGCGAAAAGTATGATGGAAAGCTCCGAGAATTCTACAGCGGCACACCAGCTGATCAGATTTTCAGATCACGTGGGGCCATTGGAACCGTTTTCAATGTGTCCGCTCTGGATTCAAGCCCTTTGAAACAGATCATAGACGACACGGTTACACCGGAGTTTTTGGCCGCTATAGCCAGAGAACACGCCAAAGGTCGGCGGCTTCTTGTTCAATCTCTGAGCCTCGACGCGCAACGTCCCGTTTTGTGGAATCTGGGTGTGATTGCCTCTAGTAATGCGCCGAATGCCGAAACTGTTTTCCAGGATGCTTTGCTTGCATCCGCTTCTATACCCGGCGCATTCCCTCCTGTTCTGGTCCAGGTCGATACCCCCGATGGCCCCCGAGACGAGATGCATGTCGACGGTGCGATATCTTCGACGATGACGGCACTTGATGAATGGTATTTGGCTCGCCCCGGTAAGGAGTTACCCAATCAGCGTGAAACGCTTTATGTCATTCGAAATTTCCGGGTTTTGCCAGAAGCCAGCGTCACCAAGGCCAAATTGTTGAAGATTGCAGGCAGGTCTCTCGAGACACTGGTCAAGACACAAGGCACCGACGATCTGTTAGAATTGTATCTGGGTGCACAGGAAGCCGGCGGCAGGTTTCTGGTAACGTGGATTGGAACCGGATTTACGCAAACGCCGCCTGCTCCCTTTGATCAGGAATATATGCAGGCGCTGTATGTCTACGGATTCAACAAGTACAAGTCTGGAAAAGCATGGAGCACCCTTCCTCCGCAGCTGATGACAAGGACACAAGTCGAACGCATCAAATAAAATTATTCTAATGTGAATTTTGTGATATTACGGTGTCTGGAAAACGAAGGGCGGATGGAATTTAAGGGGAACTCTCCGGTAATTTGCACAATTATGCTCTGGCATTGTCGGCTATCTTGCCGCTGAACCGGGAAGTTGGTTGCAGAGGCATAGCGCAAAAAAGCGCCTGATTAGGTTTGTGTTCCCTCACTTTCAGCACGCTTTTCCATCTCCAAATGGCAATTCAAAGGAGCTTTGCGACTCCGCACCAAACCGGCAACCGACAGAGGCATCTGATCGTCAGGGGGTAAAAGAAATGGCTATCAAGGGATCGACAGGTTTCCCGCTGTTCCTGAGGAATTTCTGTATATTTATCTTCTTGTCATTTGGCTGCGCCGCGAATGCACAAATCCCAATAGCGGGAAATTATGGGCTGGGTGCCGGGTTGGGTCAGACGTCGGCCATATTGCCGCCACAAGGCACCAGAGTGATTGAGAACGGTTGGATAAACTACGAAATCCAAAGATATGTAGATGAAAACGGAAATGATATCGGCGCACCATCGGCAACGGTGAATGCCGCTCGCCTGACCTTCCGCTACGTTTTTCGCGATGTGAAAATACTGAGTGCTGATTATTCTGCAGGAATAGTACTGACCTACCGGGATCAGGTGTTGCGGCCAGAGCCGGGATCAGAATTTGACTATCATCTTGGAGATACCGTCGTAACACCCATTGCTTTGGGGTGGCATCGTGACAACTGGCATTTTCAGACTTCGTATACGTTTTGGGCTCCAACCGGGAAATTTGATGCCGGCGGGACCACAAACACCGGTAAAGGATTGTGGAGCCATATGCTTTTTGGAGGTGCAACCTGGAGGCAGGATGCCAGCCTGCCTTGGGCGGCCACGTTTCAGGCGCGGTACGAAACCTTTGGGCGACAGAAAACCACCGATATCCGGCCGGGGAATGTGCTGTCTCTGGAGTTTGCCTTTGGAAAAGAAGTTGCCCAAGGAATTAATATTGGCCTTTTGGCGGCACGCTCTATGCAGGTTTCAAGACAAGAAGGGACGCCTGGAGGCGATCCGTCAAAGTATGAGATAAACCTTTATGGAGCGGAAGGCGTTTGGAAACCAAAAGGATTACCCGGCGCCCAAATTGCACTTCGTTTAGGTAAGGAATTCGACAACCGAAATACGACAGAAGGCTTCGCAACACTTCTTTCTTTTGCTTATGCATTCTAACGAATATCACGCCGAATATTGTTAGGTCAGAGTTCCAAACTACAATCGATGGGTAAGGTCTGCTCGCGTGTGTGTGGATCCGTTTGATTGCGAGGCTCTGGATGTCTTTGGATAGACCTTCGCGTTTGCCAACGTTATCAAGTTTTTGAATCGGTCACTGGTGTATTCGCACGGAATTTAGCAGCTAGTCGCGATTGCCCCTGTTGGTACGTCCCGTTGACAAGAGGGTTCTGAAAATACCTTGGAGCAGCGTAATGAAGGTTCGATCCGCTGATTGGGAAACAGCTTATGAAGCGGCGCTTCCGGTCTTTCAGGAAGCAATACATGCTTTGCTGACCAATGGCGAAACCCAAGAGATTTTTGCAGCCTTTAAGGAAGGAGATTACCTAAACAATGTCGTCTTCCCAGAGGAATGGCGTACATGCGTTTCAGCGGCTGGGTTAGCTGATCGCCTGAATTATCCAAAGACGGGTTGGACCAAGTCTGTTGGTGAATGGCTTACTATTCCGGCGGTCGCAATCGCCCGACGGGCTTTGATCTGGGGTAACGAATTTATCGACGGCACTTGGAGCCAAGTTGTTTTGAAAGATGCTATTGTTCCAAGGCAGGTCTTTGAAGATCCGGAAAATGCTCACTCGGTGCTCATAGATTTTTTTCTCGACAAACCTCGGCATTTATCGACGCTTATCGCCCCTTGGGCAGCGTATGCATCCTCGTTGGAGTTTACTGAAAATGCTAAGAATTTCGACGAACAGGGTTTTGATGACGAGGAAGCTCTGAGTGCAGCGGAAGATGCCTTGTATCCGCACTTTGTCCACTATGGGGTCGTTGCAGGATTTGAAAACCTGGCACTTATTCCGCACCTGATGGCAGCCAGAAATGTGGATGTCAGCGACCCCCAGGCAATTCGATCATCAATTGCTGAAACAAAGTACTGGCGCGAGAGATTTACGGAGTACCAGTAACAGAAGTACTTCCCCAAAAATTCTGGACCGAGCGGCCTGACCTGCGGAGGCGCTCAAAGTCTCGTGATACAATTCTACCCCCACCCAAATCGACCCCATGATGGCAGATTTTTTGGCGCTACCCCAGGCCGTCAGAAGATTTATAGATCTCGCCGCTGATGTTGAGTGCCAGATCCGCAACGATCCAGCCAATGGCCGAAGTCTCGGGGTTTGCGCGCAGGACACGTGCGTGATGTTCAACGTCACCGATAAAGTCGTTGATATCGCTGGGGGCGATTAGCTCTTTCTTAAGCAACATGATCAGCAGTTTCGACTGGACGACAACAAGCGCGTTCACCTGGTGCGACGCTTCCAACTGTGTCATCGGCTGTGTTTCGATGAGCGCTTTCAGTTGCTCGAGCATTTCTTCCAATAATCGCGACTGGCCAGCGCGTCGCTTCTCCAACTCAGCAACGCGCGCCTCAAGTTCTTCCAAACCAGCCATCCGAAAATCCCTTTCTTTCGATGCGACACACACCATGTCGACTCTTGCAATAACCACATGACCCGTGGCCAACGGCAACACGTCATATTTTCACCCAAATGAAAAAGCATCCAGAGCAGATGAGGCAATTTTTTTAAGTTTTTTCAATGAATAGGACCGTTGACACAATGAACGGAAAGAAAACAGGAACCATCGGATGAACAAGGCGTACATCGGGTAAACACTAAGCAGCATGTATCCAAGTTCGAGCGAATTCACACTTCATCAGAATGGTGCGCGCAAGCACTCACTCGCGGAAGTTGGAGAGGCGATTATTCGACGGCAACCAGTAGATGTCGATAGTCTTCCGGCAGCTTTGAGATACCATGTACCGGCACTAAGGCAACAGCCCCGGGCATCCGCCTTGTTCATGTCTAAATGCAACGCAGTCTGTCAGAACCAGCTCATCGCAACTTGGGGAGCTGAAGAGGTAAACCCACGCGCCTTGCTGAGGCCATGTGGGTTCGCCTATTTCGAAAATCGATAACCCTGACCGGCTAAGCTCAGTCGCAAGCTGAAGTGACAATCATCTCGACCTTGAGCACCTCGCGTGCCAGTTTGGCTTCGCCACAGGCGCGGGCCGGCGCATGGCCTTCCGGAACCCAAGCGTCCCAAACATCATTCATCTCGGCGAAATCCGCCATGTCGGCCAACCAGATAACACATTGCAGGATGCGGGATTTATCGCTTCCCGCCTTGGCCAACAGGTCCTCTACTTTTGCCAGAATTTCGCGCGTCTGGTCTGCAACTGTGGCAGCGTCCGAAGTCTGACCACACAGATAAGCAACGCCATTATGCTTGACGATCTTGCTCATGCGTTTACCGGTTTCGATACGGGTGATTGTCATTTGGATAACTCCATTACAGGACATTGCGGTCAAATCGGTCGATACGGAAGGGCGATAGATTGAAACGGCTTTGTCCACCAGTCACCAGTTCCGCCAGAACCTGCCCTACGACAGGTCCCATCTGAAATCCATGCGCAGAAAATCCGAACGCATGGAAAGCGCGTGGGGCATTCACAGCGGGGCCGATCACAGGCAGGTTGTCCGGCATATAAGCCTCCAGCCCGGCCCACATCCGGTTGATACTGGCCGTGCGCATGATCGGGAAGAACTCGGCCGTAGTGCGGCAAGCAGCGGCGAGTTTGGCATAGTCCAACCGTGTGCGATTTTTGGCGCGGTCGGCAAAACCCTTGGCACCCCCGCCGATGAGCACCGTGCCATTTTCGAATTGCTTAAAGCTGAGCTGGCGGCTGATCGCACCAACGACCGGCTTGGCAAAATGCGGCATCCGGGCGGTGATCATCAACATAGGCGCAGCATGGCTGAGTGGAACGTTGTCCCCGATCATCAGAGCAATTTTGTCTGCCCATGCGCCAGCACAATTGACGACCGTTTCAGCCTCGTATGTGTGCCGCACACCCTGCGCCAACCAAGCATCGCCCACACGTCGGAGCCCAAGAACCTCTTCGCCTTCGATCACCTGAACACCTAAGTATTCGGCGGCCAAACGAAACGCAGATGTCGCCTTGTAGGGTATAGCATACCCGTCCAGCTCCGAGATCACACCACCAACGCAGTCGGGGTTCACATGAGGCAATCTTTCCCTGAGTTCGGCCTGATCTATGATCCGTTCATGTGTGTATCCAGCATCACGCATCGTGGCCTCGCGGGCCTGTACAGTTGCCAGATCGGCCTCATCAACTGCGATGTTGACCAGCGTCTGACGGCGAAACCCGGTATCATGGCCCAGGTCTTCATCCAGTGTCTGCCACATCTCCATCGATGCTTTCGACAAAGGAACCTCGGCCATGTCACGCCCCAGAAGCCGCACCCCACCTGCGTTGACGCCCGAGGCATGCCGCCCGGAGTAGTCTTTTTCGACCACAATCACTGAGACACCTTTGCGCGCCAAATGGTAGGCAGTTGCGCAGCCTTGAATGCCGCCACCAATGATCAGAACATCCGCCTTCATTCCGCCGCCTCCGCTGGAACCGTGTCGTAGCGGCCAAGTTCATCCAAGGTCAGCAGGCGTTGGGGGCTGCGCAGTCGGTAATACCCAACTGCTTCGGGGCTTTCTGCGCGCCATTGCGCCAACAGCCCGGTCACCACATGACCGCATTGCCGCCCCTGACATGGCCCCATTCCACACCGAGTCAGGGATTTCAGGGCGTTCGGATCCCGCGCGCCCTGTTCGAATCCTTTTCGCAAATCGCCCAATGACTGCTCTTCGCAGCGACATACCAGAGTTTCCGCGTCACGCGGCAATCTCAGCGCGTCGGTCGGGCGGTACAGGCGGTCGATGAACCGGCGGAAAGGTTTCAAGGCAGACAAGAGTTTCAAATCAGCGCGAGCCCTTTGATCCCTGTCAGCCTCGGAAATCCGACCAAGGCGAAACAGGATATTCTGCGCGGCCACGCGGCCGGCTGCACGCGCGCCGTCGGCACCAACAATTCCCGCCCCGTCGCCAGCAACTGAAACATGCGCGACTGAGCTTTGGCCGAATACATCAACCGTGACCTGCCAGCACATCTGGGCGTGGTTCCAGTGATGCGCCAGCCACATCGCTTGGGTCATGTTTAAATTAGGTTGAACGCCATGGTGCAGGAACAAGGTATCGGCTGAAACAAGGTGCTGCTGGCCCGATGCTACAAAACGCAGCCCTTTGACCCTTTGATCGCCGCTGACCTCGAGGTTCTTGGCGTATCGGTGGATGGTCACGCCCGAAGCGCGAATTTCTCGCAACAAAGACAGGCCCTTACGCAACTGTCCGACCTGCCGCACCGCGCGTGGCATCAGTGGGGCCGCGTCAAGGTAATGCTGTCGCGGCGTAGTATCGACCAGCGCTGCCACGGATACACCCAGCCGCAGGTATTGCGCCACAATCAGGTACAGCAGAGGACCAGACCCGGCAAAGACTGCGCCATCCGCGACGACAGCATCTGATTTTAGCATCACCTGCGCCGCGCCTGCGGTCATCACCCCGGGCAGTGTCCAACCGGGGATCGGCATGGGCCGTTCCATCGCCCCTGGACACAACAGCATCTCACGGCAATGCAGCTCACGGGTTTCACCCTGACAGGAAAACAGAATGCGACCATCATCCCCCAGGTGCCAAGCATCGGCCCCGGCAATGTGTTTCGCGCCGGATCGTTCGAACCGGGTGATCAGGTCAGCCCCTGCCGCGTAGTCCGGGCCAAGGCTTGCGATGTCCGGCAAAGGGCTGCTGGCCGCCGACCGGTAGATCTGCCCCCCTGCCCGTTCGGCACGATCCAGTACAACCACATCGACCCCGGCCTGCGCCAGCTCAATGGCGGCGGACATGCCTGCTGGGCCCGCCCCAACAACGGCGCAATCAAAGGCTTGCATCGGCGGCCTCGGTGTCTTCGGTAATGTCCTGCGTGTTAACGCTCATCCCATCCTGGACCCGATGCAGGCAGGCCTGCTGATTAGAAAGGCCATCGATTTCGACCATGCACTCGAAACAGACGCCCATGGCGCAATAAGCGCTGCGGGCTTCGCCTGATAGGGCCGCTTTACGGGTCACGACCTGACCAGCCACCGCCATTGCAGACCAAACGGACTGGCCTTCGCGAGCCTTGACCACCTGGCCATTGACGCGCAGCGTCACCAGATCGCAGTCATGATCTTGCAGGGATCTGAACATTGGCTGATCTCCGGGATAAAAAGGGCAAGGCGTAGGGAGAACACGCCTTGCCCGATTTCAGGGTCGGGTCGGTTTATTGATCGATCTGGTTGAGGATGGCCTGACCCCAATCCTGGCCTACGTCTTCAAGGACCTGCGGCCAGACTTGCGTCCGCACGTGCGCGGCAGTGGCCGCAAGCTCTTCATCTGTCAGAGACACGATGACTGCGCCATTGTCGGCCAGCTTCTGCTCGAACGCGCCCTGATCAGCCTCGGCGGTTTCCCAGCGCTTGGCTTCGAACGCCAGTGCTGCGTTTTCCAAGGCTGCGCGGTCTTCATCACCAAGCTCGGCCAGAGTGCCCGAGTTGATGATCATGTACCAAACTTCGAAATGCGTGTTCACGGGGACATAGGACGTAGTCACGTCGCGGAACGATGCATAATAGCCTTCGGCACCCGAGCCGACGACACCGTCAACAACACCAGTTTGTACGGCAGTGAACGCTTCCGAGAATGGAATGGGCGACGAAATGTATCCCAAAGCATCGGCAGTCAGCTGAAAGCTCTTGATGCCGGGAACGCGTACCTTGATGCCCTTGGCGGCAGTCGGATCGCCCGGGTTCACGGCGTCAGTGTTCAGGGCAACGCCACCGAAATACACCGGATAGGCCGCCAGCATGGTGATGTCCTGCTTGGCATAGAGATCCTTCATCGCACCGTGAATTGCACCGCCGGGACCATAAATCTCTTTCGCCTCATCCCAGTTTGCCGCCACATAAGGAAAGGCCGAGATCTGCATGCGACGATCAACGGCGGTGGCTGCGGGCTGTACGGCCATGTCGATGGCACCCACCGAGATGCGCTCCTGAACCGAGGTGTAGTCCCCGAGAGCTGACGCCGGGAATAGGTTCAGCTCAACCGAGCCATTCGTTGCGGTCTTCAGTTCTTCGGCAAAGGCACGCAATTCGTTGTCGATGGTCGCGCCCTGTGGACGGATATGGCTGATCTTCAGCGTGTCGGCGGCGGCGATCCCGGCAGTTGCCACAACGGCTGCGGCCATGCAGGTGGATTTCAGAAAGTTCATCATGGATAAGTCTCCTCCGTGAGTGATGAAATGGGCGGCTTAGTAGCCAAAGAAGCGGGGAAGCCACATCGACAGGTCCGGCCAGAAGCTGGTCAGGAACACGACTGGCAAATAACCCAACAGGATCAAAGTCATGGCAGGTCGGATCACCTTGGTGACCGGCACCTGGCCGATGCGTGCGCCCAGATACAGGATCGAGGCATAGGGCGGCGTCACACCTCCCATCGCGGTGTTGACCCCCATGATCGCGGCAAACTGGATCGGACTGACACCGATAGCCTGCATCAAAGGCAACAACAGTGGTGCGATCAGGATGATTGCGGTTACGTCGTTGACCACCATGCCGACCAGGAACAGCAGAATGTTGATCAGTACCAGCAGCAGGACCTTGTTTTCGGTCACCGAGAAAATCGCCTGCACGATGGCCTGCGGCACGCTTTCCAGCACGAACATCTGACTGAGGATCATCGAGAACAGGATCATCAGCATGATCGCTCCAACAGATGTTGCGGCTTCTTTGCCGGCGCCGAAGAACGTGCGAACATCCAGCCCCTTGTAGATCAGGAACCCGACCGGGATTGCATAGATCACAGCCACAGCAGCGGCCTCGGTCGGGGTCATGATGCCGCCATAGATACCACCCAGAATGATCACCGGCATTAGCAGGGCGGGCGTGGCCTTGAAGCCGCGTTGGGCTGCCTCGGACATGAATGCCGCGCCTTTGAGGGGCTCATTCAGTTGCAGGGGGAACCTGCGAGCCATCCGGATATTGACCGCTGAAAAGCTGGCCATGATCAGCAGGCCGGGTCCAAGTGTCGCCAGAAAACAGGCAAGGATCGACGTATCAGTAACCCAGCCATAGACGATCATTGTCACGGAAGGCGGGATCAACAGGCCCAGAAGCGATGCATTCGCGATCAACGCCGTCGCGTATTCGCGGGGATAGCCCTGCTTTTCCATTTCTGGGATCAGCAGAGGGCCAATGGCGGCGACGCCCGTCAGGCCCGAGCCAGAGATCGCGCCGATCAACGCACAAGAAACAGTGGCTACAACACCCAATCCACCTCGCAGGTGGCCGATGAAAATGTTGACGAAATTGAGAAGGCTCGCCGCGATACCGGAGACAGACATGATCGTCCCCGCCAGTACAAACAACGGAATGGCCAGCAGCACCGGGTTACCTAGCTGTTGGAAACCCCACAGCATGTTGCCCTTCATGACCACGTCACCGGCGAAATACATCACCATCAGACCAGCACCGAAGCAATACGGCAGTGGAACACCCAGTGTCAGCAGAATGACCAGAACCAGTACGGCGAGAAGCGCGATCTCGATCATTTCAGACCTCCTTCAACGGCAGGTTCGGTAACAGGGGAAAACAACGCGCGCAGATGCATCAGCAGATGCCAGGCGGTGAAGAGCATCATCAGGACCAACCCAACAAACAAAGCAACATCGACATAGAAGGTTGGCAGATACAGGGTCGGGCTCTCGCGCCAGACCCGCACTGAGTACTTGGTGAAATCCCAGGCCCATGTGGTCAGCCAGATACCTACGATAAGGCTGATGACCTCACCTATGACTGCCAGAACCTGATGCTGGCGTTCGGTGGACAGAAAAATTTCAAGCACATTGGCGCGAATATGCGTGTTTTCACGCGACGCGTTGACCGCCCCCAGCATGTACAACCACAGCGTGGGATAGAGCAGGCTTTCTTCCAATCCCATAACAGGGATTTCCAGCACATAGCGTGTGATCACCTGCACAAATTGCCCAAGAGCAACCAGGCAGATCAGGACTGTCAGCAAGACGCTAGCAAAGCGTGTCATTTCCCCCTCCGTCATCGCGAATGCATGCGGTGTATTCGTGGCGGGAAGATCACGAGCTGAGCATATCAAGTCAAAACGATTAAATTGATTGTTGAATAAAGTTTGTTTATGGAGCGGGAAAAAGATGAGGATTAACAAAGGCGCATGAATCTCAGCTTTCGCCAATTGCAAGCCTTTCGAGAGGTTATGCGGACAGGATCGGTATCTGGCGCCGCCCGAATCCTCGGACGGACTCAACCCGCTGTGAGCGCGCTGATCGCAAATCTCGAGGCCGAGTTGGATATTGCTCTGTTCCGCCGACAGCGCGGGAAAATGGCCCCTACTCCCGAGGCGCAATATTTCCTCACCGAAGCTGAGGCGATCCTGGATCGCTTGTCGCTTTCAACCCGGACGATGCGCGAGATTGGGGCGCTGACAAAAGGGCGCCTGAATATTGCCTGTATGCCGGCCGCTTCCAGCCTTTTGATGCCGCAGCTTCTGGGGGAGTTTCTGTTGGACAAACCAGATGTAAAAGCTTCGTTGATGATGCGCGCATCCCCGGTGATCGAGGAATGGGTTGCCTCTCAGCAATACGACATTGGATTGGGTGAAACTCCAAAATCCACTGCAGCAATTGATACAGTCGACTTTGACATGAAGTGCGTATGTGCGATCCCTGCAGGTGATCCACTGGCTGAACTTGATACAGTCCAGGCGCATCACCTGTCGGGTCGTCCGATGGCCGGGTTGCAGGAGGGTCACCCAAACCTGATTGCGACCCAAAGGGCATTCGCCAGCCAAAAAGCCAGTTTCGAACAACGGTTCGAACTCAGGACTTTTCACCCAGCGTTAACTCTGGTGGAAAAAGGGCTTTGCTACTGTATCTGCGATCCGATTACCGCAGCTGGATACGTCAATATGCAACCCGAGCCGAGACCTATCGTCTTTCGGGCGTTTCATCCGCATGTCGTTTTAAACGTCTCAATAATGCAACCTGCACATCGTCCTCCATCCGCGTTGGTAAGTGAGTTTGTTCTGCAATTGAAGGTGGCTCTGGAACACGTCAACAGCCAGTTTTGAAAAGTGTTTGTGAGTTTTATCGCAACCACCTACCTGCATTACGATCACAATTGACCTATTTTGCACATTACATGAGTCACCTTCTGACTTTGCTATTATGACTGATAAGTATCGCTTATCACTTATGATTGATCTGACCGGAAATATGCCCCATGAAGCATGGCCAATAAGCCCCTTCTCCGTTGTCCCAGAGAGTTTTTCCCGATGGATTTTCTGCCCGATTTCACCGGATTGATACCGAACGATGTCCACCAGAAAGATCCGAAATGGCCGCTGTGTTTGTTCGGGGTTTGGGTATTCCCAGCGGATCGCAGTTTCGGTCCCTTATCAAAGTAAGTCGCATCTGTAGCCAGCGCTTTAGTCCAGACAAGCTCTCTCAGATCATCAAAATTTATTCGGAACGGACCGAGGTCCTCGAGAACTTCGGTCCTCCTGTTGGCAGAGCCCGAGCTGGGAAATCCCGGCCACCAAGGACCTCCCTTCGTGTCGTGTGACTACACAGACCCAGAAGCAAAACAGAGATGTAAACAACCAAAAGAATCCGACAGCTTTCTTGCCGAGATAATGAGACGGAAACTGTCTGCATACACATTAAGTACCCGTTTACGGGAAGGGAAAAGGGCGCCAATCCCAGTCCGAATGGCGCCCCTATTGACCCTGGTCCGAGGTTCACCGCGAAACTAGGTCAATGCATTCGAAAGCTGCTTGAGGAAATCCTCGGCTGCTTCGCGGTCGAACGCCCTGCCGTCGATCCGGATACGGAGTTCATCGGGCCCAACCTCGGCGCTGATGCCACCACCGCCAGGCAGGGCACGGCGTGCGATGCGTTCGATTTGCTGCGGCCGCCCTCCTCTTGAACTTTGTTTTCGGGGTACAGATGTCTGCGTCAACAGATTGTCCAAAAGCGCCCATTCCGCCTTTGCGTCCTGAACGCCAGCCCTGGCCAACGCCTCTCGCAATTGAGGCTGGGCACCTTCCCGCAGCGCAGCCGCCAATCGCAACCCGGCCTTTTCAGACAGGGCTACCGGGTGCTGTAGAAGATCCCCCAGCGCCTCATGCACAACGGCAAAACTGCGCACCTTGGACCGTTTAGCCTTGGATGCCGCGGCAAACAGCACATCTACGGCCGCCTCGATCGATGGGAATACCCCCTGCCCTGCCGCCAGTACTGCAATGCGGCCTCTCTCATACGGGCTGAGGTCGGATCGCAGCTCATTCTCTTCGACCATCGAGACATAGGCGCCCTGCCCTGCCCCGGCTTCACGAACAAAAGCCGGAATCTCCCGGAATCTTTCATCCGTTTCAGCTAACCGTTTGAACGCGTCCAACCTTCGGTAACCTGAGATCAGGCCATATCCCTCTGGCGTTATGGTGACTTCGATCGGCGTGCGCAAACCATGAACACGTAGCGATTCCAACAACTCAGCCATTGCTTCTTCATCATCGACCATTCGGTCGCGACGAATGAAATCCGCATCAATCTGGTCCAGCGCCACTGTTTCAGCAACCAACCCGGCATCCTGTGCCTCGCGCCAGCGTGCAGCATCCCCCTGGTCCTTGGCCAGCGCGACACGGTCGGTAACGGCCGCCATTCCGTTCAGCGCCGCAGTCTCACCCGCAACCTGTGCAATCGGCGGAGCGGCAGATTTGGTTTCGAACGGGCCAACAGACGGTTTCGCGGCGAAACCCGCCTCCAGCTCTTCCAGTTCGGTCGCGTCCGGGGCGATAAGTCGTCTACGTTTAGCCATTTGCCTGCTCCTCCATCTGTGCATCGCGCCACCAGCAGCCGATCAGCAGTTCCTTGAATTCGGCATATGTCCGGTCGAACGCCTCCCGTCCGCGCACGTAGGTGTCTCGGTTGAAATCACGATAGTCGGCTTCGTAGATGCCATTGACCTGCTCACCGGCCTGCCCGACCAGCGCCGTATAGTCCTGCCGATATGCGTTCATGAAATCCCCGAAGTAAGCCTGAATGACGTTTGCCATATCGGTTTGCTGGCTTGCGTCAAACCGCGTGATGATGGCACGCACTACATCCCATTCGAATTTAAGTTCAGGTAAACCCGCCGCTCGCTGTGCTGCATTTTCGCCATCCTCGATACTGGCGAAAGTCGTATAGAGCATGTCAAAGAACCTGCCCGTCGAATCGAACTCCAGAAACGATGCCCCAAGCGGCACAAGCAGGATATCCGCTGCTGCCAGCGCATTGATCGTAAGGTACCCAAGAGCAGGAGGCGTATCGAGGAATACGACATCGTAGTCGTTCAGAATGCCCTCGTCCTGCAGGAAATTGGTCAGACCATCCCATAACGGCCAGCTGCGCAATCCCATGCGCCAAACAGGTATCTGGAATTCGGCCCAGTAGAGGTTCAACTGAGCGCCAATCAGATCGATATTGGGCCAATGCGTCTTCTGGATGACATCACGGGGTTGAGTGGTCAGTGCTTCCTGCAGGGTTTCATCCAGTGGGATTTCCGGCTGTCCGGCCGCTGTACGCACCCGGTTTTCTTCCTGCACTGCACGCGCATAGTCCTTGGCGATCAGCGGAAAGACGGTTTGCCATTCATCGGCAACTTTACCGCCCAGAATTGATGTCATCGATCCCTGGCTATCCAAGTCAATTACAAGAACCTTGTACCCATCCAGAGCCGCTGACATCGCCAGATGAGCAGCGGTGGAGGTTTTGCCAACACCCCCCTTGAAGTTAGCTACCGCTGCAACCTTTGCAGGCTGCCCCTCAGGGCGATAGGGCTGGTATTCTTTGGTGCTGACGCCTTCGGCTGCAAAGTGCTGCCGCAAAATCAGAACTTCTTCGAGAGAGAACCACTTGGATCCGCCTTCACCTTCTCCCTGGGGAAGCTCGGGATTGGCTTTGAGTACCCGGCGCAGGTGAGCCGGAGCAACCGGAAGCAAGTACTTGGTAATTTCCCAAGTCGAAAATTTGCGAAGGCGTTTTTCTCCGTCGGGTGCGTAACCACGCCGCGCAAGGTCTTCACGACCCTTGCCGCAGAAAGCAGCCGCTTTTGCGAATCGCGAAGTCCCAATAGGATCAGGTAACTTTTCAGCTGCCGCCTTAGGATCCAGATTCAGATAGGGGGGCAGGGGAGGTTGTGTAGGTTTGTTCACTGTCGATGCCTCTGAATATGTTCGCCTTACCGGCGTATATTCGACAATCTAGCGAACATTTATGCGCAGCGCTATCTTTCTTTGCCGTGTTTTCCACAGAAAGGGGTTTGTCAGTGGGGTTTCGCCACGAAACCAAAAGAAAATGACAAAACACACACCAACAAAGGTTTTAGTTTTTTAAGATCTTTAGACTCTTTGACAAGTAAAAATTGTTTATTTTCAATAGTAAAACTCACATTGGGTACCTGCATTCAGGATGTAAGGTACCCGCTTGCAGGATAATAGGTGGCTGATTCCGGGACAAATCGGACCAATTAGCGGGAACAAGAGGCCCGATTCGCAGGAGGCTGAATTTATTGGGGCTTTAGGGTCTAACATTGACACAGTTGCCTGTCAGCCAGCGGCGATATTACCAGTGTTGAGTCCAGGAAAGACCATTTTCTGTGGATAACTCCGGTGGCCCTGATTAAAGGTACCTGTCTGCGGGATTTCGGTTCTCCCGTATATGGGTACCCAAATCCATTTGATTGGAAGGTACCTTTCATGTCACAAATAGCAAAACGAGCAGCCAGGCAGAATCATGCCGGATACACAATTGGACATGGACCACCTCGCGGGCGCCCTTCGCCGGGAAACGGTCAAGAAGAACGTCGCCGCGATTCACATCAGCGGCAAGCTGACGCTATTGCAGCGCAAGCTTTCAAACGTCCTATTGCTCAATGCGTATGACGCGCTGACTTCGGCCGCGACGCACACAATTGACGCGCGAACGCTGGCAATGATGGTTGGCTACAATTCCAACGACTTCGATACTCTGCGCGCAAGTTTGCGTGCGTTAGCCGAGACTGTAGCCGAATGGGACATGTTAGATGAACAGGGCCGACAAGAGTGGGGCGTTTCTTCCCTGCTGAGTTTCGCCAAACTCAAGAACGGAGTGTGCGAGTATGCATATTCTCCGGCCTTGGCGCAAAAGCTCTATGATCCTAAGATCTATGCGCTAATCAATGTGCATATTCAGCGAAACTTCAATTCGGGTCACGGGCTGGCCTTGTATGAAAACTGCTATCGCTTTGTCCGGACAGGTTCCACTGGATGGTGGACGCTCGACGTGTTTCGCAAACTGATGGGTGTCGATGGCAGCGATTATTATGCCAGCTTCAAGCACCTGAACGCCAAAATCATCAAAACCGCCGTGGCAGAGGTGAACAAAAGCTCTGACATCGTGATTGAGCCTCAGTTTCAAAAAAAGGGACGGACAGTAACCGATATTCGTTTTTTGATCCGCAGCAATCCGCAAAAAGCGATGTTCGAAATCGACGACAGTGATGGCGTGCGCAATCTGGGTGTCTACAAGACGCTGCGCAAGCAAGGGGTCTCGGATCGGCTGGCGCGTCAATGGATTGCGGAACACGGCGAAGAATACGTGCAGGAAAAGCTGAACTTTGTTGTCGGGCAGGGGGGTATCAAGTCGACCGTGGGCTATTTGTCGGCTGCGTTGCGCGATGACTATCAGGCGCAAGATACGCCTTCGCAACCGGAAGAACCCAGCCCGGAAGCGTTGGAAGCCGCCAGAAAGCGGCAGGTAGAGAAAGCTCAAGAGGATCAGGCCTATGAAATGCGCGCAGCGGAACGGGCCGATCGATCAAGAAAGCTCTCCATCGTGGAAGAGCTGGTTTCGCGGCGAAACCCAACACAAAGGGATGCAGATAAGCGTCTGTTCATGTCTGGTCTGAACGACGAACTGGACCGCGAACACTTCCGAGCTCATGGCTGGCGGTCAGGTCTGAACGCCAAAGCGATTTTTGCATTTTGGGAGGAACTTGAACCGGACGCCTTTGACTAGACCGTGGGCCATTTGCAACCGGCTGGCGCACTGCCAGCCAACTATCGGATTATGCCCAAAACCCAACGACACGTTCAACCAGCCAGTAGGCGGAGACAGCCCCAACAAAGTAGCTGACTGTTGTATTCATCACCTGCAGGTTGGATTTCCCGACCGGGACAAAAAATTTGAGCGTCCAACCAATGATCAGTACGGCCGCTACAAACAGAATTTGACCGATCTCCACACCCAGATTGAATCCCAGCAAGGCGACAAAAATATCCCCTTCAGGCAATCCGATATCGCTCAGCGCACCAGCAAATCCAAGCCCGTGCAAAAGCCCGAACGAGAATGAGACAACCCAGGGCGCCCGTTCGGATAAGCGAGGCGCGTCGTCGGTCCTTTTGGCTATTTCGACGGCAAGAAAGACTATCGACAAGGCAATGAATGCCTCGACCGGAGGCGCGGGCACATGGATCAGGCCAAGAGAGGCAAGTGCAAGCGTAATGCTGTGGGCCGCAGTGAATGCGGTAATCGCCCCCAGCAGCCGCCAGAAGTCGCGGATCAGAAAGAGCAGGGCAAAGACGAATAACAGATGGTCAAACCCCTCCAGAATATGTTCGACACCCAGGGTGATATAGGTGCGCAAGACGGACAGGCGAGTTGTGTCTCCAGGGACTACGAAAGTGATCTGTTCAGGAACAAGCCGTGTGGTTGATGCCGGGCTGTCCAGCAAGTCTACGCGCAGCAAGACATCGGTTCGGGTGTCCTCAAGTCCTGGAACTTCAATCGTCATACCCGCAAGGCCGCTGGGGCACCGGGTCGTCCACTCTGAGATCCACGCAGCACCGTCAAATCGCGGGGCAGGGGGGGCAGAGACTTCGCAAATCTCCGGCAGTCTGGCTTCGATTGCCATCGGCTTTTGCTGAACGTCAGGCTTTCGCCAGAAAACGCGGTAGGTATCCGGTGAAAGTTCGGTTATTTCCAGATACCCCGGATCCAACGCGTGCGCTCGGAGGTCGGCAGGAGTAACGAAATTTATGCCGATCGCAATGCACGCGGTTAAGAAAGCTTTTAAAAACAAGTACTTACACATCATTCTTCGTCTATTTTGACCTGATACTTGCTCAAAAGCGCTTCATTCAGGCTATCCCGCGCATTTGCCTGTCGACCCTCCCGCCATTTTAACAGAACCGCAGCGCGGGCGGTTTCGAACTCTGGCAAGGTTGCCTCGGCCTTTTCCAGAATGCGTACCAGATGCAGGCCATAACCAGACCGAATTGGGCCATCCCATTCCCCCGGTTTCAAATCATCCAGCGAAGCCGCAAAACCGACGCCGAAAATACCGTCGATCCGGGGGGCGTTCATCGGCGGGACCTGAGCAGGCAAAAGGCTCAGCGCTCCGATCCCGTCCGGAATGTGCCCTGCGTTCAGCTCTTTCAGAATCGCGTCCGCAGAACCTGCAAAGTCCTCGTCCAACAACACCTGATCAAAGGCAACTGATCCGGGAATTTCAAACTCCGCCCTTTCACTCAGAAACAGATCCATCAGTTCTTCGTCATCCGGGGTTTCAGCACTTGCCGCCGAAGTTGCAATGAACTCCATCTTTTGTCGCAACCGGTTTCGGATCACGGCATCCCCTTCGTCCATCCGCAAGGCGCGCGCTTCGCGAACAAGGATTTCCTCGAATACCTGATTGTCGATCAGCGCTTTCAGCTCATCCGGACCGGGTTTGCGTCGCCAGGTTGCTTCAAATTGTTTCTCCAAGGCCGTTATGTCGGCTTGGGTAATTTTAATCTCCAAGGCTTCAGGTTGCGTCTGGGGGGTATCGGCAAAGCTGTACAGTGCAAAAATACCGGCGCCCATGAGCAGGAAATGAACAAATGGTTCCCGCACAATGCGGAGGAATAAAGAATCTGACACGACGGACCCGACATGAATTGAACTATAAGGTGATCCTAGACCACCTCAGTCAGTCCGCAAGCCTCGGGTGAAGGGTTGCTCTGGGTCGTTGCCGGTCAGAAATCCAGTCCCAGATCGACGGTTCTGTAGGAATGTGTCAGCGCGCCTGAAGAAATGTAGTCGACCCCGGTTGCAGCGATTGCGGCCACGGTGTCACGGGTGACGTTGCCGGATGCCTCGCTTACCAGGCGACCTTCGATCATTGCGACCGCCTTGTGCAGCGTATCCGGCGACATGTTGTCCAGCAGAACCACATCCGCACCGCCGGTTTCCAGAACCTCTGAAAGCTGGTCCAAAGTGTCGACTTCGATTTCGACTTTCATCATGTGCGAGGCGGTCGCCTTGGTTGCCTCGAGCACCTTGCGGATGCCACCGGCGGCGGCGATGTGATTGTCCTTGATCAGGATCGCATCTGACAGAGAATAGCGGTGATTGAACCCGCCACCGTGCAGAACGGCCTGTTT
Source organism: Ruegeria sp. C11 (assembly GCF_056537725.1). NCBI lineage: Bacteria > Pseudomonadati > Pseudomonadota > Alphaproteobacteria > Rhodobacterales > Roseobacteraceae > Ruegeria > Ruegeria sp. C11. The sequence continues at coordinate 48,888 of NZ_JBQFSB010000009.1, read as the reverse complement.
CTCGACAATACGCAGACCCGGCGTAGTCTTGCGGGTGCAGGTGATGCGCGCTTTTGTACCCGTGGTTTCGGCAACCAGCGCGGCGGTTTGGGTTGCAATCCCGCTCAGCCTTCCTGCGAAATTCAACGCAACGCGCTCACCGCTTAGGATCGAGGCTGCGCTGCCCCGGATTTCCATAAGCGTGTCGCCCTTTGCGCAGGTGATGCCGTCAGAGACCAAAGTTGTGACCTCCAGCGTCGGATCGACCAGCCGAAAGGCCAGTGCCGCGACCTGCATCCCGGATACCACGGCGTCCTCGCGCGCGTTCAGCCTCGCAGTATAAGTGGTGCCCGAAGGAATCACCGTTCGCGTGGTGATGTCGCCATAGCTGCCCAGATCCTCCATCAGCGCGTTGCGTACCAGAGGCTCAAGAATAAGGTCGGGCAGGGTTGCGGTGTTCATACTGCTTCCTTTGCAATGGTGCTCCGCAGCGCAACCGCGCGATCAAGTGTCAGACGCGACCGCTGGCCGGGATCGGGCAGGGGGCTCGGAAAATCGGACCGGAAATGCGCGCCACGGCTTTCCTTGCGCAACAGTGCTGCGGCAGCAATCAGGGTGGCGGTTGCGGTCATGTTGAGAAACCCGTCGTCGGATCGGCCATCAGCCTCCAGCCGCGCGATTTCGGTCAGCGCAGCCTTCAGCCCTGTTTCGTCTCGCACGACACCGACATTTCTGGTCATTGTCTGCCGAAGTTCCATAACCGCATGCATATCGGTCTTTGAGCCGCCATCGTGAAAGGCCAGCACAACCTCGGGCACGTCACCGGTCATCTCAATGCTGTCCAAGATGTCCAGTGCGCAAGCGCGCGCAAAAACCAAAGCTTCGAGCAAACCGTTCGACGCCAAACGATTGGCACCGTGCAAACCTGTGGATGCTGCCTCGCCACATGCCCAAAGACCGCTCAGCGACGTGCGCCCGTCAAGGCCGGTGGCGATGCCCCCCATATGGTAGTGGGCGGCAGCTGCCACGGGAATCGGGGATAGGGAAGGGTCCACGCCATTGCGACGGCAGGCGTCGGCCACAGCCGGGAATTCAACGCCGATCCGATCACCGATGGCCTGTCGCGTGTCCAAAACCGGGCGGTTGCCGGCCTGAGTTTCGGCAAAAATCGCCCTGGCCACGATGTCCCGGGGTGCCAGTTCTGCATCGGGATGGATGTTGGCCATGAACCGGTGACCATCGCGGTTGACCAGTACTGCACCTTCCCCTCGCAGCGCTTCGGTTGCAAGCGGGGCAGGGTCCTCACCGACATCAATGGCCGTGGGGTGGAATTGAACGAATTCCGCATCCGCGATTTCCGCACCTGCACGCGCGGCCATCCCGATCACCTGACCGCGTATGCGCGGGGGATTGGTTGTCAGGGCAAAAAGCCCGCCGGAACCACCGCCCGCCAGCAGACAGGCGGACCCTCGCAATACGACCGGTTGCGATCCGCCATCCGAGGAAGAGGTCAGAACGACACCCGTGACGCATTGGCCCTGCGTTTCAAGCCTGACGGCCTGAGCGCCTTCGATAACCTGTACCGAAGGGGTCTTCCGCAGCTCGGCGATCAGCGCGCGCATGATCTCGGCCCCGGCCTGATCCCCTTTGACGCGAACGACACGCGCTATGCTGTGGGCTGCTTCATGCGACAGGACATAGCCACCGTCTGCGGTGCGATCAAAACCCGTGCCAAGATCGGTCAGGTCCAGAATATGATCGCGCGCCGCGCGGGTCACATATTCGGCCACATCCTGCAGAACAACGCCGGCCCCGGCCTTTTCCGTGTCTGCTGCGTGTGCCTCAGGGCTGTCGGCGGGGTTCATCGCCGCGGCGACACCGCCCTGAGCCCATGCCGAACTTGCCCCTGTTCCCAATGGATCGGGCGAGATCATCACAACCGGGCGGGGCGCCAGTTTCAGCGCTGCATAGACGGCGGCAAGGCCGGCGCCGACTATGACCACCCGATTGGTGGTGATCTCTTGCATGGCCTAACTCAGATGCCCAGCTTGCGCGAAAGGTCGATCATGCGCTCAACAGAAAGTCGCGCCTTGTCGGCGACGGTCGCGTCAACCTCGACCTGACCGGTCATGGTATCCAGCGCATACAGCACCTTCTCCAGCGTGATCTTTTTCATGTAGGGGCACATGTTGCAGGGTCCGACGAATTCGACCTCGGGCAGTTCATCCGCAATATTCGACGCCATCGAACATTCGGTGATCAGCAGCGCCTTTTCCGGCTTTTCCTTCGTCACATAGTTGATGATACCGCTGGTCGAGCCGGAATAATCCGCCTCGGCCACCACATCGGGTGGGCATTCGGGATGTGCGATCAGCCGGGTGCCGGGGTTCCACTCGCGGAAATCGCGCAGGTCCTGAGGCGAGTATTGCTCGTGCACGATGCACGACCCCTCCCACCAGACGACGTTCTTTTGCGGAACATCCTTGGCCACGTTTTGCGCCAGATACTGATCCGGCGTCATGATCACCGTGTGGCTTTCCTGCGCGGCAACGATTTGCGCGGCATTGGACGAGGTGCAGCAGATATCGGATGCGGCCTTAACTTCGGCCGTGGTGTTGACATAGGTCACCACCGGCGCGCCGGGATAGCGGCGGCGCATTTCGGCAATCCCGTCAGCCGTTATCGATTCGGCCAGCGAACATCCGGCCTCCATATCCGGCATCAGCACAGTCTTGTCCGGGCTGAGAATCTTGGAGGTTTCGGCCATGAAGTGCACGCCGCACTGAACGATGACGTCCGCCTCGACCTCGGTGGCCTTGATGGCGAGCTGCAGGCTGTCGCCGACAAAGTCTGAGATACCGTGATAGATTTCGGGGGTCATGTAATTGTGACCCAAAATCACGGCGTTACGTTCCTTTTTAAGCTGATTGATCGCCTTGACATAGGGCGCATAGATCGCCCAGTCCGCAGGCGACACGACGCGGTTCATACGGTCGTAGACATCGCTCATCTCCGCCGCCAGTTCGGGCGAGGGGGAAAGGTCGTATTTTTCGGAAAGGTTTGCGCGCAGCGTGGGTAGGTCGAACACGGGTTTGTATTCTCTGCCTGTTAGTATCCAGACGTGGAATAGTTGTTTCTTGCCCCATTGGCCATAGTGTTGTGCCGCTAACAGTCCGACAAAGTTCTTCATCGGCGGTACGGCGACGCGTCCACCAGTCTAAATTTCGTGTCTAACCTGTGCGCGCCCGCAGTTCGGATGTGTAATCCAGAAGCCATGTTCTGAACTGCCGCGCAGGCGGGCGAAGCGCTGCGCGGTCGGGGTAAATCAGGTGATACGCCTCTTGCCCCGGCACCTGGATGCCGGGCAGGCAGGGGACAAGTCCGGCCGCTCGAATGGCTGAATCCGAAGCGGGTGCGCGTGCCAGCGCAATGCCGACGCCATTTACCGCCAGCTCGGTCGCCATCAGCGAATTGTCTGCAAAGAAATACCTTGCCAATCCATGAGACAGCCGCAGTTCCTCAAACACACCGGGCCAGCTGGCACGATGGGTGGAGACCTCGATCAGGGTATGGTTGAACAGGTCCTGAGCAGAGTGGATACTGGCCGCAATATCCGGTTTCGCGACCGGATACAGAACCTCGCGCATCAACTCGTCCCCGTCTGTGCCAAACAGTGATGGATTGCCGAACACGATTTGCAAGTCAGTGAATTGATTTGCAAAATCCGCGATCATGTTACCGGTGCTCAGGGCCAGACTGACCCGCGGATGGGCGGCCTGAAACTCGGGCACGCCACGGGCCAGAACACCATGCGCGAACAGCAGAACGGATTGAACGAAAAGCCGCTGTTCGCGGCTTTCGCCAAACAGTCCGGTCGTTGCGGTTTCCAGCATCAGCAACGATTGCTGGACCGATGGCAGATAGGCCCGCCCGGCCTCGGTCAGCGTCACCGCGTGCGCGTGACGCTGGAACAGGGGTGTACCCAGCCGGGTTTCCAGCGCTTTGACCTGCTGACTGACGGCAGCGGGCGACATGTTCAGCTGCGCCGCCGCGCGTGCGAAACTTTCGGTGCGAGCTGCAGCTTCGAACACGCGTAGCCAGTTGAGAGAGGGGATGCGGGTGCTCATGCCCGCAGGCTAAGCAAAACTTATCCTAACCGGCAAGACAATATGTGCTGAGAATCTGGCGGGCGGTCATAGTGTCTTCGCCAGCGAACTGAAATCCGCTGCTTTGCAGCCTTGCCCAAGCCATGAGAGTCGAGACATGACAAGTCCCGCCAATGCTCCGCGCCCCAAGCGGAAAATCTGGAATTACACACCCCAACTGCCGATTCAAACCTCGCCCTATTGGGACTGGCCGATGAAGCCGCTGGCATCGCTGAAATACCTGCTGCAAAGCTGGAACCCGCTGGCGCTGCGGACGCTGATGCTGATTTTTGCTATCATCACATGGAATTACCTGACGCCGTCGCTGTCCCGGATCGAAACGTTTAGCTGGGACTGGGTAGCGGAAATCTGGTTCCGCAATTTCTGCATCCTGATGGTTGTTGCCGGTGGCCTTCATCTGGCGCTTTGGAAGGTCCGCACGCAACAGGATGAATACCGCTATGACATGCGCCCGATGATGAAGGGCGCCAAGGTGTTCACCTTCAAGAATCAGGTCTGGGACAACATGTTCTGGACGCTTGGCCCGGCGCTGACCTTCTGGACCTTCTGGGAATGCTTCATCCTGTATGCCTATGCCAATGGCTGGATCACGATGATCACTTTTGACAGCAACCCTGTCTGGTTCTCGGTCGTGACGATCCTGATCCCTGTCTGGGCGGGCTTCCACTTTTATTGGCTGCACCGGCTGCTCCATGTCGGTCCGCTGTACACCAAGGTTCACGCTTGGCATCACCGCAACATCAACACCGGACCGTGGTCGGGTCTGGCGATGCACCCGGTGGAAAGCTTTTTCCTGATGTTCGACACGATGATCTTCTTCCTTGTGCCGTCGCACCCGATCCATGCGATCTTCCTGCTGTTCCACCACGGAATTGGCGCGCCAACCTCGCATGCAGGGTTCGAACATCTGAAGCTCGGCAAGAATGCCAAATTCCAGGTGGGTGACTTTTTCCACCAGCTGCACCACAAGTTTTTCGACTGCAACTACGGCACATGGGAAACTCCGTGGGATGAGTGGTTCAATACCTTCCATGATGGTTCGGACGACGGAAACGAAATGGTGAAGGAACGCCGCCGCAAAATCTGGGCCGCCGAATAACACAGGCAAGCAAGGAAACCTCAGAAGCCGGGCCTTTCGAGGTCCGGCAATTCACGTTTGAAAGACAGGGAACGCGATGAAAAACATCTATACTTTTGGCCGCCGACCGGCGCAGCGCAACTATACCGTCAAGGACCTGCTGGACCTGAAAAAGACCGGCCAACGCCTGACGATGTGCAACCCCGCCAACGAGGCCGAAATGCAGGCCTGCGTCGATGCGGGGATCGACCTTCTGACGCTGTGGGACGTGCATCTGGACATGGCGCGCGAAATTGCGCCGACGCATTTTGCGGGCACTGCCATGAACTGGGGTCAGTTCGCCACCAAGGACGAAATCATGCGCCACGCCATCGATTGCATGGAAAAGGGCGCGGACATGTATTTCACCAACCGATCCTACGAAGTGGTCGAAATGCTGGCCAAAGAAGGCATTCCGGTTCAGGTGCACATGGGGCTGGTGCCGTCACTCAGCCACTGGGCGGGTGGTCTGCGTGCCTTTGGCCGTACCGCCGATGAAGCGATTCAGATTCACGACACGTTCAAGCGCTATGAAAACGCCGGAGCATTCGCATGCGAGATCGAGTGTGTGGCCGAAGACACCCTGCGCCTTCTGAATGATCGCACCTCGATCGTTACCATCTCGCTGGGATCGGGCAATGCGGGCGATGTGATCTTCCTGTTCATGGCCGATATCTGCGGCGAGGCCGAGAACCCGCCGCGCCACGCCCATGCGTTCCGCGATCTGGGCCGCCTGCACAAGCAGATGTATCAGGAGCGCGTCGAGGCGCTGCAAGAGTTTCAGTCGGAAGTGCGCGCCAAGGCGTTCCCCTATCCGGCACAGGCGATCTCGATGCGGGCCGGTGAACTGGAGAAACTTCAGGAATCTCTGGACAAGCTTTGATCGGCGCAAGCCAACCGGAAACCAATTACCGGCGCCTGAATGTGCGCCGGAGTCTTAATGGATCAGGATTCCCGTTTGAGCTGATGACACCTATTCGGTGGGTATGGATCGCCCGGTTTTGGCCTTTTCCGTAAGCAGGAATGTAAGCGCCCCAAGGCCGCCGGCCGCAAACATGACCCCCTGCCAGACCAGACCTGCGGCCAGAATAACAGCGGCATCTCCGTAGAGAGGGGCCAGAATGCTGGCCAGGGTCCCTTCACGCAAGCCCAGCCCGTTCAGCGACACGGGCAGCACCGCGACTAGTTTGGCGATGGGCCAGGCGAACAGCCAGTGGCCCGGTTCGATCCCTGCTCCGGCAGCCTGGGCCAGTCGGAAGGAAATATAGACAAGCCCGAACTGGATTGCGGCGGACAGGCACAGCGCCAGGCAAAGATGCAAGCGCCGTTTCGATAAGGTTGCAAACTCGTCACCCAAAGAGTGAACGAAGTTCCGGCCGGGCAGGGATGGTGCAACGGTCCAGATAAGCGGAAGCAGCCGGAAACCAACAACTGCCAGTGCCGTGAAACCCAGAAAGACCAGCACGGTTTCTATGGTGAGGCTGACACTTCCGCCGCTGGTCAGCGCCCAGGACAAACCAATGACGGACAGGATAATCAAAGCCGCAAAATCTATGAACCTGTCGGTTGCACCTGCTGCAACAACATGGGGGCCGTTGCCGGTGGCCGCATAGACGATACCGCCCCTGACCGCGTCGCCGCCGATGGCGCCGGGCAGGCAAAGCCCTGCCGCCAGCCCGGAATAATGAGATCGGATCGCCGTAAGCGGCGAAACCTTGAAATCGAGGATGAACCACCACTTGAGTGCTGCGGCCAAATGCAAAGCGAGAAATGCGGCCAGAACCAGCAGAAAGTCCCCGACGGTCAGACGACTGAAGGCTTCGGACAGCGCATCAATCGGAATGACCCAGAACAGAGCGGTCAGGATCAGCGCCGACCCGGCGACGCGCAACAGGTACTTCTTTGTTGCGCTGGATTTACCCTTCCCGGTCATTTGATGGTTTCTTTCGATCTCATCAATCGCACTCCAAAACTCAAAAAACGGTTCATCCCGGACAATAGGACAGATTGGGACATCGAGGGTGTGAATACTAAAATACTATATCTTAGATCTGTTTATTCTGCGGCTTCTCTTCAGTCTTCTTCAGGGTTGCCAAGTAACGATAAATACGTTCGCAAATCCGATTTTCACCTTCAAGATCCGGGACCGAAAGCTCAATTCAACAGCGGGTATGTTTATCAGAGGCTTGTGTCGTGATTTTGTCAACAAATGATGCCGTGAGCGAGAAAAGTTAACCTATGGGCAACAGAGGGCCATCGACGACACCCGCATATTCAGTTCCATATCGACTCGTGACCGTGGATTGGGGATGATCGAACAAGCCTTGTTGGGCGGATTTAAGACGTTTCACTGTGATTGCTTTCTGCAAGGGCCGGTCCCGGCGGGGACCAGAAAGCAGGAAATACTGGCGCATTGAATTTGACTGTGGATGTCCGGAGAAACCGCATGAACCAAAACGTCCGGTCGCTTGGCCGCAATGATCTGGCGCTACTTTTGTTCATTCTGCTTCTTGCAGCGGTACTCAGAACCGCCGGGCTGAATGCTCCTTTGTGGTATGACGAGATCTGGACGGTCGACACGCATGTTCGCCTGCCTTGGGGCGAAATGATGCGCGATTACTCGATGAACCATCACTACTTTTTCAGCATGAAGGCAAAGCTGGCGTCCCAGATCTTTGGGCATGAATCCTGGGCCTATCGCCTGCCTGCTATGTTGTTCGGTGTTGGCACAGTCGGGGCAATCTGGTGGCTGGCCAGGGATGTCGCGAGTACCAAAATCGCTCATATTTCGGGTCTGCTGGTGGCGCTGTCCTATCATCAGGTCTGGTTTTCCCAGAACGCGCGCGGATACACCGAGCTCGCTTTCTGGAGCACGCTTGGCCTTATTTTCTTTATGCGTGGAATGAACCGTCCTTCCGTAGGTGTCTGGATCGCCTTCGGGCTGACGGCCGCTGCCGCAGTCTTTACTCATCTGACCGGCGCATTTTTCTTTGTCGCGCTTGGGCTAGTTTGGTTGATTTCGCTGGTGACCGGATTTGGACGAGGCGCACTGACCCGCGAATGGGTTCTGAACGCGCTGCTGGGTGTAATGGTTGCCTCGGCCCTGATCCTGTTGGCGTACCTGCCGATTTTTCCTAGCATTGTGGAAACCGTCGGTGGGGTTTCGGAAACTTCGGCGGTTGATCCGATGCAGGAATACCAAAACCCGCTTTGGACCGTAGTGGAAGGGTTGCGAACTGCAATCGGGAACACCGGCCCCCTGACACTTGTCGTCGCGGTCTGCGGGTTGGTGGTCATTGCGTTTGGGGCTTTGGGTGCGCATGGGACGCAGCCGCTGTTTTTTGCGTCTGTCGCAGCGCACATCATCGTAACGCTTGTTGTCCTTTTGGCGTTCAACATGCGGATCTGGCCAAGATTTTTCTTTGCCGATATCGGGTTTTTCATTGTGCTCGCCGTGATTGGTTGCTGGTACGGCTCAAACCTGATGGCCGACCTGTTCAACCGACCCGGTCTTGGACGTCTTCTGTTCACAACGGGCGTTGCCGTGATGATCGGTTTGTCGGTTCTTCTTGTTCCGCGAAACTACGTCGCCCCAAAGCAGAATCTGGCCGGGGCTTATGCGCTGGTGACAAGTTTGCGTGGTCCGTCAGAGCGTGTTCTGGCCATCAACCCCGGCGGTCCGGTGTTTGAAAGTCACTTCGATGCAGACTGGCCAACCATCGGAAGTTCCGACGCCTATATCAAAGAAATGGCGAAACCGGGCCCAGTGATGTTGGTGGTCTTGTTTCCGTCCCGAATGTTTCGGGCCATCCCGGAACTGGCGCGTGACGCGGATGAGCAGTTGGAATTCGTCCGCGAATTCGCCGGGACACTGGGTGACGGTCAGGTACTGGTGTTTCGCCGCAACTGATCCGCCAATTCCAAACCTCCTTGTGGATTAAGAACCGACGTGATCGGGGCAGGAAAATCAACTGGGGCGTTGCGTCCACTTCTGGAACAGTTTTTCGTATTCACGGCGGTTTTCCACACGCCTGACATGCGTGCGGAGTTTGTCCGCATCCTCAGCATCGATGCCTTTTGGGTGAATGCGGGACGCAAACTGCGCGAAGTCCTTGTTGAATGACAGGTCCGTCGCAAGAAGCGGCTCGATTGTTACGGCCCGAACATCCTCTCGTGCAGCCATTACCTCGTGAACCCAGACGTCCGACGTTGTCTCGATCCGTTTGAACTGCTGCAATAGCAGGGCGGCCATATGGCCGTTCAGGATGTGTGCCGCATTGCTCATTACCGGGCGATCGCTGAGTTCATAGGTTTCGGGCAGATGCTGAAAGGGCCGTTCGCCGGAAGAGCACATTCTTATCAGAACGTTCTGCCGAGTGGGTGAAAAGTCCTTGGTAAAACGATCGAGAATTTGGCGCGCGTTATGATGAAAGGCCACGTCGTCTTCGCAGATCATGAAGTAGTCGTTGGGAGATTGGGCGCAGTACTTCCAGACCTCAATAAAGGACAGCCAATTGGCGACCTGTTGGGGAATGATGATGTTGTTTTCGCATTTGCATTTGTACTTTTTCCGGATGAAGCGAGGCAGCAGATCAATGAAAAAGCCGAGTTCAATGGACCTGTTGCACCTGAAGCAGATCGGAAAATTGGCAACTTTCCCGCTCATATACGTATCCCTGACTGCGTCAGAGTCCGCCGGAGTTGCGTCGATGATCAAAAACTTGCCCAACCCGAACTCGGTCAGATGTTTTTGAATATGCGCGCGCCGCCTTTCGTCAGCGGCGAGTGATACAACCAGAGTTTCTTTAATTTCGATCATTGGAATATCGAAGTTTTGTCACAATACTAATTTGCCTGCGCGCTCCGGTATCGCAAATTCTTTTGGGTGTCTAGGAAACCGGCGTCCCGGTCAAGGTGTGGCAAACCAAAGCTGTGTGCCCTCGGCGTCATCCTCTGAGTTCCGATTTCATGCTGGCTTGCGGGAAACAGGTCGGTGGGTGCCCGTTGGCCTGCTGCCAGCGGCCAATGGATCGCCGTGTCCTGAAACCGGGCAGGCCGTCAGCGCCACCCACATCGTGCCCCTGTTTTTCCAGCGCCCGCTGCATCGCTGCGATGTCCGAACGATAAAGACCGCCGACCTTTCCCCAGGATGCCGTGAAATCGCCCATGCCGTATTCGATGCGGTCCCCGACATGACCGACGAACAGGGCATAAAGATCACTCATGTTATAATCCTTCAGAACATAGAAGTTCGGTGTGACGATAAAGGCAGGTCCATTTCGGCCCGCAGGCATCATCAGATATCCTTCGCCTGCAAGTTCGTGCGCGGGAAAGGGTTTGCCGGATACACGGGTGACGCCCATCCCGGCCCATTCGGCAACGGGTCTGCCCTGATCCGGCCCTTCCAACGCGCAGGACACCGACTCCGGAACGGACACTTCGAATCCCCAGTCCCGACCCGAAACCCAGCCATGGCGGGCCAGATAGTTGCCAATCGACGCAATCGTGTCGGCCTCGGAATTCCAGATGTCACTGCGGCCATCGCCATCGCCATCCACTGCATATTGCAGGTAGTTCGTTGGCATGAATTGTGGCTGACCCAACGCGCCCGCCCAGCTGCTTTTCATGGCGCGGCCAGAGATATTACCTGTTTCGGCAATTTTCAGGGCGGCAATCAGTTCCTCAAAGAAGTAATCGGATCGGGTACTCATGAACGCCTTCGTCCCTAGAACCTGGAACGCGTCATGGCGAATGGCGACCCGGCCATAACCGCTTTCGCGGCCCCAGATGGCAAGAATGACCTGAGATGGCACGCCCGTGGACTTTTCAACCCGGGCAAGGGTTTTGGCGTGCCGCTGCGCCATCTGCTTCCCAACGGATGTCGCCCCGCCGACCGAGCCTTTGTTAAAGTACTTTCCCGGTGATCCGAATTCGGCCTGACGCTGCTTCTTGGGCGTTCTGGCCTTTGTCCCCGGCGGGACCAGATCCGGCAAATCCCAGTTCAGCGTCACCCCTGTAAAAGCCTGCTTCATGGTTTTTCGCGACACACCGGCGGCACGGGCCTGCGGCCAGACCGTCTGATCCAGCCACAACTGAAACTGCCTTTCAACCGCGGCGCGGTTCTGTGCTGACGCTGATCCCGACCAGAGGATCAGGCAAAGGACAATTAGCACGGCACGCATGGATATGGGGCTCCGGATTGAACTGCTTGTACCGATACTCTAACCCCATGATACGCTCTGGCACCAGCCGGGATGCGGCCCTGTTGTGAACCGGCCCTGTACCGGAACCGTTCAATGTCAGTTTTGCTTACCGCCCTGATCCGGGGCCTTGAACAGATCCTTGCGTAGCGTCATCAGCGCGCCGGGGTCGATGCGGGCCTGGACAACCGTTGTTTCATTGCTGGCTATTGCGGCCTGCAACGCAGATCCAAGCTCCCCCGGTCCTTCAACCCAAATCCCCTTGCCGCCGCAAAGCTCGGCGAATTTGTCGTACCTCGGGGACTGGATTTCCGCGCCCAGCAGGCGCCCACCATAGAATTCCTGTTGATAAGCCTTTTCTGCCCCCCAGGCCTGATTGTCGAGGACGACGATCACTATCGGCAATCCGTGTTGAATGGCCGTCTGGATTTCGATCATCGTATAGCCAACAGCCCCGTCACCCATGATCGCCACCACAGGCCGTTCCGGTGTAGCTGCCTTGGCTCCGACGGCTGCGGCCAATCCAAAACCGACCAGCCCGAAATCCAGCGGTGTAATCAGCGACAGGGGCTCGTAATGCGCCAGCCGATCTGCGGCCTGCAGGCATGTGTTGCCTGTATCAAGCGTAACGACCGCATTTTCCGGAAGGACAGCGCGTATTTCTGCCAGAGCGCGCCGAGGGTGCAAGGGCAGGGTGGAAATCTCTGCCTCAGTCTGACGTTCCGCCGCCAAATCTTCCATGTCCTTTCGGAACGCCGCTCGCCACGTATCAGCGTCCGGACGGTTTGCGGCGTGGGTCAGGGCCTCGGCTGTCAGGCGGGCATCCCCCTGTGCGGCAATCTCGGCAGGAAAGTACCGTCCGGTTGCAGAGCCGTCGATATCCACATGTGCAATGCGCGTGTTAGGCCCGACATAGTCGTGGGAGTGAAAGGTCGAATTGAAACCCAGCCGCGCACCCAGCACGACCATTACGTCCGCCTCCTTGGTCAGGCGCGAGGCCACCCGGTTGCCGCGCGGCCCCGCCTGACCGGCAAACCATGGATGCCCGTGGCGCATCACGTCTGCATGACCGGTCGAGGCCACGACCGGAACTTCCAACGTCTCTGCAAGTTTCGTCAGCGCGTCTCGTCCCTGACCCCATTTGAAGCCACCCCCGGCAAAAATGACGGGCCGCTGCGCGGCAGACAGCATTGCGGCAATGGCCGAAATATCCGTAGGCGCCGCCGGGCCCGATTGCGCCACTTTGATGGCCGCGGGATCAATCGCGGGAACTTCTGCCGCAAACAGGTCGCGCGGCACGTGCAGCACGACCGGTCCGCGACGTCCGGTATTGGCCAGCCGAATTGCGTCCTCCAGCATCGGAACCAGCCGCGACGGGTCGGTCACCATGACCGACCGTTTGCTGATCGGGGCAAACAGGGCGACCTGATCGACCTCCTGAAACGTGTCCTTGGCCTGATCCGCGCGCGAGATGGCACCGGCGATGACCACCAAAGGCGAATAGGCCAGATACGCCTCGGCCACGGCGGTTACGATGTTCACGACACCGGGCCCGGCCTGCGCACCCAGCACGACGCCGGGTTTGCCGGTCATGCGCGCCCAGGCATCGGCCATGTGGCCCGCCGCCCGTTCGTCGCGCGCGCCGACATAGGCAATCTCGCCGCCATTATACATCGCGTCGTAAAGCTCCAGCATCGAGCCGCCCAACAGGCCGAATACCGTATCGATGCCGTTGGCTTTCAAGACGCGGTAAACCGCTTCTCCGCCGTTTATGAGTGTCATGAACTTTCTCCGGTCAATGCGCGCTCGATGCTTCGGGCAAAGCGCAGAAGTTTAGCGTCCGAGCCTTTCGGCCCGGTGATATGAAGGCCAACCGGCATTCCGTCCGAGGACGTACCGAACGGCAGGGAAATCGAGGGCAGTTCCATCACCGGCGTCAGGGTAACGGTCCGCCAGTCTTCGGTGATCTCGCCATCTCTTAGATCTGCATCAAAGGGCAGGCCGGTGGCGGTTGGCCACAGGGCAAAATCGTAGCGTTTAAAAAAGTCGACGACATGTTCCCAAACCTGTGCACGGGTGTGCTGATAGGCAATCACGTCCATCAGGCTCAGCGCCTCTGCCTGCGCGCAGGCGGTACGAAAGCTTTCACCCGCCAGCGCCATGTCCGGGTTCAGCATGGCGCGCACCGAAAGGGCCGATTGCCCGCGGATCAAATCGCCATGTTCCAGAAGGGGCGAAAGATCCGGTTCACCCTGTTCGACCTGCCACCCCAACTCGCGACACAAGCTTTCAACCGGCGCAATGGCAGCTTGCACCGAAGGATCGACGCGTGCCCCGAACGGGGCAAGCGACAGGGCCAGTCGTCCCGGCGGGTCGGACTGTTCCAATATGCCCAAGCCGGGAAGGACGCCGTCAAACATCAACGGCTGCGATGGCGTGCGACCCTGCATGACCTCCAGCATGAGCGTCAGGTCCGTGACGGTTCGCGCCATTGGCCCGGGAACATGCAAGCCGTCGAACGGGGTCGGGTTTGGCGACATCGGCACCAGCCCCGTACTGGGCCGATACCCCACCACTCCGCACCAAGCCGCAGGTGTGCGCGTGCTGCCGCCCAGATCCGAGCCATCCGCCAGCGCCACCATACGCACGGCAAGTGCGGCGGCTGCACCGCCCGAACTGCCCGCGACGGTCTTCGCCGGGTTCAGCGGGTTGCGGGTTGTTCCGACAACAAGGTTCGCGGTTTGCCCGGAAAAGGCAAACTCGGGCGTGTTGGTCTTGCCGACGATGACCGCCCCGGCTTGTCGCAAACGGCCTACGTGTATCGCGTCCCGTTTCGGCACATGGTTCGCGAAACTCTTCGACCCCCAAGTGGTGCGCAGACCAGCAGTTTCGAACACATCCTTGATCCCCACGGGCACTCCATGAAGTGGCCCGGCAAATTCCCCGCGCGCAGCCATCTGGTCCAGTTCGGCTGCCCGAGACTCTGCGGTTTGCCAATCGAGGGTGACAAAGGCTTTGATCGCAGGTTGATGCTTTTCGATCTGCGCGCGGCACGCGACAAGAACCTCGCTTGCGGAGAGGTCCAGATTACGCAAACGCTTTGCAAGTTCCGTGGCGCTAAGATCCGTGATCCCTGTCATGATTATCCATCCGTACCCGGTCGTCGGTTTTCAGGATCGAATACAGCCTTTTCATGCACGGTCACGCCATATGTTTCGTTCAATAGCTGAACCGTCAGATTTACTCGTGGTGTGCCCCTGCGGACGAACAACCAGCCAAGGCTTTTGTCCACGGTGTACCCATAGCCGCCGGATGTGGTCAGGCCGATGACCGTGCCATCAGACAGAACCGGTTCACCTCCCGACACATCCACACCGCCACTATGAATTTCGGCAAAAAGCAACTCCCACTCAGGCTTGCGATCCAACAGGGCTGCGCGTCCGACAAAATCCCGCCCGTCACTTTTGACGAACCGCTCCAGCCCGACATCGAAGGGGCCGACATCGGTGGTCAGTTCGGCGCTCGCGCGATAGGCTTTTTCCATTCGCATCCCGTTGAAGGCATAAGACCCCAGATCGATCAGCCCATGCGCCTCTCCCACCTTGAAAAGGGCGTCGTAGAGATCACCGATTTGCGACAGCGGGCAGTGCAGTTCCCATCCCAGTTCACCAACAAACGAGACGCGCAATGTGTAGCAGGCGATCCCGGCGATCTCGATCTCCTGACCGGACAGCCACGGAAAGGCTGCGTTCGACAGGTCGGTACGGGTGAGATCCGACAGGATGTTGCGCGACGCGGGTCCCGACAGCGCCAGCATCCCCCAATCTGCCGTTCTGTCGATGATCCGAACGTCTTCACCTTTGTGGATATGACCTCTGATCCACTCCAGATCGGGCTTTGCGCGTGCAATCGGTGATCCGGTGAAAAACCTGTCTCCGGCAATGCGCCAGATCGTGATTTCGGATTCGAACCGGCCTTTGGGTGTCAGCAGATGGCTCAGATTCATCCTTCCGTCACGGGCCGGTATGCCATTGGCGGACAGGCGATCCAGCAGGTTGCCCGCGTCCTTGCCGATAATCTCGAACTGGGCAAAGGCGCACAGATCGATGACACCAGCAGCGTCCCGCGTGGCCACAGCTTCGCGCTTTGCGTTCTCATGCCATGCCTGCCGACTCCAGCCGATCTGTTCTTGTTCGCCAACCTCACCGAAATACCTCGGTCGTTCCCAGCCCGCGACTTCCCCGAAAACCGCGCCTTTGGCGGCCAGTCGGTCATAGAGTGGATGGCGCTTCACGGGCCGAAGCGAATGGAATTGTTTGCCGGGGCAGGGGGTGTCGTGGCGCCGCATGAACTCATCTTTCGTGCGCTCGACGATGAATTGGCCGGATGCGAAATTTCCATAACGGCGCGGGTCGAGCCCGCGCGTGTTGATCTGTGTTTCACCATGCACCATCCAGTCGGCCAGCACCTTGCCAGCCCCGCCACCCCAGGCCAGCCCGATGGACGAACCGCAGGAAAGCCAGACATTCGGCGCGCCTGACGGTCCGACCAGCATGCCCCCATCCGGCGTATGGGTGATGGCACCGCGCACCACGCGTTTGATCCCCAGATCGGCTAAAATCGGCATCTTACCGAAAGCCACCATCAGAAAATCACCGATACTGTCGTAATCCGCCTGAAACAGCTCATTTTCAGCCGCCCAGGGCGCGCCATCGGGCATTTCCCAAACCGTTGGGCACACGTGACCTTCGTAGATGCCGATCAGCCCCGATTTTTGCTCCTGACGAATATAGCCACCAAAGGCGTTGTCGCGCATGACCGGCAGTTCTGCGCGGCCCTCGAATTCAGGAACGGCGTCGGTCACCAGATAGTGGTGCAGGCAGGAAACCGACGGGATCGTCAGACCGAACCATTCTCCGACCTGATTGGAATAAGATCCGGCAGCAATCACCACATGTTCAGCCAGTACATCTCCGGCTTCGGTCCGCAGCAGCCACATATCCCCTTTTCGGCTGGCCCCGGTCACCCGGTTGCGGCGTTCGATCACCGCGCCCCGTGCGCGAGAGGCAGCGGCAAGTGCCATCGTGACGCCAGAAGGGTCGATATGGCCATCCTCAAAGGTTCGAACGGCGGCCTTCACGTCATCCACGCGGTAGAACGGATTGTCTTGGGCGACCTCATCCGGCCCAACCAGTTCCATGGGCAGATCCAGCAGTTTGCCGACCCCCATGATGGACTTCATCCAGTCCACCTCGTCATCCGTTGTGGCGATGCGGAACCCGCCAACCTCGTGCCAGCCGATCGACTGCCCGGTCTCCCGCTCGACCCGCTTGTAGGTCTCGATCGAGGTTTTGTTGATCCAACCCATCACCCGGCTGCCAACCGCATGGGCGATCTGCCCCGCCGCATGCCATGTCGAGCCCGAGGTCAGCTCGGACTTTTCGAACAGGATTGTATCTGTCCAGCCGTTTTCGGCCAGTTGGAACTGGGTGGCGACACCCATGATCCCGCCACCGATGATGGCGACCTGCGTGGTGCGCAGCGTATCGCTCATGAATATACCTCTTTGATCGGTTTGGCCGTGGCGCGGGCGGTGAAACGGGTACAGGCGATTTCCACCTCGAACCCGTCTATGACGGGCTCGGACCGAATACGGTCCAGCGCGCCGGTCAACATCGCCAGAGCAACCGTGCACCCCAACCGGTCACTCCATGCCGCCGCGGTGATCTGACCAACCACATTATCCTCGTAATAGATCGGTTCGTCATGGATCGGGATGGCGTTTGGATCGTCAAACAGTATCGAGACGATCATGCGTTCGGGTGTACCCGCTTGCCTTATCGCCTCTTCCCCGACAAAGCCGCTGCCCATGGCGCAGAACTGCTGCAATCCGGCCTCCACCGGCGTTACGCCCGGCGTCAGTTCATGCCCGAACGCCCGATACCCGCTTTCGATCCGCAAGGTGCCCGAGGCGTACAGACCAGCATGCGTCGCGCCTGCAGCCACCAAAGCCTCATGGGCGCTCATCGCCATATCCGAAGGTAGATACAACTCGTACCCGTCCTCGCCAGTAAAGCTCAGCCGCCCGGCCCAGCCCCGCGCCAGACCAACCTCGACCGGGGCAAATTGAAATCGTTTCAGATCGGGAACCGGGGTGTTGGTTGTCGCCTGCAAAACCTCGCGTGCGCGGGCGCCCGCAAGCCCGATGATTGCGTAACCGCTGGTGACATCCGTGATTTCGACGCGAAAACCCGGCCTGAGGTCCCGCATCCGCTGCAAATCGCGGACAACCTCTCCGGCCCCTGTGATCATCAGATACATGTCCGGCCCGTGCCGCTGTACCGTCACATCGGATTCGATGCCTCCCCGGCGGTTCAGGATCTGGCTATAGGCGATGCGGCCGGTCGCAATGTCCATTTCCGCCGCACATAGCCGATTGAGGAAAGCGCAGGCATCCGGTCCCTGTACCATGATCTTGCCAAAGGCACTTTGATCCAGAATGGCAGCGCTCGTCCGACAGGCGGCAACTTCATGTCCTACCTGCTCGCGCCATTTCGGAATACCGAACGTCAGCGGCAGATGTGCCGCCTCGCCACCGAAATGCACCGCGCGTTCCCAGCCGCCGCGGCTTTCGAACTGCGCGCCTGCCTGCACAAGCCCTGCGTGGATGGGCGAGCGTCGCTGACCGCGTGCCGTGGTCATGGCACGACCCGGATAGGGGTTGTCATAGTGACGGCCCAGAACTTCGGGTATCCGTTCCTCAAGCGCGCCCAGAACGTTCATCTCGGGGCCAAAGCGGCGAATGTCGGCCTCGTTCAGGTCCACCGTCGGCTCACCTGCGATGATCCAGTCCGCCATTGCCTTGCCTGCCCCGCCAGCCAGAGCGATACCCGTCGAATTCATCCCGCCCAGCAGGAACAGTCCCGGCACGTCCGGGCTTTCCCCAATCATGAACTGGCTGTCGAGGGTAAAGCTCTCCGGCCCGTTCAGCAGCATCCGCACCTCAGCCTGCTCCAGCGCCGGAATACGGCGCAGGGCGTTTTCCATCATCGGCATGAAGTGATCCCAGTCTTCATCCAGCAGATCGAAAGAGAAATCGGCGGGCAGACGATCCAGCGGCAGGCCCTTCGCATGTGGTTCGAACGATCCGACCAGCAACCCCTCGACGTCGTCGCGGGCATAAAGAAACGCGTCCTGATCGTTCAGCGTCGGCAGGTGCGTGCCGGGTCCAAGCGTCTGAACCTCGGGCAGGGGTTTCGTCAGGATGTAGAAATGTTCGCAGGCGTAAAGCGGCATGTTTGCCCCGGCCATAGCGGCGACCTCGCGGGACCACAGACCGCAAGCGATCACCACCTCATCAGCGGTGATGAGGTGATCTCCAACCTCAACGCCGGAAATGCGCCCGCCTTTCTTCTGCAACCCCGTGACAGCCGTGTCTTCGAAAAACCGCACACCGCGTGCGCGCGCGCCTTTGGACAGGGCCAGTGCCACATCCGACGGGTTGACCCGCCCGTCAGCCGGTGACCACACGGCCCCTATCACATCGTCCACCTCGATCAGCGGCCACAATTCCTTGGCGCGCGCTGCATCGACCACATGCGCCTCAAGCCCGAAGGCCCGACCGAGTGAGACCTGACGCTTGATGTTGGTCAGCCGGTCCTGATTGGTTGCCAGCGTCAGTGATCCGGTTTGGGTCCAGCCTGTGGCCTGACCGGTCTCTCTCTCCAACTCGCCATAAAGGTCGATTGAGTAGTTGATCAGTCTGGTCAGCGTCGCCGAAGGGCGCAACCGCCGAACCAATCCGGCGGCGTGCCAGGTGGTGCCGGATGTCAGCTTGGATCGCTCCAGAACCACGATGTCCTTTCGCCCCTCGCGGGCAAGGTGATAGGCAACCGAACAGCCAATGACCCCGCCACCGATGATGACCGTTCGCGCGTGTTTGGGCAGGCTCATTGCAGCACCCCGTCCCGGATCATTTCCGTCAGCGTGTCGCGAAAGGCGTCAAGCGCCTCGTCGATATGACTGACCTCATGCGCGCCCGAGGTTACGCCCGATGTGTACGACATCATGTCGACACCGCGCTCCAACAGCCCATTCCGATAGGCGCGAACAATGCCCCCCGGCAGGCCGCGTATCTGGGCAGGGGTCAGACCACTCAGATCACGGTGTCCGAAATGCAGATGGAAGGCTGAGCTTTCGCCATAGGCAAACCCACTCACGCCAAGCTCGGACATGATCGCATTCATGCCGTCGCGCAAGCGTTGCGCCATGGCGTCTGCTCGCGCCTGCGCCTGTCCCGAGGCCAGCAGCGGCATCGCCGCACAAGCCCCGGCCGCAATCAGGGGCGAGGCGTTGAAGGTACCCTTGTGACTGACCGGAGGGGACAGACCATCGCGGACGGCTGCGTTGTTCATAAGCTCCATGATTTCTGCCCGTCCACAAACTGCGCCACCCGGCAGGCCGCCGGTTACGATCTTGGCCAGCGTCGTCAGGTCCGGCGTAATCCCGTCGCGCGCCTGACGTCCGCCCGGCGACCAACGGAACCCGGTGATGATCTCGTCAAAGATCAGAACCGTGCCCGCCGCGCGCGCCACATCGTGAATGCCCTTCAGCGTGTCCGTGGACATCGGAATGCTGCCGTAATTCGCCCCCGAAACCTCGACAATGACAGTACCGATGCGGTCGTCCTGCAATGCGCTTTCCGCAGCCTGCGGATCGGCGGCGCACACCTCGATCAGGTCGTTCACCGCGTCTGGAACGCCCAGCGTCGTTGGAGCATCGCTACCCGCCTTGGCCCCTTTCATCGCGTAATCGTGCCAACCGTGGAAATGGCCGTCGATGCGCAGCACTCTGTCCTTTCCCGACCATGCGCGCGCCAGCCTGAGGGCCAGCATCGTCGACTCGGTCCCTGACGCGGTAAAGCGGGTTCTGTCGGCCGACGGAAACAGCCGGTTCACCCATTCGGCCCATTCGACCTCCGCTTCATGGCAGTCGGCGGAAAACAGGGATCGCGCGGCCTGCTCCTGCACCGCCTGCACAATCGCGGGATGGCAATGGCCCAGCATCTGACTGGCCGAACCCATCTTGAAATCCACATAGCGCCGACCGTCGGCATCCCATTTTTCGGCGCCTTCGGCCCGGTCGAAACAGATGGGATATGGTTCCCGGTATCGCAATTCGTGACTGACCCCACCGGGTAAGTTCTTGCGGGCCCGTTCCGCAAGGGTTTCGGATTTCATTCCGGCCTCCCTATGTCAGCGCGGCTTAGTCGGATGTCAAAGGCGTCGCGCAGAGCCCTGTCTATCGCATCGTCGATGTGGGACGGGTAATGTGAGGCCATAATTTCGCGCGCCGCAGTCTTCGCGGCCTCTCCGACCGGTTTGGCCCCGTCCTCCTGCCATTCGCGCGGGGTACGGCGGTCGCCGAGATGAGGATAGAAGTAATCCGATTTCATACGACCGAAGGTGTGGGTCTCACCCAGATAGTGACCTTCGCCCCGGCACACGTTGGCAATCACATCGGCGGCGATGTTATCCGGCGTTGCCTCAACCCCGCGAATGGTACGCAGGATGTTGCCCAGCAGGTCATTGTCGCTGACATAAGCCTCAAGCGATACGCCCAGCAGGCTGGCCTGCATTCCTGCGGCCTGTGTCACGATGTTCGATCCGGCATGCGCTGCCATGGCCACGGCCAGCGACTTTTCTGCGCCATATTGCGCATCCAGCGTCTTGGCATCGGTGATGCCCGCGATGGAGCTGGTCGGCAGGTCGAAATGCCGCCCCATCTGTGCCGCCGCCGCCATCAGTATGGCCTGTTCGCCGCCGCCGCCGGACATGGACCCGGTGCGCAAATCGGCCACAAGTGGTTTTGGTGCAAATATCGCGCGGACCGGCGCGTCGACCAGACGTGCAAACACCAGCCCCGCCAGCGTTTCCGCAACCGCCTGAACCAAAGACCCCGCTATCGTCGCCGGGCTGGTTGCACCGGCTTGACCGGCGCT
Organism: Ruegeria sp. C11; assembly: GCF_056537725.1. Taxonomy (NCBI): domain Bacteria; kingdom Pseudomonadati; phylum Pseudomonadota; class Alphaproteobacteria; order Rhodobacterales; family Roseobacteraceae; genus Ruegeria; species Ruegeria sp. C11. The sequence goes on along the minus strand of NZ_JBQFSB010000009.1, from coordinate 27,426 downwards.
GATCAGTTGCACGGGGAAACCCGCCAGAATGGCACGCTCCAGAACCTCGCAGGCGTCTTCGGCAAATCGCATCGGCGGCACCACATGACAGACCATCACCGTCAGAAACGGTCGGTCGCGAAATGCCTGTTCGCTACCGGCGACCCGATAACACAATTCGGCAATGGCGGACACGTTTTCCGGTTCGCTGATGGAAATAGAGACATGTTTGGACGTGCCCATCAGGCAGGCATAGGCCGTGTTCAGATCCATCACCGCATTGTCTGCGATATCGCGTGCCACGACCGAGCGGCTGAAATGATGAATGTTCTCCATCCGGTCAGAGATGCGCGCGGCATCATACAGGTCTTTCAGGGTCGAGTCGCGATAGGCCCCGGTGTCGATGTCAAACACACCCGGCGCCGCGCCCCCGGTAGACATGTGGACGCGCGCGTCCTTGATGCGCAGATCGTGCTGGATGTCCTGGCCACACAAGGAAAATCCACGGCGCGCGTCCTTTATCGCCGCATTGACCAGAGCGCGCGGAAACAACAGGCGGCCATCCCCGGTCAGGCTGCCCCCGGCGTCGGTGACACGGCGGATCATCGACGGGGTCGCCTGACTCAGCCCCAGTGTTTCCAGCAGTGAAAGAACGCTTTCCTCGACCAGCTCGACCTCATGCGGCGCAAGCGGTTTGAACCGACCGCCTTCGACACCCGGCCAGACGGCTGGGTGTTCGTCCGGTAGCTGAGCACGGGCTATGCGGTCTTTTCGACCTCGCCGCCGCGATTGAGGTGCCATTCGCTCATGAGCCTGCTTTGTTGGTGAAATCAAAACACACCGGAAAATCACTGTTTACAAAGACAGGTTTCTCAACATTAGATGAGTTTGACTCATCTGCTAGGTTTGCCATGCTCCCGTCTTTGCCCTCATTGCGCGCGTTTGATGCGGCGGCTCGGCTTGGCAGCTTCAGAGAGGCGGCCTCTCGGCTATCGGTCAGCCCCACAGCAATCAGCCATCACGTGCGCGGTCTTGAGGAACAACTGGGCATTCGCCTGTTCGACAGGTCCGGGCGCAGGATTGCATTGACCGAAGATGGAAAGCGGCTGGCAGAAGCCACTGAACAGGCCTTTACCGTTCTCGAAGAAACCGTCGATACCCTGCAGGGTCGATCCCGCAACGTCGTCAGGATTGCCGCCGGTCCCATTTTCACCGCCCGTTGGCTGATGCCCCGGATCAGTGATTTCTGGGATCGTCATCCGGGTATCGAACTGGAGGTTGTCCCGTCGTATCGGCCCATGTCGGTCGGCGGGCAGGGGGCCGATATCATCATTCGCTGGGAACGGGTTCAGAATGTATCGGCCAGGACGGTGAAGCTGCTGGAGCTGCGACCGGTCGCCGTTGCCAGCCCTGATTTCATCCGACGTCACGGCCCGTTCCGGCAACCGTCGGACCTGCTGGATGTGCCGATCCTGCATCAGCGCGACCATTGGGGATGGCTTGACTGGTTCCGCGCCCTGGGCGTGGACACGCCCGACCATCTGCGCGGCCCTGTGTTTGAGGACGCCAATGTTCTGCTAAGGGGCGCGGCGGATGGGCAGGGGGTCATTCTGGGCTGGCTGCCGCTGATCGCTCAGGACATCAGCGAGAAGCGGATTGTCAGAATCTTCGATGAGAATATCCCGCCCAGCCATGGCTATTTCGTAGAAGTGCCCGAGGCGCGATCCACCAAACGGGTAAGAACTGTTATGAACTGGCTATCCGAAGGGCAGGAACCGGCAGGGCAAATTTGACCGGTCATTTGTCATCTAAAGCTCGGAATTCGCTGCAACTGACCCTGCATTGAACATTGTTTGCAAACTGGCCGGGGTTTCAAAACCCTTGAGAAATTTTGGTTTTCTCCTAATAATCGAACGGGATCAGAGACATATACAGGTAAGGCAGGCGTGACACGAACGGCACAGAAACCTGCGGTCCTGTCGGCACTTGCCGCGGCCGCTCTGATAACAATGGCCGGTCCGGCCTTGTGCGACAGCAATACGTTCATGGACCCGCAAGGACCGATTGCGTCGGTGCAAAAAGTCCATCTGATCCGCGCGACCGCGCTGATCATGATTGCGGTCATCCCGGTTCTGGTTCTGGTGCCGCTGATCGTTCTGCGATACCGCCGCCGCAAGGGCGGGAACGCCGCGTATCGGCCGAACTGGGATTTCTCCGTCGGACTGGAGTTGCTGATGTGGGGCGTTCCGATCGCCATTGTGGCGCTATTGTCCTATTATTTATGGAAAGCCACGCACCGGCTTGATCCGTATTCCGCTCCGTTCGGTGACGATCCGGCCCTGCGCGTTCAGGTGGTCGGTCTCGATTGGAAATGGCTGTTTATTTATCCCGATCTCGGCATCGCTACGGTGGGCGAGCTGGGCATTCCCGTAAAACGTCAGGTGGCCATAACCCTGACCACCGATACCGTCATGCAATCCTTCATGATCCCCGCGCTGGCCGGCCAGATTTATGCAATGCCCGGAATGACCACACAGCTGCATCTGTCAGCGGATGTGCCGGGCCGGATGCAGGGGGAAAACACCCAGTATAATGGTCGCGGGTTCACCAAGCAGAAATTCGCGACCCTCGCGATGGAGGATGGCGGCTTTGAAGCCTGGGTCGATCAGGTGAAATCTGTAGGTATCCCATTGGATGAGGTGACGTATGGCACGCTTGCCATGCGTTCGGACCGGGACGAGGTTCAGGCGGCTTTGGGAACACCTGATATGCCCGACGCGGCACTGTATTTCACTGTTCAGGATGATCTGTTCCGGTCGATCATCGCCCGGTACCACAGCGGCAAGCCGCTGCCGCGCGCGGATCAGCCCGGCACCACAGAGTTCAAGGCAGACACTGCTGCGCAGGAGGCAGATCAATGACATCGGTCGAGAACAGTTTCATTGGCCGCCTGAATTGGGACGCGCTGCCGATCACGGCACTAATCCAGAATCCCGGTGTGAATGAGATCGTCGCCAACGCTGCGGCAGCCGTTGTCATTGTCGGCGTCATCGCGGTTTTGGGTCTGCTGACATACTTTCGGTTGTGGGGCGTTCTTTGGCGCGACTGGCTGACCAGTGTCGATCACAAGAAAATCGGCATCATGTATATCGTGCTGGCAATTGTCATGCTGGCGCGCGGCGTGCTGGAAGGCGTCGTCATGCGTGCGCAGCAGGCGATGGGGCCGGATAACGGGTTTCTGGAGCCCGACCATTTTGCCGAACTGTTCAGCACGCATGGCACGATCATGGTGTTTTTTGTCGCCGTGCCCTTTGTGGTCGGCGTCATCAACTTCATCATGCCGCTGCAGATCGGGGCGCGGGATGTGGCCTTTCCCGTCATGAACCAGATCGGCCTTGGTCTGACCGTTTCCGCAGGCATGATGCTGATGGTGTCGCTGGTAGTGGGCGAATTCTCGACCGGCGGCTGGACGGCCTATCCTCCTTATACCGGTGCGGCCTTCAATCCCGGGGTAGGGCCGGATTACTGGATCTGGGCCATAGTCGTGTCGGGCGTCGGGACCACACTCAGCGGGATCAACTTTGCCGTCACCATCTACAAGATGCGCGCGCCGGGGATGAAGTTCATGCGGATGCCGATGTTCTGCTGGACCATCATCTGCAGTTCGATCCTTATAATCTTTGCCATGCCGCCGCTGGGGGTTGCCGCCCTGCTGCTGGCTGCCGACCGCTATCTGGATTTCCATTTCTTCACCAATGATCTCGGCGGCAACATGATGAACTATGCCAACCTGTTCTGGTTGTTCGGCCACCCCGAGGTCTATCTGCTCGTGCTGCCCGCCTATGGCATCTATTCCGAGACCTTCGCCACCTTCTCGGCCAAGCGGCTCTATGGGTATCCGTCACTGGTCATCGCTACAATGTCGATTGCGGTGCTGTCCTTTACCGTCTGGCTGCATCATTTCTTCACCATGGGGCAAAGCGCGCTGATCAACGCAGTCTTTGGTATTGCCACCATGCTGATCGCCATCCCCACGGGCGTAAAGGTATATGACTGGATGGCCACGCTGTATCGTGGGCGCATTCGCCTGTCGGTCCCCATGCTTTATGGCCTATCCTTCCTGATCCTCTTTGTCATCGGTGGGCTGAGTGGCGTGGTTCTGGCCAATCCAACCGTCGATTATCAGGTCCACAACACCCTGTTCCTTGTGGCGCATTTCCATAACGCGCTGCTGCCGGGTGTGCTGTTCGGGATGCTGGCCGGCTACAACTATTGGTTCCCTAAGGCCTTCGGGTTCCGTCTGAATGAATTCTGGGGCCGGATGTCGGCGATCTTGTGGACCGTCGGTTTCCTGCTGACCTTCATGCCTTTGTATTTCGTCGGTCTGATGGGAATGCCACGCCGGTCGTTCAGTTACAGTGACCCGTCGTTTCACCCCTACATGATCGTTGCGATCCTTGGGGCTCTCATCATAACTTGCGCGCTGTTTTCGATCCTGATCCAGTTGTGGGTCAGCATCCGCGACCGTGACAAAGCCCGCGTACCGGTTGGCGACCCGTGGGACGGGCGCACGCTGGAATGGTCAATCCCGGCGCCGCCGCCGCCCTATAATTTCGCGATCATTCCGAAAGTGACCGAACGCGATGACTTTGCCGCCGCCAAGGAGCGGGGTGAGGCCTATCCGTCACCCGAAGCTTACGAGGATATCGCCTTGCCCAAAAACACGTCCATCGGTTTCATCCTGTGCGTGCTCAGCGGTGTCTGGATGTTTGCGCTGGTCTGGTGGATCTGGTGGCTGGCTGCGTTGGTGTCGGTTCTTATCATCCTGTCGGTCATCGTCTGGAGCTTTAACACTGATACAGAGGAAATCATCCCCGCCGCAGAGGTCCGCAAACAGCACGAAGCCTGGCTCGATCTGGTTCGTAGTTCCGCTCCGGTGGATCGCGATCACGAAACCGCTCCGGAAAACCGCGGTCTTGCTGGCCCCGATCTGGAGGCCGCCACATGAGACGCGCACCAAGACACAGCTATCCCGGCCTGAATCTGGGCGAGGACCACGCCAGCGCCCATAAGGCGACGGAACGGGTTCAGTTCGGCTTTTGGGTCTTTCTGATGAGTGATCTGGTCTATTTCGGCCTGATGTTCGCCATCTACATCACGATGATCGATGCGCAGGCGGGCGGGCCGGGGCCGCATGAACTGTTCGACCTCTACAGCATCTTCGCCCAGACCCTGATCCTGTTGACCAGCAGTTTGACGGTGGGGCTGGCCTCGCTGGCGCTGAAATACAACCTGCCGCGTGTCAGGATCGTGTTCTGGTTCGGGTTGACCTTGCTGTTGGGTCTCAGCTTTCTGGTGCTGGAAATCCGTGATTTCATGTCGATGGCCGAGCAGGGCGGGGTGCCACAGCGCAGCGGCTTCCTGTCAGCATTCTATGGTCTGGTTCCGCTGCACGGGCTGCATGTTGCGGTGGGGTGTTTGTGGCTGATCGTACTGGGGATTCAGCTGCGGGTCATGGGAATGACCGACCTGATGAAATCCCGCGTGATGCGGCTGGCGCTGTTCTGGCATTTCCTCGACCTGATCTGGATCGGCATCATCACCATCGTCTATTTCGGGGGGCTGACCTATGGATAGAAGGAGCGAGATGCACAAGCGCGAGCGGCGCAGATATGTGATCGGATACGGTCTGTCGCTGGCTCTGACCCTCGCCGTGTTTGCCATCGCATACCGGTACGGCATCAAAACCGTCGGCGTTTACCTGAGCATTGGCCTGCTTGGATTGGCGCAGCTTGTGGTTCAGCTGATCTATTTCCTGCACATCGATCGCCGCCGAAGCAGCCGCGAGGATCTGGATCTGGTGCTGTTCTCGACGCTTGTACTGTTGATCATCATCCTCGGGACGGTGTGGATATTGGGCAATCTGGCGATGCGGATGCATATGGGGTGACCTCGCCAAAACGATGGGGATCGGGCTAACAAACAAAGGTTGGCAGGAATGAAATCACTCAAACTTCTAGTGGCGGCAGGTCTGGTTGCAGGCATCGCGGTCGGTCTTTTCTTCTATTGGCAGCACGAAAAGCGCTATCCATCGACGCAGGACGCCTATGTCGGCGCCAATATAATCAACATCGCTCCGCAGGTGACGGGGCAGGTCTCGGAAATGGCCGTGATCGAAAACCAGAAGGTCAGCGCAGGGGACCTGCTGTTTGCAATCGACGACACACAATTCAGCGCGACGGTCGATCAGGCCCGTGCCGATCTGGATTCCGCGATCAAGGATGCCGAAGCCTATGCCACTCAGATCGCGGCGGCCCAGGCCACAGTGGACAGTACACAATCCGCTTTTGACACGGCGCAGAAAAATCTGGAACGGGCAAAGGCGCTGTTTTCATCCGGTGACCTTGCACAGGCCAGTCTGGATCAGAACACATCGAATTTCGCGCAGGCCTCGGCACAGCTGACGGGTGCGCAATCGCGCCTGCTGTCGCTGCAAAGCGGGCTTGCGGCCAAACAGGATGCGGTCCTGTCCTCGCGGGCCCAGCTTCAGATCGCCGAGACGAACCTGGCCTGGACCAAGATCATCGCGCCTGCAGATGGATGGATCGCCAACCTGACCTTGCGGGTGGGGTCGTCCGTATCCGCAAATGCCCCGCAATTTGCGATTGTAGAGTCCTCGGAATGGTGGGTGGATGCGAATTTCAAGGAAACCGACCTGCCGCGCGTGCGCCCGGGTCAGCCCGTCTCGATCTCGGTCGACATGTTGCCGGGCACGAAACTGACCGGAACCGTCGGTTCGATCGGGCGCGGGTCGGGGGACACGTTTTCGCTGCTGCCGCCAGAGAATGCCAGCGGCAACTGGGTCAAGGTTACGCGCCGCTTTCCGGTGCGCATCTTTCTTGACCCGACCGATGCGCCCCTGCGCGTGGGTGGCAGCACGAATGTGACCGTCGACACCACGAAAGCCGCGAAATGAGCGATGCCACGGTTACGCGAAGCGGCGTTAACGCCGTCATTGTCGTTGCCGTGGTGCTCAGCGCCATGCTTGAGGTGCTGGACAGCACCATCGTCAACGTCGCGCTGCCGCATATTCAGGCCGCATTCGGCGCCACCACCGATCAGGCCACGTGGATTCTGACCAGTTACATTGTCTCGGCGGTGGTGGTGATGCCGCTGACCGGGTTTGCCGCCCGCCGCATCGGACGCAAGCGGTTGATCCTGACCGCCGTGACCGGATTTGCGGCGATGTCCATCCTGTGCGGCCTGTCTTGGAGCCTTGAGACGATCGTTGTCTTCCGGCTGGCGCAGGGCATGTTCGGAGCCTTTCTGATCCCGCTGTCCCAATCCATCCTGTTTGATGCCTTTCCCCGCGAAAAACGCGGTCAGGCCATGGCGATTTTCGGATTGGGTGTGGTGGTCGCCCCGATCCTCGGGCCGACGATCGGGGCTTGGCTGACCGAGTATTTCTCGTGGCGGATGGTGTTTTTCGTCAACATGCCGGTGGCGGCACTGGCCTTGCTGCTGTTGTCAGGCGAACTGCCAAAGGATGAAACTCAGGACATCCGGATCGATTGGACCGGTCTTGCGCTGATCGCGCTTGCCATCGGATGCCTGCAATTTGTTCTGGATCAGGGCGAAACAAAGGACTGGCTGTCGTCGCGGGTCATTCAGGTTGCGGTTATCGCCTCGATTCTGGGTGCGCTCGGGCTGCTTTATCATGCGCTGACACAGGACAAACCAATCGTAGACTTGCGCCTGTTCGCGGATCGCAACTTTGCCATGTGCAACCTGATCATCGCAGGTTTTGCGGTTTCGCTGTTCGGAAGCATCGCGATCCTGCCAACGTTTGTGCAAACCCTTCTGGATTATCCGGTGATCGAATCCGGGCACTTGTTCATTCCGCGCGGTATCGCGGCCGGGGCCTCGATGGTCATCACCGGCGCCGTTCTTGTCGGGCGATTTGACCCACGTGTGCTGGCCGGTATCGGGATGAGCCTGATTGCCGCGGGTAATTTCATGCTTGGCGCGCTGAACATGAATGCCGGTTTCTGGGAACTGGCATGGCCCGGTGTGGTCAGTGGCGCGGGGATGGGGCTGGTGTTTGTACCGCTTTCGATTCTGGCATTCGAAAACATCAGCCAGGCACGTCAGGACGAGGCATCCGGCCTGTTCAGTGTGACGCGTCAGCTGGGGTCTTCGATTGGTATATCCATCGTTGGCACGTGGGTAGTACGTGGGCTGCAGACCAATACCGCGCAGCTGACGCAGTTTGTGACCCCCTACAACCCGGCGGCACAGGCCTATCTGGCGCCACTCGGGCTGACGCCTGACAGCGCCGAAGGCGCGGCGATTCTGGCGCAGGAGGTCTCAAGCCAGGCCGAGCTTTTGTCCTATCTCACGGTGTTCAACAACCTGGGTCTGGTGGCCTTGGCGACGCTGCCTCTGCTTTTGCTCTGCCGCCCGCCCAAGGCCGGAGCGGCGCAGGGCGCGCCGGTTCACTAAAGCGAACGGGCAGATCAGCGGTGCACCCGGTTCCGGCCAGCGAATGAGGCTGACTTTTGTTCGGCGCGAGGTCGCCGGTTTTGTAGGCGCCTGAGGAAATCGGTCAAAAACGGCACTTTATCGCGAAAAGCGACAAAAATCTTTCCTGAAATCCGGAAATCTTGGCCGAAAGCGGTTGATATTGGATGCAATATAATGAAAACCAGATGAAGTTTCCCGGTCAACACAAACGAACCGGGGGGTGTCTCAACCGGAATCGCTCAAGCGATCCAACTTTTCCAACTGAGGAGGAGAGAATGAAATCCAGAATCCTGGCGGCAACCGCCGCCCTTGGTCTGATGACTGCACCCGCTATGGCGGCAGGCACGCTCGTCTACTGTTCCGAAGGTTCACCCGAAGGGTTCGACCCGGCGCTGTTTACCGCCGGCACCACCTTCGACGCCTCGTCGCACCCCATCTACAACCGACTGATGGAGTTCGAGACCGGCACAACCAACGTGATCCCCGGCCTTGCTGAAAGTGTCGAAGCCAGCGATGACGGTCTGGAATACACTTTTACCCTGCGCAAAGGCGTCAAGTTCCATTCGAACGACGAATTCACACCGACCCGTGATTTCAACGCCGACGACGTGATCTTTACCTTTGAGCGTCAGCGCCTTGAGGACCACCCGTTCAACAAGGTCAACGGCGGCACATGGGAATACTTCAACGGCATGGGCATGCCGGATCTGGTGAAGTCGGTTGAAAAGATCGACGATCACACCGTCAAGTTCACCCTGGCCACGCCCGAAGCACCGTTTGTTGCCAACATGGCAATGGACTTTGCCTCGATCCTGTCGGCGGAATACGCGCAGGCGATGATGGACGCAGGTACGCCTGAAAAGCTCAACACCGCTCCGATCGGCACCGGCCCGTTCGAAATGGTTGCGTATCAGAAGGACGCCGTGATCCGTTATCAGGCCAACGCCGATTACTGGAACGGCAAGGCGGATATCGACCAGCTGATCTTTGCGATCACCCCTGACGCATCTGTGCGTTATCAGAAGCTGAAGGCGGGCGAATGCCACATCATGCCGTATCCGAACCCGGCTGACATTCAGGCGATGAAGGACGATCCGGCCATCAACATGATGGAACAAGAAGGTCTGAACGTCGGTTATCTGGCCTACAACACCACCATGGAACCCTTCGACAATCCGAAGGTCCGCAAGGCGCTGAACATGGCCATCGACAAGAATGCCATCATCGACGTGGTGTTCCAGGGTTCGGGTCAGGTCGCCAAGAACCCGATCCCGCCCACAATGTGGAGCTATAACGAAGCCATCGTGGACGATGCCTATGATCCCGAAGCAGCCAAGGCCGCTCTGGAAGCCGAAGGTGTTACCGATCTGAGCATGAAGATCTGGGCGATGCCGGTGCAGCGTCCGTATAACCCGAATGCGCGTCGCATGGCTGAACTGATCCAGGCGGACTTTGCCAAGGTAGGTGTCGATGTCGAGATCGTGTCCTACGAATGGGGCGAGTACCTGTCGCGCTCGAAAGAACTGAACCGTGACGGTGCCGTTCTGCTGGGCTGGACCGGTGACAATGGTGATCCGGACAACTTCCTTGCTGTTCTGCTGGGTTGCGACGGTGTCGAAGCTTCGAACCGTGCACAGTGGTGTCACCAGCCGTTCGACGACGTGGTGAACAAGGCCAAGCAGTCGACCGATGTTGCCGAGCGCACCAAGCTCTACGAAGAGGCGCAGACCATCTTCAAGGATCAGGCGCCCTGGGCCACCATCGCGCACTCGGTTGTCTTCATGCCGATGCTGGAAAATGTGAAGGGCTACAAGGTCCACCCGCTGGGCGGTCACATCTTCTATGGCGTAAGCGTCGAATAATCACTTGAACCCGGGCCGGGGCTGCTTTTGCAGCCCCGGTTCTTTTTGTCTGCGGAGACACGAATAAATGACTGACCGCCTAGCCGAATACCGCCAGGCCGCCCGTGATCTGTCGGTTGATGCCGTGGCGCTGGTGCCCGGGCCGAACTTTACCCGCGCCCTCGGCCAGAGTTTCATGAGCCATGAGCGTCCTTTTCTGGTGGTGATTCCCGCCGAAGGTGCCCCGGCAGCCATCGTTCCCAACCTGGAACTGGACAGTTGGGCCCTTGTTGGGTTTAACGGCGCCGTATTCGATTGGCGCGATCAGACAGGGTATGCCGACGCTTTTGCCGCGCTGGCCGCGCATCTGCCGTTAAAACGGCTGGCCGTCGAGGGGCAGGTCATGCGCGTCTTTGTCCACCACGCGCTGGTGCAGGCCTATGGCGACGTGCAGATCATTGATGCCGAACGTGAAATATCGGGCCTACGCATGATCAAGACGGCCGAGGATGTGGCCGCGCTTGAGGCCGCAATCACCATTTCCGAGCGCGCCCTGCATCAGGTTCTGGATAATGTCCGGATCGGTCAGACCGAAAAACAGATCGAAGCCGCGCTGATCCATGCGCTTTTCGCCGAAGGCGCGGATGGCATGGCCTTTTCGCCCATCGTTGCAGCTGGTGAAAATTCGGCCCTACCGCATGCCCATGCGCGCGACGGTTACAAAATTCAGGCAGGTGATGCGCTGCTTTTCGATTTTGGCGCACGTAAACACGGATTTGCCGCCGATATCACCCGAACCGTTTTTGTCGGCGAGGTATCGGATGAAGGGCGCGCGGTGTATGACACCGTCCTTGCCGCCAACCTGAAAGGGATGGATGTCACCCGCGCGGGCGTCACCGCGCATCAGATCGACGATGCGGTGACCGGCGTGCTTGAGGCGTCGCCCTATGCCGACCGCATCCGTACCAAAACCGGCCACGGGCTGGGCCGGGACGTGCACGAAGCGCCCTATATCATGCGCGGCAATCACGCCGTGTTGCCAGCGGGCACGGTCTATACTAATGAGCCCGGCCTCTATGCGGTGGGCAAATTTGGTGTCAGGATCGAAGATGACGTGCTGATCACCGAAGATGGCTATCGCAGCCTGACAACCTTTCCAAAAGACCTCATGGTCGTGGGTCGCTGATGCTACGCTACTTGTTATCAAGACTGGGAACGTTCCTGCCGACATTCATCGGGGTGACGTTCATATCCTTCATGTTCATCCGGGTTCTGCCGGGCGATCCCATCATTGTCATGGCCGGTGAACGCGGCATGACCGAGGAACGTTATCAGGAGATGGTCGAGAAGCTGGGCTTCGACAAACCCGTCTGGCAGCAATACACCGACTACCTCTGGGGCGTCATGCATGGCGATCTGGGCGAGAGTTTTGTCACCAAGAAACCGGTGTGGGACGAGTTCTTCTCTCTGTTCCCGGCGACGTTGGAACTATCTCTCTGCGCGATGATCTTTGCGGTGATGCTGGGCCTTCCTGCAGGCGTGATCGCTGCGGTGAACCGGGGCAAGTTCTTTGACAGACTGCTGATGTCCTCGGCGCTGGTGGGATATTCCATGCCGATCTTCTGGTGGGCACTGCTGCTGATCATCGTCTTCTCGGGCAACCTTGGCTGGACGCCTGTGTCAGGGCGGATCGACCTGATCTATTGGTTCGATGACGTCACCGGCTTCATGCTGATCGACAGTTTGTTGTCGGGGCAGGCGGGCGCGTTCAAATCCGCCGTGCGGCACCTGATCCTGCCGACCATCGTTCTGGGCACCATCCCCCTGGCGGTGATCGCACGACAGACACGTTCGGCCATGCTGGAAGTATTGGGCGAGGACTATATCCGCACCGCCCGCGCCAAGGGCCTCAGCCCCGCGCGGATCAATGGTCTGCATGCGTTGCGCAACGCGCTGATCCCGGTGATCACCGTGATCGGCCTGTCGGTTGGCACCTTGCTGGCCGGAGCCATTCTGACCGAGACGATCTTTAGCTGGCCGGGTATCGGCAAGTGGATGGTCGACAGCATTTTCCGCCGCGATTACCCGGTGGTGCAGGGTGGCCTGCTGCTGATTGCCACCATCGTGATGATCGTGAACCTCATCGTTGACGTGCTTTATGGCGTGATCAACCCCAAGATCAGGAAACGGTAATGGCGGATCAGGCAATTCAACCCCCCGCAACCACCCCCGCCCGCCCCAGTGCGCTGCGCGAGTTCTGGTATTACTTCCGCGAAAACCGTGGTGCCGTGATCGGTATGTGGTTCTTTGCGGCCTTCGTTCTGTGCGCCGCGCTAGCCCCATGGCTGGCTCCTTACGATCCGACCGAGCAATTCCGCGATCACATCCTGCAACCCCCGGCATGGGCCGAAGGCGGTAGCTGGCAGTTCCCGCTGGGGACTGACCCGCTGGGCCGGGATATGCTGTCGCGGCTGATTGCAGGATCGCGATACTCGTTCTTCGTGGGCATCGTCGTTGTGACCGTTGCCGCTTCGGGCGGGATCATCATCGGCCTGCTGTCCGGCTTTGCGCCGAAATCCGTCGATACCCTGATCATGCGGATCATGGACATTATTCTGGCCTTCCCGTCGCTGCTGCTGGCACTGGTGCTGGTGGCCATTCTTGGCCCCTCGCTGACCAATGCGATGATCGCCATCGCCATCGTGTTCCAGCCCCACTATGTGCGCCTAACCCGTGCTCAGGTGCTGGCCGAGCGGCAAAAGGACTATGTGACCTCGGCCAAGGTCGCGGGCGCCAAGCTGCCACGGCTGATGTTCATCACCGTGCTGCCCAATTGCCTTGCACCGATTATCGTGCAGGGGGCGCTGTCGTTTTCGACTGCGATCCTCGATGCAGCCGCACTGGGCTTTCTCGGCATGGGGGCGCAACCGCCCACACCGGAATGGGGCACGATGCTGGCCGAGGCCCGCGAATTCATCCTGCGCGCGTGGTGGGTGGTGACCTTCCCCGGCCTCGCCATCCTTGTGACCGTGCTGGCCATCAACCTGATGGGCGATGGTCTGCGTGACGCGCTCGACCCGAAACTCAAGCGGAGCTGATGACATGAGCCTGTTGCGCATCCGCAATCTTTCTGTCGATTTCGCCACCTCTTCGGGCCAGTTCCGGGCCGTTGACGGTGTGGACCTGACGCTCGACAAACATGAAATCCTGGCCATCGTGGGCGAAAGCGGCTCGGGCAAATCCGTGTCGATGCTGGCGCTGATGGGCCTGCTGCCGTGGACGGCGACGATCACCGCCGACGAGATGACGTTCGAGGGGCTCGACCTGCGCGGTATGTCCGCCCGAGACCGCCGCAAAATCGTCGGCAAGGATCTGGCGATGATCTTTCAGGAGCCGATGTCTTCGCTCAACCCCTGCTTCACTGTCGGGTTCCAGATCAAGGAGGCGCTGCGCATCCATCTGGGTCTGGACCGCAAGGCGCGGCACAAGCGGGCGATCGAGCTGTTCGAACAGGTCGGCATCCCCGCGCCCGAGGGTCGTCTGAACGTGTTCCCGCACCAGATGTCCGGCGGTATGAACCAGCGGGTGATGATCGCCATGGCTATCGCTTGCCGCCCTAAGCTGCTGATCGCGGATGAACCGACGACGGCGCTGGACGTAACCATTCAGGCGCAGATCCTCGATCTGCTGGTCTCACTAAGGGATGAAACCGGCATGGGTCTGGTTCTGATCACCCATGATATGGGCGTGGTGGCCGAAACCGCCGAGCGCGTTCAGGTCCAGTATGCGGGCCAGAAGGTCGAGGAACAGCCAGTCCGCGATCTGTTCAACCACCCGCATCACCCTTACACCGCCGCCCTGCTGGCAGCGCTGCCGGAACGGGCAACCTCAAAATTCCTGCCGTCGATTCCGGGCGTTGTTCCGGGTCAGTTCGACCGTCCGGCGGGGTGCCTGTTCGCACCGCGCTGTCAGTATGCCGACGAGAAATGCAACACCACGCCACCCGTGCCCAATGGGCCGGAACTTGGCCGCGCCCTGTGCCACTATGCCCTGACCGGCCAGAAGGAGACCGCCTGATGACCGCGCCAATTGTCAAAGCCGAAGGGCTTGCCCGGTTTTATGAGGTCAAGGAAGGGTTCCTGTCCAAGGCCAAGACCGTCCGGGCGCTTGCCGGGGTGGATTTCGAACTCGAAGCGGGCAAGACACTTGCCATCGTGGGCGAATCCGGTTGCGGCAAGTCCACGCTGGCCCGCCTTGTCACCATGATCGAGGAGCCCACCGCCGGTCGCCTGACCATCGACGGCAAGGAAGTGACCCCCGCCGCATGGTCCAGCCTGCGCGAGGCCGTGCAGATCGTGTTTCAGAACCCCTATGGCTCACTCAACCCGCGCCAGAAGATCGGCACCATCCTGATGGAGCCGCTGGTCATCAACCGCCCCGATATCTCTGCCGAAGACCGCGAGGCAAAGGCGCGCGAGATGATGACGCTGGTGGGTTTGCGCCCGGAACATTTCGACCGCTTCCCCCACATGTTCTCAGGCGGTCAGCGGCAGCGGATTGCAATTGCCCGCGCCTTGATGCTGGACCCGCGTATTCTGGTTCTGGACGAGCCCGTCTCGGCACTGGACGTTTCGATCCAAAGTCAGATTTTGAACTTGCTGGTCGAACTGCAGGACAGGCTGAACCTTGCCTATCTGTTCATCTCTCATGACCTGTCGGTGGTGAAACACTTTGCCGATGACGTGATCGTCATGTATCTGGGTCGCGCCGTCGAAAAGGCCAGCAAGGATGAACTGTTTGCCGCGCCCAAACATCCCTATTCCAAGGCGCTGCTGTCCACGACGCCGCGGGCGGACCCCGAGGCGAAAAAGGACCGCATCAAGCTGGAAGGTGAACTGCCATCCCCGATGAACGTTCCCCCCGGTTGTGCATTTGCGCCGCGCTGCTGGAAGGCGACCGAGGAATGCCGGAAGCAAGCGCCGCAGATGGAGGGCGAGACGCACCAGGCGGCGTGTTTTCACCCACTGTAGCAGACAGCGTCTAGTCGGCTGACTGTTTCTTGATGTGAACGGCCAGCGATGTCTTGGCACCGGTGATATGGGCCGCCGTCAGATCGGCGGCGGCTTCGGCGTCTCCGCGTTCGCAGGCCTCGAGAATGCCCAGATGTTCGCGGTTCGCCCGTTCCATCCCGTCGCTCAGGATAAGTTGCGCACGCAGATAGCGATCGATCCGGTCCATCGAATTGTCGATCACGCTCAGATGATAGTTCAGGTTGCTGGCGCCATAGAGGGTCTCGTGAAACTTCCGGTTCAGGTCGCCGTACTCCATGGGATCCTCGGCCGCACTGAATTGAACCAGATATTCGCGCGCTTCCTCCAGAACGGCTTTGGTCATGTTCGGAACCGCCTTGCGGATCACCTGCGCCTCGACCAGCGCCCGGAAATCGAAAATCTCGCTGGCTTCATCCAGTGACAACCCGGCCACGATTGCGCCGCGATAGCGTTCGGTTTTCACCAATCCCTGCTGTTCCAGCATGGTGATGGCCTCGCGCACGGGGATGCGGCTGGTGTTGAACATACGGGCAATTTCATCCTGACGCAGCGGATCGCCATCGCTCAGCTCGCCTTCGATGATCGCCTTGCGGATGGCGTTGAAGATGATGGTGGCAGCGGATTCGATCTTGCCTATGTCGACGGTCTGGAGTTTTGGCATCGTTCGGACATGTTGTGAGTGTGTTCGGGTTGAACCTACACCGTCCGGCGCATCAATCAAAAACAATATTGGATATAATATATTTCTGTCTCAATTTGATCCGGAAATGCTTAAAATACAGGCAATTCAAGTACCCGGTCCCGGCATTCCCGCCAATGGGAATGCCGGAAGTTCGGAATTTTCGGTAACAGAAAAGCGAAAGGTTACCGCTTTTTGAACGCATCCATCAGCGCCGCCCCCAGCGCGCCGGTATCGTTTGTCTTGGGCTGTCCGGAATTGCCCTGGTTTTTCGCCTTGGCAGGTCCCCTGCTTTTCGGCGCGCTTCGGGGACCGCGATCCTCGCGCTTTTGCGTGGCTCCATCTTTGCGCATGGTCAGCCCGATCCGTTTGCGGGGCACGTCCACCTCGACCACGCGCACCTTGACCACCTGACCGGTTTTGACCACCTCGTGCGGGTCCTTGACGAACCGGTCGGCCAACTGGCTGACATGGACCAGACCGTCCTGATGCACGCCAATATCCACAAACGCGCCAAAGGCGGCCACGTTGGTCACCGTGCCTTCCAGCAACATTCCGGGTTTCAGGTCGGTGATCTCTTCCACCCCATCCGTGAAGGATGCGGTGACAAAGCTCGGGCGGGGGTCGCGGCCCGGCTTTTCCAGCTCGGACAGGATGTCCCTCACGGTGGGCAGGCCGAACGTGTCGTCCACGAACTGCTCGGCCCGCAGTCCTTTCAGCGCGCCATCATGCCCCATGATCTGCCTGATATCGCGTCCGCAGGCCTTTACGATGCGGCGGGCAACATCATAGGCCTCGGGGTGGACCGAGGATGCATCCAGCGGTTCCGCCCCGTCGCGGATGCGCAGGAAACCCGCGCATTGCTCAAAGGCGCGTGGCCCAAGTCTGGCAACCTTCAACAGTTCCTTACGGGACCGGAAAGCGCCGTTCAGATCGCGGTGCATGACGATCGCCTCGGCCAAGCCGGGCCCAAGCCCCGAGACATGGGACAACAGAGGTGCCGACGCCATGTTCAGATCGACGCCTACGGCATTCACCACGTCTTCGATGACTGCTTCCAGAGACTGGGACAGGCGGTGCTGGTCCACGTCATGCTGATACTGGCCGACGCCGATGCTTTTGGGTTCGATCTTGACCAGTTCCGCCAGCGGGTCCTGCAGGCGGCGGGCAATCGACACCGCGCCGCGCAGCGACACGTCCAGATCGGGAAATTCACGCGCCGCCAGTTCGGATGCGGAATAGACCGAGGCACCTGCCTCGGACACTACAACCTTGGTTGGGGCTTTCATTGATCCGGGCAACAGTTTCAGCGTATCCGCCACCAGCCTCTCGGTCTCGCGGCTGGCGGTGCCGTTGCCGATGGCGATCAATTCGATCTTGTGCTCGGCGATCAGCTTCAGGATCGTCGCCTGCGCGCCGCGCAGATCGTTCTTGGGTTGGAAAGGATACAGCGTTTCGGTGGCAACCAGTTTGCCGGTTGCGTCCACGACGGCCGCTTTCACGCCGGTCCGAATGCCCGGGTCCAGACCCAGTGTCGCGTGGGCCCCTGCAGGGGCGGCAAACAGCAGGTCTTTGAGGTTGCGGGCAAAGACCTGAATCGCCTCTTCCTGCGCGCAGGTGCGCAGATCGGCCATCAGTTCCACCATCATCGACAGCGACAGCTTGACCCGCCAGGTCCATCCCGCCACCTTGCGCAGCCATTTGTCACCCGGACCATCGCCCCGCGTCTGCAGGTGCGAAGCGACCATCGCCTCGGCCCGAGCGGCACCTGTTTCCGGCTCTGGTGCGATATCCAATGTCACCACACCCTCTTTCGAAGCGCGCAGCATCGCCAGCGCCCGGTGCGACGGGGCCTTGGCCCAAAGCTCAGAATGATCGAAATAGTCGCTGAACTTGGCGCCTTCCTGTTCCTTGCCCTCGACAACTTTCGATGTCAGCACCGCCTCGCGCTGCATAAAGCTGCGCAATTCGCCCAGCAGGGCCGCGTTTTCGCATAGCCGTTCGGTTATGATGTCACGCGCACCGTTCAGCGCATCCTTTGTGGTGGCCACCGCCTCGGTGACATAGGCGCCGGCCAACGCTTCGGGATCGGCATTGCGGTCGGCAAGTATCGCATCGGCCAGCGGCTCCAGCCCGTTTTCCCGCGCGATCATTGCCTTTGTGCGGCGCTTGGGCTTGTAAGGCAGATAGATATCTTCAAGCTGCGCCTTGGTTTCGGCCTTTGCGATGGACGTGGTCAGATCGTCGGTCAGCTTGCCCTGATCCCGGATCGAATTCAGGATCGTCTCGCGCCGCGCCTCTAGTTCGCGCAGATAGGACAGCCGCTCGGCCAGGGTCCGCAACTGACTGTCATCCAGCCCGCCCGTCACCTCTTTGCGATAGCGGGCGACAAATGGCACGGTCGCCCCTTCGTCCAACAATCTGACCGCAGCGCCGACCTGTTCCGGGCGGGCGCTGATTTCCGTGGCGATGGTGCGGGCGATACGGTCCAAAGGGGCCTCCTGGATTGGTTGGAAGCACTTCTTAGCCAGCCGTCAGACCGAGGGGAAGGGGGCACCCGGTCTTGCAGCCAATATTGCGAACGGGCCGTTCCGTCGTGCAGTTCTGCAATGGTTGTGCTCTGAACAGCGAGTATTCGTCATTGTTGTATCCCGTGATTCGGTGCGGATTGTCGCCGAACTGTCACAAATGGCACCGATCAATGTGATATCTGGTGTTGCCCGCCGCAGTGGGCTACTGTAAGAGCCCGGTCAAATGACAAGCCTGTGAAGGCGTTTACGAACGAACAGAGATACTTCCAAACATGATTATCTGGCTGGTTTCCTACCCACGTAGCGGCAATACACTCACTAGATCGGTGTTCAATCACTATTTCAACCTCGGCAGTCTGTCGATCCATGGTGACAGGGCCGACATCGCCTCGAATCCCGAGCTTGGAAAACTGGTTGGACATATCGACGGCGACGCGAATTCGATCGACCTTGAGGCGTTGCGCAGGGACGAAAAGCCATATCTCATCAAGACGCACAATGTCCCTGACGAGATGACGCAGGCAGAAGATACCTATGTCCACATCGTGCGCGATGGACGGGATTCCTCGCTGTCCTACCTCAAATATAATCACAACGTCGCCAAACGGGCGCATGTTACGCTGTCGGATGTTGTTTCCGGCCGTGTTGCTTTTGGCAGCTGGGGGCGTCACACGCTGAGTTGGGCACAGGCGAACCCGGAAAAATACAAGCTTTTTAAGTTTGAGGAAATCGTCGCGGATATTCCCGGATTTGCCCAGCAGCTTTCTGAACTTATGGGTCTGCCGGCAAATACCGAACCCTTCCCGGACATTGAAAAATTCCAGACTGCCGCGCGGTCAGGGTTTGTCGGTGCTGGCCGGACAGGGAACTGGCAAAAAGAGTTCTCGGATGTCGAGGCCGCCCTGTTCGATTTGTACAACGGTCCCGCCATGCGACTGATGGGATACGGCGAACCTGAACCCAGCCCGGCTGAATTGAATGCCTATTCCGCGTTCTGCACCGACATCCAGTCCATGCGATCAGAACTGGAAACCGCCAAGGAACTGTTAGAGAAGCACAAGCCCGGGAAAAAAGGCGAGCAGCACATGCTCAGGTTGGAAGCCGAAGTGAAAGAGCTCAGGGAAAAGGTATCTTACCTCGAGCCAAAGGCGCGCAAGCGTAATCGCCGGATCAACCGATTGAAATCTTTGGTCGGTATTCGCAAACACAGACTGCCCTGGGAAGAGTGATCTGCGGGTTATCCGCGGATCATATGCCAACAGCCGTTACGGCAAGGATTGGGTTTCGGACCGAGAGATATGCAGATAAACCTTGAACTGTTTTTCTTTTACCACAACGACGCTTCCCGTTCGTCAATACAGGCGCTGGACGACGTACGTGGTTGCCACCTGGTGGATCTGAACGACTGCGCTCTTCCTGAAACGCTGGATCGCTTTGCATCTGACTATCCGAAGTTGGACGCAATTCTTTCGGAATATACCGGGCATATGTCGGTTGTCCCGACAGCGGGGCAGGTCGGCCTTTTCAACTATTCTCTATTCGACAAGTTTTCATACCGGTGGGCGATGGCCACCGGCAATGTTCGGGTTTTTCTTCCCCGGATACCCCAACGCGGATTGCTGCAGCATCCGTTCTCCGGACAGACATTATCCTATATCGAAGCGACGCCGGGTCATCACCTTTGGTATTACCTTGAAGAAGCGGAAGCCCCGGATGACGTGATCGGGTTTCTGAAAGCCAGATACCCGGTTGCTGATACGGCCCGTGTTCCGCTTAAGGGCAGCTATGTTTTGGACAAGGATGTCTTTCTGGATTACCAGAGCTGGCTAAAGCGGGAACTTCCGGTTTTGCTGGATGCACTCAAAGAGGTTCGGGGCGGCCCGGTCAGCCGGTTTTCCGAATCCCGTCTCGGCGACGATGCCCGTACCAGGCTGCAGCAGAACCGGCACATTGTAGGCGGCGCGTGCGAACGGATTGCCGGATGGTACCTGGCCCAACACTACAAGTCGAAAACCATGGTGCGCGTCGGTAATTCGCTCCGGCGGCAAAGCCAGTCTCTTTTGGACGCAGCGCAGAGCGCGGCGGATGCCAATGGCAATGTTGTGCTTGTCTTCTGCAACAGCAGTTATCGCCCGATACTGGATAATTGGCTTTGCAACGCGGAAGGAACGGGCGATCAGCCACTGGTCATCTGCGCGCTGGACGAAGAACTGGCAGCGGATATGGCAGATGCCGGTTTCAATACGTGTCACGTACCGTGGTCTGGCAACCTGTCCGAGCTTTGGCGGCTGCGTCTCAGGGTGATCCGTGAACTGTTGGCGGCGGGCTTCAATGTGATCCATTCAGACGCGGATGCGGTCTGGAAGCAGGACCCGATTTCGATTGTGGATGACATTGACGCGGACATCGTTGCGTCGCAAGGCACGGTCTGGCCACGCACCACGCTGGCGGCATGGGGGCATGTGCTGTGTTTCGGTTTTATCGGCTTCCGGGCAACACCTGCGACGCTGAATGTGATCGACCGGCTGGTTGCCGCCGCCGAAGATCCGGAAATCAGGTTCGATGACCAAAAGGCGCTCAACGAATTGCTGACCGAGATCGGTATGGAATGGGATGCACCTGATGACGGCTATCAGCTGCACCTCAACGACACCCCGTTCGTGTGCCACGATCAATCCATCCTCGGCAGCGGAGTTCTAGAGGATGGAACGCCCATTCGCGTTGGATTGCTGCCCCACCGACAGGTTCAGCGCCTGCCGAATGAGGTCGAAAACCCCGCTGATCGGATCGTTGCGCATCCTTTTGCCGAAAAGACTGCTGGCGATACGGAAAAGGTGCTGCGGGATCAGGACTGCTGGGTGATGCCCGAACCCAAGCAAACCGCCGTTGCACGATAACAGCATCTTTTAAGCGGAAAAACTCGCATGTTATCACGACCTTCCGTCGTGTCGTGCAGCGTGGCATGGGGCGAAACTGCTTAATCCGGCAAGTTGTCTACTAGCGGCCCGAAGCATTGGGCCGCCCCACAAAACCCGGCCCGCAAATAAAATTGCGATATAACTCCTTTGAATGCTCGGGTCAGTATCGGCTTATTGGCGCGCGTCGCGTTTGAAACCTGTACATCCCCTTTGCAAAGGGCTAGACACCGCCCCTTGCCGGCCGAGATCTGGAAGATGATCGCCGTCGGCCGCTTGATAACCAGCTTAAATAGGAAATGGTCGTGAAGAAAACTCTGGCAGATGCGCTGGACCTGCGCGGATATACGTCACTTACTGCAGTGCAGGAGGCCGTGACCGATCCAGATGTTGACGGCAAGGACCTATTGGTTTCAGCCCAAACCGGTTCAGGCAAGACCATTGGGTTTGGACTGGCAATCGCGTCCGGTATTCTGGGTGAAGGCGATCACTTTGAACAGGCCGGGGCGCCGTTGGCCTTGATCATTGCCCCGACGCGTGAACTGGCCTTGCAGGTCAAACGAGAACTGGCCTGGCTGTATGAACAGGCCGGAGCCATCGTCGCCTCGACCGTTGGTGGAATGGACATGCGGGATGAGCGGCGGGCGCTTGCGCGCGGCGCACATATCGTAGTCGCCACGCCCGGACGTCTGCGCGATCATATCATGCGGGAATCCATCAACCTGAGCGCGCTCAGGGCTGTTGTGCTGGACGAAGCGGATGAAATGCTGGATCTGGGTTTTCGTGAAGACCTTGAATTCATCCTTGAGAACGCTCCGGCGCAGCGTCAGACGTTGTTGTTCTCGGCCACGGTGCCGCCTGCAATCGCGAAGATGGCAAAAAGCTATCAGCGGGATGCGCTTCGTATCTCCACAAGCAGTGGCACAACCCAACATGCCGACATCGACTATCGCGCCCTTCGAGTGTCAGGTCGTGATGGCGAAAACGCCATCATCAATGTGCTGCGCTTCTACGAGGCTCCGAATGCCATCGTGTTCTGTAATACGCGGGCGATGGTGAACCGCCTGACGACCCGGCTATCCAATCGCGGATTGTCGGTTGTGGCGCTGTCTGGCGAGCTGTCCCAGAGTGAGCGTACCCACGCATTGCAGGCGATGCGGGACGGGCGCGCCCGTATTTGCGTAGCAACGGATGTTGCGGCGCGCGGCATCGATCTGCCGAACCTCGATCTGGTGATCCACGCGGAATTGCCGACCAATCAGGAAACGCTT
Source organism: Ruegeria sp. C11 (assembly GCF_056537725.1). NCBI lineage: Bacteria > Pseudomonadati > Pseudomonadota > Alphaproteobacteria > Rhodobacterales > Roseobacteraceae > Ruegeria > Ruegeria sp. C11. The sequence continues at coordinate 4,636 of NZ_JBQFSB010000009.1, read as the reverse complement.
TTGCACCGGTCCGGGCGAACTGGCCGTGCCGGACGCAAGGGCGTCAGCGCCATGATCGTGCCGCCCAATACCCGTAAGAAAGCCGAGCGTCTGCTGGGCTGGGCAAAGGTGACAGCCGAGTGGTCCGACGCCCCAAGTGCCGAGGCTGTGGCGGCCAAGGACGAAGAACGGATGCTGGCCAGTCCCGACTGGCTTGAACCGGTCGCCGAGACAGACCGCGCGCTCGTGGACAAGCTGGTCGCAGGTTTCACACCGGATCAGATCGCTGCCGCGTATCTTCGGCAATACCGCGAAAAGCACTCGGCCCCCGAAGAATTGGCGGATGTCAGCGAGGCCCATAAACCGCGCGAGGCTTTTGGTCCGAGTGTCTGGTTCTCACTGGCGGGTGGCCGGTCTGCCGGTGCGGAACCAAGGCGCCTGCTGCCGATGTTGTGCAAGCTGGGGAACCTTTCCCGCGACGATATCGGCGCTATTCGCATCCAGCCCGAGGAATCACTGATTGAACTGCGCGAAACTGCGGTTGCGCGTTTTCTTGCGGCTGTCGGACCGTCGATGGCGCTGGAGGGCGGTGCAGCGTTGACGCAATTATCGGCGCCACCAAAATTTGACAAATCACCCCGCAAACCGGCCAAAAAGATGCGCCCATCTGTGGCCGATGATGCACCAGCACCGTCAAAGGGCAAAAAGCCGAAGGTGGCAGATTCAATCGACCGCAAAGATGATCCGGTTGTGCAGGTGGCCAAGCCCAAACCCGCAAAGCCGAAACAGTCGAAACAGCCAAAGGCAAAGGGCACGCGAGCGGGCGAGGGGGGTGCCAGCAAATCACTCAAGCCCCGCCATTCCGGTGACAAAAAAACGAAAACGTCTGACGGGCAGAAGCGCCGCCCGGGGCCCAAACCTCCGGTGGGAAAACCGTCCAGCAAAAAGAACCGCGCCCGCAGAATGGCTGCCGGGAAAATGGGTGGGTCAGAATACCCGAGCCGCAAGCCGCGCAGCAAATCGTGAACACTGGCCTTATTCAGTTGCCCGGCAAGTGAACCAGCTCAGGTTGTGGGGTCCAAAATGCCGGGCCCATTGGAAATTGGGTCTGCTGCGACAGGTTCCACCGGATTTGTAGAGCCGGGCGGGATCAGCCCGGTCTATGCGCTTGGCTCGACCGGGCTGATGGAAGGGTTCAAAGGCACTCGGCCAGCGTTTTGGCTATGGCCCGGATGACTTGCGGGTACAGGGTCGCGCCGGGTTCAAACTCTGCCCCAAGCGGATCGACCACACCGGTATTCGCATCCGTTCCATCCAGTACAACTTCGACGATGCCGGGGTTGAACTGCGGTTCAGCGAGGACACAATTCACACCCTCATTGCGAATGCGATCTTGAATCTTGGCTATGCGGGCCGGGCTCGGGTCGGATGCATCGCTCAGGGAAATTGCACCCGAGGCCGGAAAGTCGAACGCGCCCTCAAAATACTGATAGGCGTCATGAAACACGACAAAGCTGCCACCGCGAACGGGTTCCAGCATTTCGGCCACTTCGGCGGACAGCGCCTCCATCTCGGTGCGGGCCGCTGCGGCGTTGGCGAAATATGCACCCGCATTGTCCGGATCGATCGACGAAAGCTGAGCAGCGATCACATTCAGCCAAACCCCGGCGTTTTCAGGCGAAAGCCATGCATGTGGATCATGCGCGCCATGGCCGTGATCATCGTGGTCGTCATGGCCTTCATGCTCTTCGTGGTCGTGATCGTCACCTTCGGCATGTTCCTCGTGTTCGTCTTCATGCGCGTGGTCTTCGTCATGGGCGTGATCATCATGATCTTCGTCTTCGGCGTGCGCTTCGTCACCGTGATCATCATGATCTTCTTCTTCAGCGTGCGCGTCGTCACCGTGGTCATCGTGATCACCGTGGTCATGTGCTTCGAACAAGGCGCTCTCGCGGGACTCCAGAAGGATGGTGCCGTCAGCCTCCAGCAAGCTCACGACGGTTGCGCGGTCCGCGAGGGTTTCAACAGCGCCTTCCATCCAGGGTGTCAGGTCCTCGCCCATCCAGAACACAAGGTTCGCCTCTTGCAGCGCGGCTGCCTCGGACGGGCGTAGATTGTATTCATGCGGTGATGCACCCGGTGGCACGATCAAGTCTGGTTCGCCTACACCGTCCATCACTCGTGCGACCAGGGAATGTACTGGCGCAATATCGACCGCGACATTCGGGGCCTCGGCAATTGCCGTGCTGCCTATTAGCGCAGCTGTAATCGAAACTGGAAGGAGCTTTCTGGACATCAGACCCTCTGTGTGATTTTATAACGTTACGAGCGCTATAGATGATATGGAATAACATGACAAGCGAGACGCCATCCGTTCCCGCAGATGAATCGGGCCTTGTTGGGTTCCACAAACATGACCACGAAAACTGCGTCGAATCCGGCCTGTCCAATGCCGAGAAACGATGCAGCGAAGAAGGCCTGCGCCTGACTCCGGTTCGGCGCAAGGTGCTTGAGATGCTGCTTCAGGAACACCGGGCGCTTGGCGCTTACGCAATTCTTGACCGCCTGCGCGAGGAAGGGTTCGGATCACAGCCGCCAGTAGCCTATCGCGCGCTTGATTTTCTTGTCGACAATGGATTCGTACACAAGATCGAGCGGTTGAACGCCTTTGTCGCCTGTTCCCATCCCGGTGCCGTGCATTCGCCCGCCTTCATGATTTGCCGGAAATGCGATATGGTGGCAGAGGCACAGACGGCCCCCGCCAAAAGTGTGCTCGGCGCCGCTGCGCGTGCTGCGGGTTTCGAGATTGAGCGAACGGTTGTAGAAGCCGAGGGAATCTGCCCGGACTGCACCGAAAAGGCCTAGAAATGACCCTTGTTACTGTTGAAGATCTCAGCGTGCGCTATGGTGCCAACACGGTTTTGCGCCATGTGAACATGACGGTCGAGCCGGGTGAGATCGTGACCATTGTCGGGCCTAATGGTTCGGGCAAGACCAGTCTGTTGCGGGCCATCATTGGCGCGACCCCGCTTTCGGCAGGACAGGTGACACATAAGCCGGGGCTGAAAATCGGCTATGTGCCGCAAAAACTGCATATCGATCCGACGATGCCGATCACGGTGGAACGTTTCATGCGTCTGACTTCCCGTGTGTCGCGGCAAGGCAGCATGGACGCGCTCAAAGCGGCCGGTGTGCCGGATCTGTTGAAATCCCAGATGTCGCAACTTTCTGGCGGGCAGTTCCAGCGTGTGCTGCTGGCCCGCGCCCTGATCAATCGGCCGGACATCCTGTTGCTGGATGAAGCGACGCAAGGTCTGGATCAGCGGGGTTCTGCAGCATTCTATCAGCAGATCGAGGAGGTGCGCCGCGAAACCGGGTGTGCCGTGCTGATGATCAGTCACGAGTTGCATGTGGTCATGAGTGCCTCTGACCGGGTCATTTGCCTAAACGGTCATGTCTGTTGCGAAGGCTCTCCTGCGGTCGTGGCCTCGGCCCCGGAATATCGAGCTTTGTTTGGAACAGGTACCGGTGGTGCGCTTGCCCTTTATCGGCACGAGCATGATCACCATCATGACCACAATGATAACATTCAGGAAGCCGCGGAATAATGCTGGATGATTTTATGACGCGAGCAACACTCGCAGGTGTTGGCGTGGCCTTTGCAGCGGCGCCGCTGGGGTGTTTTGTCGTCTGGCGTCGCATGGCCTATTTCGGAGACGCAACAGCACATGCCGCGATCCTGGGTGTTGCACTGTCACTCACGTTTCAGATGTCGGTTTTCCCGGGTGCGCTGGCGGTTGCGCTTTTGATGGCGCTGACGGTGACATTTCTGGCGGGTCGCGGTTACGCGATGGATACGCTGTTGGGGGTTTTGGCGCATTCTGCCCTTGCGTTCGGTCTGGTTGCGGTTTCGTTCCTGTCCGGCGTACGTATCGACCTGATGGCCTATCTTTTTGGTGATATTCTGGCCGTGTCGCGTACTGATCTGGCTGTGATCTGGGGCGGCGCAGCGCTGGTCGTTGCATTGATCGCCTGGCGCTGGTCCCAGCTTCTGACCGCAACACTCAATGAAGAGCTGGCCTATGCCAGCGGTTTTGATCCCAAGAGGGAACAGTTGATCCTGACCCTGTCCCTCGCTGTCACTGTCGCAGTTGCGATCAAGGTCGTCGGCGTTCTGTTGATCGCCGCCATGTTGATCATTCCGGCAGCCGCCGCGCGAAGTCTGGCCCGGTCACCGGAATCGATGGCATTGATCGCCGCGGCGATCGGAACCGTATCGGCCGTCGCCGGGTTGCGAGGGGCATATGTTTTTGACACGCCCGCGGGTCCCTCGATTGTTTGCGTCGCCGCAATCTTGTTTGCGTGTTTTAGCCTGGTTGGATGGCGAACTCGACAAGGGGTATGAGCATTTCGTTTGGCGGATGAGTTCTGGGCGCATCCGCTTGAAACCACGCTGACCGTTACCTGCTGGCCACCAGATTCTATCGCTGCGCCACCCATCGCGCATTGCTCTGAAATCAACAGGTTCAAACCGTTATGCCAGGGGATCAGACACCCTTGGGTGCCGTTTTCCCAAGCATATGAAATTGCCTTTGAATTTGGGTTTTCCTACCCGTTTTGGTGGTGTGTGTTGTGGTATACGGTGGTATCCTTACCC